>NZ_LT837803.1:600000-1200000 GCF_900174485.1 Sterolibacterium denitrificans | reverse complement strand
CATGCTTGTAGTAAAACTTAGCGTCGGCTCAGGCGCCGTCTATCATTCAACCTGTTTCTTCAGGAGTCACTCATGGCACTCGATCTGCCTCAGGGGATGGCCATCAACGCCCCGCTGCATCCGCGTTTCGACGAAATCCTCACGCATGACGCACTGGCGCTGGTCGCCAGGCTGCATCGCGCCTTCGAATCGCGGCGCCAGGAATTGCTGAAGGCGCGTATCGAACGCCAGGCGCGCATCGACGCCGGCGAGATGCCCGACTTCCTGCCCGAAACCCGCCACATCCGCGAGAACGACTGGAAGATCGCGCCGCTGCCCAAGGCGCTGGAATGCCGCCGCGTCGAGATCACCGGCCCGGTCGAACGCAAGATGATCATCAACGCCTTCAACTCGGGCGCGGACAGCTACATGACCGACTTCGAGGATTCCAACAGCCCGAACTGGTACAACCAGATCCAGGGCCAGGTGAATCTCTTCGACGCGATCCGCCGCCAGATCAGCTACACCAACGAAGCCGGCAAGGAATACCGGCTGAACGAGAAGGTCGCCACCCTGCAGATCCGCCCGCGTGGCTGGCATCTGGACGAAAAGCACGTCACCGTCGATGACCAGCGGGTTTCCGGCGGCATCTTCGACTTCGCCCTGGTGTTCTTCCACAACGCCAAGGAGCAACTGGCGCGCGGCGCCGGGCCGTATTTCTACCTGCCGAAGATGGAATCCCACCTCGAAGCGCGCCTGTGGAACGACATCTTCATCCTGGCCCAGGAGCACGTCGGCCTGCCGCGCGGCACCATCAAGGCGACCGTGCTGGTCGAAACCATTCTCGCCACCTTCGAGATGGAAGAAATCCTCTATGAGCTGCGCGAGCATTCGGCGGGGCTCAACGCCGGACGCTGGGATTACATCTTTTCCTGCATCAAGAAATTCAAGAAGAACTGGGACTTCTGCCTGGCCAACCGTTCGGCGATCACCATGGAAGTGCCTTTCATGCGCAGCTACGCGCTGGCGCTGGTGCAGGCCTGCCACAAGCGCGGCGCGCCGGCGATGGGCGGCATGAGCGCGCTGATCCCGATCAAGAACGATCCGGCCGCCAACGAAAAGGCGCTGGCCGGCATCCGCCACGACAAAACCCGCGACGCCAACGACGGCTACGACGGCGGCTGGGTGGCGCACCCGGGCCTGGTGTCCATCGCCATGGAAGAATTCAGGAAGGTGCTGGGCGAGCGTCCCAACCAATGGGACAAGCAGGTCAGCGGCAGCTTCGGCCCGAAGGACTGGCTCGATTTCCAGCCCGAGCAGCCGATCACCGAAGCCGGCCTGCGCAACAACATCAACGTCGGCATCCATTACCTCGGTTCCTGGCTGGCAGGCAACGGCTGCGTGCCGATCCACAACCTGATGGAAGACGCCGCCACCGCCGAAATCTCGCGCTCGCAGGTGTGGCAGTGGGTGGTCAGTCCCAAGGGCAAACTCGACGATGGCCGCAAGGTCACCGCCGAGATGGTACGCACGTTGATTCCCGAGGAACTGGCCAAGGTCAAGGCGGCCATCGGCAATGAACCCGACGCGACCTACGACCAGGCCGCCGGAATCTTCGAGGAAATGTCGCTGTCGGAAAACTACCCTGAGTTCCTGACGCTACCGCTGTACGAGGCGATGGACTGATCACCCCTCTTCGCAATCGCGAAGATTTCACGGCGCCACGGGCAAACCCCATGGCGCCGTTTTTTATTCTGGCGGCCGACGGCCGGTTTCATGCATCACCGGCCCGAGGCACCATTCCACCATCCCGCCATCCCACCACTCCAGCATTCCTGCACAAAGCCAGGAACGACGGAGACGGAGAAGAAAAAAGGCAGAACTTAAAACTGCTTGGCGGCGTTGAGTACCAGTCGAGCCTTGCTCTCGGCTTCGGCTCGATTGTTTGCCGACATTTGCCGCCCAAACGCCTCGCGCGCCTCGCGCCCTTGCTTGGTGGCCTGAATGCTCTTGATGCAGCGCCAACGTTTACCGCCCTTGGTTTCGATCTGGCGCATCTCTTCTTTCGGGTGATGCGTACGGCAGTGATAGCAGAAAAGGGTGTCAGCCATAGGAGTCTTTCAGTATTACGTGGAACGGTCGTTAACGGGGTTAACGCCGAAATCTTACCATCCGGAGCCCCTCTTGGCGAGCCTTGCATGGAGAACCCATGACGGTTGCGTCGCAGCGCACCCTGGAAACGGCAGCGGCCACCCGAGTTTCATCCGCATCGGCATCGATCGAATCCGGCCGTCAATTTATCGCCTCACCGTCTTTTGCCGCGATCAGCCGGAACATCATCGATGCCCGCCATCGATACCATTCGCGTGATTATTTCCGTGCTGGCTCCATGCTGGCCGGCACGCCCCGACGCTTCAGCGTTTTCGCTTGAATCCGCCCCGCGGCGGTTGCGCGCCTCTACCTGGCGCCGTCGGAATGGCTGCCGTATCGAGCCCCTGCCCGCGTCCCTGTCCACGCCCGCGCGGCCGCCCGCTCCCCGGCTGCGCAGCCGCCGAACCCGGCGGCTGAAAGGCGGGCACCAGGTGCTGGGCGCTGTTGCCGATCAGATCCGCCCGTCCCATCTGGCGCAGCGCCTCGCGCAGCAGCGGCCAGTTGGCCGGATCGTGATAACGCATGAAAGCCTTGTGGATGCGCCGGCTACGCCCACTGCGAGCGGTGTACACCTCTTCGCTGCTTGCGCTCAGCTTGCGCAGCGGATTGCGCCGGCTGTGGTACATCGCCGTGGCGATGGCCAGCGGCGTGGGCAGGAAGTTCTGCACCTGATCGAGACGGAAACGGTTCTTCTTCAGCCACAACGCCAGATTCAGCATGTCCTCGTCGCTGGCCCCCGGGTGGGCGCCGATGAAGTAGGGAATCAGATATTGCTCCTTGCCGGCTTCGCGCGAGTATTTGTCGAACAGCACCTTGAACTTGTCATAGTTGGCGATCGACGGCTTCATCATTTTCGCCAGCGTGGCCTCCTCGGTGTGCTCGGGCGCGATCTTCAGATAGCCGCCGACGTGATGGGTCACCAGTTCCTTGATGTACTCGGGCGAGCGGATCGCCAGGTCGTAGCGCAGGCCGGAGCCGATGTTGATGCGCTTGATGCCCGGCACCTTGCGCGCCTTGCGGTAGAGCTGCACCAGCGGGCCGTGATCGGTGCCCATCTGCGGGCAGATGTCGGGATAGACACAGGACAGACGCCGGCAGGAGGCCTCGATCTTCTTGTCCTTGCAGGCCAGGCGGTACATGTTGGCGGTCGGCCCGCCGAGGTCGGAAATCGTGCCGGTAAAACCTGGCGTCCTGTCGCGGATCTGCTCGATTTCGTGGAGGATGGATGCTTCCGAACGGCTCTGGATGATGCGTCCCTCGTGCTCGTGGATGGAGCAGAAGGTACAGCCGCCGAAGCAGCCGCGCATGATGTTGATCGAAAAACGGATCATCTCCCAGGCCGGAATTTTCGCCTCGCCATAGGACGGATGCGGCGCGCGCGCATAGGGCTGGTCGTAGACATGATCCATCTCCGCCGTGCTGAGCGGGATCGGCGGCGGATTCAGCCAGACATCGCGCCGCCCCGCCCCCTCGCCATGCGCCTGCACCAGGGCGCGGGCGTTGCCGGGGTTGGATTCCAGATGAAAAACGCGCGAGGCATGGGCATAGAGCAAAGGATCGCTGGCGACCTGCTCATACGAAGGCAGGCGGATCACCGTCTGCTCACGCGCCGACTTGCGCGTCGCCAGGCGCTCGACCCGCTCATCCATTTGCTGACTGCGGGAAACGATCCGGATGGGCTTGACGCCCTCCGCGCCGGCGGCGGCCGCAGCCTGCCCGGCGCAGCCCGCCGCATCCGGCATATCCGGCGTCGATGCGGTCATGGCATAAGGATCGGGATGCCGGTGGGGCGGGTGGGACGAATGCTGCGAACCCGGCGCATCCACCTGGGTCGAATCGATTTCCGTCCAGTCTTCGGCAGGCCGCCAGCCGGGCGGCACCATGAACGCCGTGCCGCGCAAATCGCGAATTTCCCGTACCGGCACACCACGCGCCAGACGATGCGCCAGCTCGACGAGAGCCCGCTCGGCGCTGCCGTAGAGCAGCAGATCGGCCTTGGCGTCGAGCAGGATGGCGCGGCGCACCTTGTCCGACCAGTAATCGTAATGGGCGATGCGCCGCAGGCTGGCCTCGATGCTGCCGATGATGATCGGCCGATCCGGATAAGCTTCGCGGCAGCGCTGGGAATACACCACCACCGCCCGGTCGGGACGCTTGCCGGGCTCGGCGTTGGCGGTATAGGCATCGTCCGTGCGGATCTTGCGATCCGCCGTGTAGCGATTCACCATCGAATCCATGTTGCCGGCGGTGACGCCGAAGAACAGATTCGGCTTGCCCAGTTGCCTGAAGGCCGCGCTCGACGTCCAGTCCGGCTGGCTGATGATGCCGACGCGAAAACCCTGTGCTTCCAGCAGCCGACCGATCAGCGCCATGCCGAAGCTGGGGTGGTCGATGTAGGCATCGCCGGTGACCAGGATGATGTCGCAGGAATCCCAGCCGAGTTGCTCCATCTCGGCGCGCGACATCGGCAGGAAAGGCGCGCGTCCGAAACGCTGCGCCCAATGCTTGCGATAGGAAGTCAGCGGCGTGGGCGCCTGGAACGGCCCGGCCGCGGCAGCGGCTGTATTCATCCGCGCATTTTACCGCTTGCCGACGCGCGGCTCGCTCTCAAGCCCTCAACATGCCCGGCGCAACAATCGCGACTCGCGCACTGGCACGTGCTTGGCCAGGAAATCCATCTGGTCATGCAGGATGCGGCGGTTGCTGAGGATCAGATATTCCGCCTTGTTCGGCACATACGGCGCGTACAGCAACTGCATGCCGGCCTGCTCCGGCGTGCGGCCGCTCTTGCGCTGGTTGCAGGCGCGGCAGGCGGTGACGACGTTCATCCAGAGATCGAGGCCGCCCTGCGACAACGGCACGATATGCTCGCGCGTCAGACGCTGGCTGGCGTAGCCATTCCCGCAATAGGCGCACACATGCCGGTCGCGCTGGAACAACTCGCGGTTGCTGAGCGGCGGCACCTGCAGCCACCCCCGCGACGCCACCGGCCGCCCCCTGATGGCGATGATGCTGTTGGTCGTGATCGAGGAACGCCGCCCGGTGGCACGGCTGATGCCACCGTAAAAAGTCAGATTTTCATCGCCAGCCGACCAGGCGACCAGGTTTCTGGCGTAATAAAAACAGGCATGCTGCCACGTCACCCAGCGATACGGCGCGCCATTCATGTCCAGCGTAAGGATCAGCGGCAGCATGGCCGCGCGGGCCTCACAGACCGCTACAGCATCGGCAATCCCGGCAACTTCGATGGCTTGCATGATGCGATGGATTCCCTTGCGACGATATGTCAAGATCATCGAACCTCGGTGGAACGCGATGACCGCGGCCACCGGCTTCGATCGATGGCCTTCAACTATACAACCATGAACCACGGCACAGGAAAAACAGCGAAGTCTCTGGGCCAGGCAGTGGCGATCTCGCTGGCGCTGCACGCCTTCCTGCTGCTGCAGGAAAATCGGTCAATCAATATGACGCCGGCCACCGACCCGCTCCACGCTCGCCATGCCGGACCGCTCGCCGCGCGCCTGCGCACGAACGCGCAGCAAGCCGCCGCCCCCGTTGCGCAAACCACGGCAGCGGCGGCAGGTGCTCCGCGTCAGGAAAACGCCCGAAAGGCGCCTCCGCCAGACGCTTCGCGAGCAAGCATGAGTATGGCTGCGACCGTCGCCGACACGGCTTCCGTCACGGCAGAAACCGCCGCCAGCGGCAATGCCGATGCCGGCCATCCAGCCAGCGTGAACGGCGAGGGCGAAGGCAAACACCTGCGCCAATACCGCATCGATCTTGCCATGGCGGCACGACGTTTCCGAAATTACCCAGCCGCCGCCCGTAACGCAGGCATCGGCGGCATCACCGGCGTACGCGTGGTCGTCGCTGCCGACGGCCAGTCACAGGGCGCGGAACTGCACTCCAGCAGCGGCAATGCCCTGCTTGACGCGGCCGCGCTGGAAATGCTCGGAAATGCCGCACAGGCAACCGCGGTACCGCCGGCTCTGCGCGGTCGCGCTTTCGACGTGCTCATTCCCGTGGCGTTCGATCCCGACCCGCCTGCGGAATGAACACGCATCAGGGCGGCGGCAATTCGGCGCTGTGAAAGCGCCAGGCGCCGAATTTGCGATCGGCGAAAAAATGGCGCAGCGTCATGGCGATGGTGCGAAAAGCAATCTCGTCCCAGGGAATCTGCAACTCGTCGAACAACGCAACCTCCAGCGTCTCGACGCCGGCGGCGAAGTCCAGATCGAGCAGACGCGCCCGATAAATCGCATGCACCTGGCTGATGTGCGGCACGCTGATCAGCGTGTATAGCTCGCCCAGTTCGACGCGCGCGCAAGCCTCTTCGTGCGTCTCGCGCAGCGCCGCGGCCGGCAGCGTCTCGTTGTTTTCCATGAAGCCCGCCGGCAGGGTCCACATGCCGTAGCGCGGCTCGATGGCACGCCGGCACAGCAGGACGCGATCCTCCCAGACCGGCAGGCTGCCGACGACCAGCTTGGGGTTCTGATAATGAATCGCACCGCAGGCATCACACACGGCGCGCAGCAGCGCATCGCCCGGCGGAACCCGCATGGCGACGGGCGAGCCGCACGTGCTGCAGAAATTGATTTTCGCTTCCATGGGGCGCCGATTTTAACGCAGCCGGCCATCCCGACCGAGCCGGAAGCAAAGAGAAAAAGGCAGCAGCCCATCGGCAAACCCGCAATCGCGGCTTGCCGGCGCAACCCCGACATACCAGACGGCGAAGGCCGCTCGAAAGACAGGTCAAAAGAATTAAAACCGCGTTAATTCATTGCGTTACACGAAAATTGTAAGAATAAACCTTACAAACCTCCCGGAAGCCGTTCTGACATCAAAAACAGCATTGCACCGCTACTCGTGGTTGACAGCATTGACCATAATCCGCTCGCCTTCCGGATTCCGCAGGCTGAAAACCAAAGGAGAGCACCATGAAAATGACTGACACCTACAACGACATAAAGGAAGTCAATCTTGCCTACCTCATGCTGGCGCAGAACATGATTCGCGCCGACAGGGAGCGCGCGATTTTCCGTCTGGGCATCAGCCAGGAAATCGCAGACATCCTCGACCGTCTCACCCCTGGTCAAGTACTCAGGATGGCCAGCGCCGACATGCTGCTGTGCAGCTTCCGTTTCGACGACACCCTGCTGCTGAACCTGCTTGCCAACCATGACCGCGAACGCGGCATCGGTCACATGCATGCAACGATACTCGCAGCCGGCAAGCCCGTCGAAACCGTTGCCTGAAGCACGCACTGCGCAACACTACGCTGCGCGCCGCCGACATTGCCGCCGCCACCATCCAGGAGTTCCCATGCGCAATAAATCCGTCATCTCGGAAGCGAGAGACATCGGGCTGGCCATCGAACTGATCCAGCTCGGTGCCCGTCTGCAATTGCTCGAAACCGAAACCAAACTCAGCCGCGAACGGCTGATCAAGCTTTACAAGGAAGTCCGCGGCGAATCGCCGCCGAAGGGCCTGCTGCCCTTCTCCACCGACTGGTTCATGACCTGGCAGCCGAACATGCATGCCTCGCTATTCATGGCCTATCACAACTTCCTGCTCAACCACACCCAGTTGCGCGGCCTGAACCTGATCATCAAGTCCTACCACCTCTACCTGGAACAGGTCGAGCGCAACGACATGAAGCCGGTGCTGTCGCTGACCCGCGCCTGGACCATGGTGCGCTTCTTCGATGCCAACATGCTGACGCTGGCCACCTGCAAGACCTGCAGCGGCCAATTCGTCGCCCATGCCTTCGACCCGACCAAGACCTACGTCTGCGGCCTGTGCAACGTCCCGGCGCGCGCCGGCAAGACGCGGCGCAGCGTGGGGTCCGAAACCGCCCACGCATGAAGCGCTGTCCGTGCGCGGCGCTGATTTCCGCGCACGGACTGGGCGGCCCTCAGCGGGCGAAGCATCAGCGCTCACGGTGCAGCGCAATGCAGAAGGCCTCTCCGGCAGAGGCCAGTTGCCTGGCCAGCGAGGGCTCGTTCGCCAATCGGCAAATCGCCTCCGCAAACTCATCCGGCGTCTCCGCGAGCAGGTAATGCTCGCCCGCGCGCGCATCGAAACCGCGCGCGCCGTGCGCCGTGGATACCACCGCCCGGCGATGCGCGAAAGCCCCCAGGGTTTTGAGCTTGCTGCCGCCGCCGGCTTTCAGGGGCACGACGACCACATGCGCCTCCGCATACAGATCGGCGAGATCCGGCGCGTCCGGAACGAACTTGACGTCCGACACCCGCCGCAGCATTTCAGCCAGGCTCGCCGACGCGCCGCGTCCGGCGATGCACAGGCATAAGGAACGTCCCAAGCGGCGCCTCAATGCCGGCAGATGCAGATTGACCAGCGCCAGCACCGCCTCCTCGTTGGGCGGGTAGTTCAACGTGCCGACAAACAGCAACCGCAACACCGCCGCTGGCGGCATGAAGGTTTCTCCACTCGAATCCGGCAATGGAATCCGATTGGGACGGACACCAATCACATTCGACAGCCGCGTGCGCAAATGTTGGCGATCCTCATCCGCCGCCAGCCAGACCTTGTCGTAAGGCCCCGTCAGGCGCATCTCCAGCAGGGCGTATTGAAGCGCCGTGACGGCACAGCGGAACGCCTGCCCATAGCGCCCCATGCGCCAAAGCGCGCCGGCCACGCTCATGCGCGTCTGCGACTCCAGATCGTCCATATCGAGTTCCAGCGCTGCCTCCGGGAAGCATCCGGCGAATTGCAGCGCCACGTCATGCACGTAGAACCTGAACGCAACGATCCTGGCGACTTCGGCCCGTCCGGGCAACAATGGACGAAGCTGCGCAAAAGCCCGCCTGCCGGCCCTCATCCGCCAATCGGCAACGACCCCGCGGTACGGCAAGCACAGCAGCGGGAAGAGATACCCCAAAGCGCGCAGGCCCGAACGATGCCGCGCCGTTCCGGCAGACAGCCGATGCACCGCCTCTGCCGGATAGACCAGGGGCAGGGGCTGCGCCGGCAAGTCTCCCGTCACGACGACATGCACCCGATGGCTGCGGGCAAGATCCAGCAGCCAGTCCCAGGCACGCAAGGCGGGTCCCGAGCCGCCCGGCTGCGGCAGCACGGGGGTCACCAGCAAGGCGACGGGACGGACGGAACTCATGGCGCCCGCAGCCAGGAACGCAGGCTGCGCAATGGAAACCGCCAGCGCAAGTTGCGTCTCTGGCGTCTGTAACTCGCCAGGCTGCCGATCGCGTCGGCCGGCAGGTGCCGGCGCGCGTGGTTGGCGTAGGTGGTATCGGCATGCAGCACGTAGTCGACCGTCAGCATGTCCGCATGAAAATGCGTGAAGTCGAGACGCTCGCGCGCAAACCAGAGGTGATTCCACAGGTGCAGGCTGTACGCCTCATCGGGCAGCCCGGCCGAGTGCAGGAACAGGTTTTCTATGCCTCGCGAAGTCCAGTCCAGCGCATAAAAAGCGCTTTCCGGTTCGACGCAAACCAGCGCCGGATGCTTCTGCCAGAGGCGGAAGGGCAGCAACGTCGAATGATTGCTCCAGGTGCCGTCGAATGCCTCATGAAAACCCTCCAGCCAGAGACGTCCAAATTCCGCACCGGGCGCCGAGGCGATCCAGGCATTGCACAAGGAACCGCCGTCGACGGCGGCCTGCGGGGCTTTTTCCTGCCCGAGGATGAACTGGCGCTCGCGCCAATGCGCCGGGATGGGGCGGAGGAACAAGGTGTCGATATCCGCATAAATGCCGCCCCGCTCGAGCAGGATCCGGAGCCGCGCGAAATCCGCGAGGTGCGCGTAGCGATAAGGCGATATCGACGCATCCGCGTAACGGTATTCAGCCAGCGTCCGTTCCGGCTCGATGCGCTCCAGAATCAAGCCGGGCTTGATCCGTTCCCACCACTCGCCCCAAGGCTCGTGATGGTAGTGAAAGTACACGGCATCCGGCCGATTCACGTTGATGCACGAAGCCAGGCACAGGTAATACATCAGGTGGAAAGGCTCTCTTTGCTCACGCAGCCCGAAAACGAAATGGAATACGTTGGGAATCATGGAGGCATCCTCATGTCCGCATTTCGAGCGCCCTGAGCAAGGCGGCCGTCACGGCGTCCCTGGAAAAATCGCCGGACAGCCGCTGCGCAACCCGTCCGGCGCATTCGCGCGCATGCGAGCTGTGCTCGAAAACGAAGCGCATGTGGGCCGCCGCCTGGTCGACGGACGGCTCCGCCCAGCGGTCGGATGGCCGGTGGCTGGCCGGGAATGCCGGATCAACCGCCGGCACCATGCGATGCTCGACCCGATGCGCAAATCCCGGCTCGAGAAAATCGAGCTGTCCCCCATAACCCGTCATGATGACCGGCTTGCCCAGGCGCGCCGCCTCGAACGCGCCGAGCCCCCAGCCTTCGGCACGCGGCAGCGCGATGTAGCAATCGCCCTTTTCGTGCAATGCAAGCATCTCCGCATCGGACAGCGTTTCATCCATGATGACGGC
Organism: Sterolibacterium denitrificans; assembly: GCF_900174485.1. NCBI lineage: Bacteria > Pseudomonadati > Pseudomonadota > Betaproteobacteria > Nitrosomonadales > Sterolibacteriaceae > Sterolibacterium > Sterolibacterium denitrificans. The sequence goes on along the minus strand of NZ_LT837803.1, from coordinate 1,189,391 downwards.
CACGGGCGGGCTGTCGGGATGAGCGGACAGCCGCCGCTCCACCGCGTCCTGCGGCGAGGGATGGCGCCGGCGGAAACCATGGCGCCAATGCCGGCGCCATCGGGTGAAATCCTGCTCGCCCGTCTTGATCGCCAGCAGCACCCGATCATGGCGCGTGAAAGCCTTCAGGTACGCCTCCAGAACCAGATACGGCGCCTTGCGGTGTGACCAGTAGGCAATCGAATAGAACATGAACCGCGCCGGATCGTTGCCGAACGGCCCGAGCCTGCGGTTCAGGGCGGCATGGTCTCCTCCCTGGCCGGATTCGGAATCAAGCTTTCCGAGATACTCGAACTGCGACAAGTGCGGCACCACGAAAACCGGCACCGTGACGCCCGAGTCGCGAAACGCCTGGGCATTCCAGTGAGTAGGCACGATCACGCCGTCCAGACGATTCAAGATGGCCGGCCAATGATCCGGGAGACGCTCCAGCTCCCAGACGGTATATCCCAGGATGCGGCGGCCGGGCTTGCGCTCGCGCTCGATCCACTCGGGAAAATATTCGGGGACGGTATGGATGAGCACCGTGTCGTAATCCATCGCCCGGTTGCAGACCGGGGCAAGGCTGGCACATGGCCAGAGCGGCGACGTATACGCTTCGTACGCACGCCTGCCTCTGATCATCGGCGTCCAGGTGAGCGCCACGCCTGCGTCCATGAGCGCGCGGACGTAGGCCTTGGCGGCAACCGCATAGCCCGTGGTATCGCCCCATGAAATGTATTTCAGCGCGCGCAATTCCGCCATTCCGCGAAGTAAAAGACGCGCGTGCCGCGCAACAGGCCGGTGAAGAAGCCGCGCGCCCGGGCGGCATACGCGGCCCGCTTCCAGCCGCGGGAAAACAGCGCCCGCGCCAGCGCGCCGGCAACGATGCGCGCTCCCCAGTAGATCAGATGAGGAGAAGGACGCTTGGCCACCACGGCGCCCGCGCCGATCGCATAGGCGTGAAACCTGGCGGCAGCCCAGCGGTTCCAGGGCGGAACTTTCTGCGGATGCCTCATGCGTATCGCCGGGTCGTAGCAGGCGCGGCGATTTTCCATGAGAGCGAAAAGCCGATCCATCAACTCGATGCCCTCGGCAGCGGGAAACGCCGCGCCCGGCCCGAAGCGCTCGTCGAATCCTCCGGCACGCATGAAAACCGAACGCTGCACGAAGAACACCGCCTCCGTCAGGCAGCCGAACATCGTCCAGCGGCCGAAGTCGCAAGACTGGCGCCGCCAGCGCAACACGCTCGATGCGCCCGATGTATCGACCGTCCTGCCCGTCGCGACGCCGACCGTGGGATCGGCGATCAATCGCTCCAGCGCCAGCAGGGTATCCGGAAACAACTGGCAATCGTCATCGGGAAACCCCAGCCATTCGCCCCGCGCCACGCGCGCGCCCACATTGCGCGCCCGGTTCAGGCCGCGGAAATCCACCCGCACATGCACGATCTCGAGGTTTTCCGCATGACGGCGCACGACGTCATCCAGACGCCCGTCCCCGTTCTGGTCGACCACGACGACTTCGAAGTCCGGCCCATCCGCCGGCGCGGGCATGCTGGCAAGACAGCACTCCAGCTCGCCATCATCCTGGAGCGTCGCGATTACCAGCGAGAAACGGAATTTCGAGGATGAGTCCCCAGGCACCCAGCCGGTCTGACCGATTTCACTCGCAGAAAGCCGGCGCAAACCCATGCCTCACACCTCATCCATGCTCAAGCCGCCGATTCATCGGGATTCCGTCGCTTCCGTCGCACGGCCACCACCCGCCGCATACCCTGCCGGCAGTCGTTCAATCCAGCCAGCGCCGGGCGTTGCGGAACATCGTGAGCCACGGCGAATCGTCGCCCCAGAGCGCATCCCACGCCTGTGGATGCCAGGAAAGCTGGACATTGCGGAAAGTGCGCTCGGGGTGCGGCATCATGATGCTGAAGCGGCCATCCGCCGTGGTGACGCCGGCCAGGCCGTCGGGCGAACCGTTCGGATTGTATGGATAGCTCGTGGCCACGCGGCCGCGATGGTCGACATAGCGCAGCGCCACGATGGCCTGCGCGGGATCGCGGCCGGCGGCAAATTCGGCGCGGCCTTCGCCGTGCGAGACGATCACCGGCAGACGGCTGCCGGCCATGCCCTGGAAGAAGATCGAATTCGAATCCGGAATCTCGACTTGCACCAGACGCGCCTCGAACTGCTCGCTACGATTGCGCTGGAAGCTCGGCCAGTGCGCCGCGCCGGGAATGATCGCGCCGAGATGACTCATCATCTGGCAGCCATTGCACACCCCCAGGGCAAAACTGTCCGGACGCGCGAAGAAGGCGGCGAATTCGTCATGCAGGCGGCCGTTGAACAGGATGGACTTGGCCCAGCCCTGGCCGGCGCCGAGCACGTCGCCATAGGAAAATCCGCCGCAGGCGGCAAAGCCCTGGAAATCGGCCAGGCTCAGTCGTCCGCTTTGCAAGTCGCTCATATGCACGTCATGGGCGGCAAACCCGGCGCGGGCGAAGGCCGCCGCCATTTCGACGTGGCCGTTGACGCCCTGCTCGCGCAGGATGGCGATCTTCGGCCGGGCCTTGGCGCTCTCCGCGACGTGCGGCGCAACGGGTGAAAAGCTCAACTCGGCCGACAGCCCCGGATCGTCCGCATCCAGCAGCGTGTCGAATTCCTCCTGGGCGCAGGCCGGATCGTCGCGCAGGCGGGCGATCCGGTAACTGGTCTCGGACCAGGCGCGCTGCAGCGCGACGCGCGGCAGGCTCAACACCTTGCGCGCATTGCGCCAGACGCGGATTTCATCGCCATCGTTCAAGTCGCCGATCAGATGCGATACGCAGCCCAGACCGGCCGCGCGCAGCACTTCCATCACCTGACTGCGCGCGCTGCGGCGGATCTGCAGCACCGCGCCCAGCTCCTCGCTGAAGAGCGCGGCCAGCACACGGTCGAACAGACGCCCTTCGAGCACGTCCGGCGCCCGTTCCATGCCGTCGACGTCGTTCATCCGCGGGTCGTAGCACAGGCCGTCGAGATTCAACGAAACGCCGACGTGCGCAGCAAAGGCCATTTCGCAAACCGTGGCGAACAGGCCGCCGTCGGAACGGTCGTGATAGGCCAGCAGCAAGCCGGCCTGCGACAACTGCTGGATGGCGGCGAAGAAAGCCCGCAGCAATTCGGGATCGGCATCGGGCACCTGATTGCCGGTGACGCCATGCACCTGGGCCAGCGCCGAGCCGCCCAGGCGGTTCTGGCCGGCACCCAGGTCGATCAGCAGCAGCTCGGTCTCCCCGGCATCCGTGCGCAACTGCGGCGTCAGGGTGCGGCGCACGTCCAGGCAGGGCGCGAAGGCGGTAACGATCAGCGACAGCGGGGCAACCACCTGCTTGCCGTCCGTCCCGTCCTGCCAGGTCGTCTTCATCGACAGCGAATCCTTGCCCACCGGAATGGACAGATCGAGGCCGCGGCAAAAATCCAGCGCCACGGCCCGCACCGTGTCGAACAGCGCCGCATCCTCGCCGCCATGGCCGGCCGCCGCCATCCAGTTGGCCGACAGCTTGATGCTGCCGAGACCGGCGATGGCCGCCGCCGCGATGTTGGTGATGGCCTCGGCCACCGCCATGCGCCCCGAGGCCGGCGCATCGAGCAGCGCCAGCGGGCTGCGCTCGCCCATGGCCATGGCCTCGCCCAGCGTGGTCTCGAAACCCAGCGCGGTCACCGCGCAGTCGGCCACCGGCACCTGCCAGGGACCGACCATCTGATCGCGCGCGGTCATGCCGCCGACACTGCGATCACCAATGGTGATGAGGAAATTCTTGGCAGCCACCGTCGGCAGACGCAGCACGCGCAAGGCCGCCTCGGTGACGTCGACCTCGTCGAGCACGAAGTCCGGCGCCGTGACGCTGCCGCGCCGTACATCGCGCAGCATGCGCGGCGGCTTGCCGAGCAGCACCTCCATCGGCATGTCCACCGCATCATTGCCGAAATGTTCGTCATGCACCACCAACCGGCGCTCACCCGTGGCGCGGCCAATCACGGCAAAGGGACAACGCTCGCGCACACAGATGGCATCGAACGCCGCCAGACGCTCGGGCGCGATGGCCAGCACGTAGCGCTCCTGGGCTTCGTTCGACCAGATCTCGCGCGGCGACATGGCGGATTCTTCGGTGGGAATGGCACGCAACTCGAAACGCGCGCCGCAGCCGGCATCGTTGGCCAGCTCCGGCATGGCGTTGGAAATGCCGCCGGCGCCGACGTCGTGAATCGCCAGGATGGGATTGTCCCTGCCCTGCTGCCAGCAGCGGTCGATGACCTCCTGGGCGCGGCGCTGGATTTCCGGATTGCCGCGCTGCACCGAAGCGAAATCGAGATCGGCGGTATTGGCGCCGGTGGTCATCGACGAAGCCGCGCCGCCGCCCAGGCCGATCAGCATGCCCGGCCCGCCGAGCTGGATCAGCAGCGAGCCGGCCGGAAATTGAATCTTGAAGGATTGTTCGGCCTGGATGTTGCCCAGCCCGCCGGCGATCATGATCGGCTTGTGATAGCCGCGCACCTCGCCGTTGAATGCCTGCTCGTAGGTGCGGAAGTAGCCGGTCAGATTGGGTCGGCCGAATTCGTTGTTGAACGCCGCCGCACCGATCGGTCCCTCGACCATGATGTCCAGCGCGGAAGCGATGCGCTCGGGCTTGCCGTAAGGCACTTCCCACGGCTGCTCAAAACCCGGGATGCGCAGGTTCGAGACCGAGAAGCCGCACAGGCCGGCCTTGGGCCTGGAGCCGCGCCCGGTCGCGCCCTCGTCGCGGATCTCGCCACCCGAGCCGGTCGCGGCCCCCGGAAAAGGCGAGATCGCCGTCGGATGATTGTGCGTCTCGACCTTGGCGAGGATGTGGGTCAATTCATCGTGATAGCGATACTCGCCGCCGGCATTCGCATCCGCATCCGGATAGAAGCGCGCGATCCGCGCCCCTTCGATGATCGCCGCATTATCCGAATAAGCCACCACCGTGCCCTGTGGATGCGCCTTGTGCGTCTCGCGGATCATGCCGAACAGCGTCTCCTCGCGCTGCTCGCCATCGATCACCCAGGAAGCATTGAAAATCTTGTGGCGGCAATGCTCGGAATTCGCCTGGGCGAACATCATCAGCTCGACGTCGGTGGGATTGCGGCCCAGGCGCGTGAAGTTTTCCGCCAGATAGTCGATCTCGTCTTCGGACAGCGCCAGGCCCAGCTCGGCATTCGCCGCCACCAGCGCCTGCCGGCCCCGATCGAGCAGCGCCACCGTGGTCAGCGGCTGCGGCGGCAGTTGGCGGAACAGCGCCTCGGCCTCGTCGAACTGCGCCAGCACCGATTCGGTCATGCGGTCATGCAGCAAGGGCAGCAGGGCCGCGCGCTGGCTGGCCGGCACGTCCGCATGAAACGCCGTACCGCGCTCGATGCGCCTGACCTGGGCGAAACCACACTGCCGCGCGATGTCCGTGGCCTTGCTCGACCACGGCGAAATCGTCCCCAGACGCGGCGTGACCAGCAGCAACTGGCCGGCAGGCAGGGCATCGGAGCGCGCCGGCGCACCCAGCAACTGCCCCAGACGCTCGATCTCGGCCGCGCTCAAGGGCGCTGCCAGCTCGACGAAATACCAGTGTTCGGCGCTCAACCGCCCGAGGCTGCCGACAGCGCCCTGCAACTGCTCGGTCAAACGCGCCAGGCGACTGGCAGTGAAGGCGGCGGCACCGCGCAGCTTGAGGATGTCGGGCATGGCTATGAGAGGCAAAAGGAGAGACAAAGAGCGCGTTTGCGCAAAGGCGAGATTATACCCGCCGCCCCTGCCGCCAGACAGGACGAAAACGCCCGCCGGACGATCCCGCGGCCATGTCTGCGGCCATTTCATGCCATAGTCGCCCTCCCTGAATTTTCTGCAGGAGCGGTCATGGAAATCGGATTCATCGGTCTCGGTTTGATGGGACGCCCGATGGCCGGGCATCTGCTGGCGGCGGGCCATGCGCTGCACCTGTGGGCGCGCCGCCCCGAAACGCTCGAAGCCTGGCGCGACCGGGCAGGCGTGAGGCTGCACGGCAGCGCGGCCGACGTCGCAAGGTATGCCGATCTCGTCTTCACCGTGGTGGCCGACGCGCCGGATGTCGAGCAGGTGACGCTCGGAGCGCGCGGCCTCGCCGAAGGCGCGCGACCCGGCCTGATCGTCATCGACATGAGCACCATCGCCCCGGCGGCGGCGCGCGACATCGGCCGGCGCCTGGAGGAACGCGGCATCGAATTCCTCGACGCCCCGGTCTCCGGCGGCGAAACCGGCGCCATCGACGCGACGCTGACCATCATGGTCGGCGGCAAGCAAACCGTGTTCGAGCGCGCCCGCCCGCTGCTCGAATGCCTGGGGCAAACCATCACCCACATCGGCCCGACGGGCGCGGGGCAGGTGGCCAAGGCCTGCAACCAGATACTCACGGCGATGGGCATCGCGGCGGTTGCCGAAGCCTTCAACTTCGCCCGCGCCAGCGGCGTCGATCCGGCACGGGTGCGCGAGGCGCTGCTCGGCGGCTTCGCCGCCAGCCGCATCCTCGACGCGCATGGCCAGCGCATGCTGGAACGCAATTTCCGCCCCGGCTTCAAGGCCTGGATGCACCAGAAGGACTTGCGCATCGTCATGGCAGAAGCGCAGCGCCTGGGCCTCACGCTGCCTGGCGCGGCAGCGACGACGCAGCTATTCAACGCGCTGGTTGGCAGCGGCGGCGGCGAGGAAGACTCGATCGCCGTGCTCAAGCTGCTGGAGCGGCTGAGCGGATACAGCGATCATGGCAACGACCCATCGCCTTGATCTTCGCCACCCACTCCGGTAATGTCCCCGCCCTTTGTTTGCACAACTGCAGGAATAGCGCTCACATGCTGCCCCCGATTCCCGAACGCCTCGCCGCCGAACTCAACGTCCGCCCCCAACAAGTCGCCGCCGCCGTCGAGTTGCTCGACGAGGGCGCCACGGTGCCCTTCATCTCGCGCTACCGCAAGGAAGCCACCGGCGGCCTCGACGACACGCAGATGCGACTGCTCGAAGAGCGCCTCGGCTACCTGCGCGAACTGGAAGAGCGGCGCGTGGCCGTCATCAACAGCATCGAGGAGCAGGGCAAGCTGACGCCCGAGCTGCACGCCGAAATCCTCGACGCCGACACCAAGCAGCGCCTCGAAGACCTCTACCTGCCCTACAAGCAGAAGCGCCGTACCAAGGCGCAGATCGCTCGCGAGGCCGGCCTGGAGCCGCTCGCCGACGCGCTGCTGGATGACCCTCAGCTTTCGCCGGATGCCGAGGCGGCGAAGTACATCGACGCCGACAAAGGCGTGCCCGACGTCAAAGCCGCGCTCGACGGCGCGCGGCAGATCCTGATGGAGCGCTTCGCCGAGGACGCGCAACTCCTCGGCGAGCTGCGCGAGCGCCTGAGTGACGAGGGCATCGTGGTATCCGCCGTCGTCGCAGGCAAGGAGGAAGCCGGCGCCAAGTTCCGCGATTACTTCGACTATTCCGAGGCGATCCGGGAAATCCCTTCGCACCGCGCGCTGGCGCTGTTCCGTGGCCGCAACGAGGACGTGCTGCGCCTCGCGCTGAAAATGCCGGAGGAATTGCAGGAGCCGCCGCTGGCCAGCCCCTGCGAGCGCCGCGTCGCCATGCGCTTCGGCATCCGCGACGAGCAGCGCCCCGCCGACCGCTGGCTGCTCGAAACGGCGCGCTGGGCGTGGATGGTGAAAATCTCGCTGCACCTCGAACTCGAACTGATGAACGCCCTGCGCGAACGCGCCGAGGAAGAAGCGATCCGCGTCTTCGCGCGCAACCTGCACGACCTGCTGCTCGCCGCACCCGCCGGCCCGCGCGCGACGATGGGCCTCGATCCCGGCATCCGCACCGGCGTCAAGGTCGCCGTCGTCGACGCCACCGGAAAGCTGCTCGACACCGCCACCGTCTACCCGCACGAGCCGCGCCGCGACTGGGACGGCGCGCTGCATACGCTGACGCAACTGGCGAAGAAGCACCGCGTCGACCTCATCAGCATCGGCAACGGCACCGCCTCACGCGAAACCGACAAGCTCGCCGGCGATCTCATCAAACTGCTGCCCGAGCAGAAGATCAGCAAGATCGTCGTCTCCGAAGCCGGCGCCTCGGTGTATTCCGCCTCGGAACTCGCGGCGAAGGAATTCCCCGACCTCGACGTATCCTTGCGCGGCGCCGTCTCCATCGCGCGCCGTTTGCAGGACCCGCTGGCCGAACTGGTGAAGATCGATCCGAAGTCCATCGGCGTGGGCCAGTACCAGCACGATGTCTCGCAGACGCATCTGGCGCGCGCGCTCGATGCCGTCGTCGAGGACTGCGTGAACGCCGTCGGCGTCGACGTGAATACCGCCTCGGCGCCGCTGCTCACGCGCATCTCCGGCCTCAACACCGGACTCGCCGCCGGTATCGTCGCCTACCGCGATGCCAACGGCCCCTTCCCCAGCCGCGCCGCACTGATGAAGGTGCCGCGTCTCGGCGAGAAAACGTTTGAGCAAGCGGCCGGCTTCCTGCGCATCAACGGCAGTGAAAACCCGCTCGACGCATCGAGCGTGCACCCCGAGGCCTACCCCGTCGTCGAGCGCATCCTTGCCGACATCAGGAAGGGCGTGCGCGACGTGATCGGCGACATCGCGCTGCTGAAGAAACTCGACGCGCGCAAATACACCGACGAGAAGTTTGGATTACCAACGGTGCAGGACATCCTCAAGGAACTCGAAAAACCCGGCCGCGACCCGCGCCCCGAGTTCAAGAGCGCGACCTTCCGCGACGGCGTCGAGGACATCAAGGACCTGCAGCCCGGCATGCTGCTCGAAGGCGTAGTCACGAATGTGGCCAACTTCGGCGCCTTCGTCGACATCGGCGTGCACCAGGACGGCCTGGTACACGTCTCCGCGCTCGCCAACCGCTACGTCAAGGACCCGCACGACGTCGTCAAAGCCGGCGACGTGGTGAAGGTCAAGGTGCTCGAAATCGACGTCAAGCGCCAACGCATCGCCCTGACCATGCGCCTGGCCGACGCTCCGAAGGGGGCCGCCTCGGGAGGTGAAACGATGAAGGGTGGCAGCAAACCCGCCGCGCGGGCGCAACAGCGTGAAGCGGAACCAGCCGGCGCGATGGCCGCGGCTTTCGCCAGACTCAAACGCTGATGTTCGACTCCCCTGCCGCACGCCCGCAGGACACTGCGGCAGGAATCAAGGGATATTTCTTCAGCCCGCCAGCCTGGCGAAAGCGTCGATGACTTCCGGCGGTGCCTGCACCAGTTCGATCAGCACGCCTTCGCCGGCAATCGGGAACTGCTCGTTGGCCTTCGGATGCAGGAAGGTGATGTCGTAGCCGGCCGCGCCCTTGCGGATGCCGCCCGGCGCGAAGCGCACGCCTTGCGCGGTGAGCCATTCGACGGCGACCGGCAGATCGTCCACCCACAGGCCGACGTGGTTCAGCGGCGGCTCATGCACGGCCGGTTTTTTGGCCGGGTCGAGCGGCTGCATCAGGTCGACCTCGACCTTGAACGGGCCGCTGCCCATGGCGGTGATGTCCTCGTCCACGTTCTCCTTCTCGCTGACGAAGTTGCCGGTCACAGTGAGGCCGAACATGTCCACCCACAGGCGGCGCAGGCGGTCCTTGGAGGGGCCGCCGACGGCGATCTGCTGGATGCCGAGGATCCTGAAGGGGCGTTGCGTGTTGCTCATGCTGTTTTGCTCCTGCGCAAAAGGAAGTAAAGGCCGAGCAGGATCATCGGCACGCTCAGCCATTGACCCATGCTGACGACATAGCTGTGGCCGAAGATGCCAGCATCCGGCTCGCGGAAGAATTCGCCGATGGAACGCATGACGCCGTAGCCCAGCAGGAAAGCGCCGGAGAGCTGGCCGTCGCGGCGCGGCTTGCTGGCATACCACCAGATGATGCAGAACAGCAGGATGCCTTCGAGGCCGGCCTGGTAAAGCTGCGAGGGATGACGCGGCAGGTTGTCGACGTTGGGAAAGACCATCGCCCAGGGCAATGAAGGATCGGCCGCCCGGCCCCACAGTTCGCCGTTGATGAAGTTGCCGATGCGCCCGGCGGCCAGGCCCAGGGCCGAGAGCGGCGCGATGAAATCGGTGACCTGCAGGAAGCGCTTCCGCTTGCGCCAGGCGAACAGCGCCATGGCCGCGATCACGCCGATGAAGCCGCCGTGAAAGCTCATGCCGCCTTGCCAGATGGCGAAGACCTGGGCGGGATGCGCCAGATAGTAAGCCGGTTCGTAGAACAGGATTTCCCCCAGCCGGCCGCCGATGATCACGCCGAAGACGCCGTAGAACAGCATGTCGTCGACATCCTGCGAGGAGATGCCCAGATCCGGCCGATGATTCGCGCGCCAAGTGCCCAGCGCCAGGAAGGACAGGAAAGCCACCAGATACATCAGGCCATACCAGTGCACGGCGAGCGGTCCAAGCTGGATGGCGATGGGGTCGAACTGCGGATGGACGAGCATGGGCGCTACCCGAGTACGCTAAAATCGCCATTCTAACTTAGAGCGGCAGCCGGCCTGAATGGCAGGCTGCCGTTTCCCCCTTCTGGAGATCGTCATGCCCGCATACCGTTCCCGCGCATCCACCCACGGCCGCAACATGGCCGGCGCCCGCGCCCTGTGGCGCGCCACCGGCGTCAAGGAAGGCGATTTCGGCAAACCCATCATCGCCGTGGTGAATTCCTTCACCCAGTTCGTCCCCGGCCACGTGCATCTGAAGGACATGGGCCAACTGGTGGCGCGCGAGATCGAAGCGGCCGGCGCCATCGCCAAGGAATTCAACACCATCGCCATCGACGACGGCATCGCCATGGGCCATGCCGGCATGCTGTATTCGCTGCCTTCGCGCGAACTGATCGCCGACTCGGTGGAATACATGGTCAATGCCCATTGCGCCGATGCCATGATCTGCATTTCCAACTGCGACAAGATCACCCCGGGCATGCTGATCGCCGCGATGCGCCTGAACATTCCCACCGTTTTCGTTTCCGGCGGGCCGATGGAGGCCGGCAAGGTGAACTGGCAGGGTAAGACCATCGCCATCGATCTCATCGACGCCATGATCAACGCCGCCGACGATGCGGTGAGCGATGAGGACGTCGCCAGTTTCGAGCGCTCGGCCTGTCCGACCTGCGGCTCCTGCTCGGGCATGTTCACCGCCAACTCGATGAACTGTCTGACCGAGGCGCTGGGGCTGTCGCTGCCCGGCAACGGTTCGCTGCTGGCCACCCACGCCGACCGCAAGCAACTGTTTCTCAAGGCCGGCCGCCTCGTCGTCGAACTCTGCCGGCGCTACTACGACCAGGACGATGCCAGCGTGCTGCCACGTTCGATCGCCAGCTTCCCGGCCTTTGAAAACGCCATGAGCCTGGACGTGGCGATGGGCGGCTCCAGCAACACCGTGCTGCACCTGCTCGCCGCCGCCCGCGAGGCGCAGGTCGAATTCACCATGAAGGACATCGACCGCATCTCGCGCAAGGTGCCCTGCCTGTCCAAGGTGGCGCCGGCCACGCAGGATTACCACATGGAAGACGTGCATCGCGCCGGCGGCATCATGGCCATCCTCGGCGAACTGGATCGCGGCGGCCTGCTGCGCACCGACCTGCCGACGGTGCATAGCAGGACGCTGGCCGAGGCGCTGGCCACCTACGACGTGCAGCGCAACCAGGATGCCGCGCTGCATGAATTCTTCCGCGCCGCGCCCGGCGGCATTCCGACGCAGACCGCCTTCTCGCAGGAGCGGCGCTATCCCACGCTGGATATCGACCGCCAGCAAGGCTGCATCCGTGACGTCGAGCACGCCTACACCAGGGAAGGCGGGCTGGCCGTGCTGTTTGGCAACATCGCCGAGAAGGGCTGCATCGTCAAGACCGCCGGCGTCGATGAAAGCCTCTGGCAGTTCGCCGGCACGGCGCGCGTCTATGAAAGCCAGGACGACGCCGTCGCCGGCATCCTCGGCGGCGAAGTGAAGGCCGGCGACGTGGTGGTCATCCGCTACGAAGGCCCCAAGGGCGGGCCGGGCATGCAGGAAATGCTCTACCCCACCTCGTATCTCAAATCCCGGCATCTGGGCGCGGCCTGCGCGCTGGTCACCGATGGCCGTTTCTCCGGCGGCACCTCCGGCCTGTCGATCGGCCACGTCTCGCCGGAAGCGGCGGCGGGCGGCGCCATCGGCCTGGTGGAAAACGGCGACCGCATCGAAATCGACATCCCGGCGCGGCGCATCCATCTGGCGATCGACGACGCGGAACTCGCCCGGCGCCGCCAGCGCATGGATGAGAAAGGCGACGACGCCTGGCGTCCGGCCGACCGCCAGCGCGAAGTCTCCGCCGCGCTGCAGGTCTATGCCGCCACCACCACCAGCGCCGATACCGGCGCCGCCCGCGAAGTCTCCCAGTTGCCCAAGCTCTGGCGCTAATGCCGTCATTCCCGCGCAGGCGGGAATCCAGCGGCATGGACTACTGCCCGACGAAGAGCGCATCGTCGTCATTCCCGCGAAAGCGGGAATCCAGTACGTACCTGGGTCCCCGCCTGCGCAGGGACGACAAATGTGTGGTTTTTCATGTGTCAATCAGCGTGCAACACTACGCTAGCACCTGTAGAAACTACCGGCGCAACGGACTAACGCGACCCAAACAATTCAGGCAACTCGGCCAGCCCGCTCTGCGCGGCGGCGTGGCCAAGCTGGGCCGCGCTGCGCAGCCATTTCATCGCCAGCCGCGGGCTGCGCGCGACGCCCGTGCCGCGCAGGTAGGCGCAGCCCAGTTCATATTGCGCCTCGACATGGCCCAGGGCGGCCGCCTTGCGCAGCCAGCGCGCGCCCTCGCGGGCGTTCTGCGCACCGGCCGCGCAGCCCTGCCCGTGCAGCAGGCAGTAGCCGAGGCTGTACATGGCATAGGCATCCTCGTGCTGCTCGACCGCCTGCTCGTACCAGCGCAGCGCCTCGCGGTGATCCTGCCGGGCGGGAGGCGCCCCCGCCCCGTAACCGAAGTAATACAGATCGCCCAGCGCGATCTTGGCCTCGAACAGGCGCGCCGCCTTGCGATACCAGGTCATTGCCTGCAGGTCGTCGCGGGGCACGCCGTGGCCATGGCGATAGCATTCGCCGAGCATGAAGGCCGCGCGGCGGTGGCCCAGCTCGCCGGCCTTGCGATAGTAGTCCGCCGCCTCGCTGGCGCGTGACGGCGCATCGGCCGACGCCTGCAGCAACTGCTCGGCGCGGGAAAAACAGTAACGCTCCAGCTCGCCCAGCGCCGGCTGCCAGCCCGCATCCGCCGCCGCGCGCAGGAAGCGCTCGGCCTGCGCGAAATCCGCCGCCACGCCGATGCCGCGCAGCAGGCAGCGGCCGTATTCCGCCATGCCGTGCGGATCGTTCGCCTGCGCCGCCGCGCGATAATGCTTGGCCGCGGCGACGGCATCCTGCGCCACGCCTTCGCCCTGTTCGTAGCATTCACCCAGCCATACCCGAGCCGTCACGTCGCCTCCCGCGGCGGCCCGCCGATACCAGACCAGCGCCTGCGCCTTGTTTTCGGTAAGGCCGTCGCCATTCCGGTAACAGTGCCCCAGCTTGCGCTGGGCCTGGGCGTGCCCCTGCCGCGCCGCCCGGCGGTACCAGCCGATCGCCTCGCTCATGTCCTGCGCCAGGCCGCCGCGTCCGAAGGCATGCCACTCGCCCAGCTCGTATTCGGCTTCGCGATTGCCCTGCTCGGCCGCGCGCCGATACCAGCCCAGGCCCGCCTGGAGATCGCGCGTCACGCCGACGCCAAACACACAGCACTGACCGAGCAGGAACATCGCCCCGGCCACCTGCTGACGCGCCGCCGCGCGAAACCAGCGCATCGCCTCGGCGCCATCCTGCGCCGCGCCCTCGCCGGCATACAGGCACATGCCCATGCAATACATCGCCTGCGCATCGCCGCCCTCCGCCGCCGCGCGCCACAGGCGCAGGGCTTCGCGCCGATCGCGCTGCACGCCGCGACCGAAGAAATGGCAGCGCGCCAGCAATTCGTGCGCGCCGAGATGCGCATGCCCGGCCGCCAGGCGCAACCAGCGCGCCGCCTCATCGAAATCGCGCGGCGCAACGTCGGGCAGCCCGAAGTAATGGATGCGTCCCAGCCAGTACTGGGCCAGCCGCGCCGTCGCCCCGCCCTTGGCCGCCGCCTGGTGAAACAGCGCCAGCGCCTGCCGGCCGTCGGCGGCCACGCCGTGTCCGTGCAGCAGGCACAAGCCCAGCCAGGTCAAGCCGCGCAGGTCGTCGCGCGCGGCGGCCGAGGCGAACAGCCGCGCCGCTTCCGGCAAATCCACAGGCAGGCCGAAACCGTTGTAGAGCAGCCAGCCGAGCACGGCCGCACCGGCCGCGCAGTCGTGCTCGGCGCTCAGCGTCGCCCAGCGCACGGCCTGCGCCGGCGATTTTTCCGCGCCGCCTTCACCGGCGGCATGGCGCCAGGCCAGCTCGGCCTGGGCCTGATGATTGCCGGCCTGCGCCATGCGCTGCAATTCCAGCAGCGCCAGCGCCTGCCAGAAATCATCGACCGAACCCAGCAATTCGACCGCCTGCGCCGCGCCCCGCTCGATCAGGCTGCTGTCGAGCGCGGCATGAAAAATGCCGAGCAGCGTGCCGGCCCGCAGCGGCACCAGCGCGTCCGCCGATCCGCTGGATGGCTGGGCGGCAGCACTTGCGACTCGAAGCGCACGGCTGGAGGAGCGTTTTTGCATGGGAGGCGAGCTTACCGGAATTTGGATTCGTTTGAGTTCGGCTTGCGCGGGTGACGGACGCTCCGCCAAAATACCCGCCGCGGCCCCTGATTTTCCAGACCGCCGGCAACGCTCGCGGCCCGCCTTTTTCACCGCTGCGACTATCCACAAAATCTGTGGATAAGTTTGTGAATGATACGTGGCAAAGATTGCTAAACTCGCAGGCTATAAGCGTTTTTCTTGCATCGCCTAAAAATTAGGCTGTCAAAATTACCTTTAATTATCAATAAGTTGATCGCAAAGCCTTATCCTGCCTAGGCTTTTTGTGTCAAGCCCCGGTGTACGCCGCACGCATCTGTGGCTTTTTCTGAATCCGACCGGCGAATCCAGGCTTTGTCAATACCTTTTTTCAGCAACGGCGTCCTCCTTGTGTCCTCCCACATCCTCATTGCCAATGTTCGATGACGTACTCAGCGTGACGGCCCTGAATCGTCGCGCCCGCGAGCTGCTGCAGCAGAATTTTCCCCTGCTGTGGGTGGCCGGTGAAATTTCCAACCTGACGCGGGCAGCCTCCGGGCACGTCTATTTTTCCCTCAAGGACGAAGCCGCCCAGGTGCGCTGCGTGATGTTCCGCAGCCGCGCCCAGCTCATCCCCTGGCGGCTGGAAAACGGCCAGCAGGTCGAAGTCCAGGCCAGCGTGACGCTCTACGAAGCCCGTGGCGATTTCCAGCTCAATGCCGAAGGCATGCGCCGCGCCGGCCTGGGCAAGCTCTACGAAGCCTTTGCCCGGCTGCGCGAGCGGCTGGAAAACGAAGGACTCTTCACCGCCGAGCGCAAACGCGCCCTGCCGGATTTTCCGCGCCGCATCGGCATCGTCAGCTCGCCGCAGGCCGCCGCGCTGCACGACATCCTCACCACGCTGCGGCGACGCGCACCGCATCTGCCGGCGATCCTCTATCCATCTCCCGTGCAGGGCGAGGGTGCCGCCGAGAAGCTGGCCGACGCCATCGACACCGCCGCTACGCGTGCCGCCGCCGACGGCATCGACGTGCTGATCGTCGCGCGGGGTGGCGGCAGCATCGAGGACCTGTGGGCCTTCAACGAGGAATGCGTGGCGCGCGCCATCGCCGCCTGTCCACTGCCCGTGATCTCCGGCGTGGGTCACGAAACCGACGTCACCATCGCCGACTACGTTGCCGACCAGCGCGCCGCCACGCCTACGGCAGCCGCCGAGCTGGTCAGCGCCGGCTGGTTCGATGCGGCCGCCCGGCTCGATGCGCTGGCCGCACGCCTGCGCCAGCACCTGAGTCGCCAGCTCGAAGCGCGCATGCAGCGCATCGACCTGCTCGGCCATCGTCTCATCCATCCCGGCCAGCGTCTGGCGCACGACCGGCAAAAGCTCGCCCTGCTGGCCACGCGCCTGCGCGCTGCCATGCGACAGCGCCAGCAGCAGCACGGCACCCGGCACGAACACTGGCGCCTGCGGCTGGCCCGCAGCCGTCCCGAACTGAGCGATACCCGCCGCCGCATCGAACAAGCCGCCCAGCGCCTGCAGGCCGGCAACCGGAACCGCCTGACCAGCCGCCGGGCGCGACTGGCCACGCTCGCCGCCAGCCTCGCCGCGCTCAGTCCCCAGGCCACCCTGGCGCGCGGCTACAGCATCGCGCGCGACAGCCAGGGCCGTCTGGTGCGCGACAGCCGGCAACTCCGCAGCGGCGAGCGCATCGCGCTACACTTCGCCAGCGGCAACGCCGCCGTCCGGGTGGAAGACATCAGCCACGGAGACGCCAATTGAAGCGAAACCAATATACTCAGGCTTAAAATATTCAACCCGCCGGTACTTGTCAGACCAGTCTATTCCGACTAAACTGGTCAAGTTTTCGCGGCTACCCGCCGCCGCCCACCTCACAAGGAGACCCACATGGAACACACCCTGCCCCCGCTGCCCTTCGCCATGGACGCCCTGGCGCCGCACATGTCGAAGGAAACCTTCGAATACCACTACGCCAAGCACCACCAAGCCTACGTCACCAATCTCAACAACCTGATCAAGGGCACCGAATACGAGAACCTCGACCTCGAAGCCATCGTCAAGAAGGCCCCGGCCGGCGGCGTGTACAACAATGCCGCCCAGGTCTGGAACCACAGCTTCTTCTGGAACTGCCTGAAGCCCAACGGCGGCGGCGCCCCGAGCGGCGCGCTGGCGGCAGCCATCGACAAGAAGTGGGGCTCCTACGATGAATTCAAGAAAGCCTTCCAGACCAGCGCCGTCGGCAACTTCGGCTCCGGCTGGACTTGGCTGGTCAAGAAATCCGACGGTTCGGTCGACATCGTCAACATGGGTGCTGCCGGCACCCCGCTGACCACCGGCGACAAGGCCCTGCTCTGCGTCGACGTCTGGGAACACGCCTACTACATCGACTACCGCAACCTGCGGCCGAAGTTCGTCGAAACCTTCCTCGACAAACTGGTCAACTGGGATTTCGCGGCGAAGAACTTCGGCTGAGAATCCTGCGGATTCGTTTCGCGAGAATAAAGTCGTAATTGAAAATGGGCACCGTCGGGTGCCCATTTTTTTCGTGGCCAGCCTCTATAGTAAATATGTTGAACTGGAATTGAGCCTCGGCCTTGGGATCGGCTATGCGCCCCCGCTCAAGGCGGTTTCCAGGTGCAGGATTTCCATTTCCGGCAGAGAGCGCAAAGCGGCATCGTTGGTCACGAACAGGTGGCAGCCGGCCTGGCGAGCTGCAGCCAGATGCACGGCGTCGGGCAGACGCACGGACAATCGGGCACGCAGACTGGCGGCCGATTCCCAAGTGGCCTGAGTAATTGGCACCAGCATGAATGGCTGACGATCCGCCAGCATCTGCTTGTAAAGCAGCACTTGTTGCGCCAACTGATCGCGCAGCGGCTTGACCAGCACCTCGGCGAGGGTGATTTCGCCGGTCACGCCGGTGATATCACCCATCGCAACAGCGTTCATCAGCGGCTCCAGCACCGGACGATAACGCTCGACACCTTCGACGACGTAGATGAAGCAGTTGGTATCGAAATAGACCCGACTCCCCCGGTAGTGGGACAGGACGTCCTCCATCACGCCGGGCGTTCCCATTCGTCGCGCAATGCCCGGACATGCCGGTCGATCTCGCCTGCGCTGGTCGTCTCGGCACCTCGTCCCAGCCCCCAGAAGTGCATGGGGTGGCACTGATCAAGCCGCGTCGCCCGCTGCGAACAGACGACAAAGGCGTCGCCAACGATACGGATATCGAGCAATTCGTCAGTGCGCAAACCAAGCTGGCGGGCCACTTCGGTAGGAACGGTCATTTGCGATTTTTCACGCAGGCGGGTGGTCGTCATGGCAACCCCTCAAAAAGTTGGAAAATTTCAGTAAAGTAGGAATGTACGCCCTGACTGAGCGCGAATCAAGGATATGAGCAAAACCTCAGCGGCGGCAGCAGAATAAACAAGCCGATGACATTGACCGGCAAGAGCACTCGCACGGCGGCGCAACCACGGACGCCGGAGAGACTCACTCTCAATACCGTTCAGCGGCACGCACTCTCAGCTTCTGCCGGCAGCGCGGGTAGTTATGGCAGCCCCAGAAATCAGGCCGCCCATTCGTGCCAGACACACGCCGCATCTTGATGCCGCAGGACGGGCATGTAGGCGTGCGGAAATCCCCGTCAGTAGCGAAAACAAGTAGTGTTTGCCGGTCAGACTCGGGCAAGCGCCGAATCATGGCAAGCAACATTTCGCCATTGATCAGGGTGATGTGATTGCTTTGTGCAAACGCCTTGGCTTCTTCGGTGAAGTTGCCAGAGGCCATGAAGCATGCTTTCTCGATCTTCTCGTGAGCCATCACGCCCAGCAGTTCGCGCACGGGCTTGATGCCGACATTCCGCTCGCCCCAGGCCTTGCACTGGACAATCGAAGTCGGCTTGTCAGCGCTGTCCTGATAGAGCCTGATGTCGATACCGCCATCGGGGCCAAGCGGTGTGGTTTCGCTCTTGATGCCCTTCAATGCGTAGAACTTCTGGCAAACATCCTCGAAACGTTTCCATTCGAGGTCGCGCAACAGTTCGATACTCCATTCGGCAGACTTTGCGGTCGAAGATACGCCGGCAATCGAAGCCTCCCATGCTTCCAATACGCGATCCTGTTTGGGCTCTGCCCGTCCCTGAACGCCGTACTGCGCAACCCGGGATTGCCATCCGCCGTCCGCTTGGGTGCCGGCGGCAGATTTCGTTGATTGCCAGTCAGCCAGTTTCGCCGGCTTCGGCGCAGAAAGCTTTTCGCGAACCAGCGACAGCAGGCCGATGAAGAAAAATACGCCAGAGAGCAGCCACGCCAAGCCCGACAGCATCGAGGCCAGCGGCTTCAAGATGGCATTGGATACGGCGCTGGATGCAGCACTGGATGCAACGTTGGGCGGCTCGATCCATTTCAGCGCCACAAGCACGAAAATCCCGAGAGCAACGCTGATCCACCAAGGCGCCTTGAACAGCGTCTCGATGGGAGCTTCTCTAGTTCTGCGTCGACGTGTCATGGCGAACTCGATCAAAGACCTTCGTAGTAATGGCGAATCTTCTGCGCCATCAGTTGTCGGCGCGCGTTCAAGAAGGCATCGAAGTTTGACTCATCCATTCCGAAGCCGCCCCGGGAATACAGTGTCTCAATTTCCCCTCGCTTGCATTTACGTAATGCGTTGATTATGTCAGGCCACATGTTCAGCACTTGATTCCCACAAATACTTACAGCGCCGGCTTCTCCTCAATACCTCCCCGTCGCCATCTGCAGCCGCTCGGCGATGAGTGCGCGCAGGCTGGGTGGCGCCAGGACTTCCACTTCAGGGCCGTATTTCAGTATGTCCATCAGCAGTTCGGCGGCGTTGCTGTAGGGGATTTCCAGAATGTAGCTGCCGTCCGCCTCGAAGCGGGATTTTTGTTCGTCGTGCCAGGTTTCGTGCGCCGTCCAGCGTGCCTGCCGGGGGGTGAATCTGAGCGTGGCCCACTCGACTGCGTGGCCGGCGTAGATGCCGTAGCCGGCGCCGAGTGCGGCATCCAGTGCTGCGTCGGGGATTTCCCGCGCTGGCTGTTCGAGCATGCGCGCGGCGCGGATCGCGTCCATGGAAAACGTCCGGATCGCTTCGCGCAAGTGGCACCAGCCATCGAGATACCAGTTCTCCTTGTATCTGACGATGCGCTGGGGCGAAATTTCCCGGCTGACGATGGCATCCAGCCCGCGGTCGTGGTGCTCGATGTGCAGCCGTTTGCGCATCAGAGTGGCGTTGGCGCATGCCTCGAAATGTTCGGGCTTCAGCCGGCGCGGCGTGGCCGCAAGCAGGCGCACGCGCTTGCGGATTTCCGCCGGGGTGTGGCTGGACTGGCCGAGCAAGCGCTCCAGCCGCTGCCTGAGCGGCGCAATGTGTGGCCCCAGCAGGCCAGGCTGGATGGATTCCAGCAGATGCTCGATGCTCAGCAGGGCGTTCAGTTCCGAGGCGTTGAACCACATCCCCGGCAACTCGTGCTGCCCTTGCCCGGCGAGGCCGGTCGGCTTGTCGAGTCGATAGCCACCCAACTCGGCGTCATACACCACCGGCGCATGCAACTGGCTGCGCAGGAATTCGATGTCGCGCGTCAAGGTCGCCCGCGACACTTCGAGAGCGTCCTGCAAGTCCTTGCGGGCGATGCAACGGCGGCTTTGCAGCAGTTGATGCAGCTTGTAGATACGGTCGGCTTTTTTCATGGGTATGCGACGCAGATGATGGAAAACGCTAGCGCTTCAGGTATCCGCATCATCCGCCACCCCGGCAAACAGCCCGCCCGAGCGCTGTACCGTGCGCATGGCGGCTTCATCGAGGCTGCGCTGACCGCCGCAGCAGAGCAACGAGAAGCGGCGCTTGCCGCGGGTGATGCCGGTGTAGAGCAGTTCGCGCGTCAGCACCGGGCTGCGGCCGGGGGGCAGGAGCAGGGCGCAGTGGTCGAATTCCGAACCTTGCGATTTATGCACCGTGAGCGCGAAGACGGTTTCCGCGGCCTGCAGGCGGCTGGGCAGCACCCATTGAATGCCGCTGCCATCAGCCCTGGGGAAGGCCACGCGCCGCCCCCATGCGAGCTGGCCGCTGCGCCCGTCGCGCACGGGGCAAGCCAGCGTGATGCCGATGTCGCCGTTCATCAGGCCCAGCCGATGATCATTGCGGGTGACCAGCACCGGACGGCCCGGATACCAGGGGTCGAGTGGCGTGGCAGATGCGGCGGCGTTGAACGGTTCGATCAGGCCGCGTCTGGCCAGCAGGGTTTCGATGCGCCGGTTCATGCCCTCGACGCCGTAAGCGCCACTGCGCAGGGCGCAGAGCAACTGGAAGCGCCCTTGCGCCCGCAGCGCCGCGCGCGCCCAATCGTCGAACGCCTGCTGATCCGCGGTCAGCTCGGGACGTTCGTCATGGACGATGCGCAGATAGCCGGCGATGCCGCCATCGTCACCGCCATCACCCAGCAACAGCGCCGCCAGACGTTCGTCTTCCAGACTGCCCAGATCCAGACGCTGGATGTCGGCGCAGGCCTGCGTCCAGACCGCGCGGATTTTTTCCGGCTGGCCGGCATTCACCGCGGCGGCCAGCCGGCCGATGCCGCTGCCGGCGGCGAAGCGGCGGCTATCGCGCAGCATGACGATGTGTTGATCGAGCGCCGTGCCGTTTTCATCCAGCAAGGAGGACTCGATCTTTTCGCCGGTCAATGCGGCGATCCAGTCTGCCGTCGCGGGGCGGAAGTGGCCTTGCCGGGCGCGGCGGCACAATTCGCCGAGCACCGAACCCGCCTCGACCGAAGCCAGTTGATCCTTGTCGCCGAGGATGATCAGGCGGGCCTGCGGCGGCAAGGCGAGCAGCAGCGCCGCCATCATTTCCAGATCGACCATGGAGGCTTCATCGACGACCAGCAGATCCAGCGCCAGCGGATTACGGGCATCGTGGCGGAAGCCCCGGCTGCCTGCGCCCGGCCCAGGCCGCGTGCCCAGCAGGCGGTGCAGCGTCGTCACTTCGTCGGGAATGCTCGCGCGCAGCGCCGGGGTGTCCTGCACGAAACCGGGCAACTGGTCGATGGCGCCGGCGATGGACGCCTTGAGACGCGCCGCCGCCTTGCCAGTGGGCGCGGCCAGGGCGATCCGCAGGGGACGCTGCGTTCCGTTCAGCGCGAGCGATTGCAGCAAGGCCAGCAGGCGCACCACGGTGGTCGTCTTGCCCGTGCCCGGGCCGCCGGTGATGATGCTGAAGGCGCTGCGCGCCGCCACGGCGCAGGCGATTTTCTGCCAGTCGGTGCGCGTTTCGCTGCCGTCGGCAGCCGGCGCCTGCGTCTGGGTGGGCGGGAACAAGGCCGCCAGGCTCGCACGCAGTTCGACTTCCGGCAGCGCGCCAGCAATCTCCGTCTGCATGCCGCCGCTGATGCGCTGCGTGATCGCCGCCTCGACCTGCCGCTCGTAGCGCCAGTAGCGGCGCAGGTACAGGCGCTCGCCGACCAGCACCAGCGGCGTGCCGTTTTCTGCGGCGGCGTTGTCTTCGTCCGCCTCGCCGAGCGTTTCCACCAGATCCGTCTGCCGCAGCCGCGCGCGCCAGTCGTCCAGACTCAGGCCGGCCAGCAGGTCGCCCGGCTGCGGCGTGTGTATCTGCTCCGCAGCGGAAAGGAAAGCGTAGCCATCCTGCTCCGGCGGCAGCGACAGGCTCATGTAGGGATCGGCCAGCACATTGCCCAGATCCAGGCAGGCATGGCCGCGCCCCAGTTGGTGGCTGACCAGGGCCGTCGCCAGCATCAGCGCAGGCGGCATCGCCGGCACTTCGGCGGCGAGAAAGCGCACCAGGGCGACGTCCAGCGCGCGCAGCCAGCCGCGCGCCTGCCAGTCGTCCAGCAGCGCAAGCATCTGCTGCGAACTCATGTCTGTCAGCCGGACGCTCATGCCGCCACCTCGCTGCCGCCGTCGAACAGGGCGTCGAGTGCCGTCATCAAGGTAGCGGGCGGACGCTCGAAATGCACGCCCGCCGTCGCCGCACCGATGCCGCGCACGAACAGGTACAGCGCCCCGCCGACGTGCCGCTCGTAGTCGTAATCCGGCAGCCGCGAACGCAGCAGGCGATGCAGGGCGAACAGATAGATGACGTACTGCAGGTCGTAGCGATGGGCGCGAATCGCCTCGTCCATGTTGGCGGCGGTGTAGTGTTCATCGCCCTCGCCCAGCCAGTTCGATTTGTAGTCCGCCACGTAGTAGCGCCCCTCATGCTCGAACAGCAGATCCATGTAGCCCTTGAGCATGCCGTTCAGCGACTGCGCGCCGAGCGCGGGGCGCGGCCGGCCGCCCAGAGTCTGCCGGATGACGAGCGCATCCAGACGCGACAGATCGACATGGCGGGCGGGCAGCCAGAATTCCATTTCCGCCCGGACGCTGCGCAGGCCGTCGAGGCGCAGGGAAGCGGCAGCCGATGCGCCCAGCGGCAGCGGCGTGGTCAGCAGTTGCCGCAGCCAGTCCAGCAGCGGCTCGATCCAGGCATCCCAGCCGCGCACCTGGCAGCGCCGGGCGATCATGTCGCGCAATTCGTTTTGTTGATTCTGTTCATTCTGCTGCGCCAGCACCGTGCCGAAACCGGCATGGGCCACCCACTCCAGCAGCTCGTGCAGGAAACTGCCCGCGTCCGGCCCCTTGAAAAAACCGTGCATGGGTGCGGCCGGGCGTCGCTCCGGCATGACCGCCGGCGGAATTTCACGCAGGCTTTCCAGCAGATTGTCCGCCTGCGGCGTATCGTCCAGCGCGCCCAGCGCCATCCCTGCCGGTTCGGCATGGCCGTCGATGCGCAAGGCGGAATAGCTGCCGATCCACCAGTATTCGCGAACGGCGCGTTGCAGGCGGCAGGCTGCCGCCGTCCGCGCGGGCCGTGCCGGCGCTGAAAAATGCGTCATGTCGCTGTGCGGCGCGTCCAGCACCTGCAGACTGCCGGACGGCGCCGTCGCGGCGATCTCCTGCGACCGCTGCAAATACTGCGCAGTCGTCAGACCTGGCGCGCCGTTCAGGCCGAACAGATGACCGATCGCGCTCGGCGCATTGCCCTTGATCGACGCCAGCCCCAGCCAGGTCAGGTAGCGGGCGCGGGTGAGCGCCACGTAGAGTTTGCGCACGTCCTCGGCCAGGCGCTCCCGCTCGGCCCGTTGCAGGACTACGGCATCCGCCTGCAGGGCGAGCTGCAATTCGCCCCGGTCGTCATGCCACTTCAGCGGCACGTCGGTATTTTTCACCGCCCGCGCTGCGCAGATGAAGGGCAAAAAGACCAGCGGATATTCCAGTCCCTTGGACTTGTGGATGGTGACTACCTGCACCAGATCGGCATCGCTTTCCAGACGCAGCCGCCTGCCTTCCTGCTCGCCTTCGGGAGCCGCCAGCCGCTCGGCCAGAAAGCGCAGCAAGGCATGCTCGCCTTCCAGCGTGGCGCTGGCCTGCTGCAGGATTTCCGCCAGATGGAGAATGTCGGTCATGCGGCGCTCGCCGCTCTGTTCATCCTGCACGTCCTGCGCGTCCTGACCGAGCAGCCGTTCGCCGCAGCCGAAGTCGAACAGTATCCGCCGCAGCATGGGCAGCACCCCGCTGCGCTGCCACAGTTCTCGATACGCCTTGAACTGCACGACCCGGGCTTCCCAGGCTTGCTCGTCCTGATTCAGGGCATCGAGTCCGGCAAAGTCCAGGCCCAGGGACGGCGTGGATAGCGCGACGCGCAACAGATTGGCATCGTCCGGCTCGGCGCAGGCCGCCAGCCAGCGATAGACCTCCAGCGCCTGCGGCGTGGCGAATACCGTCTCCCGGTCCGACAGATACACCGAGCGCACGGTGCGGCGCGCCAGCGCCTGACGGATGCTGGCGGCCTCGTTGCGGTTATTCACCAGGATGGCGATGTCGCCCGGCCTGAGCGCGCGCAGCGGCGCAGCCGCATCACGCCCGGCAAAGCCGGCCCGGCCGGCCGCACCCTGGTTCAGCCAGGCCACGACCTGCGTCGCGCAAATCTCTGCCAGGCGCTTGATGCAGGCATCCTTCGAGTCACCCGCGGCATCGGACGCAGCGGATGCCACGGCCAGTTGCAGGGCGGGCAGCGGCTGGTCGGCAACCTGGAAATCATCCTCGCGCCCCTGGGCGGCGACTGTCAGGAAGGGCAACGGATTGTCGAGATTGCCCGCATCGTCCGTCCTGCGGAAAAGAAAGGCACCGGGGCCGGCACCCGCCGCCTGCTCGACCCGCCCGAAGCAATGATTGACCGCCTCGACCATGGCGCGGGTCGAGCGGAAGTTTGTACCCAGGGTATACAGCCGCCCGGCGACGGCCGCGCGGGCCTTGAGATAGGTATAAACATCCGCGCCACGGAAAGCATAGATCGCCTGCTTGGGGTCGCCGATCAGGATCAGCGCGCAATCCTGGCGGTTCTGCGCAATCGCGTAAATGCGATCGAAGATTCGGTACTGGACGGGATCGGTATCCTGGAATTCATCGATCAGGGCGACGGGAAACTGCCGGCGGATCACCGCGGCCAGCCGCTCGCCCCGCGGCCCGCGGAGCGCCTTGTCCAACCCGCGCAGCAGATCGTCGAAACCGATCAGGGCGCGGCGTTGCTGGACGCGCTCGAATTCATCCGCCATCCAGTGGGCGGCATGCTGCAAAAGCGCGGCGCGGGGTTCCGGCAAGCCGCCCAGCGCCTGCTGCAGCCGGACAATTGCGGCGAAGGCCGGATGCGCCGGCGGCTGGCCGTTTTTCCAGGCCTCGGCGATGCCCACGGGCGTCAACCGCTCCCAGCCCTTGCCCAGTTTCGGCGTCTGGCTGGCCGGATCGGCCGCCCAGGCGGCCAGCTCGTCCAGCCAGTTGGCGTAGTGATTCGCTTTCAGTTTCTGGCCGTTGATCGAACCGCCCGCCCTGGCCTCGTCGAAGATCTGGCGCAATTCGTCCACCCATGCGGCCCAGGGTTGCTTGAGTTCTTGCAGGCGCTGGCGTCTTTCCGCCGCCATCTGGCCGATGACGACGGCCGGCGCCTCGGCTGCCGGCAGCAGGGCGACATGGTCGAGCAAGGGCTTGGCGGCCCGCTCCAGCTCGGCGGGCGTGCGCCAGCAGGCCATGACCTGGCGGCTTTCCTCCAGCGTCAGCGGATAGTAGAAATTGCGCCAGTAATCCCGCGCCACTTCCGCGCGCAATTCGTCCTGTTCGGTCTCCAGCTTCTGCTTGAAGTCGCTCTGGCTGTCGAAGGCGTGCTCGCGCAGCATGCGATTGCACCAGCCATGGATGGTGGAAATCGCCGCCTCATCCATCCACTCGGCGGCCAGTTCCAGCTTGCGCGCGCAGGCCGGCCATGCCGCCGGCGCGTATTCGGCACGCAGTTGCCGCAGCAGATCGGGCTGCGCCGCCAGCATGCCGGTTTCGGCTTCCTCGCGGAAACAACGCGCGGCTTCCGCCAGGCGGGCGCGGATGCGCTCGCGCAGCTCCTGCGTCGCCGCCTCGGTGAAGGTGACCACCAGAATTTCCGGCGGCGTCAGCGCGCCGGCAGACTCGTCATGCTGGCCGCCATGCCCCAGCACCAGCCGCACGTACAGCATGGCGATGGTGTAGGTTTTGCCGGTGCCGGCGCTGGCCTCGATCAGATGACTGCCACGCAGCGGCAGGCGCAGCGGCGCTAGCGAAGAAATGATTTGATCGGGCAGATTCATGTCGTCTGCGGCGCAGCGCCGACATGCCTCATCAGCGGCGCGTAAAGATCGGCGCAAAGCTGGCTGAAGCGGCCGTTCGACCAGAGCAGGGCGAAGTTCGGATAGCACTGCTGCAGATACGCGCTTTGTCCGACCTCGCCATGGCTGTTGTAGCCACCCTCGTAGCGGCTGCGGGCCGCGCCGACGGCCGCCTGCGCGCAATCCTCCAGCGGGCCATGACAAGGCCGGCCCTGCTTCTCCAGCCAGGCAAAGCCGGTTTTTGCCGCCAGCGGCAAGGGCTCGCACAACCCGCCGACATAGGCGTCGACCAGCGCCGAGAAATACTCCCGGGCCAGCTCGGGCGCCAGCGGCTGGAGCTGCACCAATCCGTTCTTGCCGATGATCAAACTGGTCATCGGCAAGAACGGCTCGGCCAGATGCGCGGCCAGATGCAGCACCCAGGCCGCCAGCAATTTGTCGCGCCGGTATTTTTCATCGTCCAGCAGATTGCTGGAGTTGAGTTCGATCCGGCAGGGCTGGCCGGCCGCGTTGCCGTAGCAGTGCGTGATGCTCCCTTCGACGAGCAGCGTTCCGCCGGCATGCGTTTGCTGGTATGCAAACGGCTGATCCGCCAGCGGCAGCGGCCAGTCGGCCAGCGCCCTGGCGCGCAACTCGAACATCCGGTCGAGCGGCTCGGTCAATGCTTCGGCAGTCAGCGCCGCCATGCTGCCGATGGGCAGCTCGCCACAGCGGCGGATGCGCGCCAGTTGCCGCGCGACGGCCTGCGCCTCGTCCCGGCCGGCTTCCACGGCCTCCAGCCGGGCCTGGATCAGGCGATCCTGCAGCGACCACTGCGCCAGACCATCCACGCTGAACGGCTCGTAATCCTCGCTGTCCGGCGTGTCGGTTTCGTAGCGGATATCCAGCCGCTCACGGTAAAAACTCCTGACCGGATCCTTGAGGAAAGCCGCCAACTGCCGCAGCGTGATGGCGGCATCGAAGCCGGGCGGCGGCAAGGGCGCATCGGCGGCTTGCATGCCGCCTGGCGGCGCTCTTTCTCCGCGTTCCCCACGCTCCCATTCGCGGGCATAGGTGAACAGCGCGGCAGTCGGCGGCTCGCCGCCGAAATAATCGCTGCTGAACGGCTGCAGCCGGTGCTCCACCGTGAGCGCGGCCAGCAGCGCGTCGGCATCATCGCCGTTGCCAGCCAGCCGCCAGCACGCGACGAGATGATCGCGCAACTGGCTGACCAGCACCGAGGGCGGACGCGGGCTGTTGTCGTGGATGCTGCGCCCCACCCAACTGATATGCAGTCTTTCGCGGGCCGAGAGCAGGGCTTCGAGGAACAGGTAGCGGTCATCCTCGCGCCGCGAGCGGTCGCCGGGACGCATGTCGCGCGCCATCAGATCGAAATCCAGCGGCGGCCGCGCGCGGGGAAACTCGCCGTCATTCATCCCCAGCAGGCAAACCATGCGATACGGAATGGCGCGCATCGGCATCAGCGTGGCGAAGGTCAGCCGGCCGGCCATGAACGGCCGGCTCAGGCTGGCTTGATCCAGTTGCGCCAGCCAGTGCTCGCGCACGACGGCCAGCGGAATTTCCTCGTTCAATCCGGCGGCGGCGCAGGCATCGACCCAGTCGCCCAGGCTGGTCTGCAACTGCAGGAGCAGCAGCGCGTCCTCGGCGCTCTCGGC
This sequence comes from Sterolibacterium denitrificans, assembly GCF_900174485.1. Taxonomy (NCBI): domain Bacteria; kingdom Pseudomonadati; phylum Pseudomonadota; class Betaproteobacteria; order Nitrosomonadales; family Sterolibacteriaceae; genus Sterolibacterium; species Sterolibacterium denitrificans. Next base: position 1,161,252 of record NZ_LT837803.1, on the reverse strand, counting down.
ATGGAAGAAATCGCCCAGCAGCGCCTGCAGGCGTTCGACCCAGACGGCCGGCAGCGCGGGCGCGGCCAGTTCCAGCGCCAGCGCTTCGAGCCGGCGCAGCAGGCAGGCCAGCGGGCCGACCAGGGCCGCGCTCAAACCGCTCACTTCGCCATACGGCTCGATGTCGCGCCAGGCAGCCGCCGAAAATCCGCCGGCACTGCCCTCGCCGCCCACAGCATAGCCCAGCAGCATGCGCTCGAGTCCGTGCTGCCAGGTGTTCTGCGCCTGCTCGTGCGCGGCGAGGCCCGGCATGAATTGCGCGCGCCGTTCGGCATTCAGTCCCCAGCGGATGTTGCTCTGGCGTATCCAGCGATGCAGCAGGGGCAGGTCGCCTGCCGCCAGACCGAAGCGCTGGCGCACGGCCGGCACGTCCAGCAGATCGAGCAGATCGCTGACCGCCACGCGCGACTCCGGCAGGCCCAGCAGAAACTCCAGGGCGAAGGCCAGCGACGCCCGCCGGCGCTGCGCCTGGTCGGCGATGGAAAACGGCAGGTAACGCGCATCGCCGGCTTCGATCTGGCCGAAGACGGCTTCGATGTGCGGCGCGAAGGCATCGACATCCGGCACCATCACGATGACGTCGCGCGGGCGCAGCGTCGGATCGGCGGCGAAGGCGGCCAGCAACTGGTCGTGCAGAATCTCCACTTCGCGCTGCATGCTGTGCGCGACATGGAAACGCAGCGAACGATCCGCCGCAGGATCGACCGCCGGCCAGCGCGCGCGCGATTCGGCCACGCTGCGCAACAGGCGGATGTCGTCCTGCAACTGGTTCAGCAGCGTCGTCTCGCCGTGGCTTTCGAACACGTCGATACGCTCGCCGATGCGCTCGAACTGCCGGCGGTAGCTTTCCGGCTGATCCAGCACGTCGAGCAGGGCCAGGTAATCCCGCCCCTGCCGTCCCCAGGCGGCGAGCAGCGGATGGACATGCAGATGCAGGTCCTCGGTGGCCAGCGCCTCGGGCAGACCGGCCTTGCGCCTGTGGCGCGCGCTGCGCCGCGCATGATCCTTTTCGGCAAGCAGGTCGCTCCAGAAATATTCGCAGGGATTGTGCACGCACAAAATCACCTGGCTGAAGCGCGAGATGGCCAGCAGCACTTCCAGCGATTGCCGGGGCAGGGACGACAGGCCGAACACCGAGATGCGCCGGGGCAGCCCGGCCGGCCGCGTCTGCAACCCGGCGGCCGCTTCGAGAAAACGCCGATGCACGGCGGCGCGGCCGTTGCTGCCGTCACCGCCACCGGACTCGCCCACGTCCACCAGCAAGGCACGCCAGAGCAGCGGCTGCCAGACCTGCCCGGGTTCCAGCGGGCGCGCCTCGTTGCGGCTGTCGATCAGCACGTCCTCCCCCCTGGCCCAGGCATCCAGCCAGTCGGCGCGATACACCTGGTATTGGTCAAACAGATCGGCGATCTTCTCCGCCAACTGATGGCGCTTGCGCAGATCGGCGTCGCCGGCCAGAAACTGCTGCAACGGCTCGTAGCCCGCTTGCCGCGTCAGTTCGGGCAACAGACGCAGCAGACGCCAGACCAGCAGGGCCTTGTCGAAGGCGGAACGCTCGGGCACGGCATCCGCGCCCAGCACGGCGCGATAGGCGCGCCAGACGAAGCGGGACGGCAGCAGCATGTCGAACGCGGCGGCGATGCCGCAGCCCGCGCCGGCATCGCCCTCCCCAGCCAGCGCCAGCTTGAGCCACTGGGCGATGCCGTTGCTCTGCACGAGCACGGTTTCATCCTCCAGCGGCGCCAGCGGATGCGCCTGGAACCAATGCACCAGCAACTGCCGCAACAGCTCGGGCTGGTTGCCATGCACCACCATGAAGCCGCTGGGCAATGGGCTTTCGCTGTCAGGCATGGCCCGCGTCCCTGGACTGATTCTTTATCCCCGACGGCACGTGCCCCGTGCCGACGAAGCCGCGCGCCGAATCGCAATGAGGCCACTGGTCGTCGAAAAAGATGTCGGCGCCGAAGCTTTCCAGGAAAGCGCCCTTGTCCCTGCCGCCGAGGAACAGGGCCTCGTCGATGCGCACGCCCCAACTGCGCAGGGTGCGGATCACCCGCTCGTGCGCCGGCGCGCCGCGCGCCGTGACCAGGGCGGTGCGGATGGGCGAATCGGCAGCGGCATAGTCGGACTGGATTTCATGCAGCGCCGCCAGAAAAGGCTTGAACGGACCGCCGGGCAGCGGCTCATCGCGACGCGCCACTTCGTTGCGGTTGAATTCGCCCAGACCGTTTTCCTGATAGATGCGCTCGGCCTCATCGGAAAAAATCACCGCATCGCCATCGAAGGCGATGCGCAATTCGGGATGGCGCGGCGTGCTGGCCGAATCCGGCAGGATGGTGGCCGCCGCGATCCCCGCCGCCAGCGCCTCGCGCACGTCTTCCGCATGCGCCGAGAGAAACAGTTGCGCGCCGAAATCGTGCAGATAACGCCAGGGCGCACGGCCGCGGGTGAATGCCGCGCGCTCGATCCTCAGGCCATGCGCCTCGATGGAGCGGAAAATCCGCAGCCCCGTATCCGCGCTGTTGCGCGAAGTCAGCACCACCTCGATGCGCTGCGGCTGCGCCGGGGTATTCAGCGCCAGCAGCTTGCGCACCATGGCATAGGCCACGCCCGGCGCCAGACAGACTTCCTCATTGGCGATCTGATAGCGCGCGTAGGCTTCCTCGCCCGCCTCCTCGAAGATGCGGTTGCTCTCTTCGAGATCGAACAGTGCCCGCGAGGACACGGCCACGATCAGTCTGGCGGGAGGTTGCTTGCTCATGATCTGCTCTCGTTGGTGCTGGCGATGCCGTTGCCGGGCATGTGGAAGACAGGGATGCAGGACAGGATACGAGGCCGCAGGCTCAGGAAATGAGCACGGCCGGAACGCGCGCGGATTTTTCCTTCAGGCCTCCAGGGCATATTGCGCGATGGCGTCGATCACGCTGGCGGCCTCGCCGATCGGCGCTGCGACCCGCAACTGCAACTGCGCATGGCGGACGCGCGCCGCATCGAGCAGTAACGGCAGCTCGCGCTGGGTATGCCCCGTGCTGGCCATGAAAATCGGCACGACGACGATCTCATTGCAGCCCTCGGCCACCAGCCGGTCGATGGCCTCGGCCAGCAAAGGCTCGATGAATTCGAGAAAGGCGCATTCGACGCGCGCCGCCACCCGCCGCGCGCGCATCGCGTCGCGGATGGCCAGAATCGGCCCGGCCCACTCGGGATTGCGCGCGCCGTGAGCAAACAGCAGGATGGCTTTCATGCAGAGTTCCCCGTCATCTGCCGCAGATTTGCGACACGATAGGCACAGCATCGCGCAAGCTGATGCGTCGGCAGAAAAAGTCAGACGATTCTACCCGAGGCTTTTCCCGTCCCGGCCAGTGACGAATGCTGCTACCATCCCCGTTCCCGAACAGGAACGCAGCGTCCATGCAGCAGATGATGGCGCTGCAACAGCAGGAAACCAAAGCAGGTATGGCAGCCCGCAGCCATGGTTGACCGACCTGTCCGACCATTCCGGCACCCTTCCCCTTTCTGCCTCTCCCCTCGTGGCCTCGATCTGCGCCGCGGGATTTCACTCAACCCGGCATTGAATGCCGCATCCGCCGCTCGCAACCATCGCGACATCATTACAGGAGCACCTGATGAGCACTATCCGCATCGAACACGACCTGCTGGGAGAACGCCCGGTTCCTGCCGCAGCCTATTGGGGCATCCACACCCTGCGGGCGCTGGAAAACTTCAATATCACCGGCAAGACCATCGGCGAATATCCCGAGCTGATCCGCGCCCTCGCCATGGTCAAGCAGGCTGCGGCCCAGGCCAACCGCGATCTGGGCGAGCTCGACGGCGAACGGGCAGACGCGATTACCGCGGCCTGCCGGGAAATTGCCGGCGGCGCGCTGCATGATCAATTCGTCGTCGATGTCATCCAGGGCGGGGCCGGCACTTCGACCAACATGAATGCCAACGAAGTGATCTGCAACCGCGCCCTCGAACTCATGGGCAGCCAGCGCGGCGACTACGCCACCTTGCATCCGCTCAATCACGTCAACATGTCGCAAAGTACCAACGACGTCTATCCGACCGCCCTGCGCCTGGCCGCCTGCTTCGCCGTGCGCGATCTGCTCGCCGCCATGGCCGAGTTGCGCCAGGCCTTTGCCGCCAAGGCGCACGAATTCCGCGATGTCCTCAAGCTGGGCCGCACCCAGTTGCAGGATGCCGTGCCGATGACCCTGGGCCAGGAGTTCACCACCTATGCCGTGATGATCGGCGAGGATGAACTGCGCCTGGGGGAAGCCATCGACCTGGTGCATGAAGTGAACCTCGGCGCCACCGCCATCGGCACCGGCATCAACACCGATGCCCGCTATGCCCGCCTGGCCGTGCACCACCTCGTCGAAATCAGCGGCGTACCGCTGATCCAGGCGGAAAACCTGATCGAAGCCACCCAGGACATGGGCGCCTTCATCCAGCTTTCCGGCGTGCTCAAGCGCGTGGCCTGCAAGCTGTCGAAAGCCTGCAGCGACCTGCGCCTGCTCTCCAGCGGCCCGCAGGCGGGCCTGAACGAAATCAACCTGCCGGCCCGCGCCGCCGGCTCCAGCATCATGCCGGGCAAGGTCAACCCGATCATTCCGGAAGTGGTGAACCAGATCGCCTTCGAGGTGATCGGCAACGACATGACCATCACCATGGCCGCCGAAGCCGGCCAATTGCAGCTGAACGCCTTCGAGCCGATCATTGCCCACAGCCTGTTCAAGAGCATGACGCACCTTGCCGCCGGTTGCCGCACCCTGGCGCGTAACTGCGTCGCCGGCATCACCGCCAACCGCGAGCTGCTGGCCGAACGGGTACGCGGCTCGGCCGGTCTGGCCACCGCCCTGAATCCCTACATCGGCTATGAAAACGCCACCCGAGTCGCCAGGGAAGCCCTCGGCACCGGCCGCGCCGTGCCCGAACTGGTGCTGGAAATGAAGCTGATGGAACCGGCCGCCCTCGACGAAGCCCTGCGCATCGAAACGCTGACCGCGCCGCGCGTCAGGTAAAGCGGGGGAATGCGGTAACTACGGGTAACTGCAGGTAACTGCGCCGACGCTCGCCGCGGCAAACGGCAACGCGCGTTATTCCACGTCGCCGCGGCGATCGGCCCACAGCCCGTGCAGCAGCGCGCCGACGAGGATGCTCGCCAGCGCGGCCAGCAGATCGAAGCGGCCGATCGCCAGTCCGGCGCCGAAGCCGGCCAGGGCCGGACCGGGGCAGACGCCGCACAGCCCCCAGCCCAGACCGAACAGCACGCCGCCGAGGATGCTCTGCCGGTCGAGCCTGAATGGGCGCGGCTGGAATGCCGCACCCAGCAGGGAACGCGCACGCAGGCGCGGCAGCAGTTGAAACACCAGCAGATTCACGCCCACCGCCCCGCCCAGCACCAGCAGCAAGCCCAGATCACGGAAGTTGAGAAAATCCAGCACGGCCTCCGGCCGGATCATGGTCGACCAGGCCAGGCCAAAGCCGAACAACAGGCCGGCCGCCAGGGTAAAGACGAAATCCAGCGCTTTCATGGCTCACGCTCCCAGGGCGGATACGCCCAGCGCGGTGAGGATGGCCGTGCCGAGAAAAGTGCAGACCATCAGGATCGAGCTGCCGGAAAGCGAAGCCATGCCGCAGATGCCATGCCCCGAGGTACAGCCGCCCCCCAGGCGCGCGCCGAAGCCGATCAGCAACCCGCCGGCGATGAACTTCCACGCCGGCACCTGGGTGGCTTCCTGCGGCAGCCCGAGCAGCGCGTACAGCAGACCGCCCAGCAGCATCCCCAGCGCATACACGCTGCGCCAGTCGCGGCTGTCGCGCAGGACGGCCTGGCGAAAGAACGACGTCCGCAGAAAATACGACCAGACCGAACTGAAAAAAGTCGACGCCCCGCCCTGCCGCCCGGTCGTGGCATACAGCAGCGCCACGCCGGCCCCCATCAGCAGGCCGCCGACCAGATAAACGGAATAGCCATTGGGGAAGAACTGTTCGGGCATATGCAAGGCTCAAAGGTCGATCTGATTAGAAAGAATAGTCAGCAATGTACGTCCCACAGGGACTATCTTTTGTTATCCCACGGGGACTATCTTTTGTTATCCCACGGGGACTTGCTTTGGCCGTCATCCCCGCGAAAGCGGGGATCCATGAACATACTGGATTCCCGCACCCCAAGGGCACTTCCTACGGGGCGCTTTCGCGGGAATGACGAGAACCGGTTTGTAGTTCTGCTGACGTTCATTGCCAATCAGGAAGGTCGATGATCAGCCGGCGGCCAGCGACTGACCGGTGATCAATGAAAAGGTGGAAGGCCGCAAATTCTCGCATATCGACGAACCCGCCACGCAATGGGCCACGCAATGGCATCCATGCGCCCATGCGCACCGTCTGTACTGTCCGCCGGCATCCATTTCGCCAACTAATAGCCAACAGCTATCAACCACATTCCAACAATCAATTAGACCTAATCTCCGTACTTTCTTAATATGCCTTCCAGCAACACCCCAACACATCTTCCAACCCTCCACAGGAGAACACGATGAACGCCAGTCTGATCAACACCGAAATCCTTCCCTTCAACGCCACTGCCTACCACAACGGCAAGTTCGTGGACGTCAGCGAGGCCACGCTGAAGGGCAAGTGGTCGGTGGTCTTTTTCTACCCGGCCGACTTCACCTTCGTCTGCCCGACCGAGCTGGGCGACCTGGCCGACAACTACGCCAAATTCCAGAAGCTGGACGTCGAGATCTACGCCGTGTCGACCGACACCCATTTCACCCACAAGGCCTGGCACGACACTTCGGAAACCATCGGCAAGCTGCAGTTTCCGATGATCGGCGACCCGACCGGCGCCGTCACCCGCAACTTCGGCGTGATGATCGAAAGCAAGGGCCTGGCCGAGCGCGGCACCTTCGTCATGGACCCGGACGGCAAGATCCAGATCATCGAAGTCAACGCCGGCGGCGTCGGCCGCAATGCCGCCGAACTGCTGCGCAAGATCAAGGCCGCCCAGTACGTGCGCAACCATCCGGGCGAAGTCTGCCCGGCCAAGTGGGAAGAAGGCGAGAAGACCCTGGCGCCTTCGCTCGACCTGGTCGGCAAGATCTAAAGCGCGTCCCGTCTCCCTGCATCCACTGCCCCTGCGCCTGCGGGGGCAGTGCGGGAGGGGAGCACGCGACGCCGCCAGCGACGGAAATACACCCGGCACCCGGAAACGACAGCCCCAAGATCAAAACATCACATCACAACATCACCACACGACGGAATCACGGAGAACCGCATGCTCGACGCCAACCTCAAGAACCAGTTGCAAGCCTATCTGGGCAAGCTGGTCCACCCCATCGAACTGATCGCCAGTCTCGACGACAGCCCGAAGGCGCTTGAGCTGCGCGAGCTGCTGCTGGATATCGCCAGCCTCTCGCCCAAGGTCAGCCTGCGCGAAGATGGCAGCGCCAGCCGCCGCCCCTCGTTTTCCGTCGCCCGTCAGGGCCAGGCGCCGCGCATCCATTTCGCCGCCATTCCGCTCGGCCATGAATTCACCACCCTGGTGCTGGCCTTGCTGCAGGTCGGCGGCCATCCACCCAGGATCGATGCCGATCTCATCGTGCAGATACGCCAACTGCCCGGCGGCATGCGCTTTGAAACCTTCATCTCGCTGTCCTGCCACAACTGCCCGGACGTGGTGCAGGCGCTCAACCTGATCGCCGTGCTGAACCCCGGTTTTGAAAGCACCATGGTCGATGGCGCCCTGTTCCAGGACGAAGTCGAACGCCGTCAGGTAATGGCCGTGCCGATGGTCTTCTGCGACAGCCAGGATGAAGCCTTCTGCCAGGGCCGCACCAGCCTCGAAGAAATTCTCGCCAAGCTCGACGTCGGCGCCGATGCCCGCGCGGCCGGCAAACTCGATGCCATGGCGCCCTTCGACGTGCTCGTCGTCGGCGGCGGCCCGGCCGGTGCCGCGGCAGCCATCTACGCCGCCCGCAAGGGCATCCGCACCGGCGTGGTGGCCGAGCGTTTCGGCGGCCAGGTGCTCGACACCCTGGCCATCGAAAACCTCATTTCGGTCACCCATACCGAAGGCCCCAAGCTGGCCGTGGCACTCGAACAGCACGTCAAGGAATATGAAGTCGACATCATGAATCTACAACGCGCCGAAAAGCTCGTGCCCGCCGGCGCCGACGGTCTGGCGCAGGTGCGCCTGGCCAATGGCGCGACGCTGAAAAGCCGTAGCGTGATCCTCGCCACCGGCGCGCGCTGGCGCGAGATGAACGTGCCCGGCGAGCAGGAATACCGCGGCCGCGGCGTGGCCTATTGCCCGCACTGCGACGGCCCGCTGTTCAAGGGCAAGCGCGTGGCGGTGATCGGCGGCGGCAACTCCGGCGTCGAGGCGGCCATCGACCTGGCCGGCGTGGTCAGCCACGTCACCCTGATCGAATTCGACGCTCAGTTGCGCGCCGACAGCGTACTGCAGAACAAGCTGAAGAGCCTGCCCAACGTGGACATCATCACCAGCGCGCTGACCAGCGAGGTCCAGGGCGACGGCAGCAAGGTCACCGGCCTGATCTACAAGGATCGCACCAGCGACGCCATGCACAAACTGGCGCTCGACGGCATCTTCGTGCAGATCGGCCTGCTGCCGAACACCGACTGGCTGAAAGGCAGCGTCGCGCTCAGCCCGCGCGGCGAAATCGAAGTCGATGCGCGCGGGCAGACCTCGCTGCCCGGCATTTTTGCCGCCGGCGATGCGACCACCGTGCCTTACAAGCAGATCGTCATCGCCATGGGCGAAGGCGCGAAGGCCAGCCTCTCGGCCTTCGATCACCTGATCCGCAGCTCGGTGCCGGAAGCGCCTGCCGCAGAAAGACGGGTGGCATGAAGCACCCGTTCATGCGCCGGAACGGCACGCATCGCGCCATGCCGGCCCGGCACCCGGCAGCTTCCGCGCAACGCGGCAGAATATCGCACCGTACTATAGACTGTGCGGATTGTACGGACTGCAGCAGGCCGCGCCACGGCACCCCGAACCCAGCCCTCCCGCATCCCGATCCTTCATTTTTCCAACCCTGAGGAGCATTGCCATGACCGAGAAGAAACTCACCACCGCCGCCGGCTGTCCGGTCGTCGACAATCAGAACGTGACGACCGCCGGCCCACGCGGCCCGCAACTACTGCAGGATGTCTGGTTCCTGGAAAAACTCGCCCACTTCGACCGCGAAGTGATCCCCGAGCGGCGCATGCACGCCAAGGGCTCTGGCGCCTACGGCACATTCACCGTGACGCACGACATCACCAAATACACCCGCGCCAAGATCTTCAGCCAGGTGGGCAAGAAAACCGATCTGTTCGTGCGATTCTCGACCGTTGCCGGCGAGCGCGGCGCGGCCGACGCCGAGCGCGACATCCGCGGCTTCGCCATCAAGTTCTACACCGAGGAAGGCAACTGGGATCTGGCCGGCAACAACACGCCGGTATTCTTCCTGCGCGATCCGCTGAAGTTCCCCGACCTCAACCATGCCGTCAAGCGTGACCCGCGCACCAACCTGCGCAGCGCGAAAAACAACTGGGATTTCTGGACCCTGCTGCCCGAAGCCCTGCACCAGGTCACCGTGGTCATGTCCGATCGCGGCATCCCGGCCAGCTACCGCCACATGCACGGCTTCGGCTCGCACACCTTCAGCTTCATCAATGCGAAGAACGAACGCCACTGGGTGAAATTCCATTTCAGAACCCAGCAGGGCATCAAGAACATGACCGACGAAGAAGCGGCCGCCGCCGTCGGCCAGTGCCGCGAAACCCACCAGCGCGATCTGTACGAAGCCATCGAGCGCGGTGAATTCCCGAAGTGGACGCTCTACGTGCAGATCATGCCCGAGCAGGATGCCGCCAAGGTACCCTACCACCCCTTCGATCTGACCAAGGTCTGGCCGCACAAGGACTACCCGCTGATCGAAGTCGGCGTCATGGAACTGAACCGTAACCCGGCAAACTACTTTGCCGAAGTCGAACAGGTCGCCTTCAATCCCGCCAACGTGGTGCCCGGCATCGGCTTCTCGCCCGACAAGATGCTGCAGGGCCGGCTGTTCTCCTACGGCGATGCCCAACGCTACCGTCTGGGAGTGAATCACGGCCTGATCCCGGTGAACGCCGCGCGCTGCCCGGTGCACAGCTACCATCGCGACGGCGCCATGCGCGTCGACAGCAACTACGGCAGCACGCTGGGCTACGAGCCGAACGGCTACGGCGAATGGCAGGAACAGCCCGACTTCCGCGAGCCGCCGCTGGCACTCGACGGCGCGGCGGATCACTGGAACTTCCGCGAGGATGACGCCGACTACTACAGCCAGCCGCGCGCCCTGTTCCGCCTGATGACGCCGGCCCAGCAAAAGCAGCTGTTCGAAAACACCGCCCGCGCCCTGGGCGATGCGCCGCGCGAAATCAAGATCCGCCACATCGGCAACTGCTGGCAGGCCGATCCGGCCTACGGCAAGGGCGTGGCCGACGCCTGCGGCATCCCGACCAACGAGATTCCGCAAGCGAAGTAAATCGGTGGAACGGATGAAACAGAAGATGCCGTTCCGCTGAACCTGCCATCCAACCATCCAAACCGCCGGACGCTGGCTGCAGCGTCCGGCGGTTTTTTATTTCAGCATGATGCGGATACGGCGTCATTCCCGCGTAGGCGGGAATCCAGTACGTCCCTGGGCCCCCGCTTTCGCGGGGACGACGAATGTGTGGTTTTTAGGTGAAGCTTCGAGAGCGCGCCAGACGCCAAAAGCCTTGCGACCACCCGCCTCGACCTTACCGGGCATACGCGTCTTCGCGTCCCAGGCTTGTCGAAGAGCAGCGTTTCCCAGGAACTCTTTTCGTGGCGACATCATGGTGATATATTGGAAAACATGCCCGTTTCGGGTATGTTTTGAGATCGAAATGACGAATATTCTCAAGCGGAAGGACTTTGCACGATGGCAGGCCAGGGAAAATCTGCCCGATACCGCGTTGTGCAAAGCGATCAAGGAAATGGAAGACGGTCTGATCGACGCAGACTTGGGTGGCTTCCTCTACAAGAAGCGGGTAGCTCGCCCAGGTAGCGGCAAGAGCGGCGGCTATCGCACGCTACTGTCAGCCAGGATCGGCGATCGCTATGTATTCCTGCACGGTTTTCCCAAGAGCGACAAGGCGAACATCACCCAGGAAGAGAAAAAGGCGCTGCAATTTGCCGGCAGGGTGTTTCTGGAACTGTCCGGTGAAGCCTTATCGCAGGCATTGCAGTCAGGCGTTTTAACGGAGGTACATTGTGAGCAAGATCATTGAATCATTGCGCAGCGACCTGGCTGCGCTCCATGAAGCCGGAGCGGTCAGCAAGGTGACGATGCGCGAATTCGACGCGATTTGCCCGCCACCAGTGCGGAAATTCAGCGCTACCGACATCAAGCGCCTGCGCGAAGGCTTGAAGTTCAGCCAGCCGGTATTCGCGCTCCATCTGCATACGTCGGCATCGACCGTGCGCAAGTGGGAGCAAGGCGAGACCCGCCCCACCGGCCCGGCGCTCAAACTGCTCAACCTCATCGCTGACAAGGGCTTGCAGGCGATCACCTGATGCGCGAGATGGCTGCTCAAAATCTATTTGAGATAGTCTGGGCGGCGTGCGGGTGATCTATTTCACTCGCAACACAGAAGGTGAAGTTGTTTTACTCACGCTGTATGCGAAGTCGAAAACCGACAACATCACCGGCCCCAAGTTGAAGGAGATTCGCCGTGTCCTCGAAGAGTAAGCCGCTGACCAAATCCGAACTGGCAGCCTATGAAGCCAAACGCGATCTTGCAGCCGAGCTTTTGCAGTCGGTACGCGAAATGAAGGCGGGTCATGTTCGTGTCGTTACATCGCCGGTGATCGAGGCGCGCAAGAAAACGGGGCTGTCCCAGTCCCAGTTTGCAGCCCTCATTGGCGTGTCCGTTCGCACCTTGCAAGGCTGGGAGCAAGGCCGCAAGCAACCGAGCGGTACCGTCCGCACATTGCTGGCGATCGCAAGCACGAATCCGCAGGCTGTACTTGCCGTTGCCGGCAGGTAGCGCTTCAGAACTTCTCGCTGCGGTAGATGTAGGGCGTGCGCAGGGTGCCGAAGCTGACGGTCGCGCTCGGATCCTTGCTGAGGCTGCCCCAGCAGGAATAACTACCCAGATGATCGCTGAGCGCATTCAGCGTGCCGGCGCCGCTGGTGGTGGCGGAAATGCAATTGTTGTTGCTGCTGCCGAGCTTGAGGGCAATCGGGGCGCTGCCAGTCTTGTCATCCTGCGAACCGATCATCAGCGCGCCGACCCCGTTGGTCAACATGGTGCTGTCGTTCTTCGACAGCAGACCGGTCAGCGTACTGCCGACAAGGTTGCTGGCGATGGTGTTGCCGTTGTTCTCGATGGTCGTGCAGGAATCCGCCGTGTTCTGCACGAAGGCCGTGCCGTTCCAGTACAGGGCGCGCACCCGGATGGCGGCAGGCAGTCCCGCCGCGCCCAGGCCGTCGCTCAGTTCGAGCAAGCCATAGCGCAGCTTGGTCGGCGCAGAGGTGCAGGAGGTGGTTGCGACAACGGTGCTGCCATTGCATTTCTCGATCTTGCGGCTATCGGCATCGGTCACGGTGGTGGTCAGGGCAAAGTCGTCGTACAGGACTTCCGCCGCCGGCCGCAGGGTGGCTTTCGAGAGGTTCGCGTATCGGCCGCCGGTGGTACCGTCGACGGGCCATTCGGGCGTGGTCAGCGTCACCGGGACGGTACCGCTGGAACCATCCTTCGTATAGGTGCCCAGCAGCGTGCCCGAATTTTTCTCGGCGACACTGATGGTCGGCTTGCTGGGCGCACCGGCAGTCAGGCGCGTCATGTTGTTGCCGGCGCTGTTCTTGGCCTCGACGGTCAAGGTCAGGGCGCCGAAGGGCTGGCCCAGATAGGTGAAGGCGCCGCTGGCGCAGGCCGGCGTGAAGACATGGTTGACTTCGTAGTGGTCCGGTACGAAGCGCGGCGTGCTCGCGGCGGCCTGATTGGCGATGTTGCAGCCATACTTGCCACCGGACAGCGTGTTCGAGCTCGAACCGGCAATGCAGTTGTTATTGGCGATGTCGTTGGATTTGCCCGAAAAACTGTTGTCGACGATGCTCCCCGCCGGGATCGTCAGTTGACCGAAGTCGGTATATGCGAAGTTGCTGCCCGTCGCCACGCCATTCACGGCATCGCTGAGACTCCCGCTAAAGGAGGCGCCCGGAATCGCGCCGCCGGTCCAGTCCTTGAGCTTGCTGGCGTCGATGCTCGGCTTGACGTTGCTGCCCTTGTAGTTCGTCGTCGTCGCGCCGCTGGAATTGACGGCGGTCACCGTCATCGTATACGTGGCGCCCGCCACCTGGGTGGCGGCACTGGTGGGCGTCGAGGCGACGGTGAAGTTGGCCGGACGGATGGTAAAGCTGTCAACAGAACAATAGGTTCCTTCCGCGCAGTTAGCCCCGGCGCAAGCCTTTCCCCACATGCGCACTCTCACATTGGCAACGGCATTGGGCACCGTGAAAGTATATTGCTTCTTGCTTTGTTCGCCGCCAGTCCAGTTATAACGACCGCTGTTGCCACCCCCATAGGCGGCAACGCCTGAAGTTCCCGCCAAGCTGGCACCGGCGACCTGGTTGGCATCACCGATCGTGCCGCAGAAGTTAGCCGGTTTGCCCTCCACATCGACGAGATCGATCTTGGAGTCGCCCTGAGCCCAGTAACGCGTCGTGATTTGAAAAGGCCACAGACCGGTCGTGATATCGACATAGAGAACTTTGTTGCCGCTCTTTACGGCGCCTGCGATGACCTCCAGCGTAAAGGACTGGGCCGCAACCTTGGTGTAGATGTTCGAGCCCAGCGCGCCGCCTACCTCGACGGCCTCGGCAAACCCACCTGTGACATCCGCCGGACAGCCACTGAGCACGAACGGCACGGCCAGTATCGCCAGCATGAGGGACAGGCGATCGGAGAAGATGCCGGTACGTGTCGACTGTGCCGGCTGCGCCGGATACTCAGCTTCCGTTTTCTGGATTTGCGTAGCGCGCATCATGCTTGGCGGCCTCCTCTTGCAAGCAGCGACATACGACGGCTGCCACTCGTCTTTATCCTACCCCAAGGCTCAGGGCGCGGGGCAGGTGCCCAGTTGATCTTTGTCACACACGATGGTCATTTCCACCTGCCGTTCGACATAGGTTGGCGAGGGATTGACCGTGTTGGGGCAGGCGCCGCCAGACGGCTGATTGCAGGCCGTGGACAGCAGCCGGTAATACATCCCGGATTTGCTGCAAGTGACGGTGACGGTAATGCCCTGCATGGTATCGGCCGTATCCGGTAGGGTATCGTTGTACGAGGGAGAGTCACATTCGCCATTTTGTGTGACATGGTAGGCGCCCACTTCCAGGCCGGAACGCGCCACATGCAGGATGCGTGCACTCTCTACATCCAGAGCAGAACTCATGTGCTGCATGCTGGCGATGCCGACGCCGAAGGCGCCCAGCGCGGCCAGCACGACGAGGATGAAGATCGCCGAGATCATGGCGAAACCGGCAGGGCGCGCGGTGTGAGCGGAATGCGCAGGCTTGTTGTGCGGGCGGAGTTTCATAGCGCGTTGTCGATGTGGATTTCACGCATCAGGGTCACGCTTTCGTCGCCGGCGCGGTCGGTCAGGGTCAGGGTGACCACCAGCACGCCGAAGCTTTGCAACGAAGGCGGGTAGACCACATTGCAGCGGGCGTTGTTGGCGACGAGGTTTCCGCCACTGGCCTTGGCGGCGGCGATGGCGGCCGCCTGCGTGCCGTTCAGCCCATAGTTCGAGTAACGACGCAGCGGGCCGGCGGTGCCGACAGGACAACTGTAGGCCACCGCCCGGGTGCCCGCCGGCACGACCTGGAAGCGCGTGGTCGAAGGACCGGGCCAGGCGAAGGCCGGGCCGCCATTGAGCGGCGTCAGGGCCAACTGCTGACCGGCGATGCCCGTCACGTTCATGGTGTTGCAGTAGGCCAATCCGCTGCAGCCATAGGCGCTCTGGTCGCCATTCCCGGTGTTGTTGATGACGATGTAGTCATTGGCGGCGATCGCCGGGTTACTCGGCATCTGGCTGGAGACCGTCAGATTGAAGGCGCCCGCACTGAACAATCCCGCGCTGGGCAGATAGCTGCCGCCGCCGCGGGTGGCGATGAATTCGATCCAGTAATTGCCGTCCGCCGTGGTCACGCGCAGGCTGTTGGGCAGGGCCTGGCGGATTTCGCGGCTCAGGCGGCGCAGGGCCAGGTCGGCGGTGTCGGTCAGGTCGGCGCGCTGGCTGGCGCTGACGTAGCTCATCAGCGGTCCGGACATGAACACCGCCACCATGCCGGCGATGATGCCGGTGATGACGATCACCATGATCATTTCGACCAGCGAGAAACCGCTGCTGCGGGATCGGCGGAAGCTCTGGCGCAAGGGAGTCATCATGGCGTGATCAGCGGCAGCGGCCACCAGCGGGCGCGGTAGCTTTCCAGGGTCAGGCTGTCATCGCCATGGTGCACGGTGACGGTGATGCGCAGGGCTATCATGTTCTCCGCGGTCGGGTTGGGATCGACGATCCATATCACTTTTCCGTCCGAATCCACAGTGAGCGTTTCCGGCGTTAAGTTGATGGTCGCCCAGTAGCCGACGGGCGAGGCGGCCGTGCTGCCGCTCATGTCGGGGATCGGCGTCGATGGCGATCCCAGGGTCAGGGTCGTGCAACTGGTTGCGCGAGGCCCGGGATTGCTGCAGTAGTTGCCGATGTTGTTGAAATTGCTGCGCGGCGAGACGCCCAGCGTCGGATAACCGAATTGCTGGTGGCCGCCGCCGCTGCCGGTACATTCGGCCGTGGTGGCCGCCATCGGGTTGGTGTTGGTCAACGGATCGCAGACGGTGAAGGGCATCAGCTCGACTTCATCGAGCAGGCTTTCGGCCAGGGTCAGCATCTGCTTGCGGATCATCGGGTCGGCGCTGTGCTTGACCACCATGTTCAGCATGCCGAGCACGCCGGCCAGCGCCAGGCTGACGATCATGATGAACATGATCAGTTCGATCAGCGTGGCGCCGGCATGGCGGCCATGCCTGGGCGGATGCACGGTGGCGCGTCTAATGCACATAGCCGCTTTCCGCCTCTATCGTCAGCGAGGAAGCGCCACCGGCGCCGGTAAAGGTAAGGGTGGCCGGCGCGCCGCTCACCGGACGGCCCTCGGCATCGAAGTCGATGTTGACCGCCGGGGAGACGCTCATGCCGCTGGGCGCGCTGATGACGCTCGAGCCGGCGGGCAGCGCCAGGGCCGTCGGGCAATTGCCGGTGACGTGATTGCTGGGCAGGCCGGTATCGATTTTGACCGTCACCGAACCGGCCGCGATGATGACGCAGGTATGACGCCGCTGGGCGACGGCGATCTTGCGGGCATAGTCGATGGCCGCCGCGACCTGGTCGCGATAGCCGATGTCGGCAAAACCCATCATCGAGGAAAAACGCGGGAGGGCCACATACCCCATGACGCCGATGATGATCATGACCACGATCAACTCGATCAGCGTGAAACCGGACTGGCCGGCCCACGCAGCGCGTTCGGCCCGCTCGGCACGTTCGGTCTGTCCAGCTCGTATCGGCGATCGTTGCATGTTCAGGAACTGCCTCCAATCCTCAGTCTCCCGCCCGATCGGGTTCGATCGGACCTGATCGGGGTTGATCAGGTTTGCAGCATTGAATCACATTGAATCAAATGGTGCCGGCGAGAAGAATCGAACTCCCGACCTTCGCATTACAAGTGCGCTGCTCTACCAACTGAGCTACGCCGGCCCTTGCTTCGTTCGTGCCGTACCCGCGCGCCAAAGTGCGTCGATTATAGCCGTCGGGTAGCGCTTTCCGCTACACTTCCAAGGCTGGACTATCCCTTTTCCTCCATGGCGGTCACCGTGAAAAACCAGGATGCGGCATTGCGGCTGCTGCTCGTCGATGCCGCCGAAAACGATGCCGCGCGCGTGCTGGCCTGCCTGACTGCGGCCGGCACGCGCTTGCAGGCACAGCGGGTGGCGACGGCCGCCGCGCTGCGCGATGCGCTGCGGAACGCGACCTGGGATGCGCTGCTCTGCCGCTTGCCTCACCCTGCGCCGAGAGGCGCGAAAAAACTCGGCGCGCCGGGCGCCCTGCGCCTGCTGCAGGATGCCGCGCTGGATCTGCCGTTCATTCTGCTGGCGGACAGTCTCGACGACAAGGCCGTGACGCACGCCCTGCAGGCCGGGGCGCATGAGGTTTTTGCCTGGGGCGAACTGGAACGCCTGCTGCCGGCGATCCGCCGCGAAATCCGCGCCGCCCGCCATCGCGCCGATCACCGCGCGGCGCTGGAGATGCTGCGCGCCAGCGAGACGCGCTTCCGCGTACTGGCGGCCAACCTGCCGGGCATGGTGTTCCAACTGGAATACGATCCGGCCAGCGGACTGCATTTTTCCTATGTCAGCGACGGCTGCGACAAGCTGATCGGACTCAAGCCCAATGAGCTGTTGAGCGCGCCGCAGCGTTTCGTGGAAGTCGTCGACACGGCCGATCGCGCCGCGCTCGACAAGGCGCTGGAGGATTCGGCCGCCACCTGCAGCATGCTCAACTGGGAAGGGCGCATCCGCAAGCGCGGCCAGGTGAAATGGATCAACCTGCGCTCGACGCCGCAGCGCCTGGACAACGGCGGCATGCAGTGGCAAGGCATCGCCACCGACATTTCACGCAGCAAGGAGGCGGAAGCCAAACTGCGCCGCTCGCGCGAGCAACTTTCCGAGCTTTCCTACCACCTCGAGGCGGCGAAGGAAGAGGAGCGCGAGCGCATCGCCCGCGACATCCACGACGAACTCGGCAGCACGCTGGTCGCCATCAAGATCAAGACCGCCCTGCTCAGCGCCAAATTGCCCGAACAGCCGCCCGGCCTGCGCGACATGGCTGGTGATATTGAAGGCATGCTCGATCAGGCGATGAGCACGGTCGGCCGCGTGGCCCGCGAGCTGCGCCCCGGCATCCTCAAGGAGTTCGGCCTGTCCGCCGCCCTCGAATGCCAGGCCGAGGATTTTTCGCAGCGCACCGGCATCGCCTGCCGCGTGCAGTGCGACGACGAGGGCGCGCAACTCGACGAACAGACGTCGGTGGCGCTGTTCCGCATCTTCCAGGAAGCACTGACCAATGTGGCCAAGCACGCCCATGCCTCGCTGGTGGTCGTGCGCCTGCGCCGCGAGAAAGGCTGCATCGTTCTGGAAATCCGCGATAATGGCCGAGGGATTTCCGAAGCCGACCTGAACAAGCCCCGCTCCTTTGGCCTGCGCGGCATCCGCGAACGCATCAACAGCCTGAATGGTGAATTCGCCATCGGCCCGGCCGAACCGGGCGGCAGCCACATCATGCTGAGCGTACCCACCGCGCGCCGCGCCGAATCCACGCCGCCGCCCGAGGAATCGCCCCAGCGGAACCTGTTTTGAGCAGTTGCAACCTTTGAGCCGTTCGAGCAATTTGAGCCGTTTGTGATCGAGACATTGACTTATCCATGAGCAACAACAAGATTCGCGTCCTGATTGCCGATGACCATGCCATCGTCCGCCAGGGACTGCGCCAGATTCTTTCCGAAACCGACGATCTGCTGGTGGCCGGCGAGGCCAGCGATGGCGTCGATGTCATGCATCTGGCACGCGAACAGCCCTGGGATGTCGTTCTGCTCGACGTGTCCATGCCCAACCGCAACGGCATCGACACTCTGAAGATGCTGAGGAAGGAATTCCCGCGTCTGCCGGTGCTGATCCTCAGCATGCACCCGGAGGAACAGTATGCCGTGCGCGCGCTGAAGTCCGGCGCCTCGGGCTATGTCACCAAGCAAAGCGCGCCGGAACAACTGGTGACGGCGATCCGCCAGGTGGCCGACGGCCACAAGTACGTCAGCCCTTCGCTGGCGATGAGACTCGCCGATGTCATCGCCGAGAACAACGACCGGCCGCCGCACGAAATGCTCTCCGACCGCGAATACCAGATTCTCTGCCTGATCGCCGCCGGCCGGCCGCTGACGCAGATTGCCGAGGAGCTCAACATCAGCGTCAAGACCATCAGCGAATACCGCAGACGCATGCTCGACAAGATGAAGCTGGAAAGCAATGCCGAGCTGATTCGTTATGGCGTGAAGCACGGTCTCGTCGAATGACATACAAACGGCCCGGACGAAATGTCCGGCGCTTCCTGCTTCCGTTGTTAACCGACTCATCATGAGCAAACCCACCCCACCCTCCGAAATCGCCCGCGAAGTCCTGCGCCAACTTGCCGCACGCCGCCAGTTGCCCACACCGGACAACTACGCGGCGCTCTACAACGAGATTGCCGGTACTGCCGCCGCCGAGGCGTTTCCGGAAAAGCCGATGAAGGCGCTGGCTGCCGCGCTGCCGCGCGCCACCGCCGAACAGGCGAAGCTCACGCGCCAGTTTGAAGCCGCCGTTGCCGAAAAGAGCTGGAACGGCATCAAGGATGCGCTGCTCGCCCTGGCCGCACCGGCAACCAATGAGCCCCTGCAATGGTCGCCCCTGATCCGCGATCTGCTGACCCAACTCGAACGCAATCATGCCAACCTGACCAGCAGCAGAAAGCGCGAGAGCCTGGAGCATCTGCTGCAGAGCACCTCGGCGCCCGAGTTGCTGCATGCCCGCCTGCAATCGCTGCTGCGCGCCTGGCTCCAGGGCTCGGCGGCCGAAGAATTCGCGCTGGTCGAGGATCCGGCTGCCGATGCTGCCGGTGTTGCCAGCACTGCCGATGCCGCGCTCGCACCGGCTGCCGACCTGTCGCCGGTACTCCAAAGCGGCAGCCCGCCGGAATCCGCCAGCGTAAGCAGTGCGACGCTCAACCGCAACCTGCGCGAGTGGTTCGCCACGCTGCTGGACGACAGCATCAATACGCTGTTGACCGACGTTCCCGAGCTGGCCGCCGAAGCAAGCCAACTGGCCCGCGAGATTCGCCACATCCGCCCGACCACGGATGCCATCGACGGTTTTACGGCGCGCCTGAAGAAATTCAGCTACCGCCTGGAGTTTCTCGCCGAGGACCAGAACGAGCTGCATGCCGCACTGCTGCATCTGCTGCGCCTGATCATCGAGAACATCAGCGAAGTGGTCATCGACGATCGCCTCCTGCACGGCCAGGTCGAGACCCTGCGCGAGCTGATCAGCAAGCCGCTGAATCTGCGCCAGCTCGATGACGTCGAGCGTCGCATGAAGGATGTGATCTTCAAGCAGGGCATGCTGAAGAAGCAGCTCACCGAAGCGCAGGACCGGCTCAAGAGCATGCTGATCTCCTTCGTCGATCGGCTGGCCAATCTGACGGATGAAACCGATACCTTCCACGGCAAGATCGAAATTTGCTCGAGGAAAATCAGCCAGGCCGGCGACATCGGCCAGATTTCCGAAGTCCTCGACGAGGTGATGGCGGCTACCCGCGTCATGCAGCTCAACGCCCAGCGTTCACGCGACGAACTGCAGGAGATGCGGCGCCGGGTCTCGGAAACCGAGAAGGAAGTCGAACGGCTGCATGCCGAACTGAGCCAGGCCAGCGACATGGTGCGCATCGATCCGCTCACCAACGTGCTCAACCGCAAGGGCATGGAAGAGGCCATGGAGCGGGAAGTCTCGCGCGCCCATCGCCAGCACGGCAGCCTGTGCATCGTGGTGCTGGACATCGACAACTTCAAGCGCCTCAACGACACGCTGGGACATCAGGCCGGCGACGCCGCGCTGGTGCATCTGGCCACGGTCATCAAGGAAACGCTGCGGCCGCAGGATACCGTGGCGCGCTACGGCGGCGAGGAGTTCGTCCTGCTGCTGCCCGACACGCCGCTCGATGAGTCCGTCACGGCAGTCACCCGTCTGCAGCGCGAACTGACGCGCAGGTTTTTCCTGCACAACAATGAAAAACTGCTGATCACCTTCAGCGCCGGCGTTGCCGAACTGAACGGCAGCGAACCCGCCACAGCGGCCATCCAGCGCGCCGACCAGGCGATGTATCTAGCCAAGCGCGGCGGCAAGAATCGCGTCGTGGCGGCATGAGGCGTCAAACCCTGTTCATCACCGGCGGCGCCGGTTTCATCGGCTCGGCCCTGGTGCGCCTACTGATCGCCGAGACGGAATGGAGCGTCGTCAATATCGACAAGCTCACCTATGCCGGCAATCTCGAATCGCTGGCGATGCTGCGCGATGAACCGCGCCACATCTTCAGCCGCAGCGACATCGGCGATCGCGCCGCGCTCGACCGGCTGTTCGCCGAGTACCACCCGGCCGGCGTGATCCACCTGGCCGCCGAATCCCATGTCGATCGCTCGATTCACGGCCCGGCCGATTTCATCGCCACCAACATCGTCGGTACCTATACGCTGCTGGAAGCCGCGCGCGGCTACTGGAACGGCTTGCCGCCCGCGGAGCAGGAAAGTTTCCGCTTCCACCACGTCTCCACCGACGAAGTGTATGGCAGCCTCGGCACCGAAGGACTGTTCAGCGAAACCACGCCCTACGATCCCAGTTCACCCTATTCGGCATCGAAGGCCTCGTCCGACCACCTGGTGCGTGCCTGGCAACGCACCTATGGCCTGCCGACGCTGGTGACCAACTGCTCGAACAACTACGGCCCCTATCAATTTCCCGAGAAGCTGATCCCGGTGGTGATCCTCAACGCACTGGCCGGCAAGCCGCTGCCGATCTACGGCAAGGGCGACAACGTGCGCGACTGGCTGTACGTCGACGATCATGCGCGGGCACTGCGTCTGATATTTGAACGAGGCCAGCCGGGCGAGACCTACAATATCGGCGGCCACAACGAAAAGACCAACCTCGAAGTGGTCGACGCACTCTGCGCGCTGCTCGACGAGCTGCGCCCGCGCAGCGATGGCAAATCCTATCTGGAACAGAAGACCTTCGTCGCCGACCGCCCCGGCCATGACCGGCGCTATGCCATCGACGCCGGCAAGATCCAGCGCGAACTGGGCTGGACGCCGCGCGAAGACTTCGACTCCGGATCAAGAAAAACCGTCGAGTGGTATCTGGCCAACAACGCCTGGGTCAACAACGTCATCAGTGGCGAATACCGTCAGTGATTGGAGAAATTGGAAAAGCATCATGACCAACGCTGAGCAAAAACCCGCTTCCGTCATGAATCGCAAGGCCATCATCCTCGCCGGCGGCGACGGCACCCGCCTGTATCCGGCCACGCTGGCCATCTCCAAGCAGCTCCTGCCGATCTACGACAAGCCGATGATCTACTATCCGCTGTCCACCCTGATGCTGGCGGGCATCCGCGACATTCTGCTGATTTCCACGCCGCAGGACACGCCGCGCTTCGCGCAGTTGCTGGGCGATGGCAGCCAGTGGGGATTGAATCTGCAATATGCCGTCCAGCCCTCGCCGGATGGCCTGGCGCAGGCGTTCATCATCGGCCGCGACTTCGTCGGCAATGCGCCGACGGCGCTGGTGCTCGGCGACAACATTTTCTACGGCCACGAGCTTGCCACCCAGCTCAGGCGCGTCAATCGGGCCAGCGACCAGGCCACGGTCTTCACCTATGCCGTGCAGGATCCCGAACGCTATGGCGTGGTCGAGTTCGATGCTCAGGGCCGCGCCATCAGCATCGAGGAAAAACCCGCCCGGCCCAAGTCGCGCTATGCCGTCACCGGCCTCTATTTTTACGACAACAACGTATTGGACGTCGCTGCCCAAATGC
This sequence comes from Sterolibacterium denitrificans, assembly GCF_900174485.1. Taxonomy (NCBI): domain Bacteria; kingdom Pseudomonadati; phylum Pseudomonadota; class Betaproteobacteria; order Nitrosomonadales; family Sterolibacteriaceae; genus Sterolibacterium; species Sterolibacterium denitrificans. Next base: position 1,138,454 of record NZ_LT837803.1, on the reverse strand, counting down.
AGCCTTCGGCACGCGGCGAGCTGGAAATCACCGACGTCAATCGTCACTATCTCGACGCCGGCAAGCTGCGGGTGGAAATCATGGGCCGCGGCATGGCCTGGCTGGACACCGGCACTCACGACTCCCTGCTCGATGCTTCGCAATTCATCGCCACCCTGGAAAAACGCCAGGGCCTGAAACTCGCCTGCCCCGAGGAAATCGCCTGGCGCGCCGGCTGGATCGACGCCGCCCAGTTGGAAAAGCTCGCCCAGCCGCTGGCAAGGAACGGCTACGGCCAGTATCTGCTCGACCTGCTGAAGCACAAGGTCTTTTGAACCTGCGCTCCCCTCACTCTCCATGCGAATCATCCCCACCAACCTGCCCGACGTGCTGCTGATCGAGCCGGAAGTCTTTGGCGATGCGCGCGGCTTCTTCATGGAAAGCTACAACCGGCGCAAGCTGGTCGAACTGGACCCGCGCCTGGATGTGGAATTCGTCCAGGACAACCACTCGCGCTCGGCGCAGAACGTGCTGCGCGGCCTGCACTACCAGATCCGGCATCCCCAGGGCAAGCTGGTGCGCGTGGTGGTGGGTGAGGTATATGACGTGGCGGTCGACCTGCGCCGCGCTTCGCCCACGTTCGGCCAGTGGACCGGACAAATCCTCTCCGCCGAAAACCGGCGCATGATGTGGGTGCCGCCCGGCTTTGCCCACGGCTACTGCGTGACTTCGGCAGTCGCCGAAGTCCTCTACAAGACCACCGACTACCGGCATGCCGAACATGAGCGTTGCTTGCTGTGGAACGATGCCAGCCTCGGCATTCCCTGGCCGCTTTCCGCTGCGCCTCTCCTGGCGGCCAAGGATCAAGCCGGCCTGCCCCTGAGCCAGGCGGAGACGTTCACTTTCCCATGAAGAAAATCCTCATTATCGGCAAGAACGGTCAGGTCGGCTGGGAATTGCAGCGCACGCTGGCACCGCTCGGACAGGTACAGGCCATCGACTACCCGGAACTCGATCTGACCAACAAGACGGCGCTGCACAACGCCCTGCAGGCGCTGCGCCCCGACGTCATCGTCAATGCCGCCGCCCATACCACCGTGGATCAGGCCGAGCACGAGCCCGAGCGGGCGCAGGCCATCAATGCCACGGCGCCGGCCATCATGGCCGAAACCACCCGCAGCATGGGCGCCCTGTTGGTGCATTACTCCACCGACCATGTCTATGACGGCAGCGGCAACACGCCATTCACCGAGGACATGCCGGCCGGGCCATTGAATGTTTACGGCCACAGCAAGCTGCTGGGCGACCAGGCCATCCAGGCCAGCGGCTGCCGCCACCTGATCCTGCGTACCAGTTGGGTGTATGGCCTGCGCGGCAGGAATTTCCTGCTGACCATGCTGCGCCTGGCCCGGGAGCACGAGGAACTCAAGGTCGTCGATGACCAGATCGGCGCGCCCACCTGGAGCCGCATGATCGCCGAAGCCACCGCCCTGGCGCTGGCCCGGCCCACGCCCGTCGAGGGGCTGTATCACTGCGCCAGCAGCAGCGAAACCTCATGGCACGGGTTCACCGCCGCCATCCTCGAACTGACTCGCGCGCAGCGCACGCGCGAACCCCGCCTGATCGGCATTCCCGGCAGCGCCTATCCGGCGCCCGCTCGCCGTCCGGCCAATTCGCGCCTGTCCTGCGCCAGGCTGACCCAGGCCGCGGACATCACCCTGCCGCACTGGCGCGAGGCGCTGGCCCTGTGTCTGGCGCAGTAGGCGCAACAGGGGTGTAACAGGCATAGGCCTCAATGGAGCATTCATCGTGAAAGCAAGCGTCACGGTCATCACACTGGGTGTAGACGACCTGGAGCGTGCCTTGTCGTTCTACCGGGACGGGCTCGGCCTGAGTACAGACGGTATCGTCGGACAAGCGTTCGAGCATGGTGCTGTTGCATTCTTCGATCTTCAGAACGGCCTGAAGCTCGCAATCTGGCCCCGAAAAAGCCTTTCCCATGACGCCGGCCTTGCTCTCGCGTCCCCCAGTGCCACAGATTTTTCGCTCGGGCACAACGTTTCTTCCAGGGCCGAAGTTGACGCCGTCATGGCACAAGCGCAGGCGGCAGGGGCCAAGATCGTCAAGCCCGCACAAGACACCTTTTGGGGTGGCTATGCAGGGTACTTCCAAGACTTGGACTCGCATCTTTGGGAGGTGGTATGGAACCCGGATTTGCCGCCCACGGACGAGGTTTGACAATTCATTCAAGCCGACGCCGCTTCACGGCGCAGCTTGATTCAGGCGATCGCCGGCCGATGGATGCAGGACGAAAAGGGCGAAGACCGTGACAGGGAAATCGCCAATCACCCGCCCTGCTGCGACTGTGCGCCCGGGTTCCCCTGGTTTCCCGGGTTCCCCTGTTTGCTCCCCGCCGGCTTGTGGCGTTTGCGCATGTGCTTGTTGCCGCTCGTGCCGACCTTCTTCTCCTGCCGCTCGCCACGATTGTCGTTCTGGCGGAATTGCGGGTTCTGGTTCTGCGTCTTGGCGAACACCGGCGGCTTGCGCGGCCCGATGCTGATTTCGATCTCGATGATCTCGTCCCATTGCGCGTCGGTGCGCAGACGCTCGGGAATCGACAGCAACTCGCGCAACCGCGCATTCGGGTTGTGATGCGGCTTGGCCGGGTTCGATGCGTTCGATGCGCTCGATGCGTTCGACCCTGCCGATCCGCCTGCCCCGCCTTGTTGGTCTTGCTGATCGTCGCTGTTCATAGCTGTTTCCTTTAACAGGTGCCGGCGCAATAGTGCCTGCAGAATGCACGCTTCTCGCTTGCCGACAGGCGTTTCACCCGGCACTCGGCCTTCTGCGCCGACGACCTGTCGGTAAATTCCATGCTCATCAGCAGACGCATCGGCGGGTGCGCACGCGTGTATCGCGCTCCCTTGCCGCTGACATGCTTGGCGTAACGTGCCGCCACGTCGGTGGTGACGCCAGTATAAATGCTGCCACCTTCACACTCAATCAAGTAGAGATACCAAGCCATTGCAAAGTTCCCCGGCGTTCCGAAACACTCCCAAACGTTCCCAAACGCTCCGGATGCCCTCAAAGCGCGCCTCTGCCGCGCCGCCGTTGCCCATCCGTGGACAGGGGACGCATTTTATCGGGCAAATGTTGCGCCGGCTTCCTCTGTTATAATTTCGGGCTCATTTTCCGCCCCCTTCAGTTCTTGCCCGTTTCCCGCACAGGATTTGCCCGATCATGCCGGTAATTACCCTGCCCGATGGCTCCAAACGCGAATTTCCGCAGCCGGTGACGGTGGCGGAAGTGGCCGCCTCGATCGGCGCGGGCCTTGCCAAGGCGGCGCTGGCCGGCCGCGTCGACGAGCGGCTGGTGGACACCAGCCACCGCATCGAGCGGGATGCGCAGCTTGCCATCGTCACCGACAAGGATATCGACGGCCTGGAAATCATCCGCCACTCGACCGCCCACCTGCTGGCCTACGCCGTCAAGGAACTGTTTCCCGACGCCCAGGTGACCATCGGCCCGACGGTGGAAAACGGTTTCTACTACGACTTCGCCTACACGCGCCCGTTCACGCCGGAAGACCTGCAGCAGATCGAGCAGCGCATGGCGCAGCTAGCCAAGAAGGATTTCCCCGTCACGCGTGAAGTCTGGGCGCGCGACCAGGCGGTCGAGTTCTTCAAGTCGATCGGCGAGCACTACAAGGCCGAACTGATCGAGGCGATTCCCGCCGGCGAGGAAGTCTCGCTCTACCGCGAAGGCGATTTCATCGACCTGTGCCGCGGCCCGCACGTGCCATCCACCGGCAGGCTCAAGGTTTTCAAGCTGATGAAGGTGGCCGGCGCCTACTGGCGCGGCGACCAGAAGAACGAACAACTGCAGCGCATCTACGGCACCGCCTGGGCGAAGAAGGAAGAGCTCGACGCCTACCTGCACATGCTGGAAGAGGCCGAAAAGCGCGATCACCGCAAACTGGGCAAGCAGCTCGGCCTGTTCCATCTGCAGGACGAGGCGCCGGGCCTGGTGTTCTGGCATCCGCACGGCTGGATCATCTGGCAGGAAATCGAGCAGTACATGCGCCAGGTGTATCGCGACAGCGGCTACCAGGAAGTGCGCTGCCCGCAGATTCTCGACAGCAGCCTGTGGGAAAAGTCCGGCCACTGGGGCCACTACAAGGACAACATGTTCATCACCGAATCGGAAAGCCGCGACTACGCGGTCAAGCCGATGAACTGCCCGGGTCACGTGCAGATCTTCAACAACGGCCTGCGCTCCTACCGCGAGCTGCCGCTGCGGCTGGGCGAATTCGGCTCCTGCCACCGCAACGAGCCTTCCGGCGCGCTGCACGGCGTGATGCGCGTGCGCGGCTTCACCCAGGACGACGGCCACATCTTCTGCACCGAAGCGCAGATCGAAGCCGAAATCACCGCCTTCAACGCCCAGTTGCGCAAGGTCTATGCCGACTTCGGTTTTACCGACATTGCCGTCAAGCTGGCGCTGCGTCCGGACAGCCGCGTCGGCTCGGACGAGGACTGGGATCGCTCGGAAAATGCCCTGCGCTCGGCCCTGCGCGCCAGCGGCCTGGCATGGGAAGAACTGCCCGGCGAAGGCGCCTTTTACGGGCCGAAAATCGAATTCCACATCAAGGATGCGCTGGGCCGCTCCTGGCAATGCGGCACGGTGCAGGTCGACCCCTCCATGCCGGTGCGCCTCGGCGCCGAATACGTCGGCGAAGACAACGCCCGCCACACGCCGGTCATGCTGCATCGCGCCATCCTCGGCTCGCTGGAACGCTTCATCGGCATTCTCATCGAGCATCACGCCGGCGCCTTTCCGCTGTGGCTCTCACCCGTCCAGGTAGTGGTGATGAACATCTCGGAAGCGCAGACGGCTTATGCCGAAACTGTGGTGGAAAAGCTGCAGGCGGCCGGGCTGCGCGTCGAGGCGGATTTGCGCGGCGAGAAGATAGGCTATAAAATCCGCGAGCATAGCTTGTTGAAGCGGCCTTACCAGGTTGTCGTCGGCGACAACGAAATGGCCGCCGGGATGGTCGCCGTACGTGCCCGGGGCAATCGGGATCTCGGGCAAATGTCCCCCGAAACGTTGGTCGAACGCCTGCTGCAGGAACGCGGCATCCGTGGCGTTTCCGACGTTTGACGGCATTTCAGTGCATACACGGTACCTTGGTACGTGGTACATGGTACGTGAGCGACCTTGTTATTGTTTTTTTGGAGAATAGGCCATAGCCCAGGATAAGACGCAGCGCGTCAACAACGAAATCACCGCTCCCGAGATTCGTCTCGTCGGCATGGATGCTGAACAACTCGGAATCGTTTCGCTGCGCGCAGCACTCGATCTGGCCGAGGAAAACGGAATCGATCTGGTCGAAATTGCTCCCATGGCGCAGCCGCCGGTCTGCCGTCTGATGGATTACGGCAAGTTCAAGTACCAGGAAGCCAAACGAGCCCACGACGCCAAGCTGAAGCAGAAGCAGATCCAGGTCAAGGAAGTCAAATTCCGTCCGGGAACCGATGAGGGTGACTACAAGATCAAGCTGCGCAATTTGATCAAGTTCCTGCAGGACGGCGACAAGACCAAAGTGACGCTGCGTTTTCGCGGCCGCGAGATGGCTCACCAGGAATTCGGCGTCCGTCTGCTCGAACGCATCAAGGCGGATTTGCAGGAACACGGCGTGGTCGAGCAGTTTCCGAAAATGGAAGGCCGCCAGTTGATCATGGTGCTGGCGCCGCAGAAGAAGCAGCAGCAGAAGTAAGGCAGCAAGGCAACACCAGCAGCAACCGCTCCTGCGGCAACCCCGCCGGAGCGCCGAATCACCCGCTGCGGCGCAGTCGGTCGCAACGGGCATGACAAGTGGTTTCGGGTCATCCAAGTGCTTTCAGGGAGAAAGCCACCCGGCGCCATGTTAAAAAGGAGATCTTCGATGCCGAAGATGAAAACCAAGAGCGGTGCCAAGAAGCGCTTCAAAGTGCGCAGCGGCGGTACCATCAAACGCGCCTCGGCGTTCAAGCGTCACATCCTGACCAAGAAGACGACCAAGAGCAAGCGCCAGTTGCGCGGCGTCACCGCAGTCGTCGCGGCCGATGTGAAATCCGTCCGGGCGATGATGCCCTACGCATAAGGAGAGCTTGAAATGTCCCGAGTCAAACGTGGTGTAACGGCGCGCGCGCGCCACAAGAAAGTTCTCGCCCAGGCCAAGGGCTATCGCGGTCGCCGCAAGAACGTCTATCGCGTCGCCAAACAGGCGGTGATGAAGGCCGGTCAGTATGCCTACCGCGACCGCCGTCAGCGCAAGCGCCAGTTCCGCGCCCTGTGGATCGCCCGGATCAACGCCGGCGCGCGCGAACTGGGCATGAACTACAGCAATCTGATGAACGGCCTGAAGAAAGCCGCCATCGAAATCGATCGCAAGGTTCTTGCCGATCTGGCCGTCTTCGACAAGCCGGCTTTCGCCGCGCTGGCCGACCAGGCCAGGGCCAAGCTGGCGGCCTGATCCTCCAGGCACCGAAAAAAGGAGGCAGTGCCTCCTTTTTTTACTTGTCCGCTCCCTCGGCCCCATGCTCATGCAAAACATCGAACACCTCATCGCGCAGGCGACTGCCGAGTTTGCCGGCATCGACGATGCCGTCCAACTCGAACAGGCGAAGGCCCGCTACCTCGGCAAAAGCGGTCTGCTGACCGAGCAACTGAAAAACCTCGGCAAGCTGCCGGCAGAGGAAAAGCGCAGCGCCGGTGCCGTGATCAATCGCGCCAAGAGCGCCATCGAAACCGCGCTGAACGCACGCCGCGAGGACATCAAGCGCGCCGCACTGGCAAGCCAACTGGCCGCCGAGGCCCTGGACGTCACCTTGCCGGGACGCGGTCACGGTCGTGGCGCCCTGCATCCGACCATGCGCACCCTGGAGCGTATCGAGCAATTGTTTGCCTCGATCGGCTTTGCCGTCGCCGACGGCCCGGAAATCGAGGAAGACTGGTACAACTTCACCGCGCTCAACCAGCCGGAAAATCATCCGGCACGTTCGATGCACGACACCTTCTATCTCGACGGCGCGCCCGGCGTCCTACTGCGCACCCACACCAGCCCGGTGCAGATCCGCCACATGCAGGCGCACGTGGCGCAGCACAAGGCACTGCCGACGATGCCGGAAATCCGCATCATCGCGCCGGGACGGGTGTATCGCGTCGATTCGGACGCCACCCACTCGCCGATGTTCCACCAGGTCGAGGGCCTGTGGGTGGGCGAGGACATCAGCTTTGCCGATCTCAAGGGCGTGATCGCCGATTTCCTGCGCCGCTTCTTCGAAAGTGATGAACTGCAGGTGCGCTTCCGCCCGTCCTTCTTCCCGTTCACCGAGCCCTCCGCCGAAATCGACGTCGCCTTCATGAGCGGCGCGCTCGAAGGCCGCTGGCTGGAAATCGCCGGCTGCGGCATGGTGCATCCCGAGGTGCTGAAGAATGGCGGCATCGACGCGGAGCGCTACACCGGCTTCGCCTTCGGCATGGGCCTCGATCGCCTGACCATGCTGCGCTACGGCATCAACGACCTGCGCCTGTTCTTCGAAGGCGATTTGCGCTTCCTCGCGCAGTTCAGCTAAAGCCAACGAAGCCTAACGATTACCTGACGACATCATGCAATTTTCCGAAAACTGGTTGCGCAGCCTCGTCAATCCGCCGCTCGACGGCGCCGCCCTCGCCCACCTGCTGACCATGGCCGGGCTGGAAGTCGAGGAAAGCCGCCCCGTCGCCCCCGCCTTCGGCAATGTCGTGGTGGCCGAGGTGCTTGCCGTCGACAAGCATCCCGATGCCGACAAGCTCAAGCTGTGCAAAGTTGCCGTCGGCCAGGGCGAACCGCTGCAGATCGTCTGCGGCGCGCCCAATGTGGCGGCCGGCATGAAAGTCCCCTGCGCCCTCGTCGGCGCCAATCTGCCGGGCATCACCATCAAAAAGGCCAAGGTGCGCGGCATCGAGTCCTTCGGCATGCTCTGCTCGGCGCGCGAACTGGGCATGACCGAGGAAGACCAGGGCGGCCTGCTGGCGCTGGCTGCCGATGCGCCCGTCGGCCAGGACATCCGTGCGCATCTGCAACTGGACGACCGGCTGCTCACCCTCAAGCTCACGCCGAACCGCGCCGACTGCCTCTCGCTCGCCGGCATTGCCCGCGAAGTGGCCGCGCTCACCGGCGCACCGCTCACGCTGCCGGAAATCCAGCCGGTCGCGCCCACGCACGACCAGCAGCGTCAGATCGTTCTCGATGCGCCGCAGGCCTGCCCGCGCTACTGCGGCCGCATCATCAAGGGCGTCGATGCGCGTGCCGCGACGCCGGCCTGGATGGTGCGGGCACTGGAACGCAGCGGCATCCGCAGCATCAGCGCCAGCGTCGATGTGACCAACTACGTCATGCTCGAACTCGGCCAGCCGCTGCATGCCTTCGACAATGCCCGGCTGAACGGCGCAATCCACGTGCGCCTGCCGCGGCCGGGCGAGCAGCTCAAGCTGCTCAACGAGCAGACCGTGACGCCCGCCGCCGATTCGCCACTGATTGCCGACGAAGCCAACGGCGGCCGCGCACTCGCGCTGGCCGGCATCATGGGTGGCGCCGACAGCGGCGTGACCGACGCCACGACGGAGATATTTCTCGAAAGCGCCTTCTTCACGCCCGCCGCCATTGCCGGCAAGGCGCGTGAGCTGGGCTTCTCCAGCGACTCCTCCTACCGCTTCGAGCGTGGCGTCGATTTCGACCTGCCGCGCCGCGCCATCGAACGCGCCACCCGGCTGATCCTCGATCTTTGCGGCGGCGAACCCGGCCCGCTCGTCGAAGCGCTGGCCGGCGAGCATCTGCCGCAACGCGCAGCGGTCCGCCTGCGTGGCGCGCGCGCGCGGAAAGTCCTGGGCATTCCGCTCGACGACGCGCAGATCGAAGCGCTGCTGCAGCGGCTGGGCTTCCCCCTGCGGCGCGCGGCTGATGATGCCGGCAGCTTCATCGTCACGCCGCCCTCGTATCGCTACGACATCGAAATCGAAGCCGACCTGATCGAGGAAATCGCCCGCCTCCACGGCTACGACAACATCCCGGCGCCGGCCCCGCGCGGCCGCATCGAAATGCGGCCGCTGCCGGAAACGCGCCGTCTGCCGATGCACATCCGTCACCAGATCGCCGAGCGGGATTACTTCGAGGTCGTCAACTACAGCTTCATCGATGCCACCTGGGAAGCCGATTTCTGCGCCAACACCAACCCCATCGCCCTGGCCAATCCGATCGCCAGCCAGATGAACGTGATGCGCAGCAGCCTGATCGCCGGCCTGGTCAACACGCTGGCCTACAATCTCAAGCGCCGCATCCAGCGCGTGCGCATTTTTGAAATCGGCCGCTGCTTCCTGCCCGCCGACGACGGCCAGCAGGTGGCCGGCTACCGCCAACCGCTACGCCTTGCCGGTCTTTGCACCGGCCCCGCCGCTCCCCTGCAATGGGGCGAGAAGGCGCGAGCCGTGGACTTCTACGACGTCAAGGCGGACGTCGAAACGCTGTTCGGCAACCGCAGCCACGCGCTGTCGTTCGCCAAGTCGGCTCATCCAGCCCTGCATCCGGGCCGCGCCGCCGACATACTGCTCGACGGCCAGGTGGTCGGCATGCTGGGTGAAATCCATCCGGCCTGGGTACAGAAATACGAACTCGGCAGCGCTCCGGTCGTCTTCGAGATCGACCTGGACGCACTCGGCAGCCAGCCGCTGCCGCAATATCGCCCGGTCTCGCGCTACCCTTCGGTCGAGCGCGATCTGGCCCTGCTGATGGCCCAGGATCAGCCCGTGCAACCGCTCATCGACGCCCTGCGCGCGGCGGCGCCGGCCATCGTCCAGCGCATCGAACTGTTCGATCTGTACCAGGGCAAAGGTATCGCTCCGGAGCAAAAAAGCCTTGCTTTCCACATAGTTATGCAAGATACTGAGGGCACTTTGGCGGATGCGGAAGTGGATGCCGCAATACAAAATCTGATCGATATCGCAACCCGCCAGTTCGCCGCGACCCTGCGTTCCTGATGCCAGGAATCCGCCAGACCAAACGAACCAGATACCCGGTAGCACACTCGGAAACACCCGTCACACTAGATTCAGGGAGCAGGCATGACACTGACCAAGGCTGAACTCGCCGACTTGCTGTTTGAAAAAGTCGGCCTGAACAAGCGCGAGGCAAAAGACATGGTCGAGGCTTTCTTCGAGGAAATCCGCAGCGCCCTGGAAAGTGGCGACAGCGTCAAGCTCTCCAGCTTCGGCAATTTCCAGTTGCGCGACAAACCGCAACGTCCGGGCCGCAATCCCAAGACCGGCGAGGAAATCCCCATCACGGCCCGGCGCGTCGTGACCTTTCATGCCAGCCAGAAGCTGAAGAACGCCGTCGAAAACCTGAAACCGGGAAACAATGGCAGCCTCTGGCACTAACGAACCTCTGCCGCCCATCCCCGCCAAGCGTTATTTCACCATCGGCGAGGTCAGCGAACTGTGCGGCGTCAAGCCGCACGTGCTGCGCTACTGGGAACAGGAATTCACCCAGTTGCGCCCGGTCAAGCGGCGCGGCAACCGTCGCTATTACCAGCACCATGAAGTCCTGCTGGTCCGCCGCATCCGCGAACTGCTGTACCAGGAAGGCTTCACCATCAGCGGCGCGCGCAGCCGGCTCGACGACCCGGTCGGCAAATCCACTGCCAGCGAATCAGCGCCTGCGCTACCCCTGAGCGCGCAGGCATTGCGCGCCGAACTTGCCAGCATCATCGAATCCCTGCAGGTCTGACCGCTGCACTGCGGCGGTCCATGGCAAACCCCGCAAACCCGGCAAGCTCATCAGCACAGGCAAGCCGCGCCTGAATCACGGCAAGCGATAGTCCAGGATACGGCAGCATCGCGGCCGCATGCCGAAGGATTACGTCCATGGCATGCAATTTCGGGCAATCCGCCTATAATCGGCCGTCCTCATCACGCCCCTTTGCCATGTCCCTTGCCGTCCTCAGGTCGCGCGCCATTTCCGGCATGGACGCGCCCGAAGTCATCGTCGAAGTGCATCTTGCCGCCGGTCTGCCGCGGTTCACGCTGGTCGGCCTGCCGGATACCGAAGTCAAGGAAGCACGGGACCGGGTTCATGCCGCAATCCAGAATTGCCGCTTCGAATTCCCCCAGCGGCGCATCACGGTCAACCTCGCGCCCGCCGACCTGCCCAAGGAGTCCGGCCGTTTCGACCTGCCGATCGCCCTCGGCATCCTGATTGCCACGGGCCAGCTCAAGGCAAGGGATCTCGACGCCCACGAATTCGCCGGCGAGCTGGCCCTGGGCGGCGAACTGCGCCCGGTGCGCGGCGCCCTGGCGATGGTCGCCGCCATGGCCAGCCAAACCGATGCAACGCAACGCAGCTGCATCCTGCCGGCGGCAAGCGCGGCGGAAGCCGCCCTGGTGCGATCGGCCAGCATCCTGCCGGCGCGCAGCCTGCTGGAAGTCTGCGCCCATCTTGCCGGCCAGCAGCCATTGACGCCGCTGGGCGCACCCGCCATGGCCACCACATCCAGCGAGGCCGACCTGACCGAGGTCAAGGGACAGCAGCAGGCCCGACGCGCGCTGGAAGTCGCCGCCGCCGGCGCGCACAGCCTGCTGTTCAGCGGGCCGCCGGGTACCGGCAAGTCGATGCTGGCCAGCCGCTTGCCCGGCATCCTGCCGCCGCTGACGGAAGCCGAGGCGCTGGCCAGCGCCGCCGTGCATTCGCTGGCCGGGCGCTTTCGCGTCGAACACTGGGGGCAACGGCCATTTCGCGCGCCGCACCATTCCGCCTCGACGGCCGCGCTGGTCGGCGGCGGCAGCGTGCCGCGGCCCGGCGAAATTTCCCTGGCCCACAACGGCGTGTTGTTTCTCGATGAATTCAGCGAATTCGACCGGCGCGTACTCGAAGCCCTGCGCGAACCGCTGGAAACGGGCCACGTCTGCATCTCGCGGGCGGCCCGCCGCGCCGATTTTCCAGCACGCTTCCAGTTGATCGCGGCGATGAATCCCTGCCCGTGCGGTTGGCTGGGTCACGCCAACGGCAAGTGCCGCTGCACGCCCGAGCAGGTGATGAAATATCGCGGCAAGCTCTCCGGCCCGCTGCTCGATCGCATCGATCTGCTGATCGAAGTCCCGGCGCTTTCCGACGACGAGCTGCAAAGCCGGGCGAGCAGTGAAAGCAGCGCCACGGTCCGCCAGCGCGTGATGGCCGCGCGTGAGCGCCAGCTCGAACGCCAGGGCAAGACCAATGCGCTGCTCGGTTCGGCCGAAATCGACGCCTATTGCACGCCGGATGCCGCCGGCAGCCATCTGCTCAGGCAGGCGATCAGCCGCCTGTCCCTGTCCGCCCGCGCCTACCATCGCGTGCTCAAGGTGGCGCGCAGCATCGCCGATCTGGCCGGCAGCGAGCAAATCACTCAAGCGCATATCGCCGAAGCGATACACTACCGCCGCGCCGCCGGGTAAACTCACGGTTTACCTTGCCTCACCCGCTTCACCCGCGTCATGAAAACACCGGCAGCACCCGATGCGCGCGACGCATCGTCGATGACCGGAATCGCCGTTCTGCTGGCCTTGCTGGCCATGATCGGCCCCTTCTCCATCGACACCTACCTGCCCGCCTTCCCGGCCATGGCCGGGAGCCTGCGCGCCACACCGTTGCAGATCCAGCAAACCCTGACGGCCTATCTGCTGCCCTTCGCGGTGATGATGCTCTGGCATGGCGCGATTGCCGACGCGCTCGGCCGGCGCCGGGTGATCCTCTGCGGACTCGCCGTATACAGCCTGGCCTCGCTGCTCTGCGCATTGACCAACCGGCTCGAGCTACTGCTGCTGGGCCGGGTGCTGCAGGGACTTTCCGCCGGCGCCGGCACGGTGATCGGCCGTGCCGTGGTGCGCGACCTGCATGAAGGCGCGGCAGCGCAGCGCCTGATGGCGCACGTCAGCATGCTGTTCGCCATCGCCCCGGCGCTGGCCCCCATCCTCGGCGGCTGGCTGCATGGACTGTTCGGCTGGCAAGCCATCTTCTTCTTCCTGGCCCTGTTCGGCGGCGCGCTGTGGCTGGCGGTTTTCCTGCGGCTGCCGGAAACCCTGCCCGCAGAAGCACGCCAGCCGCTGCACCCCGCCAGGCTCTGGCATGCCTATCGCGAAGTTTTCTCCGGGCGCGTGTTCGTTGGCCTTTCGCTGGCGCTGGCCTGCAATTTCAACGGCATGTTTCTGTACGTGCTGTCGTCGCCGGTATTTCTCATCAAGCACCTGCACCTGACGCCACAGGACTTTGCCTGGCTGTTCGTGCCCTCCGTTGCCGGCATGATGCTCGGCTCCTTTTTCTCGGGCCGTCTTGCCGGTCGCCTCAGCAGCCGCAGCACCATACTGCTCGGCTATCTGCTGATGGGCCTGGCCGCCGCGGGCAACATCGGCATCAACCTGCTGCTGCCGCCCAGCCTGCCCTGGATGATCCTGCCGCTCCCGCTCTACACCATCGGCATGGCCCTGACCGTGCCCAGCCTGCAACTGCTGGCGCTCGACCTGCATCCGCAACGGCGCGGCCTGGCCTCGAGCTGCCAGGGATTGATCCAGACCAGCCTCATCGTCCTCAGCGCCGCCGTGCTCGCCCCGCTGCTCTGGGCCACCCCGCTCCTGCTGGCCGGCGGCATGGCCGCATCCATGGTCTGCGGCCTGCTTGCCTTCATGATTGCCTGCAGGATAGGCGCACCGCAAAAACAGGGCGCCTGAGCGCACACGGAAAAAAGGAGATGCAGCCGGGATCGATTTAAGTACGTTTGACTAATCATTATCGTTATGACGATAATCGAATGATGACAAAGTACTTCAATCACCCGCAGTCTTCGGCAACCCGCACAAAGCATCGGCAACCCGTACCCGCATCCGCCACGCCGCGTTCACTGGCATGGCGGCGCATGGCATGCTCCGCCAGCGCGATCCTGCTGCTGCCCCTTGCGGCCTGCGCGCCGCTGCCACAAGCGCCCTCGCCGCAACATCTCGAACCGGCCATGGCAACGCCGGGGCAGGCGCCGGATTTCATCCGTCAACCGCCCCTGCCACCGCCGCCAGCACCTGCCGCGGCGGCGCAACGCGATACTTACAGCATCGCCGTGCACGACATCGACGCCCGCGAGCTGCTGTTCGTCCTGGTGCGCGACGGCAAGCTCAATGCCGACATCCATCCGGGCATCCGCGGTACGGTGACCATGAACGCGATCGACCAGAGCCTGCCGGAAATTCTCGAGCGCATCGCCGAACAGGTGGACATGCGCTACAAGATCAGCGATCGGCATCTGTCCGTCCAGCCAGACGCCCCCTATCTGAAAAACTATCGCGTGGATTACCCGAACATCCAACGCAATGTGCAAAGCACCGTCAGCACCTCGACCAGCCTCGGCGCCTCGGGCAGTCCGGCCATCGGCAATACGGGCAGCGCTGCCGGCAATATCGGCAGCGGCGCGGGAAATTCATCGACGACCACGGTCAGCAACGCCGCCAACAACCGCTTCTGGGAAACCATGATCGCCAACCTGCGCGATCTGCTGCACGAAACCGACAAAATCCTGCCTGCCGGCTCCAGCGAAACCGTGACCGAACAAAGCGGCCAGCAGACCGCCTCCCTGCAGCCCGGCGCAAATGCTGCTGCCCTGCCGAATCCCGGCAACCGCAACAAGACGGCCGCCAGATCCGATCCGCTGCCGGCGACGCTCACGCAACAGGGCACTTCCGTCGTCCGCCACACGACCTTTCGCGAAGCCGCCTCGGTTATCGCCAATCCGGAAACCGGCATCGTCAGCGTGCGCGCCACGGAGCGCCAGCACAAGAAAGTGCGTGAATTTCTCGACGGCATCATGAGCAGCGCGCGCCGCCAGGTGCTGATCGAAGCCACCATCGTCGAGGTCGATCTGTCCGAGCGTTACCAACAGGGCATCGACTGGCGCATCGTGCGCAAACTCGGCAGCAGCGCCGGCTCCCAGATCACGCTGCAGCCGGACGGCCCCTACACCAGCAGCATGGCAACCGGCGGTCTGGTCGGCAGCCTGGCCACCCTGAACTGGCAGAAGGCCCGGAGCGGAAGCGACATCAACGCCGCCATCAAGCTGCTCGAATCCTTCGGCACGCTGCGGGTCCTCTCGAGCCCGAAGATTTCAGTGCTCAACAGCCAGAGCAGTCTGCTCAAGGTCGTGGATAACGAAGTCTATTTCACCATCACCGCCACGGCCGGCACCGCCGCCACCGCCACCACGCCAGCCATCGAACCGACCTACCAGACCAGCGTCAATACCGTGCCGATCGGCTTCCTGATGAGCGTGACGCCGCAAATCAGCGCGAGCGGCGAAGTCATCCTCAACCTGCGGCCAACCATCAGCCGCATCAGCGGCTATGCACTCGATCCGAATCCCGTCCTTGCGGCAAACAACCTGAGCAATCCCATTCCCATCATCCAGACGCGCGAAATGGAATCCCTGATGCGCGTGCGCAGCGGCGACATCGCCATCCTCGGCGGGCTGATGCAGGATGCGCGCAACGATCGCAGCGACGAAGTGCCCGGCCTCAACCGCGTGCCGGCCGTGGGCGAGCTGTTCAGGTTCAGGGACAACCTCAACCGCAAGTCGGAGCTGGTGGTCTTCCTGCGGCCGACGGTGCTCGATGATGCCAATGCCAGCCTCGAAGGCGACTTCGTCGATCATCGCCACCTGCTGTCCGATGCCCGCAGCGCTTTCGACGCGCCGGCCGCGCCGCATCGTCATTAGCCTCAGGAAGGCCGCATGATTCCATCATCCAAATCCCACGGACACCGATATCGCCGGCACCTGCGTCACGCCACCCGCGTCGTCGCCTTCAGCATCGCCATGTCCGGTGCAAGCGGCAGCCACGGCGCGAATATCGATACCGTCCATGCTGCCGAGGGCGCACGAACCGCACAGACCGCGCAAACCGCACAGAGCACCGCCATCCTGACGAAAAAAATCTCCCCCAAGAAAATCCCGCGCCCCAGTCATCGCCATGCGTCCGGCCACATCGAATGCGCTGGAAACCGGCTACGCCGCGCTGATGAGAGGCGACTACCTCGCCGCAGAAGCTGCCTACCGCCAGGCCCTGCAGCACCCTGCCGACGAACGCGACGCCTGGCTGGGGCTGGCCTCGGTCGCCCACCATCAGGGCCGCCTCGATGCGGCATGGGAAGGCTATCGACGCGTGCTGCGGCACGACCCGCAGAACCTCACCGCCCAGGCCGGCTTGATCGGCTTGCTCTCGACCACCGCGCCGGAAAATGCCGCCGCCCTGGCGCGCGAGCTGGCCGAGCGCCACCCGCAATCGGCGGCTGCCCAAGCCGTGCTGGGCGAGACACTGGCACGCACGGAACGGCTCGCCGAAGCCCGGCAGGCATTCCTTGCCGCCAGCACGCTGGCACCGAACGACGGCATCCATGCCTACAACCTGGCGGTCGCCCTCGACCGCCTGCAGCGGCCGGCGCAAGCCGCCAGTCATTACGAACGGGCGATCTTTCTTGCCGGACAAAGTGGCATGGGCGACGCGGGCGGAGCGTACGGATTGGTACACCGCAGCCTGCTGGACGTCGCCCGGCAGCGGCTGGCACAACTGCGTCCCCGGACAGCGGCGGTAGAAACGCCGACACAGCCCTTGCCCCAGCCCCAACCTTGATCACCCTCTCACCATCCGCAATCCCGCGCGGCAGAAAGCATGCTTATGAACGTCATGGAGTCACGCAGAAAAGAAGCCACGCGCCTCGGCGAGTTGCTGATCAGCCGCGGCCTGTTGAGCCAGGACCAGTTGCGCATCGCCCTGCACGAACAGCAAGCCGCCGGCCAGACACTCGACGAAGTGCTCGTCGCCCTCGGCTTCATCGCGGCAGACAGCCTGCGCGACATCCTCGCGGAGCGGCTTGGCCAGCAGCCCGTCTGCCTGAAGAACCTGGTCGCCGATTCCCACGCGCTCGCCTGCATTCCACGGCAATTTGCCCGCCGCCATGGCGTGTTTCCGGTCAGCCATGACGCCGCCCGCAATGAACTGCTGGTCGCCAGCGCCAATCCCGCAGACATCGTTGCCGCCGATCAATTGCATGCCCTGCTGGGCAGCCGGATCCGGACGACCTGGCGGCGCGCCACCAGCGAGGAGATCCTTGCCGCCATCGACCACTTCTACGATCACGAACTGAGCATCGACGGCATCCTGCACGAACTCGAAACCGGCCATATCGACGAATCCAGTCTGAGCCTGGCCAACCAGGGCTACAGCCACCCCATCGTGCGTCTGATCGATGCGCTGCTGACCGAAGCCGTGCGGCACGGCGCCTCGGACATCCACTGCGAACCGGAAGCGCAATTCCTGCGCCTGCGCTATCGCATCGACGGCGTACTGCGCCAGATGCGCGTGCTGCATCTGCGCTACTGGTCGGCCATGCTGGTGCGCCTCAAGGTGATGTCCGGCATGAACATTGCCGAAAGCCGCGCGCCCCAGGATGGCCGGATCACCCTGAGCATCGCCGGCAGCCCGCTGGATTTCCGCTGCGCCGTGCAACCGACCATCCACGGCGAAAACTTCGTCCTGCGCATCCTCGATCGCCAGCGCGGCATCGTGCCGTTCGAACGGCTGGGATTCTCGGCAAGCCAGCTCGCCTTGCTGAAGCGGATGCTGGCCCGCCCGGAAGGCATGCTGCTGATGACCGGGCCGACCGGCTCCGGCAAGACGACCACGCTGTATTCCATCCTCGGCCATCTGAACACCGCCGGGGTCAACATCATGACCCTCGAAGATCCGGTCGAATACGCGCTGCCGGGCATTCGCCAGACTTCGCTGTCCGAGGCGGTCAAGCTGGATTTCGCCGAAGGCGTTCGCGCCCTGCTGCGCCAGGATCCCGACATCATCCTGGTCGGCGAAATCCGCGATCGGGACACCGCCGGCATGGCGCTGCGGGCGGCGATGACCGGCCATCAGGTGTTCTCGACGCTGCACACCAACTCCGCCGTCCGCGCCATCCCGCGCCTGTTCGACCTGGGCATTCCGCCCGAGGTGCTGGCCGGCAATCTCATCGGCATCATCGGCCAGCGCCTGGTGCGCATGCTCTGTCCGCAATGCAAGCAGCCGGATCGGCCAACGGCGGAAGAAATGCGCCTGTTTGGCGCAGCGGCGCATGAACCGCCTGTCGTGTATCGCCCGCAAGGTTGCCCGGGCTGCGGCTTCACCGGCTACAAGGGACGCACCGCCATCGTCGAGCTGCTCAGGATCGATCGCGATTTCGACGAACTGATCTCACGGCGCGCCAGCCTGCGCATCATGAACGACCATGCCGCAAGCCTGGGCTTCACCAGCATGGCCCAGGACGGGCTGCGGCGCGTTCTCGACGGCATCACGACCATGGAGGAAATCGGCCGCGTCATCGATCTGACTGAAATGGCCACAATGACCGCAATGATCGCCATGACCGAAAACCGCTATGGCTGAACCGGGAAACTGATGCCCTACTACCGCTACCGCGCCAGCGACGCACGAGGCCGCATCACCAAGGGTCGCATGGAAGCCCTGCACGACACCGATCTCGAAGCCCGGCTGAAAACCCTCGGCCTCGTGCTGATGCGCGCCACACCGCACGGAACGCGGCAGCGCGCCGGCACGCGCTTGCCGGCGCGGGCGCTCATCGACTTCCTGTTTCAACTCGAAATGCAGTTGCACGGCGGCATTCCGATCCGCACGGCGCTGGCCGACATGCGCGACGCGGGCGACGCTGCCGAAGCGGCGGCAGTCCGCCGGCTTGCCGCCAGCCTGCTGACGAGGATAGAAAGCGGCGCAACCCTGGCCGAAGCCATGCAGGCACATCCCGGCGTTTTCTCCACGGTCACCTGCAGCCTGATCCGCGCCGGCGAACTCAGCGGCCAACTGCCGGAAGTGCTCGGCGAGATCGTCCGCTCGCTGAAATGGCAGGACGAAATGCTGTCCAAGACCCGCAAACTGCTGATCTACCCG
This sequence comes from Sterolibacterium denitrificans, assembly GCF_900174485.1. Classification (NCBI taxonomy): domain Bacteria; kingdom Pseudomonadati; phylum Pseudomonadota; class Betaproteobacteria; order Nitrosomonadales; family Sterolibacteriaceae; genus Sterolibacterium; species Sterolibacterium denitrificans. Next base: position 1,119,446 of record NZ_LT837803.1, on the reverse strand, counting down.
CTCTTCGTCACGGCCGTCATCGGCGCCGTGGCATTTTTCCTGATGACCTATCTGGTGCCACAACTGCTCGGCTTTCTGCGCAGCATGGGCGGTGAAATCCCGCTGCACACGCGCGCCCTGCTGGCACTCTCACAGCTCCTTGCCGATTACTGGTGGGCCATGCTGGCTCTGCCCGCCGGCATGGCGCTCGGACTGGCCGCGCTGGTACGCCGCCGGCCCGCCCTGCGTTACCGCCTGCACCAGGCCGTGCTGGCCATGCCTTATGTCGGCGGCATCATCGGCAAGAGCATCCTCGCGCGTCTGGCCGACACCTTCGCCCTGATGTATCGCAGCGGCATTCCGGTCCTTGAAGGACTCGCCTGCTGCGAGCAGGTTTCCGCCAGCCTGGTGTTCCAGCAGGCCATTGCCCGGGCACGCGCGCGCATCGCCAACGGCGAAGCCATCTCCGCCAGCTTCGCCGCCGAACCGCTCTTTCCCGCCATGTTCATCCGCATGCTGAAAGTGGGAGAAACCACCGGCGCGCTCGACACCGCGCTCGGCAACATCAATTACTTCTACAGCCGCGACATCGAAGCCTCGATCGCCAGGGTGCAGGCCCTGATCGAGCCGGTCATGAGCATCGTCATGGGACTGATCCTCGGCTGGATCATGCTCTCCGTGCTCGGCCCGATCTACGACACCATTGCGTCGATCAAGGTCTGAGGTCGGCGTCATGAGCATCCTGCTGCATTTCACCATGCACGGCGCCCGCTACTGGCAGCACCGCAAGCACGGCTGGCAGCCATGCGACGAGCCGCCGAGGACGAACGATCCCGTCTGGGTGCTGACCGATCTTGCCGGCGAAAGCTTCGTCGACGTTGAAGTACCGCCGCTCCACGGACGCGACCGGCGCGACCTCATCGAGCGCCAGTTGGCAGCGCATTTTCCGGATACCACTTGGCGGACGGCACTGCGCGTTCGCTCGGCAGAACGCCGCCAGCGCCACGCCGTGCCAGCAGCGCCAATGGCAACGATGCGCTGCCTCCTCTTCGGCATCAGCGATGGCAAGAAGCTGGATGCGGAACTCGATGCACGCAATGTTTCCATCGCCGCGCTGAACGCCACCTCACTGCTGCTGGCCGGCATCGGGCAGGATCCGCAACTGCCTGCCGAACTGTTCATCGTGCTGCCCGAACCCTCCGGCTTGCGCATCGTCTTTCTCCAGCACCACAGACCGCTGCTGACGCGCCTAGCGCCCTGGCAGGCACAGGCGGAGACACAGACACAAACACTCGTCGAAGAAATCGGGCGCACCTGCCGCCACCTGGAAAGCGCCCACATTCTGCCGCGCGATCAGCAGGCTGCAGCCACGCCGCCGCTGCTGATCCTCGGCAGGCAGGCGGAACATGCAGAACTCGAGACGGCACTGGCCGCCGCCAATTACACCCTCCTTGCAAGTCCTGCCGCCTGGCAGCGCCTCCAGGACAACAGCGATCGCCCCCTGTTCGACCTGGCCATGCGCAAACAGCCGTTCGGCCAGTTGGCCCCGCTCGCGCGCCGCCGCCATCATCTGGCCGCCCGGCTGCGCAAACCCGCCCTGGCGGCCTCGCTGCTGCTCGCCATGGCAGGCACGGCCGCCACCGCCGGCAACTTCATGGAATATCGCCAACTGCAGCAGCGCCTCGCCGAACAGCAAGCCACGCTGCAGCAACTGAACGCGGCGATTGCCATGCTCGATCAGCAGCACGCCGACCTTGAGACAAACCCCGCGCTGCTCCACCAGACCATACGGCTGCATGCCCGAGAACTCGCCGCGCCGCCTTCTTTCGCGCGCTACCTGCACGCGCTGGCAGCCATCCTCGACGAACCCGGCCAGGTGCCACTCAGGCTGAACCGCCTGGAATGGCGCCTGCCCGACGGGCAAGCGAGTCTCTGCGCCACGTCCATGCCCGCAGCCGACACGCCGAATCAGGAACGCCTGGCCGAAGTAAACATCACCATGCAACTGCCCGAAGCCCGGCCCGCATCGAGCAGGGCAGCGACCCTGCAGGGCATTTCCAGCCGGCTGGCGCGTCTGCCCGGCACCCGCCTCGTCGTCGATCCGGCCCGCGCGCTCGCCCATGCGACCCTGCAGGGCGACACGCAGGCAGACAACCGCGAGCCCCATGCCAACTGGTGTCTGGCGCTGGTTGCCGGCGAACCACTCGAACCAGCCGAAGCCGGCGACACGAACGCAGCAAACGCCGCGGACCAACAGCCATGAGCCCCTGGCGCGGCATCCTTGCGGCAGCGCGCGGCAGCCTGATCCTGCTCGGCAGCGTGCTGCTGACGACATTGCTGGCGGTGGCCTTCGGCGCCCATGCCGTCAACACGCTGCGCAGCGAACAGCAACAGCAGAAAAACCGGATTGCCGACTTGCAGCACAACCTGCAGGACAAGCGGCAGACGCAGGATTTTCTGCTGCGGCATGCCGAAGCATTCCAGCGCCTGGCCGCGCGGGGCATGCTGCGGGAACCCGACCGCGACCACTGGATCGGCCAACTGCTGGCCGCCCATCGCCAGCTCGATCTGCCGCCCACGCTCAAATACACCCTGCCGCCGCCACGCCCTGCCGCCGCAGATATATCGACGGCGGCCTCATCCCCGGCCGGCACCGCCTGGCTGCACGAGCTGGAGTTCAGCCTGGAAAACATCCACGAAGCAGAACTGCTGACGCTGATCGATCGATTCGGCAGCTCGATCACCGAACCCTTCCGCATTCAGCATTGCCGTCTTTCGCAGGCCCGGGCGGAAGGCCTGAGCGCGCAATGCACGCTGCGTTTCTTCAGTCTGCTGCCACGGGATGCGCCACAGCCATGAACCAACCTCATCGCCTCAGCCAGACGCTGCGATTCATCCGCCGGATTTTCCTGTGCGGCCTTTTCTGCCTGGTTCTGCCGACCATGGCAGCGCCGGCAGGCACGCCAGCAACCAGAGTGCTCGGCAGCCTGTTCTACAGCCCGGCAGAGCGCCTGGCCATGCAACGCCAGCGCGCCAGCGAGCGGCCGACGACGGCATCCGCGCCCGCCAGCGGCAGCGTTCACAAACTCGACGGCCTGGTGCGCCACAGCAGCGGCAGCAGCACCGTCTGGCTCAATCGCCAGGCCATGACCACTGAATCTGCCAGCCTCCTGCTCGGCAAGCCGATGGCGCACGACGCCCTGCGCATCGGCGAAATCCGTGATCTGACCAGCGGCCGGCGAGACGACCTGCTCCCACCCGGCAGTATCGAGATTCAGCACCAGCCATGAGGAGACTGCGGCACCGGCAAGCCGAATCCGGCGCGGCCCTGCTGGCAATGCTGCTGATCCTGGCGCTGTTCGCCGTCACGTACACCGTCCGGTTTTTTCAGGGAACGGCGCTCGCCGAACGCAATGCACGGCTGCGCATCGACCATGTCGCGCTCAATCACGCCAGGGAAGCCGTGATCGGCTCGGCCATCACTTACCGCGATACGCACCCCAACGAAGTCTTCGGCTATCTGCGCTGCCCGGATCTGACCAACGAAAAAGGCGAAGCCGCTACGCCGTGCGGCGCGCGCGACCTGTCCAGCCTGGGCCGCCTGCCCTGGAAAACCCTGGGACTGCCGGCGCTGCGCGATCATGCCGGCGAATGCCTCTGGTACGCCGTCGCCGGACGCGCCAAGAACAATCCGAAAACCACCGTATTCAACTGGGACACCACCGGCCAATTCATCGTGCGCGATGCCGCCGGCAACATCCTGGCCGGCGCCAGCCCGCATCAACGTCCGCTGGCGCTGATCCTCGCGCCCGGCTTTGCCAGCGGCGGACAGATTCGTCCCAATCCTTCCTCAGCTTCCCCAGCGTCCAACCCACCTTCGGAATGCGGCGGCAGCGCCTCGGCGGCCAGCTATCTCGAAAGCATCGGCGACGCGCAGGGCAACATCGGCATCGACATCACGCCGATCACCCTGAGCACAGCGCAGACACCGGCTGCGCCGGAAGCGGCCGGCAGCAGCCACAACAACGATACCGCCACCTGGATCACCAGCGACGATCTCTTCCAGCGCATCATGCGGCGCCACGACTTCGGCCGCGACATCGACGTCATGCTCGACGACTTCGCGGCCTGCCTCGGCAACTGGCCCACGGCCGACCTGCCGCCCACATCGGCCACGGCCAAGGGTTTGCTGGATGCGGCAACGCTCTGTCCACCCGCCGCGCTCGACCAGGAAAACAATGTCCGCAGCAACTGGGAAGATCAATTGCTCTACGCCAGACCTGCCGTCGCCGCGCAGGTGCACAGCGACGGCAACGCCTACGATGGCTGCGCTGCCATCCTGCTGTTCGGCGGCATGCGCACGGCACGGCAAAGCCGCGCCGACGACGGTGAGAAAAGCAATCCCGCCATGTATCTCGAAGACGGCAATGCCGCGCTGTTCCCCACCAGCGGCCTGTATGTCGGCGGGCACGGCTTCACGCCCAACGATCCGAGCCGCGAGCTGTTGCGCTGCATACGCGGTCTGCCGCCGCACATGCAGCAGATTTCCCTGGCCGGCAACCTCGATGAATTTCTCGTCACTGGCGCCGGCCTCGAGAAGAAAAAGGACCTGCCCGCCGCACCCGCGAATCCGGCAACCCGCTCCGGCAGATCGAGCATCACTGTCAGCAGCAATGACGGGTTGGCCGCAGGCTGCCTGTGGCATCCGCAGCCGCTCCCGCTGGCAGGCAGGCGCTGGCGCATTTATTACAGCTTTCGCTTCGCGCTTTCGGACACCCATGCCACCGCCGCCAACCAGACCACGGCGGATCGCGGCAAGGGTTTCACGCTGCAGATCGTGCGTGGCGATCGCGGCGTGCCGGACAACTGCGGCGCACTGGCCGACATGGGCGTGCTGGGGCCCGCCGATCCGCGCGGCGCATCTTCCCTGCTCATCGAAACGGACGTCCACCAGGACGGCGCGCACAACGATCCGCCGGGCAATCACAGCGCCATCCTGCTGAATGGCGATCTGGCGCACGACACGGCGCTGGGTGCCAACTGCAACGGCAGCGTCAGCGGCTGCCGCCACACGCCGGCCAGCAAGTTCGAGGACACGCCCATGGCCACGCACAACCAGCGCATCGAAATCCACACGGGCTGCGACGGCAATTGCAGCAACTGCGATCCCGCGGCCCACGGCAGCGGCGGCCGCTCGCATGCCCGCATCGAGGTATGGATCGACTGCCGGCAATGCCAGGACATCCGCGCCGACCTGCCAGCCGGCCAGGCCGCCAGCCTCGCGCGCTGCATCGCGCTGCCGGACGAACTGGAAACGGCCCATTTTGGCTTCACCGGCGGCTTCCTGCCAGCGCCTGCGGGCGCCACAGGCAACGCCGCGCCCCGACAGGCCGTGAGCATCGGCAACTTCTATCTGGGGGTGGAGTGATGCGCATTCATCCGCATCCATATCCGCATCGGCCTCAGCGCGGTTTCAGCCTGATCGAAATGGCCATCGTGCTGCTGGTCGTCGGCCTGCTGCTGGGCAGCGGCCTGGGGCTGCTTGGCGCGCAGCTTGATCTGCAACGCACCCGGGCCAGCCAGAAAATCCTCGAAGACGCCAGAGAAAGCCTGATCGGTTTCGCCATGGCCAACGGCCGCCTGCCCTGCCCGGCCAGTCCGGTTTCGCAAGGCATCGAAAGCCCCGAAGGCGGCGGCGTCTGCACGCATCCCTACGACGGCCTGCTGCCGGGGGTGACCCTGGGTCTGCCGGGTGTCGATGGCCAGGGCTACCTGACCGATGCCTGGAGCCTGCCCGCCAACCGCATCCGCTATGCCGTGACCACGGCTCACGGCAGCAGCGCAACCACCACCGACGGCATGCGCAACACCGGCATGGCCACATTCACCCCCAACCTCAGCGTCTGCAGCAGCGCCAGCGGCATGACGGCCAGCAGTTGCGGCGCGGCCACCGCGCTGACCAACACGGCCGTCGCCGTCATCCTTGCGCCCGGCAAGAACGCCGCCAGCGGCGGCAGCGGACTGGATGAGGCGACGAATCTTGCCGGCAATCGCTTCTTCGTCAGCCACGCCCCCAGCGCCAGCGGCGCTGCCAACGGCGAGTTCGACGACATCCTCACCTGGCTGTCGAGCAATGTGCTGTACAGCCGGCTGGTGCAGGCCGGCCGCCTGCCGTGATGCTCGATGAGCCGCCCGCCATCCGGCATTCACAGCGCACAGCGCACGACGGCATTGCATTGGAATTCATGCTTTCCAATGTCATAATTCCGCCGGTTACCCTAACGGCTACAAGCTGACTATCATTCACCATCGAGCAAAAGGAGCGCTTCATGAAAAATCTGCCCGCACCCGTCGCAACCCGCCAATCCGGCTTCACCCTGGTCGAAATCGCCATCGTCCTGGTCATCATCGGCCTGCTGCTGGGCGGCGTGCTGAAAGGTCGGGAGATGATCGAAAACGCCAAGGTCAAGAACGCCATCAACGAAATGAACGGCGTCTCTGCCGCCTACAACAGCTACATCGACCGCTACCGCCGCATTCCGGGTGACGATGGCTCGCTGGAGACACTGAAAACACGTGGCGGAAGCTGGGCAACCATCACGGCGGCCGGCGACAACAACAGCGCCCTGGGCATCACCCAGGGCCAGGTTTTTACGGGTGAAGGCGAAGGCACGGCCTTCTGGCAGCATCTGCGGGCAGCCGGCTTCATCAGCGGCAACCCGGCCGAAACGGGTACGGCCGCCCTGCCGCGCAATGCCTTCAACGGCTTGATGGGTGTGGGCAGCGGCGTCACCGGCATGACCGGCAGCACCGTCTGTCTGGGGCAAGTCCCGGGCAAGTCCGCCCGCCAACTCGACACCCAGCTCGACGACGGCGACGGCGACACCGGCAGCGTCCGCGCAACGGAAGGCGGCAGCTCAGGCGACACCGCCCCTGGCACGGCAAGCGCAAGCTACAGCGACGAGAAACTCTATACCGTCTGCCGCATGCTATAGGAGGTATGGGAGGCCAGCGCCCCTGCTCGATGGCGGCAACGCCATGCAGGGGCGAGTTTCAAAACCCGCCCTTGCACTCTTACAGCAACTCCTTGCGCAAGTCCGCCGCCGTCTTGGGTGACAGCAAACCCGGTGCAATGTCGAATACCGTTCTGGCGCCTACCTCGCCGCCCTTGCCGAGCCGGTAGGCCGCACGCGCATAGGCCACCAGCACGCTGGCGGTGAACTCCGGATTGCTTTCGAGCTTGAGTCCGAATTCCAGCATCTGCCGCGTGCCGGCCCCCGTCGTGCCGCTGCGGATGACGTAACCGCCATGCGGCATTGCGGCATGCTCGCGCTGCAATTCCGCCGCGCTGATGAAGTTCACGGTGGTATCGTAATCGGCGAAATAATCCGGCATGGTGACGATCGCCTGCCTGACGGCCTGCGCATCCGCGCCGGCTTCGAGCACCACATAGCAGTCGCGGACATGTTTCTCGCGCGTGCTCAGGTTTGCGCATTCACCACTGCGCGCGCGCGCCATGGCCTCCGCCGAAGGCACGGTGTACTGCACCGCATTCTGCACGCCCGGCACGCGGCGCAAGGCATCGGAATGCCCTTGGCTGACGCCCTTGCCCCAGAAGGTATCGCCCGCGCCCTCCGGCAGCAGCGCCTCGCCATACAGGCGATACAGGGAGAACAAACCGGGATCCCAGCCCACTGAAATCACGGCGATCCGATTGCCGCGCCGCGCCGCCTCATCCACTGCGGCAAAGTATTCCGGAATCTTCGCATGGGTATCGAAGCTATCGACCGTGTTGAACAGGGCCGCAAGCGCCGGCCCCTGCTCGGGCAAATCGGTGCGCGAGCCGCCGCAGAGGATGAGCACATCGATGTCCGCCGTGAAATCGGCAATGCCGTCCATGCCATGCACCGGCACGCCGGCACTCTGCAGCTTCAGCGCGCCGGGATCGCGCCGGGTGAACACCGCCGCCAGCGCCATGTCCGGCGCCTGGGCCAAAGCCAATTCGACGCCCCGGCCCAGATTGCCGTAACCTGCGATGCCGATTCTGATCCTGTCGCTCATGATCCATGTCTCTCCTGTAAGGGGGGAGGGATTATAAAAGGACCCGGGAGATGCGCGCTGATCAATCGCAATCGTCAGCACGGCGCGTTTGACGGCAGTTGCGGGAACGGAGGAACGGACGCCGGCTGCGCATCCTGCGCGGCTACGAATCGTTAATCGCTGATCACTGATCGTTGACCACGACCACATGCACGCGATACGGCCCGTGCGCACCGAGAACGATGGTCTGTTCGATGTCGCCGGTGCGCGACGGACCGGAAACGAAATTGACGGCACGCGGCAACTCGGCCAATTCATCGCGCAGCAAGGCCCAGGCCATTTCCATATCGGCCACGATGCGGCTGGCCGACAGCACGGCAATGTGGGTTTCCGGCAGCAGGCTGGTTGCTGCCGGCGTGTTCGCGGAAGAGCACAGCACCAGCGTCCCGGTTTCGGCAAGCGCGGCGAAACAGCCGGTGATGCCGACCGGATCGTCGGCCTGCACCGGGCGTACAGTCGTCACGACACCCTGCGCGGCCCAGTCGAGATCGGCCAACGCCGGCCAGCACACCGCCTGCAACGGCAACGCCTGCGCCCGCAGGTAACGCGCCACCGCCGCGGCAACCTCGCGACGGCCGGCAACCACATCCAGCGTGGTCGCCAGCGCCTGCGCCCTGGCGCGAAAGCGCTCCAGAAAATCGCCGGGCAGCGGCGGACGCGGCCCGGCAATCCGCTCGCTCAGGCAGCGCTCGATCGCAGCGCGCCCGTGCGCGGCATTTCCGGCATCGCGTCCCAGCCTGCCGCGCAGGCGGCCGAGAATCTCTTCGCGCGCATCCATTCTCATCTTCATGCAGCCCTGTCCGGACGCCGCCGCGCATATTTTGCATATTGCTCACGGAAGCTGCGTCCCGACGGCGCCGGCAGGTCGCGCGCCAGCGTCCATTCCGGCAGCGGCGTGAACACGCGGATGCGCCGCTCGCTGCCACCCAGCCATCGCAGATAGCGCGATGCCAGCCGGGTCACGATGGCATACAGGCGCGGATGCAGCGCCAGCCAGGCCCAGCATCCGAGCATCAGGCGTTCGCCGAACGGGCGCAGATGCCGCTTCACCCGTTCCTCGCGCAGTTGGCGCAATAACCCGGGCAACGGAATCTTCACCGGGCAGACCTCGGCGCACTGACCGCACAGCGTCGATGCCTGCGGCAATTCGCTGGCCGTCTCGAAATCACCGAGCAGCGGCGTCAGGACCGAGCCCATCGGCCCCGGATAAACCCAGCCATAGGCCTGGCCGCCGATCGACTGATACACCGGACAATGATTCATGCAGGCGCCGCAGCGGATGCAGCGCAGCATGGCGGCGTATTCGCTGCCCACCAGATCGGCGCGACCGTTATCGACCAGGATGAAATACATGTGCTCCGGCCCATCGCTTTCCCCGGCGGCGCGCGGGCCGGTGAGCACGGAAAAATAGTTTGAAATCGACTGGCCGGTCGCCGAACGCGGCAGCAGGCGCATCAGCGTGGCAAGGTCTTCCAGCGTCGGCACAATCTTCTCGATGCCGGTGATCGCCACATGCACCTTGGGCAAGGTCGTCACCAGACGGCCATTCCCTTCGTTGGTGACCAGCGCCAGCGAGCCGGTTTCGGCGACGAGAAAGTTGCCGCCGGAAATCCCCATGCCGGCGCTCAGGAAGTGCGGCCGCAGCATCTCGCGCGCCTCGCGCGTCATCTCGTGGATGTCGCCGGTCGCCGGCCGGCCGTGGATGCGCGCGAACAGCGCCGAGATTTCTTCCTTACTCTTGTGTACCACCGGCGCGACGATGTGCGAGGGCGGCTCATTACCATTGATCTGCAGGATGTATTCGCCCAGATCGGTTTCCATCGGCTGGATGCCGGCCGCCGCCAGCGCCTGATTCAGCGCGGCCTCCTCGGAAAGCATGGACTTCGACTTGACCGCCTTGTCGACGCCATGGCGCTGCGCGATTTCCACGGTCAGCCGGCACACCTCGGCGCCATCCCTCGCCCACAGCACGGTCGCGCCGCGCCGCGTCGCTTCGGCTTCGAAGCGCTCCAGCCACAGATCGAGATCCGCCAGCACGCGGTCGCGCACGCCCTGCGCCGCATTGCGCAGCGCCTCGAAGTCGTCGAGTTCGGCCACGGCGCGGGCGCGCTTGTCGACAAACTTGCCGCGCGTCCGCCGCAGGTTGCGTTGCAGCCCCGCATCCGCCAGTTTCCCGGCGACGCGGGCCTTGAAATGCACCGCCTGCGCTTCCATGCTAATCACCCCGACCGGCAAGCACTTCGGCGATATGCAGCACCTGCGTGGTCTCATCGCCCATGCGCCGCAACTTGCCTTCGATGTTGAGCAGGCAGCCCAGATCGCCACCGACCACCACCGGGGCACCGCTGGCCTGGATGTTGGCGCATTTCTTTTCGGCAATCGCCGCCGAAAGCGCGCCGAAACTGGCCGAGAAGGCCCCGCCAAAACCGCAGCACTCCTCGGCGGCGGGCATTTCCTTCAGCTTCACATGGGCGCACTTGCCCAGCAGCGCGCGCGGCTGCTGCTTGATGCCCAGCTCGCGCAGACCGGAACAGGAATCGTGATAGGTCACTTCGCCGACGAACCGGCTCGCCCGCGGCAGGCGTTCGAGCCGCGCGACATTGACCAGAAAATCCGTCAACTCGAAAGTCTTTGCCGCCAGCGCCGCCATGCGTGCGGCCAGCGCGGCATCATCGGCCACCAGTTGCGGATAGTGGCAGCGCACCATGGCAGCGCAGGAACCGGAAGGCAGCACGAGGTAATCGCAGTCCTCGAATTCATCCAGCAGCTTGACGGCCAGCGCCCGCGCCGCCGCCCGCTCGCCCGCGTTCCAGGCCGGTTGGCCGCAGCAGGTCTGCGTCGCCGGCACGACCACCTGGCAACCCGCCGCTTCCAGCAGTTCCAGCGCCGCAAAACCGATGCGCGGCCGCATCAGGTCCACCAGACAGGTCACGAAAAGGCCGACGCGCATGGATTCATACCGGGGCAAGCAAGGTAAAGCCAGTAATGGCAAGGGAAAGCAGACGATATTTCACGATCTGATATAGTATTCGATCACCCACAGCGACGAAAGACTTTTGGTGCCTCCTCCCGCCCAGCCGGAAACCAGGAATCCGATTCAGGTCATCGAGCGCATGATGAAACTGCTCGATGTGCTGTCATACCACCATGACCCGGTGAGCCTCAAGCAACTCTCGCTGGAAACCGGCCTGCACCCGTCGACGACCCATCGCATCCTCGCCGCCATGGCGGCCAGCGGCTTCGTCGAACGCGCCGGGCCGGGCACCTACCAACTGGGGATCCGCCTGCTGGAACTGGGCAACCTGGTCAAGTCGCGCATCAACATCCGCGACTCGGCCATGCCGCTGATGCAGCGTCTGCACCGGGAAATCGGCGAGAGCGTGAATCTGGGCGTGCGCCAGGGCGACGAGATCGTCTATGTCGAACGCACCTCCAGCGGCCGCTCGACGGTGCGCGTCGTGCATCTGGTCGGCGCGCGCGCGCCACTGCACGTCACCGCCGTCGGCAAGCTGTTTCTGGTCGAAGACGGCCCCCACAAGGTGCGCGAATACGCCCGACGCACGGGGCTGCCCGGCTTCACGCCGACTTCGCTGACCTCGCTGTCCGCGCTGGAAAAGGAACTCGACCACGTCCGCCGTCACGGCGTGGCCTTCGACAACGAGGAAATCGAACAGGGGCTGCGCTGCATCGCCGCACCCGTGCGGGACGATGCCGGCGAACTGGTCGCCGGGCTGTCAGTCTCCGCCCCGGCAGAACGCCACAGGCCGGACTGGGCAGCCATCGTCCGCGATACGGCGGACGAAATCTCCGCCGCCATCGGCTACGTCAAGCCGATACGCCAGGGACGCTAGTGTAGTGCTGCATTCTTGACGGGAATAAATATCGGCTTCGTCATTCCCGCGCAGGCGGGAATCCAGTACGTACCTGGGTCCCCGCTTTCGCGGGGACGACAAATGTGTGGTTCTTTATGTACCAATCAGCGCGCATCCCTCTCACCCGCGCATCCCGCTTCGGCAAACCTGCTTCAGCTTGCCGAATGGCGCAGAGACGAGGCGCCGTTTTCCACCCAGTGCTTGATCCGGTTGGCATCGCCGATCCGCGTCATCTTGCCGATGGAATCCAGCAACACGATGATGGTGGGCTTGTTGTTGAACCAGGCCTGCATCACCAGGCAGCGCCCGGCCTCATTGATGAAACCGGTCTTGGACAGGCCGATATCCCAGGATGAACTTCTCACCAGGCTGTTGGTGTTGTTGAAGACATGCGTGCGGCCGCCAAAGGCCACTTCGTAATTGGACGTGGTGGAAAACTGGCGGATCAGCGGGTATTGCTGGGCAACGCTGACCATGCGCGCCAGATCGCGGGCGCTTGAAACATTCTCCGCACTCAAGCCGGTCGGATCGGAGAAATAGGTATCCTGCAAACCCAGCATCTGGGCCTTGCGATTCATGGCCGCGACAAAAGCCGGCCGCCCACCCGGGTAGTAACGCGACAACGCGAAGGCCGCGCGATTTTCCGACGACATCAGCGCCAGGCGCAGCATTTCTTCACGACTCAGGCGGGTTCCCACCCTGAGGCGGGAATGGGTGCCTTTCAGCGTATCGACGTCATCTTCATCAATCTGCAGGATCTCATCGAGATCCGGCGGCGCGTCCAGCGCCACCATGGCCATCATCAGCTTGGTGATCGAGGCGATCGGCAGTACCGCTTCCGAGTTCTTTTCGTACAGCACGCTGCCGGTCGATTGATCCAGCACCATCACTGCATTCGAATACAGGCGCAGCGTCGAATAATCCTCCATGACGGCCGTGGCGCGTTTTTTTGCCGATACCTTCTGGAGCGCCTGTTTTTTGACCGTCGCAGGCTTGGCCTGCTTGCCCGCCGCCAGTGCCGGCGCCGAACCCAGACCCAGCATCAAACTCAACAGAGCAGCCAAGAGTACCTTGCTGTTACGATGCATAGTCCCCCCTCATTGTTCTTTCTTCTTTCCTGAATCACAACTCTGGATATTTAGTGTATTCATCCTGTTAGGTGACGAAGTTTAGCAGCATTATCAAATCTGTCTCACCTCGCGGCAGCAGTAAATTTTTCCCATCCCGGCATTTTTACCGCTTGCAGCCCGAACTGCAGGATGGCAGCCATCGGCATCCCCCCGGCGTATCGCAAGCCGGGCACCATGCAAAAATCCAGTAGACTCGGGCCAGCGCAGTATCTTTCTCTCCATCGGTCGAGTGCGCGGCCCACCGTCCTGGCAGCATGTTCGGCCACCTGCCTGTGGAGTTACGACAGTGGTGACTGCCGCGCCAACCTCCCCTGCCAGCCCGTCCTCGACCAGCACCGATTTTCCGGGCACCGTTTTCCTGTTCGGCGAATTGCTCGCCGATTGCTTTCCCGATCGCGAAATACCCGGCGGCGCTCCCTTCAATGTCGCCCATCATCTATGCGGCCTGGCCGGTTCGCAGATCCTCCGGCCGCTACTGATTTCCCGCATTGGCCAGGACGCCAGAGCCAGCCGCCTGCTCGCAGCCTGTCGGGCGGCCGGACTGTCCAGCGAAGGCATACAGCATGACGGACAACACCCCAGCGGACGGGTCGAGGTGACATTCAGCCAGACGAACGGCCTGCATCGGTTCGACATTCCACCGCAGCAGGCCTGGGATTTCATCGATGGCGCGGCCTGCGAAGCCCTGTTGCTGGCCCATCGGCCCAGGCTGATCTATTTCGGCACGCTGGCGCAGCGCAACAACGTCTCCCGCGCAGCCCTGAAAAGGCTGCTTTCCCGCTCCCGTACGAATGGCTTTCTGGATGTCAATCTGCGTCCGCCATGGGTTGGCAAGGATGTGCTGCATTGGTCGCTGAACCAGGCAGACACGCTCAAGCTCAATGAAGATGAACTGGCTGAACTCGCCACTCTGTTCTCCCCGGGAGACGATGCACCCCAGGCTCAGGCTGAACGTCTGGCCCGACAGTTCCGGATCCGCTGCCTGCTGGTTACCCGAGGTGCGCGAGGCGCCTGGCTGTTCGAGCGGGAGCGGGGCTGGCGGGAAAGCGTCGTGGCCTCTTCCGCAGTGCCCATCATCGACACCGTCGGCGCGGGCGATGCCTTCAGTGCCGTCTTTCTGCTGGGCTTGCAGTTGAAATGGGCGCCAGCCGACTGCCTGGAGCGCGCCAACCAGTTTGCCGCAGCGGTCTGCGGCCTGCGTGGCGCCGTACCGTCCGACGCGGACTTTTACCTCCCCTGGCGTCAGCGCTGGGGACTGGAAAGGAAGAAACCGGCATGAACCCTCTCTATATCCTGATGCTGAGCCTGCATGGCCTGATCCGTGGTCATGATCTGGAACTGGGGCGCGATGCCGATACCGGCGGCCAAACGCTGTACGTCGTCGAACTGGCCCGGGCATTGGGCCGCCACGATGATGTCGAACGAGTCGATTTGCTGACCCGTCTCATCGACGATCCCCAACTGTCGGCCGACTATGCGCAGGAAGAGGAAATCCTTGGCCCCGGAGCGCGCCTGGTGCGCCTTCCCTTTGGCCCCAGGCGCTATCTGCGCAAGGAAGTGTTCTGGAATCATCTCGATCTGCTGGTCGACCGCATCGTGCATTATTTGAGGCAACAGGCCCGGCTGCCCGACGTCATACACAGCCACTATGCCGATGCCGGCTATGTCGGCACCCAGCTTTCGCAACTGCTGGGAATCCCCCTCATCCACACCGGCCACTCACTGGGGCGCTGCAAACGCCAGCGCTTGCTGGCACATGGCCGTAAACCCCTGGCACTGGAACGCCAGTTCAATTTCGCCAGGCGCATTGCCGCAGAGGAAACCATACTGGCCAATGCCCAATTGATCATCGCCAGTACGCCGCAGGAAACCCAGGAGCAATACGGCCTCTATGAAAATTACCAGCCAGGTCGCGCCCTGGTGATTCCACCGGGAACGGACACCTCCCGTTTTGCGCCACCCGGCAAGGCGCCACTGGCAGCCGAAGTGCCGGGCATGCTCGATCGCTTTCTCACCGAGCCGCGCAAGCCACTGATCCTTGCCATCTGCCGCCCCGAAGTCCGCAAAAATCTCTTGCGCCTGGTTGAAGCCTACGGCAACTCGGACGAACTGCGGCAGCGTGCCAATCTGGCGATCATCGCCGGACAGCGCGATGACCTGCGTGATCTGGACGAGGACCAGGCGAAGGTTCTGACCGATCTGTTGCTGGCCGTCGATCGCTTCGACCTGTGGGGCAAGGTGGCATTGCCCAAGCGGCATCGGCCGGAAGATATACCGCAGTTTTACCGTCTGGCAGCCCAGCGTCATGGCGTCTTCGCCAATCCGGCCCTGACCGAGCCTTTCGGCCTGACCCTGATCGAAGCGGCCGCCAGTGGCCTGCCGATCGTGGCCACAGCCGACGGCGGCCCTCGCGACATCATTGCCAACTGCAACAATGGCATCCTGATCGATCCACTCGACAGCAACGACATCGCACGCGGTCTGCTGGAAGTTCTGGGTGATGCACGTGCCTGGCGCCGGCGGGCGCAGCACGGGCTTTCCGGCGTGAGTCATCATTACACTTGGGATGCCCATGTCGCCAAATATCTGAAAGCGGTGCGCCGGCTGGCGCGCAAGGAGCGCAAGCAGATACGCCGCGAACTGGCGGCCCATCTGCATCCGGGTCCAGCCACTTCACTGCCCTTCGTGCAACGCATGCTGGTCAGTGACATCGACAATACGCTGATCGGCGACCGCCACTCGCTGACCCGGCTCATCGAAGTATTGCGCACCAGCGGGCGGCAACTGGGATTTGCCGTCGCCACCGGCCGTTCCCTGGAAAGCACGCTGTCCATCTTGCGTCAGTGGCGGGTACCCCGGCCGGATGCGCTGATCACCTCGGTTGGCAGCGAGATTCACTATGGTCGCACCATGCTGCCGGACAATGGCTGGATACGCCACATTCGCCATCGCTGGCGGCGCGACGCATTGGCGGATCTGTTGACCGGCATTCCCGGCCTGATCCTGCAGCAACCGGAAAACCAGCGCGAATTCAAATTGAGCTATCTGGTCGATCCTGCCTCGATGCCTCCACTGCGTGCGCTCTACAAGCTTCTTCAGGGCGAAGGCCTGCACGCCAACCTGATCTACTCCCACCAGGCTTATCTCGACGTCTTGCCCATCCGCGCCTCCAAGGGACAGGCCGTACGCTATCTGGCCTACAAGTGGGGATTGCCATTGCGAAATTTCCTGGTGGCCGGCGACTCCGGCAATGACGCCGAAATGCTGGTGGGCGATACGCTCGGCGTGGTCGTCGCCAATCACAGCCCGGAACTGCAGAAGTTTCGCGGCCTCGAACAAATCTATTTCGCCAGCAATCGCCATGCGGCCGGTATCCTTGAAGGCATGGCCCACTATGGCTTCATCGTTACGGAGGGAGCAAGGACATGATCGAAAGCCTGTGCGCCTGGACCACGCAGAACCGCGATGCCATGCAGGCCTTCCTGCGAAGCTGCTTCGCCGATGGCCGCTCCCTGCTGCTCCACACCGATCTTCAGGAACACTACCAGGCCAGCGTGGCAGATAAAGGCAATCCGCTGGCCCAAGCCGTGCGCCACATGCAGGAAGCGGTACTGCGTCCGCCCCAGGCCTGCTTTGCCATCCGCGAGCATGCCGGTCATTGGCACTATCTGCGCCAGCATCTCGACACCCTGCTGCCGGAATGCATCGACGCCAGCGAGTACCTGCATTTCAAGGAACGTCTGGTCGTGGATGAATGCACCGCCAACGACATGCTCGAAGTCGATTTCGGCCCCTTCAACCGTGAATTTCCACGCCTGCAGGAAATACGCTCCATCGGCCAGGGCATGTCCTTCCTCAACCGCCACCTGGCCAGCGCCATGTTCCAGAACCCCGCGGAAGGGCAGGCCCGCCTGATCGATTTTCTGCACGTGCATGCCCTTGCCGGCCAGCAATTGATGCTGTTTGATTTCCTGCAGGGTGTTCCAGCGCTGCGCGCTGCCCTGCGTGAAGCTCAGGCGCTGTTGCAGCGGCAACCGGCAGAAACGCCCTGGAATGAACTGGCCGAACCCATGGGGCGCCTGGGATTCGCACCCGGCTGGGGCGATACGGCGCAACGCATGACGGAAACCATGAGCCTGCTCATCGATCTGCTCGAAGCACCCTCGCCCCAGACGCTGGAAACCTTTCTCGCCCGCATCCCGATGGTCTCTC
This sequence comes from Sterolibacterium denitrificans, assembly GCF_900174485.1. Classification (NCBI taxonomy): domain Bacteria; kingdom Pseudomonadati; phylum Pseudomonadota; class Betaproteobacteria; order Nitrosomonadales; family Sterolibacteriaceae; genus Sterolibacterium; species Sterolibacterium denitrificans. The sequence goes on along the minus strand of NZ_LT837803.1, from coordinate 1,102,153 downwards.
GGCTGCTGATTCTTTCTCCACACGGCTGGTTCGCCCAGGATGGCGTACTCGGCCGGCCGGACACCGGCGGGCAGGTGGTGTACATCCTGGATCAGGTGCGCGCCCTGGAACAGGAAATGCGCCACCGTCTGGCCGTACAGGGCGTCAACGTCGAACCTCGCATCCTGGTCGTCACTCGTCTGATTCCCGAGGCCGACGGCACGACCTGCGACCAGGCTCTGGAAAGAATCCATGGCTGCGAACATGCCGTCATCCTGCGGGTTCCCTTCCGCCATCCCGGCGGCGAAGTGCTGCGTCACTGGATCTCGCGCTTCGACATCTGGCCCTATCTGGAAGACTTTGCCGTCGATGTCGAGCATGCGGCCCTGGCCGAGCTGGGCGGCCGCCCCGACCTGATCGTCGGCAACTACTCCGACGGCAATCTGGTTGCCTCCCTGCTCTCGCAACGCCTGGGCGTCACCCAGTGCAACATCGCCCATGCCCTGGAACAAAGCAAGTATCTGCACTCGGCGCTGTACTGGCGCGACAACGACGGCAGCCATCACTTCGCCTGCCAATACACCGCCGACCTGATCGCCATGAACAGTGCGGATTTCGTCATCACCAGCACCTTGCAGGAAATTGCCGGCACGCACGAAACCGTCGGGCAATACGAAAGCTACCAGGCCTGGACCCTGCCTGGACTGTACCGCGTGGTGCGCGGCATCGATCCCTTCGATCCGCGCTTCAACATCGTTTCGCCCGGTGCCGATGCCGAAGTATTTTTCCCATACCATGATGCAGAGCGGCGCCTGCACTCGCTGCGGCCACAGATCGATCGATTGCTGTTTGCCAGCGATCCCGGCGTTCCCTGGCGCGGGGGCTTCAGCAACCCGGACAAGCCCCTGCTCTTCACGCTGGCCCGCCTGGATCGCATCAAGAATCTCAGTGGCCTGGTCGACTGGTTCGGCAACGAACCGCGTCTGCGGCAGGCGGCCAATCTGCTGATCATCGGCGGTCATACCGATCCAGCCGCCTCTTCCGATGCCGAGGAAAAAGAACAGATACAGCGCATGCACGACCTCATGGACCAGCATCAACTGGACGGCCAGATGCGCTGGCTGGGCGCGCGACTCGACAAGGCGCTGACGGGAGAAATCTATCGGGTCATCGCCGATTGCCGGGGCATCTTTGTCCAGCCAGCCCTGTTTGAAGCCTTCGGCCTCACCCTGATTGAAGCCATGGCGTCCGGACTGCCGGTCTTCGCCACCCGTCATGGCGGCCCGCTGGAAATCATCGAGCACGGCATTTCGGGCTTCCACATCGACCCCGGTCAAGGCGGCAAGGCCGCGACAGCCATGGCGGACTTTCTGGAACGCTGCAGCAGCGATCCGGAATACTGGCGAAGCATTTCCAGCGCCGCCCTGACGCGGGTCGCCGCACGCTACACCTGGCGCCTGTATGCCGAACGGATGATGACGCTTACTCGCATCTATGGCTTCTGGAAGTTCGTCAGCAAGCTGGAACGCGAAGAAACCGCGCGCTATCTGCAGATGTTCCATCATCTGCAGTTGCGGCCGTTGGCGCGCGCCATCACAACGTGAATCACGGCGAAACTTCTATATTCAAATTTACTGATATATGATGGTCGTTTCCCCCGCACGGAATCTCGCCGCCATGACCCACATTCTCATTCTCGGCGCCGGCTTTGCCGCGGTGACGGCAGCCCGCGAACTGCGCCGGCTGCAGCCCCAGGCCCGCATTACCCTGGTCGCCCCCAAGCCTGAGTTCGTCTACCTGCCCAGCCTGATCTGGATACCAACGCATTTGCGCCAGGGCGGCGGCCTCATCCGGCCCCTGCAGCCTTTTCTGCAGCGCCATCGTCTGGAGTTTCATCAGGCTCAGGTCAGCGGACTGGCGGACGGAGGGCGCACGGTGCTGACCGATCGGGGCGAGCTGAAGAATGACGCCCTGCTCATTGCCACGGGTGGACGCTTCATCCGCAAGCTGCCGGGCATCGAACATGCCTTGACGCTGTGCGAAGGCATCGCTGCCGCCGAGGCCATCCGTGATCGTCTCACCGCCATGCGGAGCGGCCGTATCGCCTTCGGCTTCGGCGGCAATCCTCAGGAGCCGGCGGCCATGCGCGGCGGGCCGATGTTCGAACTGCTCTTCGGCGTCGAAACCATGCTGCGCCAGCAGCAGCGTCGCGAGGCCTTCACGCTGACCTTTTTCAATCCGGCCACCGAACCGGGCAAGCGCCTGGGCGACAAGGCGGTCGGCAAAATCCTGGCCGCAATGGCCCGGCGCCGGATCGCCACCCATCTTGGCCACAAGCTGGTGAGTTTTTCCGCGCAGGGCGTCACCACCGAAGGCGGCCAGATCGATGCCGACCTGATCCTCTTCATGCCCGGCCTGACGGGACCGCAGTGGGCGGAAAACTCCGGCCTGCCGCTGTCGCCGGGCGGCTTCATCCAGGCCGACGCATACTGCCGCGTGCCAACCGCCGAGCGCGTGTTCATCGCCGGCGATGCCGGCAGCTTTCCCGGCCCCGACTGGTTGCCCAAGCAGGCGCACATGGCCGAACTCCAGGCCAGGGCCGCCGCGCAGAACCTGCATCTGGCCCTGCAGGGGCACGCCCCCACCGCCCAGCCCCGTCCGGAACTGATGTGCATCATCGACACCCTGGACAGCGGCATCATGGTCTATCGCAGCCCCCAGCGCAGCATGGTATTCCCGGCGAACCGGCTGTTCCACTGGTCGAAAAAGGCTTTTGAAAAACGCTATCTGGCAAGCCTCAACAAATAATGAGCCGATCTCCGGGCCGATCTCGTTTGCGACGAGTCACAGGCAGGGGCGAGCATCCTCGAACCGGGTTGCGGCAAGTACGCCGCGGCTCAGCGCTTGCCGCCATCCTCCACCGTCCGCGCATCATCGACTTCTTCCCAGCCGGTGATCATGGCCTTGAGGTGAGCAAAGACCGTATGGCCGGTGGTGGCCAGATAAACATGGGCAAAGAAGAAGGCCACGATCATGTAGGCGCCGGCCGTGTGCGCCAGGGCCACACTCTCCAGGCTGAGCAGCCGATCCAGCCGCAACCGTTGCCAGTCGCCATGGAACAGATAGAGCAGGCCGGAAACCCAGATCAGCGGCAGGATGAAAGCCAGCAAGGCCAGGTAAGTCAGACGCTGCAGGGGATTGTGCTTTTTCACCGCGCTCGGCCGGAACGGATGCGTCGCATTCCGGAAAATTCCGACCGTGTAATAGCGCAGCATCGCCGACACATTGCGCAGCGAAGGCATGTACTGGCGCCACTCGCCGGTGGTGAATTGCCAGAAAATCGTAAAGCCCCAGAGCGTCAGCAGGCTCCAGGCGGCATAGGTATGGACATCCACGGCCTGCCCGTAACCCAGTAGTGCATAGCTGCCGTGCACCTCGAAGCCGGTGAGCATCATCAGGATGATCAACAAAGCCTGCGACCAGTGCCAGAAGCGCTCGTAGCGCTTGTAGATGTAGATGCGCTGCGTGCTCATGCGTCATGCTCCCTGCGTCGGCTCAGAATGCGGACGACACCATGCAGCAGGCTGGCCGCGATCACCGCCAGCACCGCCGCGCCTCCCAGCAGATCCAGCCAGTGATTGCGGTCGCGGCCCGGCAGATAGATGTCGGTGATCTCGCTCAGGCGGCCCTCCGCTGAACGCGTGTGGCAATCCTGGCACTGCAGCGCCTGTTCCTTGGGCGTCACCATGTGGGTGATGAACCAGTTCATGCGCGTCTCGATGAAATCGTACTTGCCGCTGTAGGGCAGGCCGGCGTAATCCATGCCGGCCTGGATGGATTTCGCGTAGTCGTAATTGCCCCAGAACGCCGTGTCGTCGTTGCCATAGACGTGATTCACCACCAGGGTCTGGTTCACCGGATCGTAGGGCTGCTTGCCGACCATGACCTTGAAGGGCCAGATGCGGGCATTCGGATCCCTGGCCGAACCCTCGACGCGGTTCAGCTCAAGAATGTTCCTGTCATCCAGCTTGTCGCCGATCTTCTCGTCGATCACGATCTGCCGCACCACGCCGTTGTACCACTTGTAGGTCGGACGCAGGTTTTCGCCATAGCTGAAATCGCCCTTCTCCGCCGAATAGATCAAGCGGTCGTGGTCGTCCTTGATGAACAGCGGCTTGCCCTCCGCATCGCGCTTGCCGGCGGTCGACCAGTCCCACAGCGTCTTGGTGGCAATGCCGCCACGCGCGAACTCGGGGATATGGCAGGTCTGGCAGGCAATCCGCTTGCCGTGACGGTTGAGCCGCTCATTCTTGTGCGGCTGCAGGTCATGACAAGACTCGCAGGTCGCCCGGATGTGATCCTCGTGCTTCATGTCGCGCCCCCGGGTATCCCGCGCCATGGCGGCATAGCGGCTGCCCGAGGGTTGATGGGCGTTGAAGGTATGGCAATCCGCGCAGGACAGGTTGCCGCCCTGGGGCGACATGTGCACGTCCACGCCGGGCGACGGCGCAATCAGCGAGGAATCCAAATCGCCATGCTTGACGGCATCGCCACCGCCACCGTTGAAATGACAGGCGCCGCAATTATGGCGTCCGGACTTGCCCACCGCCTGGGCGATCCGGGTCAGGTCGGGCGGCTGCTCGAACTTGCCGCTGCCCTTGACCCGCTCGCGCGGCTCGTACAGCGGATGCCCGGCATCGGTCGGAAACTTTTTGTAAGTGGCCGTGGTGTCGTGGCAAGCCAGGCAATCGACGTTGTTCTGATTGGTGAAATCGTAATTCTTGTCCTGCCAGCCATAACCGGCATGGCAACTCGTGCAGCGCGGTTCGTTGGACAGGGGCGAGCCGCAGAAATTATTGGCGGCATGGCGCTTGCCGAGTTTCTTGTCGATCAGCGGATTGACCGTCTCCCAGGTCCAATGCACGCTCTGCATGACCTGATGGGCCGCTTCGTTATGGCAGGTCAAACAGGCCTGGGTGACTTCCGGCCCGCTCTTGAAGGCTCTTTGCAGTTCCTTGAACTTGCCGTGATCCGCCGTGCTGCTGGCCTTGCCGCCGCTGGCCACCACCGGCAGACTGGCTATCATCCGGGCAGAGCCAGTTTCCTCTTCCGCCGCCACCGGGGCCTTGGATGCGGCATCGGGTGTCGATGCCGCGGTGGTCTCCGCCACGGCGCCCATGATCAGCATCAGTGTACCGAACAGCCATGAGCGCAAAAAAGACTTTCGCTTTCGTGTACTCATGCGCATGATCCCCTTATCCGGTACTGGGTGAAATATCCAGAAAGGCAAGAATTTCGTCACGCCGCTCCTGGGCATCATGGTAACCCAGCTCGATCAGCGCGCGCGTATAGGATGCCTCGAACAGCAGATAGCTGGCCAGCGCGCCGCCGCGCTTGTTCAGGGCGCCGATATTCCCGAGCAGGGCGCGCAGCGCCCAGGGCAGGCTGCGGACGTGGCGCGCCGCGATATGATCGAGACGCTTGGAGGGCGAAATCTCCAGCGCTTCGATGGGGCGCAATGGCAATCCCTGGGCAAGCCGTACATCTTCCGGAATCAGGTTGAGCGTGCGGTTGATGCGCATCAGGCGCTCCAGGTCGACGGACAGGCTATCGAGAAAAATGCTCGACAACGCATGCCCGGCAATCTGTGCCAACGAAGGATAGCGCGAGCCGTATTCCCGGTAACTCTCGCCGGCATTTCGCTGACCGGCGCCAACCACCAGGATCTTGTCGGCGCCGAGATGGATCGCCGGCGATATGGGCGCGACCTGGCGCATCGAGCCATCGCCGAAATACTCGCGGTTGATCCGGACGGCGGGAAAAACAAACGGAATCGCGCTCGATGCCATCAAATGATCGACATTCAGCCGCGTATGCACGCCGAAACGCTGCGAACGCTGCCAGCTTTCGAGCGCGTAGCCTCCCTGAAAGAAGCTGACGCTCTGACCCGAGCCGTAGCCCGAACAAGTGATGCTCACGGAATGCAGCGCCCCGCTGGCAATGGCGGACTCGATGCGATCGAAATTCAGATGCCGCAGCAACAGCTCGCGCAACGGCGCATTATCGAGCAGGGAGCGCGGCACCTGCTTGACCAGCCAGCCCCCCAGGAGAGATGCCAGCCAGCGCATTCCCGTCAGGGAAATGCCCAGCGTATCGGCCCGATAAACCTGCCGGACATGGAAATTTCCCCAGATTGCCTCCAGCCGGCTGACCGCAAAACCGAAATCATCGGCCTGGGTCGCCAGCGAAGCCGCATTGATGGCGCCGGCCGAGGTGCCGCAAAGAATCGGGAAGGGATTTTGTCTGGTATCCGGCAGCAAGTCTCGAATCGCCGCCAGCACGCCGACCTGATACGCCGCCCGGGCGCCCCCTCCAGTCAGTATCAGCGCAGTTTTGGAGCGGCTCGCGGACATCGGACGGGACGGCGGTAACGGTCAGCGCTGCGTCTGTGTCTGCGTCGCCGCTTCGACGGACAGCAACGCGGTGACGTTGACAATCCGCCGCACGGTGGCGGTTGGCGTCAGGATATGTACCGGCCGGGCCGCTCCCAGCAGCAAGGGGCCCAGCGTCAGGCCATCGCCCGCAGCCGTTTTCAGCAGGCTGAAGGCAATGTTGGCGGCATCCAGCGTCGGCATGACGAGCAGATTGGCCTGCCCCTTGAGACGCGAATTCGGGAATATCTGATCGCGAATCTCTGCCGAAAGCGCGGCATCGCCGTGCATCTCGCCCTCGACCTCGAGATGGGGCGCGGTTTCCTGCAGCAGTTGCAAGGCCTCGCGCATCTTCAACGAGGTCGGCGTATCTTCCGAGCCGAAGCTGGAGTGCGACAGCAGGGCGATTTTCGGCGTCAGACCGAAACGCTGCACGACATCCGCCGCCAGCACCGTCATCTCGGCGAGCTGCTCCGCCGTCGGATCGTAATTCACATAGGTATCGCCGATGAACAGCGCGCGATTGGGCAGGATCAGCATGTTCATCGCATAGAAATTCCTGACGCCCTCGCGCAGGCCGATGACATTCCTGATGTAGCGCAGATGCTGCGAATGACTGCCATAAGTGCCGCAGACCATGCCGTCGGCGTAGCCCTTCTTGATCATCAGGGAGCCGATCAGCGTCGTCCGGCGCCGCGCTTCGCGCTTGGCGTACTCGACGCTGACGCCCTTGCGCTGCATGATTTCGTGGTACTCCGTCCAGAAATCGCGGAAGCGCGGATCGGAATCCGGATTCACCAGGGCAAAATCCTCGCCGGCCTTGATACGCAGACCGTACTTGGCGACGCGCGCATCGATCACATCCGGACGACCGATCAGGATGGGCTTGGCCAGACCTTCATCGACCACGGTCTGCACGGCGCGCAACACGCGTTCATCCTCGCCCTCGCAGAAAACGATGCGCTGCGGATTCTGCTTTGCTGCGGTAAACACCGGACGCATCTGCAGGCCGGAGTGATAGACGAACTCGGAGAGCTGGGCGCGATAACTCTCGATATCCGCCAGCGGGCGTCTGGCCACGCCGGAAACCATCGCCGCCTGGGCCACGGCCGGCGCCACCTTCATCACCAGACGCGAGTCGAAAGGCATGGGAATCAGGTACTCGGGGCCGAACTTGAAATCCACCTTGTTGTAGGCCGTCGGCGAAACATCGGGCTGCTCGGCATGGGCCAGATCGGCAATCGCCAGCACGGCGGCGATTTTCATTTCCTCGTTGATCGTCGTCGCGCCGACATCCAGCGCACCGCGGAACATGTAGGGAAAGCACAGCGCGTTATTCACCTGGTTCGGGTAATCCGAACGGCCGGTGCCGATGATCACGTCCGGGCGCGTGGCCTTGGCCAGTTCCGGCAGGATCTCGGGAATCGGATTGGCCATCGCCAGGACGATGGGGTTGGCCGCCATGGTCTTGAGCATTTCCGGCTTCAGCACGCCGGGCGCCGACAGACCGAGAAAGACGTCGGCATCGCGCACGATGTCGCCCAGCGTGCGGGCATCGGTCTGGCGTGCGTAGCGCGCCTTGGAGGGATCCATGTTCGGGTCACGGCCGACATGAACCACGCCCTTGCTGTCGGTGATATGGACGTTCTCCACCTTGACGCCCAGGCTCACCAGCAGATCGAGGCAGGCGATGGCTGCCGCCCCAGCGCCCGAACAGGCCACCTTGATTTTCCCGATGTCCTTGCCGACCAGGCGCAGGCCATTCAGCACGGCCGCTGCGGCAATGATCGCCGTACCATGCTGATCGTCATGAAAAACCGGGATCTTCAGGCGTTCGCGCAGTTTCTTCTCGATATGGAAACATTCCGGCGCCTTGATGTCTTCAAGATTGATGCCGCCGAAGGTCGGCTCGAGCGAAGCGATGATGTCCACCAGCTTGTCCGGATCGTTCTCGGCGATCTCGAGATCGAACACATCGATGCCGGCGAACTTCTTGAACAGCACGCCCTTGCCTTCCATCACCGGCTTGCCGGCCAGCGGGCCGATGTTGCCCAGGCCCAGCACCGCCGTGCCATTGGTGATCACCGCCACCAGATTGCCGCGCGCCGTGTATTTCTCGGCGTTGTCCGGATCCTTCTGGATTTCCTCGCAGGGCACGGCCACGCCCGGCGAATACGCCAGCGCCAGATCCTGCGGATTGAGCATCGACTTGATGGGTGTGACGGCGATCTTGCCGGGCTTCGGCTGAAAATGGTATTCGAGGGCTGCGGCGCGAAATCTTTCATCCATTATGGGTTACCCGCTGTATTTAATATCCTGCACAGTCAAATCTGCCGTCTTGCACCCCGTTTCAAACGGGGCCGGAACCAGGCACGCATTCTATAGTGACGGACAAAACATTGCTTGAGAAACAGACAGTAGAACGCCGCCTTTCTTGCCGGAAAGCGCAATCACGCCATCGCCCTTTACCCTTCCCCCTTGCTGCCGGCGAGCGCGCATTGCCGGCATCGTTCGCTGGCCCAGACACGCCTGCGCGCCTGTCGAACCCGCATTCCGGCAAATCTCCAAAGCCTGCTGAAACCGCGCATATACCCGCGCCACTCGACCGCTTAACTTGATCTTTACACAGGAAAATGCGAGAATCGCCGGCTACGGGTTTAGCAGACAAGTTACACATTTGCCTCCACCCCTTCCGTGCCGGGGCATACCCCCTCAACACGGAAAGCTGGAAGCCCACCGATCACCCACCCAGCGCGATCGATCGACTTTCAGGTACTTTCCCATCCCTATCTTCTGGAGAGTTCCGCAACCATGACCCAAGCTGCAGCACTTGCCACTTCCGCACCCGCGCACGCACCCGACTACGTCCGCAACGCCAAGCTGAAAGCCTGGGTTGCCGAAGTCGCCGCCCTCACCCAGCCCGACAGCATCGTCTGGTGCGATGGTTCCCAGGAAGAATACGACCGTCTTTGCACCATGCTGGTCGACACCGGCAAGATGATCCGTCTCAACCCCGCCAAGCGCCCGAACTCCTTCCTCGCCTGCTCCGACCCGTCCGACGTCGCGCGCGTCGAGGACCGCACCTACATCTGTTCCGCCAACAAGGAAGATGCCGGCCCCAACAACAACTGGGAAGAACCGGCCAAGATGAAGGAAAAGCTGACCGGCCTGTTCAAGGGCTGCATGCGCGGCCGCACCATGTACGTCATCCCCTTCTCGATGGGGCCGATCGGCTCGCCCATCGCCCACATCGGCGTCGAGATTTCCGACAGCGCCTACGTCGTCACCAACATGCGCATCATGACGCGCATGGGCCGCGCGGTCATCGACGCCCTCGGCGAGACCGGCGAGTTCGTGCCCTGCCTGCATTCGGTCGGCGCGCCGCTCGAACCGGGCCAGGTCGACGCGCGCTGGCCGTGCAACAGCACCAAGTACATCGTGCATTTCCCCGAGACGCGCGAAATCTGGTCCTTCGGCTCCGGTTACGGCGGCAACGCCCTGCTCGGCAAGAAGTGCTTCGCCCTGCGCATCGCCTCGACCATGGCGCGCGACGAAGGCTGGCTGGCCGAACACATGCTGATCCTCGGCGTCGAATCGCCGCAGGGCGAAAAAACCTACGTCGCCGCCGCCTTCCCCTCGGCCTGCGGCAAGACCAACTTCGCCATGCTGATTCCGCCGAAGAGCTTCGATGGCTGGAAGATCACCACGGTCGGCGACGACATCGCCTGGATCAAGCCGGGCAAGGATGGCCGTCTCTACGCCATCAACCCGGAAGCCGGCTACTTCGGCGTGGCCCCCGGCACCTCGGAAAAGACCAACTTCAACGCCATGGCGACGCTGAAGGAAAACATCATCTTCACCAACGTCGCCCTGACCGACGACGGCGACGTCTGGTGGGAAGGCATGTCCAAGGAAGTGCCGCAGCACCTGATCGACTGGCAGGGCCAGGACTGGACGCCCGAGATCGCCGTCAGCACCGGACGCAAGGCCGCGCACCCGAATGCCCGCTTCACCGCCCCGGCCAGCCAGTGCCCGTCGATCGACAAGGACTGGGAAAATCCCGCCGGCGTGCCGATCTCGGCCTTCATCTTCGGCGGCCGCCGCTCGACCACCGTGCCGCTGGTCTATGAAGCCTTCAACTGGAACTTCGGCGTCTACATGGCCGCCACCCTCGGCTCGGAAACCACCGCCGCCGCGGTGGGCGAAATGGGCATCATTCGCCGCGATCCGTTCGCCATGCTGCCGTTCTGCGGCTACCACATGGGCGATTACTTCAATCACTGGCTGCGCATCGGCCATACCATCGAGCACGCGCCGCGCATCTTCACGGTCAACTGGTTCCGCCAGAACGAAAACGGCGACTTCATCTGGCCGGGCTTCGGCGACAACATGCGCGTCCTGAAATGGATCGTCGAGCGCGTCAAGGGCTGCGCCGCCGCCAAGGAAACCGCGCTGGGCTGGATGCCCAAGTACGAAGACATCGACTGGACCGACTTCAAGGGCATGACTCGCGAACAGTTCGAGGAGTTGACCCGGGTCGACACCGAAATGTGGAAGACCGAACTGCAACTCCATGCCGAATGGTTCGACAAGCTCAAGTCGCGCCTGCCGCGCGAGCTGCTGCTGAAGCGCGAACTGTTCGAACTGGCGCTGGTGGACTGACGCGCCATCGCGCGGGAAGCGGCGCACCACTCACTTCCCGGCACACCCGCAAAACCAGCAGAATCCAGAACCCGACTGATCCCGCCACACCGGGGCCAGTCGGGTTCTTGCTTTCATGCCTCGGGCCAGGCAAGGCCATCGCATGCATGCCATCGGGGCTGCCCCGCGGTGCCGATACAGGACGAGGACGCAGGAGCGGGTTTGAAACCCGCCCCTACCTGGTCAATGGCATGAATACCAGCATGAATGCCATCGAGGCCCCAAGACCAAGGTCCTGAGACCCCGATCCCCCGCAGCGGCCAGCTCAATGCAGGCGCTTGTACAGGAAAGGACTCTTGGCGGTACCGAAGTTGATGCGCCCATGCGGATCCTTGGCATAAGCCCCCCCCCCGCACCAGGCGCCCTGCAGATATTTCAGATCCGCGCCCACCGTGGCGCCGGGCGCGCCGGCGCCCGTATCCCAGGTCAAGCAGGAAGCATCACTGGTGGCTGCCGGCAAACCCAGGTTGAGCGCAACGTCCGCGCTGCCCTGCTTGCCCGGCGCGCTCACGCGAATCGAGCCGGCACCCGCACTCAGCGTCACGGTCGAAGTCGCCACCGTGACGTCGGCGCTGGCCAGTCCGCCCTTGTAATTGCCGATCGCCATGCTGCTTGCGCCGCCCGTGGCAACACTCAGGCTGGTGCAGTTGTCGGCGGTATTCTTCGCCCAGCTCGTGCCATCCCAGTACAGGGCGGTCACCGGCACATACAGCGGCAGCAGCTCCGAACCATAGGCATTGTCGACCTTCAGAATGCCGAAGCGCAGCTTGGTGGCGGGCGAAGTGCAGCTATCGCTGTCCTGAGTCGCGCCGTTGCATTTGGTGATGGTGATGCCGTCGCCATCGGTAATCGTCGTTTTCAGGGCGAAATTGTCGTACGAGACCTTGTCCGCCGGCCTTGGAACGAAGCCGGAAGCCGCGTTCTGATAAAGGCCGCCCTCCACCCCGTCCGCATTCCCTGCATCCGGGCTTGGGCTCGGCCAGGCCAGCGGCGTGGTCAAGTCCATGGAAACCGGCGCCGCCGTTGCCGGGTTCGCGATCGTCACCCCGCCATTCAAGGCGCTGACGGTGAAGCCCGGCCGGTATGCCGACAGATAATCCGAGCGCAAGCGCACCAACTGTCCACCGGTCTTGTTCAGCGCCTTGATCACCACTTTCGGGATTGCCGCCGGCTGCTGGCCCAGATAAGTGAAGGCGCCGCAGGCCGGGCTGAACTCATGCTCGACCTCGTAATGATGCGGCGTGAAGCGCACCGACGTCACCCCGGACGAACCGATGTTGCAGCCATACTTGCCGTCTTCAAGCACGGTGGAAAACGAATCCACCACGCAATCGCCATTGCGCTGGTCATCCGAAGCCTGGGTGAATTGGGTATCCCCGACCGCGCTGCCGAAATACTTCACCAGGTCGTCGGTATAGGCCAGGAAACTCAGGGTACCGATATCGCCGTAGGTAAATGTCAGCCCCTTGGCCACCCCGTTCGCAACCGTCGTGAAAGCGCCCATGATCGAAGCCTGCGGCGGCAAGGCGATCGACTGATTGGTCCAATCGTGGATATAGCGCTCATCGACCAGCGGAATGCCGGCATACGCCATCGTCGTGTTGCCCGCGGAATTTTTCGCCGCCGCTTCGATGGTGAAATCCTCACCCGCCTTCTGCACGCCGCTCGCCGGCGTCATCGACAGCGCAAGATAGGCCGGACGGATACTGAAGGGATCCGTGGAGGCGTAGCACGTGTTGTCCTTGTCCTTGATCCGCACCCCCACCTTGGCGGCGGCATTGTTATAGGTCGCCGTGTAGGTCTTCCGCCCGCCGCTGAAGGCGGCCGTGCCCAGCGACTGCAGCAGCGGAGCGCCGTCGCAGGCACCCTGCGCCGAGACGTCGGCCAGTTCCACCGTGATGTTGTCCGCATAGGCGGGGGCGCCCACCACGTCGAACTCGAACGCCGTCCCGGCCAGCTTGGTGTAAAGATTCGTGCCGTTGTCGGCGCCCTTTTCCACCGCATCGAACGGCGGGCAGGACTTGTAGGTCATTGCCGCCGTGCAACTGACGCGCCGGTTGGTATGGGTGTCATAGCATTCGAGCGTGTTATCGACGAGGCTCAGACTCTTGTTGCTGTAGCCCAGATTGACGCTCTCGCCAGCCACGCTGTGCGAGAGCTTGACGCCGGACGAAGCGCCGGTGAAGCCGGTGACGGGAGCGGCGGTCAGGCCGCTCCAACTGCCCTTCGTCGCCAACGGCCGCAACACCGCATAGCCCCCATACACCGTGCAACTGCCGGCAGCGCCCATCTCCGGCATCGAATTGGCGCAGACCTTGATCGTCACCTCCGGCGGCTGGCAGGTATACGCGTTATTTGAATTGAATTCGTAGCGAATATGATCCGGCACCGGCGGCTGATAACCCTGGCAGGTCAACCGCGCACCCGAATCGGAACAGGATGGCGCGGCATTGCGTACCCAGGAATCGCCCCAGTGGCCGTAATTCTTCCCTGCCTTGTATTCCACGAGACGGCTCAACCCGAAGATATCCGACCCCATGCAGCCGGCCGGCGAACTGGGATAGCCGACGTTCGACAGGGTGATATAGCCGCCGTGATTATTGACTTTCCACTTCGTCAGCGAATGCGAGTAGTTGCAATACGCGCCCGACGGCATGGTGGCCGTGTCCTGGATGGCGACCAGATAACCCGCGCTGGAATTCGCGCCCTTGCGCGTGCCGCTGAACTCATAGGAACCGTTGCCCGACGCGAAGCAGGTCTTGTCGGTTTCATTGAGGATGTTGTACTCATTGGTGCTGCCGGGCGCCAGTTGTATCTTGAAGGTCTTGCCGGGGTTGTATTCAGTCTGCAAGACATGGCCCTTGAAGCCTATCCCGGGGGGCAAGTTGATCCCAAAAAGCAGATACCAGGGAAGATTCCAGTTGCCCGGGCTGCAACTGATCGAACTTCCCGGAGAAACATAGTCGCCCCCATTGCAGGCCCAGCCCAGATAGCCGCCAGACGAACCGAGGCGCAGGCCCGTATAGGTTCCTTCGCCCAGGCAGCCCGAGCTGGATGCCGCCGACACGTATTCGGTCTTTGGATCCGCCGCTTCATAGTTGGCATCCCCCGTCTGGGTATAGACCACCGTGCAGATCCCTTCCGCTGCCGTCATGGTGATCGTTACCGCCGTATCGGTGCTGTTGCCGCTGCCGCTGCAGATACCCACGCCCTGGACATACACCGGCAGATTCGAGGGCACGGCCTTGGCCTTGACGGTGAACGTCTGGCCATTGTCCCGGGTCGCGGGCGCCGACTGGGTGACGGTGATCGACTGCAAGGCCTTGGTCAGCGTCACGAGAGAGGTTTGCTGCGGCGCCGCCGCATAGTTGGCATTACCGGCCTGATCGGCTGCAATCACACAATCGCCCACGCCCTTCATGGTGACCGTCGTTCCCGAAACCGTACACACGCCCGTATTCAGTGAGCTGTAGGAAATCGCATTGCCGGAATCCGGGCTGCCCCGGGTTGCCGTCGGACTGATGGCGAAAGTGCTGTTGTTGGAAAAAACCCGGCTGGCCGTCGCCTGCTCGGGGAAGGTGATGGCCTGCGGAAGCTTGACGGCCGTGGTCGAATTCGTCACCTCCGCTGCCGGCGCATAAGGTGGATCGTTGGAAGTCTGGTTGTACTTGACCGTGCAAACGCCCGTTCCGCTGGTCATGGTGATGGTCGCGCTGCCGCTGCCGCTGCCCGAACAACTGCCGGAAGTCGTGATGGCCACCGGCCGCCCCGCATTGGTGGTCGCAGCGACCGTGAAGCTCGAGTTGTAGTTGGCGCTGGCCGGCGCCGGCGTGGTCACGGTGATGGTCTGAGGCAGGCCGGTGGCGTTGACGGTATAGCCGACCTCGGGTGCCGCCACCCAGGTTGCATTGCCAGCCTGGTTGAAGTTCACCGTACAACTTCCGGTGGTCTTGGTCATGGTGACGTTCGGCGCAGCATAAGTGCAATTACCCGACACGCTCACGCTGACCGACAAGCCGGAACTGGCCGTCGCCGCCACCGGGAAAGAGTTACCACCTTGCGCACTGGCTGGCGGCACGGCGGTCACATTGATGCTTTGCGTGGCCTTGATGGTATAGGTTGTACTAGGGTTCCGTCCTAGCGTATCCGTACCCTCGGCGACAACCACGCATGGCGCAGTGGGAGAAGCACTCATGGTGTAGGTTCGGTTGGCCGTACCATCGACAAAACAATTCGAGGTATGACCTTGCCAGCCCGTATCACCCGTTGGCGTGCAGGAACCACTCACATACCGCACCTTGGACCGCATGCCGCAAGCCCCATCATATATATAGTTCGCGTCAACGCGAAAAGTCCCGCCCGGTGCAACCTGTGTGGCAGTAATAGTGGGTTCCCAGCCATTGGCGAACGCTCCACCTGAAGCCGAGAACAGACCCACAGCCAGGACAGAAGGCCAGGCATCACTCATCAGGCCAGGAATCCGCGTCTGTGGAAACGGCAACTCCTGATGAGTCAATGGCTTCTTCGTCGCACTCATAAATACCCCTCAGGCCCGGCCATTGGCCAAACGCATGGCAAGCTTGCAATTTTTTATTCGTACCGCAAGGTGCATGTGCATTGCATCAACCTTGTCGATTTGTCGGGAATATAACGTCCCGTCAGGCAGGTAGCACCTCAAAAAGCGGGGTAACAAGCAAATTTGTCACACAAGCACTCATCTTTCCCGGGAATCAGCAATCCTGGGCATAGGCATCCTGCAAGGATAGCCAACGGCTCCTGGTGAGTTCGAGGAGCTGCACTTCCACGGGCTTGCCCGACTGCAGGTGACTGAGGGTTTCCACAGGCGTCATGCCGCAGCGCCGATTTATGCCGGCCGCAAGATGGTTGCCGGCGATAAAGGAAGTTTTTATGCGATGGAGGTCATACTCGACGAACAGATAACGGCCAATGGCCCTGACCGCATCCACCGCAACGCTGCGCCCGGAATCGGGCAGTTCACGCACGATGGCTTTTCGATCGACCATCAGCCGGCCGATTTCCGCATCGCGTGACGCCAGAGACAAATGGCTCCAGCCCGCCACGCCCAGAAAATCTCCCGCCTGCGTTTCTATCCGCAACAAGGCTTCATCGGGAAAACGCATCGCTGCCAGCCATGCCGCCACACCCTCGGCATCGACCTCCCGGCTATCCAGAAACCATTTGCGCGCCGTATTGCGCAGCCGCACGATCGCATCGACGTCCTCTGGCAGAACGGGGCGCAGATTGACGATCCAACCGGAACACAAGGGCAGGTCATTCATGCGCCCTGCCTCGCTTCAGCCTCGCTTCAGCCTCGGCCCAGCGACGCACGGCGGCGATGATTTTCTCCTGTTCTGCCGATGTCAGATCCAGCCGCAGCGGCAAGGTCAGAACCTCCTGCTGCGCCAGTTCCGCATTCGGACAGGTCAGCTCAGTCTGCCCCAGGAAAAGAGGATGCAGTGAAAGCGACGAATAATGCACGCTGCTCGCCACCCCGGCATGCGCCAACGCCTCCCGCAGTGCGCTGCGGCGCGCCTTGCCGACACGAACGACATACATCAGGCAACTATCATCGGTCTCCCGGTGCAGAAGCCGCATCGGGAGATCGGGAAAGGCCAAATCGGCAAAAGCCCGATCGTAACGCCGGGCCAATGCTTGACGCTGCTGGCGCGTCGAGGCAAGCCGATCGATGCCGTCCTGCGCCAGCGCACCCGCAATGTCGTTCAAGCGCAATTTCAGCCCACCGTGCTGGCTGAACTCATAGTCACGATGTTGCACCGTCGAGCATCGTTGCGGGGTATCGAGAGCCAGGCCCAGGTTGGATATCTGCCGGGCCGCGGGCTCCAGCGCCGCATCCGCGCACCAGAGCATGCCTCCCTCGCCCGCCGGGGCTTCCTTGACCGCATTGAAGCTATAGCAGGCGAACTTTCCCGAGGGCGCCGCCTCGCCCGGTAACGGCAGCCGATGCGCGCCATCTTCGATGAGGACATACGCCCGGCGCGCGCAGTAGGCAGCCAACTCACGAACTGCCGCCCGCTGACCGTACAGATGCACCGCCACGACGGCGCGGGTACGTTCCGTTGCGACCGCCTCGACATTGCCGGGTGTAAGCAGCAAGGTATCCGGATCGACATCCGCAATCCGCACTCGCCAGCCCGCCCAATGGAAGGCCATGGCCGTCGAGACAAAGGTCGTCGCCGGAACGATGACCTCATCGCCCGGCGCAGGCTCCAGCAAGAGCGCGCTCAAGTACAGGGCTGAAGTGCAGGAACCCGTGGCAAGCGCCCAGCCTCCGTGCATGTCGATGAAATGTTGTTCCAGGCGGCGGCAACGAGGGCCGTAGCCCACCCAGCCCTCGCGCATGCATTGCGCGGCGGCGGCAATCGCCTCCTCGCTCAGGACGGCGCGAAAAACCTGAATCATGCTCTAAACCTTCGTCCTATCCAGGGATGGATGCCAAGCCCGTTCCGGGACGGCAAAAGATGCCGGAGATTGTCCCGCACACCAGCGCCGCCACATCGTTCGCAACGCAAACTCCAGCGCCCGTGCAATCGATTCGGGACGACAGGAACGCGTGTTCAGGATACGTGCCCGCAATTCCATCCGTATCCGGGACAGCTCGGGCAAGCGTTGCGCCCAGTCCATCCCGATTTCGACAAACCGGGCGGGGTTGTCGGCAACGAAATCATCCAGGCCAAAATGCCGCAGCCATGCC
This sequence comes from Sterolibacterium denitrificans, assembly GCF_900174485.1. Classification (NCBI taxonomy): domain Bacteria; kingdom Pseudomonadati; phylum Pseudomonadota; class Betaproteobacteria; order Nitrosomonadales; family Sterolibacteriaceae; genus Sterolibacterium; species Sterolibacterium denitrificans. The sequence continues at coordinate 1,084,309 of NZ_LT837803.1, read as the reverse complement.
CATCCCGCGCGGCTCTGCAAGGTCTTGCCCATCAATGTGAGCGTCGGCACGCCCATCCAGAGTCCATCGCCTGTCGTACTGCTGCCGTTGAACGGAAAAGAATCGAGACAAATATCGACGCGTCGATAATAAGCGAAATACTCGGGCAAGGAACAGCGATCCACGAACTCCAGCCGTTCCGGCGCAATATGCTCTTCCTCAAACCAGCCCAGGAGCTTCTGGACATCCCGAATGCCATTCATGCCGACCAGGATCAGCCGTGAAGTCGGCAGGTTACGGAGCAAGTCCGACCACAATGCAACCACGGCACGCCCGATCTTGTTCGGGCGGTTGAAGCTGCCGAAAGTCAAATAGCCATTTTCAAGCGCAGGCAACGCGCTGACATCGGGCGCGTGAGGATCCGGTGAAAAAGGCACGGGCGCAGGCAGGTGAACGATTTTTTCCGTAAATAGATGATCGAACTGGTCGCGGGGAAGAAAATCCTCACTGGCAAGGTAATAGTCCATCGCCTCCAGCCCGGTCGTTCCTGAATACCCCAGCCAACTGATCTGCAGCGGCGCGGGCTTGCGGGCAAAACAGGTCAGACGGTTCTTGCCCGTGTGACCGGAAAGGTCGATCAGGATATCGATGCCGTCCGCGCGGATCTTGTCGAAGAGCGCGGCGTCCGCCAGGTGAGCGACGCGATTCCAGACGGAGAAATAGCCCTTCAGTCGATTGCTGGTGCCGTCCTCGGTCATCTCGTTGTAATACGCATGCAGACTCAGGCCATGGCCATGGTTTCCGGCCATGTGGGCGAGAACGGGCTCCAGGAAATCAGCCACGGGGTGACAACGCAAATCGGCCGAGACGAAGCCTATGCGCAATGGGCGCTCGGCATCGCGCTGATGGCCATGCGCCGGCCAGGACGCAATCCACGGCGCTTCGACGATGCGCGCAAATTCACGATGCTCTGCAAACAGGCCCGGATTGTCGATGTCCGCATCGTGGCAAAGACAGAACAGCAGGCTGCTGCGCGCAGCGGCATAATCCGGCGCAAACGCCAACGCCCGCCGGAAGTCCGCCACGGCACTGCTTGTTTCACCCCGGGCAAGATGCAAGGAGCCCAAGGCAGCGTGAATTTCCGGCGCGTCTTCGGCAAATGAAAGTGCCTGCTGAAGACACTGCTCCGCCTCATCCAGACGCCTTGTCCTGATCAGCAGGGCAACCAGGTTGATGTAGGCCTGCAAATAGTCCCGGCGCTGCTCGATGCTCTTGCGCAAGGCAGTCTCCGCCTCTTCCAGTCGGCCAAGATGCTCCAGCGTCAGACCCAGATTGTTCCGGGCCTCCGCATGCGCTGGATAGCGCGCCAGCACCTGCAGGAAAACGGATTCCGCCGGCTCAAGCTGCCCTTGTTCATGCAGCACGATACCCAGATTGTTGAGTGCGTCGGCATCATCAGGTTTGAGTTCAAGGGCCTGACGCAGGCAGCGCTCTGCTTCGGGCAGCCGCTCCAGTTCCTTGAGGGTGATGCCGAGGTTGTAATGCGCCTCGAATTGATCGGGCGCCATTTCCAGCGCCCGCTGAAAGTATTCAGTCGCTTCCTCGAGCCGCCCTGCATTGCGCAACGCAACGCCCAGGTTGTAGTGCGCATGAGACTGGTTTGGATCGAGCAACAGCGCGTGCCGCAGTGTCGTCACGGCCTCTTCCGTTTCGCCAAGTTGCGTCAGCGCGGCCCCCAGCACCTGCCAGCCCAGCGCATGCCACGGATGTTTTTCCAGCATGCCGCGCGCCAGTTCGACGGCCCGCAGCCAGGCGCCACGGCCATAGGCGGCAATCAGTTGCTGCCGTTCCGCCGCCTCGGGCTGCCCTCGCCAGGGGGCGAGGATGCGCCGCAACTCATCGAAATGACTCGTAAAACAAGCCTGCCGCGCGATGGACGCCAGGCAGGAGGGCCGCGCCGGCCGGAACATGGGATGCGCGTTTTCAGCGGAGCCTTCCTCGCAATACGGCGGAGATGTCGCATCACGGTCCAGCCCCACGTAAGACAGCAAGCGCTGCGCCTGGGCTGCCGGGGCGGCCATGTATGTTTCATGACAGACATCGAGAATGCGGCCTTCCGGCAAGACGCTGCCCCAGTGCCGCATCAGCGCCCGGTAAAAACCATAGTGTCGCCCCATTGCGCCCAGGTCGTAGCTGTAGCCATAGCCCGCCCTGAACAAGGTGGAATAGCAGGAGAGGCAGGTATCCAGCGGGTCGCGCAGTACGTGGATGATTCTTGCGTTGGGCAGCATCAAATGAATCAAGCCCAGGTGCCGGTAGTGGTCAGGCAGCGTGTTGACCATGAATTTCGCTTCACCCGCATAAATCTGCAGCCTGTCCAGATACATCCTGCCAAGGTTGCGCAGCGACTTCAAACTGGACTCCCACCTTGAGGCATCGGGCAGCATCAATTCAAGCACGCCGACGGAATCCACAAGATGATCGACCGCCCGCTGGTCCGCAACGCAAATCACATCGGGATGGCGCGACAATAGCCGTTCAACGAGCTGTCCGCCCGAATCCGGCAAGCCGACAATGAAAACCGGCACGCGCGAATCCGGCGGGTCTGCATTCATCCCGGAGGCAGCCATCGAGTCCATTTGCTCGATCAGTTCGGCGGTGTACAGCGTCTGCACTTTCTCCAGAAAGTGCCTGTCCGCATTTTCATCGTACGGATACAAGTCGCAATGCAGACGGTTGCCTTCGGCACAAGCCTCGAAGGCGCGCTCATGATCGCCCGTGAAATCCATGGCACGGGCCATTGCGAAATCCAGGAGAATGCGCTCTGCAACAGGCAGCTCACCGCGATTTGCGTATGCGGCTTCCAGGTGTTCGAAGCACGGATCGTCAGGTCGATAATCCAGACACGAAAGCGCATTGGCCAGAGGAAGCGCTTTTTGGGGAGCCTGTGCAATGGCGCGCCGCAAGAACGCTTCGGCTTCCACCGTCTTGCCCAGCGCCATGAGTGCGCGCCCCAGGCCGCTCATGATTTCGGCATGCCCGGGACAGACTGCCAACGACTCCCGCAAGTGCTGTTCGGCCTCGGCAAGACGCCCCGCCTCCAGAAGCGCATCCCCCAGGTTGGCGCGCGCCTCGGCGCAGTCCGGTCTGATCCTGATGGCATGACGGAATCCGTTTTCGGCTTCCCGCCAGCGCCCTGCGGACAACAGCAGCAGGCTCAGGTCGTTATGCGCTTCGACATCATCCGGATCCATATCGAGTGCTGCCGAAAACGCTTTCGCCGCCTCCGGGAAACGTCCTTCCTCTCGCCTGAGCAAGCCCAGGCGATGATATGTCTCCACGTCATCCTTGCGGCTGCGTGGCGTTTCAGCCGTCCCATGCCGAACGGGAACATGTTCCAGCGCCCGGGACAACCCGGCAAGCACCCGCCCCCAATCATTGATTGCACCTTGCCGCATCAATCTCGCCGTGGGATACCACGGGCTGTCCGTTCGCCCAGGCAGCCAGCGCCAGCAGGCATCAAAACGCAGCAGCACCCACACCGGCTTGCCCATCGCACCCGCAAGATGCGCGACCGCCGTATCGACGGAAACGACCAGATCAAGGTTGTCGATCAATGCGGCCGTATCGGAAAAATCGGCAAGCTCCTCCGTCAGATCGACGATTCTGGGGCCTTTCCAGCCCGCGTCCTGCAGATCACGCAATTGCCTGGCGCACGCCGCATCCTTCTGCAAACTGTAGAACGCCACGCCGGGCAATCTTCCAAGCGCTTCCAGTTGAGCCAACGGCATATCGCGACGGGCATTGTCTTTACGAAGATCGGGATGGCCTGCATGAACGCCGGATTGCCAGGCCAGGCCGATACGCAAGCGATCCGTTTTCCCAAGACGAGGTTGCCAGGAAGCCCGCTTGCCTGGATCGGCCGACAAGTAGGGCAGACTTGCGGGAATGCTCTCCAGCGTCGTCCCGAATTCCAGCGGCAGGCTCATCAGGGGACAGTGAAAATCGACCGTCGGCAGTGCTTCCCCTTCGGCAAAGACCTCGATCCTGCCATTCAGACTGCGCAGCAGCTCCACCAGCGGCGCCTGCACCTGCAGGAAGACTTTGGCGCCACGCGCTGCAACGAGGGGAGCATAGCGGCAGAACTGCAAAGTGTCGCCCAGGCCTTGCTCCGCATGCAGCAATATCCTCCGGCCTTCCAGTTCCTGATCGCCATGCCAGCGCGGTGCCGGATACTGCCTGACGGGCCATGTTCCGTTCGCCATCCATCGCGCCCAGCGAATTTCGTAGGCCGGCCAGCCCGTTGCGTAGTCGCCCTGCATCAGCAGCCAGTGCGCCATGTTCCAGCGCGCGTCCATGAAATCGGGCCGAAGCTGTAGCGCTTGCTCGATCTCGGCCAGCCCTGCGGGAATGTCGCCGGACTTCCCCAGCAGATTGCCCAAGGTCAATCGAATATCCGGATTTTCCGGCTGCAGCCGAACCGCCTGGCGATAACTGGCCACGGCATCCGTCAGTCGCCCCAGGGCCAGCAAGGCATTGCCTCGATTGCAGTACGCCTCGAACACATCCGGTGCATGCAGGATCGCCTCGTCATGGCTGGTTACGGCATCCGCGAACAAGCCCATGGTTTCAAGCAGGACGCCGCGATTGACGTAAGCGGCGACCAAGGCCGGATTCAGCCGGATCGCCTCGTCGTAGCTTTCGCGCGCCTCATCCAGACGCCCCAGCACCTTGAGCGCATCTGCCCGGTTGGCATGGGCCTCCGCATAGCCCGGTCTGATCCCGATCGCCTGGACGAAGCACTGCCGAGCCTCATCGACGCGCTCCATTTCATCAAGCGTTATTCCCAGGTTGTTCAGGGTTTCGGCGCGTTCGGGAAGAATGGCCAGCGCGCGCCGGAAGCTCTGTTCTGCCTCACTGAAACGGCCCTGAGCGTGCAGGACGATTCCCAGGTGATCGTGGGCTTCCACATAATCGCCGCGAAGACGTATTGCCTGCTGAAAACACGCCTCCGCTTGCGGAAGATGTTTTTGCCTGTGCAAAACGATACCCAGGTTGTAATGCCCCTCGGCCTGACCGGGCTCGATCTCCAGCGCTCGTCTGAAACTCGCCGCGGCCTCGTCGAGGCGCCCCAGTTCATTGAAGATGATGCCAAGAAAAGTGTGGGGTTTGCTCCACTCGGGCGCAAGCTCGATTGCCCGCAGAAAGCCGGCGATCGCACTTTCGCTCTGGCCTCGCTCCTTGAGCGACTCCGCCAGTTGGCATTGCCGGTACGCCTCGGCATGAAAAGCGGAGCTGGAAGGCAAGGCTTCGGAGCCTGCTTCGATGCGTGCGGCCAATGCATCGACTTCCGGCCCTTGCAAGCCTCTCGGTCGCCCCTCTGCCAAAACTTGCCCTGCCGTAACGGCATCCCCGGCGAACAGCAAGGCTTCGATGTAGGTCAGCCAATACTGGCCATAGCCCGGATTTGCAGCAAGCGCAGCCTTGAGCCAGGGTAATGCGGCAGCAAAATTCTGCCGCTGCATCTCCACCACGCCGAGATTGTGATTTGCGTCCGGATGCGCGGGCTGCGCCTGAAGGATCGCCCTGTAAAGCGTCTCGGCATCGCCCAGACGACCTGCACGATGATGCGCTGCCGCCTCCTCCAGTGCCCCTTCAAGACTCAGCGTGCGCGTTATGCTAGAAGCCATGCTCTGGAAATTGCATCAACGGGTTCGCCGGGTTTGCGCCTTGCGGCAATTTGACGGGAGCGATCTTGATTTGTCTCCGCCCGCAACCCGGCTTCCAGTCGTCGCTTAAAAAGTCATGGGAAACAGGCCACGGTTTTTACGTGATGTCGCGCCCGTCACGTCGGAAGTTTCGTCCGTGCGCATATTGTCACATCCGGGCAAGGCGTGCATTACCTCACATACACTTCCAGCCGCCGCTCGACGTAGAAGTCGCCATGGCTGGTTTCATTCGGGCAGGCGCCGCCATGCGGCTGGTTGCAGGCGGTGGCGACGATGTGGGCCACGCCATCGACGTCGGCGCACTGCACGGTCACGGCAAAATCGGCGAGCGTCGTGCCGGCCAGGCTGAGCGAGGTCGAACCGGTGCAGCTATGGTCGCGCTGCTGCTTGTACAGGCCCCATTCGACGCCGGCGCGGGCGGCCTGCTGGGCCTGGACGCCGAGCAGGTCGAGCGTCTGCCCGCGATGCATGCCGGTAATGATGTTGACCACGTAACTGCCCAGCAGCGCCAGCACCACCAGGATGAAGAGCGCCGTGACGATGGCGAAGCCGCGGGCCTTCATGGCGTGTTGTCCAGGTGGACCTGGCGCATCAACGACACGCTCTCATCCCCTTCGGCATTGAACAGGGTCAGGCGAATGCTCATCAGGCCGTTCCGCTGCGAGGCGCTGGCGGTATAGCTGACGGCGCACCGGGCGCGCTCGGCGACGATGGCCGGCGTCTTGCCGGCAAGCGCGGCGATGGCGCCGGACGGACCGGCTGCCGTTGCAAAGAATCCGTAGTCCGTATAGCGCAGGAGCGAGCCGGGCACGTTGCCTGTCGCGGGGCAAACGAAGGTCACGGCCCGGGTCTTGGGAACCACGTTGAAACGATGATAGGGCGACGGCAGGGGCGGGGCCTGCTGGGCGAAGACATTGGCTGCCAGGGTAACGGTCTTGCCTGTGACATCGGTCACCTTGGCCCGGTTGCAGGCGCTGCAGTCGTCCCCTGTGGCATAGGCATCGGCCGGCGCGTAGCGGTTTTGATTGGCATCCTGCCCCAGGTTGTAGACGACGATGTAATCTCCCGCGTCGATGGCCGGATTGGCCGGCATGGCGCCGACCACATCGAATTTGCAGTTGTCCGCCACGGTGGCGCAGCTCGTGTCATCCGAATACACCAGCGGTTTCGTGCTTCCCGCCGTGGGCGGCGAATATTCGTCAAGGTAAGCGCCGCCGGCAATGGTCGGGATGAATTCGATATAAACCAGCGCGCCATTCTCGGTAATCCGCAGGCTGTTGGGCAGGGTCATTCTGATTTCGTCCGCCAGGCGGCGCAGGGTCAGATCGGCCGTATCCATCAAGTCGCCACGCCTCACGGTGTCTAGGTAGCCCTTCACCGGCCCGCTGATGAAGACCGCCGTAATTCCGGCCAGGATGGCCATCATCACCATGGTCATGATCATCTCGATCAGGGTGAAGCCCCGCTGTCGCGGGCGTCGGTGCAATTGCGGCTTCGGCTTCATGTTCATGCGTTCATGTTCACGTATTCGGCGCCCAGCGGCTGCGCCAGCCTTCGAGCACGACGGTTTCGCTGGTATGCACGGAGTGCACTTCGACCGTGATGCGCAGCACTTCCGCAGCAGCGATGCCGCCCAGATTGCCGTCGGTCGCCACGCTGATCGTCGCCCAGTAGCCGGCCGGCGAGGCGTTGTTCTGCACATTGCTCATGTCGGAAATGACGCTGACTGGATCCCCGGCGGTACCCAGCGTCAGACCGGAATAATTGCTGACGTTGTTGTACAGGCTGCGATCCGTCCCGCCGCCCGGCGGACCGACGCTGGGCAAATGGCCGCCGCAATCCGCCGTGCTGCTGGCGGCTTTGGCCTCGACCGCCGCCGGATCGCAGAAAGTGAACGGCTGCAATTGCACCTCGTCGAGCAGCGATTCGGCAATCGCCAGCATCTGCTTGCGCACCATCGGATCCGCACTGTGGAGGACGGAAACATTCAGCACCGTGAGCACCCCGGCCAGCGCCGTGCCGACGATGACGATGAAGACGATCAACTCCAGCAGACTGGCGCCGCGCTGCCTGCCCGGCGCCGCTGCATGGCGCGGGCCCAGGCATGTCCGCGCAGAGCAGGACGGCACGTCAATGCGCATAGCCCGACTCCTGTTCCAGCGTGATCGTTGCCGTGGCGGCCGTATTGCCGTTGGTCAAGACGATGGTTTGCGCGGCGACGGGGCGGCCATCGCTGTTGAATTCGACGCTGAACGGCAATGCCGGACTGCTGATCGTCACGTCGCGCGGCGGCACGAGGCCGCTTGCGCCGGAGGGCGTGCTCAGTGCAGGATAACCTGAACAATTCCCTGCATGATTTTCCGGGGCGCTGACTTCCGCCCTCAATTGCGCCGCGCTCTGTGCATCGAATGTCACGCAAACATGGCGCCGCCGGGCCACGCTCACCTTGCGCGCATAGGAGAGTACCGACTTGATTTCGTTGCTGTAAGCCACTTCGGAAAAACTGTCCAGCATGGCGAAACGCACCACCGCCACCACCGCCACGATGCCGATGACGATCAGCACCACGATCAATTCGATCATCGTAAAACCCCGCTGCCGCGTCATCTGCCGACCAACGAGGCAACATCGAGAACTGCTGGATCCCATGAAACTCCTAATTCCTGGCGCCGTTACCCGTTACCACGACAAAATGACGACGAACGACGGCTGCAGGGAAAGAAACCGTCGGATTTCATCGATTGCATCCGGAGGTTTCGTTGAATCCGAGGCCGGGAACGGCTACCCGACGCCTCGGCGCCACCGCGAAAACATGCGGTTCCAATGCTTCGGCATTTTATCCATGGCCCAGTGGGGCCGGACAGGATATTCGGCCATTTGTGTGAACCACGACACACTCGTCACGTAAAACACCGCAAATCAACTCGACCCACGTATTGACAAACCGGTTTTCGTTTCTGGCGCGAATGAGCCGGCAGGCGCGGTGCGAGCAGCATTGCTGCCGAATCAACGGCAACTGACGGGCAAATAAAAGGCGGCCATCTGCCGCCAACAAACTGAAGACGGAAGAGTGCAGGAGTTACCGCGTGCCGCTCGCGGAATCCCGCCTAGGCGGGATTCCGGTTTGATGTTTCTACTCCTGCACTCGTCCGGGGTACGACTCAGGAAGGACGCGAACCCGTCGGAAACGGCCAGGCCGCGGCCGGATTCAGCGACGACTTCAGGCCGGGGGCTGCCGCCGTCGAAGGCGCCGGTGCTGCAGCCTTCGGTGCAGCGGGCTTCTTCGCCGCGGGCTTGGCCGCCGGTTTTTTTGCCGGTGTCGCTTTCTTTGCCGCAGGCTTGGCAGCCGCCTTCTTTGCTACGGGCTTCTTCGCAGGTGCTGCTTTTTTTGCAGGTGCTGCTTTTTTTGCAGCGGCTTTCTTCACTGCAGGTTTTTTTGCCGGTGCGGCTTTCTTGGCAGCCGGCTTCTTTGCAGCAGCCTTCTTCACTGCGGGTTTCTTCGCCGGGGCCGCCTTCTTGGCAACCGGCTTCTTCGCCGCAGCCTTCTTCACTGCAGGCTTTTTCGCCGGTGCGGCCTTCTTGGCAACCGGCTTCTTCGCTGCAGCTTTCTTCACTGCGGGCTTCTTCGCCGGTGCCGCCTTCTTGGCAACCGGTTTCTTCGCCGCAGCCTTCTTCACTGCAGGCTTTTTCGCCGGTGCGGCCTTCTTGGCAACGGGCTTCTTCGCTGCAGCCTTCTTCACTGCGGGCTTCTTCGCCGGTGCCGCCTTCTTCACGGCAGGCTTCTTCGCTGGTGCTGCTTTCTTAGCCGGGGCAGCTTTCTTCGCTGCCGGCTTCTTTGCCTTGGTTTTTGCCTCAGCCATATCAATCTCCTTAAACAAGATAACAGGAAAGAAACATCAAACAGCAACCCGCCCCGAGCGGAACGGATTATTCAGGGTGACGACGGAATCACCACCCTCGAATTCGATAGCGTAGCCCACGTACTTCATGGCTCCTGCACGTGCATGCGCGCGCAAGCCGGCAGCGGCCGACAATGATGACCGCGGCCGCCGGAAAACTGCGGACGATGTGACAGGGGAGAGAGCAAGGCCGGCATGTCCGGCACTGGCACCAGCACCGACGCCGGGACGCCGCGCACCGGGTTGCTGCGCAAGAAGCGGGAAGGATGCTTGATGATTTTGGCAGCGTCGATCATCTTGATGATCGTAGGCAGGCCGTCCGGTAGCGGACACTGCCGAATCGTGTGACGAAGGAGGATGAGGGAAAGGAAGAAACGGAGGAAACGAAAGAGAAAAGGAATGACGCCGTGCAGAAGGACTGCGGGGGATTTCGTGGGACATCAAGTGTGACCGACAACCGCATCAAGCCTTTCTCCTTTGAGCCTTGGCCGTTTCTACTGTTTCTACTTCGTGCGTTTCCTCTGACTGCCTTTCGGTTTCTGTGTACCGTCAAGCTTGACCTACTAGATATAGTGTGCTGTCAAGATTTTCGACTAAGTGTAGTGTTTCGATTTCAAACATGCAAGAAGTTTTTCCGATCCGCGATTGCAGATTCTCAAAAAAGCAACACTCTGAATTTTTCTCGCGATTTTTTGGCGCGTCAGGTTCTTTCGCACTGCACTGCGCTCACGCCGATTCGCGTCCAGTCGAAGCAAGGACCGGGATCGCTCTTGCGGCCCGGCGCGATGTCGGCATGGCCGGCAATCGCCGCCTCGGGATAGCGCTGCTGCAGCCGCGCCAACAGCGCCTGCAGGCACTGGTATTGCGCCTCCTCGAATGGCTGATCGTCGCAGCCCTCCAGCTCGATGCCCAGCGAAAAATCATTGCAGCGCTCGCGCCCGCGCCAGCATGACGCGCCGGCATGCCAGGCGCGCTTGTCGCAGGAGACGAACTGGATCAGCTCACCGTCCCGCCGGATCAGGAAATGCGCCGACACGCGCAGCGCGTGGATCCCGGCGTAATAGGGATGCGCTGCCGGATCGAGCGTGTTGGTGAACAGTTGCACGATGCCGGCGCCGCCGAATTCTCCCGGCGGCAGGCTGATGGCGTGAATGACGATCAGGTCGACGGACGCGCCCGCCGGCCGCTCATCGAAATTCGGCGAATGGATCCGGCTTGCGCCAGGCAACCATCCCGCGGCATCCAGAACGTCGAATGAGCATGGGCGGCCACCCTCACGCAGCGATTCGCTCATTCGTTCAATCCGAGGCGTTCCATGCGATAGCGCAGGGAGCGGAAGGTGACGCCCAGCAGCTTCGCCGCTGCCGTGCGGTTATAGCGGGTCTTCTGCAGGGCATCGAGGATCATCTGGCGCTCCACCTGATCGAGATGATCCTGGAGTGAAGCATGGCCCGCAACCGGCGGATCGATGAGGCTCGATTCATCGTGCGCTTGCGGCGTCAGTTGCAGATCGGCCACGTCGATGCGCTCGCCGATCAGCAGAGCCAGCGCACGTTCGAGGGTATTTTCAAGCTCGCGCACGTTGCCGGGAAAGGTGTGATCGCACAGCGCCCGCAGCGCTGCCGGCGTCAGCCGCGGCGGCGCCACGCCGGCTGCCGCCGCCAGCCGCGCCAGGATGTGCTCCGCCAGTTGCGGAATGTCCTCGCGGCATTCGCGCAGGGCCGGCATGCGCAGGCCGATCACATTCAGCCGATAGTACATATCCTGACGAAACTTTCCCTGTTCGACCAGCGCCTTCAAATCCTGATGCGTCGCGCAGATGATGCGCACATCGACCGGCTCCTCGCTGGTCGCCCCCACCTTGCGCACGCGTTTTTCCTGGATGGCCCGCAGCAGCTTGACCTGCATGGCCAGCGGCAGGTCGGCCACTTCGTCGAGAAACAGCGTGCCGCCATCGGCTGCCTTGAAGAATCCTTCCCGATCGCTCTCGGCGCCGGTGAATGCGCCCTTGCGATGACCGAAGAATTCGCTTTCCATCAGCGTCTCCGGGATGGCGCCGCAATTCACGGCGATGAAGGGTTTTCCCCGCCGCGCGCCGAGACGATGGATCAGGCTGGCCGCCAGCTCCTTGCCGCTGCCAGATTCGCCGGAAATATAAACCGGCGCCTGACTGCGCGCGACGCGCTCGATCATACCGCGCACGTGCTGGATGGCCGGCGAATTGCCGAACAGGCCGGCGGCCTTGCCACCGGCCTCGCCGCCCTCGCCCTCCGCCGCCAGCGTAGACGAACGCTGCGGCAGGTCGAGGGCCGACTTCACCAGCACGCGCAACTGATCGAGCGAAACCGGCTTGGCGAGATAATCGAAGGCGCCGGCCTTCAATGCCGACACGGCATTTTCCATGCTGCCATGCGCCGTGATGACGGCCACCGGCAGATCCTGGCAATGCTCGCCGATATGGCGCACCAGTTCGATGCCCTCGCCGTCCGGCAGACGCATGTCGGTCAGGCAGAGTTGATAACCGCCTTCCGCCAGCAGGCGGCGGGCCTCGGCCACGCTGCCGGCGCAGTCGCAGGCCAGGCCCATGCGCGCCAGCGTCAGATCGAGCAGTTCGCGGATGTCCGGCTCGTCATCGACCACCAGCACGCGGGTGTTTCTGTTGCGCCTTCTGTTTTCAGTTTTCATCCGTTTCACCTCATTCGCCTCGGCCCGTCAGGCAGAAATGCGCGCCGGACGCGCCGCCGTCCGCATTGGCGCAAAGCTCCAGCCTGGCATCATTGGCCTCGCACAGTTCGCGCGCAATATAAAGCCCCAGCCCGGTGCCGCTGCTGTGCGTGGTGTAGAAGGGCTCGAAAATCTGCGTCTGCACGGCCGCGTCGATGCCGGGGCCATCGTCGATCACGTGCAGCTCGGTACGCCGGATCACCGCGCCCGCCACCCCGGGTATGCGGGATGAAGAAGAAGCATCGGGTACAGGCACGCCGCGCGCCTCCAGACGCAGGCTGCCGGCCTGGCCGCTGCCGTGACGCAAGGCATTGCCCAGCAGGTTTGCCAGCACCCGGTTCAGGTGCATGCGATCGAACCAGAGCATGGCCTCGGGATCGATGTCCATCACGATGGATGCGAGGATGCGCGGATCGTGCAGGGCATATTCCTCGACGAAAGCCTCGACGAAGCTCTGCAGATGCAGCAACTCCGGCTGCGCCCGATCGCGGCGCCCCAGTTCGAGCACCTCGGCCACCAGACGATTCAGGCGCTGGGTATTGTCGCCGATGATGCGGATCAGCCGCTCCCGCGTCGCCAGGCGCTGCTCATCGGCCAGCAGCTCGGCGGCGTGGCTGATCGCGGCCAGTGGGTTGCGGATCTCGTGCGCCATGTTGGCGGTCAGACGGCCAAGCGCGGCCAGCTTGAGCTGCTGCGCCTGCGCCTGAATGCGCCCCATGTCTTCGAGATAGATCAGCGCATTGCCTCCTTCACCAGCCGGCAGAAAGCGCACCTGCAAATCGCGCTCGCGACCGGCCACCGGCAGCCGCAGGGTTTCCACGGTTTCCCTTGCCCGCTGATTCCAGCGGATAAAACCGGCATTCAGCGCGGGTGAAAATTCGGCCAGCGCGGTCATTTTCAGCAGACTCCCGCGACCGATGCCGAGCAGGCTCTCCGCCTGCGGATTGATCTGGCGTACCCGTCCGGCAGCATCGACCACCAGCACGCCATCCTGCATGTCACGGATGACGCGTTCATTGACGCTCAATTGTTCAGCCAGCTCTCGGCCCCGCTGCCGCGCCAGGTTTTCGTTGGCCACCACGCGCTTTGCCAGCAGACGCGCGGTGATCGCCGTGGCGAAAAAACCGATGCCGACGATGCCCGAATGCATGAAATCCGCCAGATCGGCATCGAAGACCAAGGCTCGCCGGGCCTGCTCGATCAGCACGGCAAAGGTTGCCATGGCGGCGAAGAACAGGCTCAGGCGTCCCTGTCCGACCAGACCGGCGCCGGCCAGCACCACCAGCATCATGAAAGTCAGACCGCTTTTGTAACCGCCGCTGTAATGCATCAGCAGCGTCAGCAGCAGTATGTCCGTCATCACCTGCACGGTCAGTTGCAGGCTGAAACCTCGCCGCCAGAAACGCAGGATGAGCTGAAAGACGACGGCCAGCAGCAGATAAATGCTGCAGACCAGCCGGAAGCGCGCAGGGCCTTCATAACCCAGTTCGAGCGCCGTACCGAAGAAATGCAGACTGCCCAAAAACACCAGGGCCACCACGAAGCGATACCAGCCGAAGTAAACCAGCGAACGCCAGAAAGTCTCCGGCGGATCGGTGGCCAGACGGCGCCAGAGGCTTTGCCCGGCGTCAGTGCTTGCCTGCGTCACCTGCATCACCTGCGCTACCCGTGGCGCCGAGTTTGCGATGCGGCTCGCTGCAATAATGCCGCCCCCCGGACGCCAGGCTTTCGCTTTCCGGCACATACACGCCGCAATGAGCGCAGGACACCATCTGCTGCGCGGAAGCATTCGGCGTTTCTTGCCGACGCTGCGCCGGCCGTCGCGAACTGCGTTTCAGCAACAGATAAACGACCAGGCCGAGGATGGCGAACAAAAGTAATTTGGACATGGATCGACCGCAGGACGGAAGTTGAAATACGCGCTTGGCTGACAAATAAAAGCGCCGTTCAGTCTATCAGTTTCCTGCGGCGGATCAGTGGCTGCAGGCTATCATGAGCATGCAGCGGAGGATTTGAAAATCACCCCTGCGACTCGCCTGAAAATCATGAATGCGCACATTGCGTCAAGCGCGAAGCTTCACTTGCCACTTGTCACTCGTCTTCCTTCCTCATTCCTCTCATGCCTTGCCCATCCCTTTCCCGCCTCGTCCTGCGGCTTGCCGTAAGCATCCTGATGCTGCTGCCCTGCGCACCCGCGTCGTCACTGGCGCAAGAAACATACAGCGAGCGGCTGCCGCCCGCCGTCGCCCGGGCGCTCAAGCAGGCCGGCATACCCGAAACGGCCGTGGCCGTGGTGGTGCAGGAAGCCGGCGCGACGCGAGCGCAGGTCAGCCTGAATGCCGGGCAAGCCTTCAATCCGGCTTCGCTGATGAAGCTGCTGACCACCTATGCCGCGCTCGACACGCTCGGCCCGGCCTACGCCTGGCAAACCGAAATCCTGGCCAGCCGCCTGCCGGTGGCGGGCGTGCTCGATGGCGATCTCGTCATCAGGGGCGGCGGCGATCCCAAGCTCGGCTTCGAGCAGTTCTGGCTACTGCTGCGCCAATTGCGCGCGCGCGGCGTGCGCGAGATACGCGGCGACCTGCTGCTCGACCGCAGCCTCTTTGATGCCGAAAAAATCGCCGCGGCCGCCGCCACGCCCTTCGACGACCAGCCGCTGCGTCCCTACAACGTCACGCCCGATGCGCTGCTGGTGAACTACAAGACACTACGCCTGCAGCTATTGGCGGAACAGGGAGGCAAGGCAAACCAGGCGCCCGATCTTCTCGTCGAACCTCGGCCTGCCAACCTGGCCATACTTAACCGCCTGCGCACGACGAACGCAACGGCCTGCGGCGACTGGAAGGCGCAACTGCAGGCCGAGTACACCGAATACATCGAAGATGCCGGCAACGGCGATACGGGCAGCGCCAGCCCCCAGCTCATCCTCAGTGGCGACTATCCGCTCAATTGCGGTGAACAGACCTGGCACCTGGGCGCCATGTCCCATGCGCAGTACGTCCATGGCGTCTTCCGCCAGCTCTGGCAGGAACTCGGCGGCACGTTCTCCGGCAGGCTCGCGCTCGACAAACCCCTGCCCGCGCCCCTGTATCCGCTGGCCCGCAGCGAATCGCCTCCCCTGGCGGAAATCATTCGCGACATCAACAAATACAGCAACAACGTCATGGCGCGTCAGCTCTATCTGACGCTGGGCGCGGAATGGCTCAGGCGCAACAACCTGGATCAGGACGAGCGGCTCCATCAGACCCTGCGCCCGGCCAGCGCCGCCGACGCCGCCCGCGCACTCTCTGCCTGGCTGGCGCAACGGCAACTGCACTTCCCCGAACTGGTGCTGGAAAACGGTTCTGGCCTGTCGCGCCAGGAACGGCTCTCCGCCAACAGCCTGGCCGCATTGCTGCAACATGCCTGGCAGAACCCGCTGATGCCGGAATTCATCGCCTCGCTGCCACTGGCCGGCATCGACGGCACGATGAAAAAACGCCTGCAGACTGGCTCAGCCCCCGGCGCCGGCCAGGCGCACATCAAAACCGGCTCGCTGGACGGCGTAAGCGCCATCGCCGGCTACATCCGCAACCGCCACGGCCAGTGGCAGATCATCGTGTTTCTGGTGAATCATCCGCAAGCCGCAACGGCGCGGGAAGCGCAGGATGTGTTGCTGCGGTGGGTGTATGACGGGGATACGCTCAGCACGCCCCGGGCAGGACATTGAACTTCAAACCAGTTGCCTTGAGTACGGCATGCAGCGTACGAATTGTTGGGTTTCCCCGGCTGGATAAGGTGCGGTACAAGGTTTCACGCGACAGTTGGGTTTTCTCCGCCACCGCCGCCATGCCGCCCCGGGCCTCGACCACCTTCCTCAGAGCAGCCAGATAGCTGGCCGGATCATCATCTTCACTGGCGGCATTCAGATACTCTGCAGCAAACTCCGCATCCGCAAGCCGTGCCAACAACCAATCATCATGTTTGACGCAGGATTTCATGATTTTCTCCTTGTTTGCCAGTCATTCCAGCGCTGTCTCGCCCGCGCGATATCACCGGCCTGACTACGCTTATCGCCACCCTCACATAGCAAAATCACCTGTCTGCCTGCCATGGCGTAATAGACCCGGTAGCCAGGCCCCCAATCCACACGCAACTCCCATACGCCTGAACCCACAGGCTTGCAGTCACCAAAATTGCCGTTCTGTAACCGGAGCAAGCGTGCAGCAACGCGTGCCTGAGCCACTCTGTCGTGAAGACGCTCCAGCCAGTGAGCAAAGAGGTCCCGCCCTTCAGGGTCAAGGTAGTGACGCAATTCGTACATGGTGCGATTGTAGCCTAAAAGCTACGTGCTGCAAATGCGTATGAACATCTTGCCGATCTGGCAACCTACATCGATGTCCGCGGCCGGCGTGGTCAGTGGCAGATCATCGTGTTTCTGGTGAATCATCCGCAAGCCGCAACGGCGCGGGAAGCGCAGGATGTGTTGCTAAAATGGGCGCACGAGGGCGCATCATGAACTTTGGTCAGTGAGGGCAAGCACTTTCCCGCTTTGAATGGCAAGTGCAGATATCCGACCCTTCCCCCATTCACCAGGCGCTTCCGCTTCATCTTCAGTCATGCCCCAATTTCCCATCGCGCAGCGTCTGACGTTACTGTTGCTCGGTCTGATGCTGGCGCTGCCTTTCCTGCAGCCCATCCATCATCATCCGATTCCTTCGTTCTACGAAGAATGGCTGGCGCTGCTGCTGGGCGTGCTGGCGCTGGCGAGCTTCTTCATCAGCCGACCCGAAAAAATTTCCCTGCCCGCCATCCTCTGGCTGCCGGGACTGTTGCTGCTGGCCACTTTGCTGCAACTGGCCGGCGGCATGATCCAGATTCCCATGCTGGGGCTGTTTCAGAGCGGCTATCTGCTCTGGGCCATGGCGCTGATCTGCCTGTCGGCCAGCCTGCGCGAGCGCTTCGGTACAGCATGGCTAGTGCAGGTCCTGGCGCTGGCGCTGCTGGCGGGCGCCCTGGCCAGTGCGCTGACGGCCTACGCGCAACGCCTGGGTACACCCGTCCCCTGGCAAATTCTCATGCCCAACTCCGGCCGTATCTATGGCAACCTCGGCCAGCCCAACCTGCTCACCACCCAACTGTGGCTGGGCATTTGCTGCCTGATCTATTTTCATGAACTCCGCCGGGTGCGTCCGTGGCTGCTCATCGCCGGCCTCCTGATCCTCGCCAGCGCCTGCGGCCTGGTCGCTTCGCGCACGGCCTGGCTGCATGGACTGGCGCTGCTGCTGCTCGCGGGCCTGCCATGGCCGAGCCGAGCCGCGCTGCCCGCAACGGAGCAAGATGAGGCGCATCGGACAGTGCCACAAGCACCCGGCAAGCTGCGCCGGCAACGCCTCCTGTTGCTCGCGTTTACCCTCGTCAGCCTCATCGCCGCCGGCGAAATCTCGCGCACGCTGCCCTGGCAGCATGCGGCAGGACAGATCAACGCTTTCGATCGCCTGCGCAGCGGCCTGGTCTCGGGTGATTCCCGTCTGCTCATCTGGCGCGACGCCCTGACCATGATCCAGGCGCATCCCTGGCTGGGCAATGGCACAGGCAACTACGCCTGGCGCACTGTCGAGGCTGCCGCCCAGGCGCCGGCCGGCGTCGATACACTGGCCGGCGCCGAGCATGCCCATAACTTTCTGCTGCAACTCGCCGCCGACTTTGGCCTGCCGCTGACCCTGGCAGTGGCAATTTTCGCCATCGTCTGGCTGCGGCACGTGTTGCGCGGCCCGCTGCGCCCTCCCGAGCAACTGGCACTCGCCATGCTCATGCTCATCGCCATCCACAGTCAGCTCGAATACCCGCTCTGGCATGCCGAATTTCTCGGCCTCACGGCCGTCCTGCTCGGCGCGCTGGGCAGCACAGGCAAATCCTTCCGCCTGCCACGCCCGCAATTGCTGCTCATCGCCTGCCTGGCGGCCTTGGCGATACTGGGGACGCTATTCCACGATTACCGCATCCTGGACCAGGCGCTGATCATGCGGCGCGAAGTCCGCGGCGATGAGGCCGACTGGCGCCGACGCATGGACGTCTTCGCAGATCTGGCCCAACACTCGATCCTGGGCCCCTACGCGCGCAGCACCCTGGCGGTATTGATGCACCCCGATCCGCAAAAGGCGGCCGATCAGTCGCTGATCTGCGAGGCGGCCATGCCGCTGCGGGTCGCACCCGAATTAATGACGAAATGCGCCATGCTGCGCCAGATGACCGGAAGACCTGCGGAAGCGCAAGCTCTCCTGGAGATGACTCGTCGCGCTTTCCGCAGCGCGGAGGACAGGGCGGCAATCGAGAGCATCTGGCAAAGCCAGGAGCAGCCGTAGCGCCACGTAAGCCACCCCCGCCGCTCGCCGCTCCGTTCGACTGGCTGGCTTCTTCCTCCCTGCCGAACGCCCAAAAGAGAACACCCCGGACTGGCCGGGGTGTTCGGGTTTCGACAACCTGAGGGTAATGATCAGAGAATACCGATGGCTGTAAAAGAAGCTGTCTTGGTGCTGGGTCCGGTCAATACACAATCCGACTTAGTTGCGTTGGCAGCGACAGCCGCTGCTGTAATTGTATAACCCGTCGGCAAGCCACCATCAAGAACGTCCGCTCCCTGTTGGCAATCGGTAACCGCAACCCCCTTGGCACTACTCACCTTACGCGCAGCGTAATTGATGGACATGCCCGAACTGATGCCTCCAGCCACGCCCTTGACGGCCGCATCCTCCGCCTCACCCGACAAATCGACGAACTTCGGCAAAGCCACCGCCGCCAGGATGCCCAGGATCACGATGACGATGATCAGTTCGATCAGCGTGAAGCCTTGTTGATTCCGTTTCATAAGTTCCCTTTCCTTTTACTATGAGTTTGGTTTCGTTCCCTCGAACCCGTACAGCCCGATACCGCCGGTCAAGCAGATGCGGCGCCAGTTTAACCAGTCCGCACCAATAATTCCACTATTTTCTGATGCCCATTGCTTAGTTTGTTGCCGTTCTCATTTTTTCGTCACCACGCTGCCCATGTCCCAGAGCGGCAGGAAGATGCCCAGCGCCAGAACCAGCACCATGACGCCGAGCATGGTGATCAGGATGGGCTCGATCTGCTGGGCCAGGGTCTTGAGCTCGTATTCGATCTCGTTCTGGAACATTTCGGCGATTTCCTGCATGAGATCGTCCAGCGTGCCGGATTCCTCGCCGACGGCGATCATCTGCAGCACCACCGGCGGGAAGATGCCGGCGTGCGCGGCGACGCGCAGCACGGTCTCGCCGCGCGAAATGCCATCGCGCATGCCGTCGATCTTGTGAGCGATGTATTCGTTGCCGACGGTCTGCGAGACGGTGGTCAGCGCCTGGATGATGGGCACGCCGCTCTTCGAGGCCAGCGCGTAGCTGCGCGCAAAACGCGCGAGCGTGGCCTTGCTGATGATCTTGCCGGCAATCGGCAGGGTCAGCTTAATCTTGTCCCACTGGAAACGGCCAGGTATGGTACGGATCCACGTCCTGAAGGCGAAGATGCCCAACGCCACGCCACCGAGCATCACGTACCAGGTGTCGACCATGAAGCTGGAAAAGCCCAGCAGGATCTTGGTCATCAAGGGCAGTTCGGCATGGAAGCCGGCGAACACCTTGGCGAATGCCGGAATGACGAAGATGTTGACCACCACCAGGGCAATCGCCATGGCGATGATGACGAACATGGGATAGCGCGTCGCCGAGGAAACCTGCTCCTTCATGAAGCGCTCGAAAGCCATGTGGTGATACAGGCGCAGAAAGACGGTTTCCATTTGCCCGGTCATTTCACCCACGCGCACCATGGCCACGTAAAAGGGCGTGAAGATTTTCGGCAGGCGGGCCAGGGCGGTTGACAACTCGCGGCCGGCATCGAGGCTCTCGCGCAGTTCCTGCAGCATTTCGATGACGGTCGGCTTGCTCGCGGATTCCTGCAGGCCGGCCAGGGCGCGCATGATCGGCACCCCGGCCTTGAGCAGGGTGTAGAGTTGCCGCGAGAAAAACATGACATCCGTGCTATCGACCGGCTTGGGAAGCAGATCCTTGCTGGCCAGAGAGCTGGCCGCAGCCGCCTTGCCGTCACTGGCTGCGGCCGTGGCCGGCTTCGCCGCAGCGGATCTGGATTTGGCCCGGACCGAACCCGATTGCGCCGTGATCGAAACGGGCGTGATGCCGCGCGACTGAAGCTGGCCCGCGACCTCGGTGGCGCTGGCTGCATCAATGTGGCCACTGGCCACCTGGCCATTGGCATCACGGCCACGATAGGCGAAATTCGGCATTCAGCCCTCTCAGCCTTCCATCTGGTTGTTGATGCGCATCACTTCCTCGATGGTGCTGCGCCCGGCCAAGGCCAGCCGCAGGGCATCGCGCCGCAGGGTATTGCCGGCCATCTGCTCGCGGCCAGCCCGCAGGAATTCCTGCGGATCGCCATGATTCGCCGCATCGACCATCACCTGGGTCATCTCCAGGCATTCATAGATCGCCTGGCGTCCGGTATAGCCGCTCTTGTTGCAATTGTCGCAACCGTAGCCCCGGTAGAAGGTCTTGCTGTCCGCTTCGTCGCCCAGTTCCATGCGCAGCCAGGCCAGCTCCTGCGGCGTCGGCTTGTATTCGTCCGCGCAGCGCTCGCAGATGGTGCGCACCAGACGCTGGGCCAGCACCAGTTGCAGCGACATCGCCACCATGAAGCGCGGCACGCCCATGTCGAGCAGGCGGATCGGAGTGGTCAAGGCATCGTTGGTGTGCAGGGTCGAGAGCACCATGTGGCCGGTCATCGCCGCGCGCATGCCGATCTCGGCGGTTTCCTGGTCGCGCATTTCGCCAACCAGGATGATGTCCGGATCCTGGCGCAGGGCAGCGCGCAGCACGCGCGAGAAGGTCAGGTCGATTTTCTCCATGACCTGGGTCTGATTGATGCCGGGCAGCCGGTATTCGATCGGATCCTCGACGGTGAGGATTTTCTTTTCCGGCGAATTCAGTTCGGCCAGCGCCGAATAGAGCGTGGTGGTCTTGCCCGAGCCGGTCGGCCCGGTCACCAGCACCATGCCGCTGGGGCGGTGGATGGCATGGCGCAGGCGTTCGAGCAGCGTGGGCGGCATGCCCATCTTGTCGAGCGCCAGAAAGTTGTTGCTTTGACTGAGCAGGCGCATGACGGCAGATTCGCCATACTGGGTCGGCAGCGTCGACAGACGCACATCCACGGCGGAGTTCTTCAGCTTGATGTTGAAGCGGCCATCCTGCGGCAAACGCTTTTCGGAAATATCCAGCCCCGAGATCAGCTTCAGGCGCAATACCAGCGGCGCAGCCACCCGGGGATGGGCTTCGGTCTGCACATGCAGTACGCCGTCGATGCGAAAGCGGATGATCAACTGCTTTTCCTGCGGCTCGATATGGATGTCGGAAGCACGCTGCTTGATGGCTTCCTCGAACACGGTATTCAGCAGCTTGACGACCGGCGCATCTTCGTCCGTGGTCAGCACGCCTTCGAGATTGCCGAAGTCGAACTGCCCATCGAGCATGTCCTCGGCGAGCTCCTGAGTGAGCCCGGAGATTTCCTCGGTATGGCGATACACGCGGTCCAGCGTGGTCAGCAACTGGCTTTCCATGACCACGGCCAGCATGATCTCGCGCTGCAGGATGCGGCTCACTTCGTCATACGCCACCAGGTCGGTCGGATCGGCAAAACCGACCATCAGCATATTGACGTCCTCTTCGTTGTCGAGAACGATGGCCCGGTAACGACGGGCCGCAGCTTCCGTGAGCAGATTGATCAGCTCGGGCTTGGGCTTGAAAGTGACCAGATCGACGAAGGGCGCACGCAACTGGCGGCCGAGCGCCTTGGTGATTTCCTTTTCGGATACATAGCCCGCCTCGATGAAAATGCGCCCAAGCTTGCGCCCGCTGCGCTTCTGCTCTTCGAGTGCAAGTCCCAGCTGCTCATTGGTCAACAGACCTTGCGCTATCAGAAAATCGCCGAGGCGGATTTTCTCCGGACGCGACATACGGTATCTCCAATCGTTTTCAGCTTTACAATCCAAGCGTTTGATTCTGCTGGGAACATGACTCGGCAATTTGCCTCTGACTATAGCACATCATGTTTCACATCATTTTGTATCAACCCGAAATTCCACCCAATACCGGCAACGTCATCCGGCTTTGCGCCAACGTCGGCGTCCGTCTGCATCTGCTGCGGCCGCTCGGCTTCGACTTGAGCGCGGCGCAACTGCGGCGCGCCGGCATGGATTATGCCGAAATTGCCGATGTGCGTATTCATGAGAATTTACCGAATTGCATCGCCAGCCTGGAACGCAACGACGACGGCAGCCCGGCACGCCTCTTCGCCCTGAGCACGCGCGGTACGACGCGTCACGATCAACCACGCTACCAGGCCGGCGATGCTTTCCTGTTCGGCCCCGAATCACGCGGCCTGCCGGCCGAGGTGCTGGATGGCATCGCCGAGGAACGGCGCATCCGCCTGCCGATGCGGCCGGAGTGCCGCAGCGTCAATTTATCTAACACCGTGGCCGTGGTGGCTTTCGAAGTTTGGCGTCAATTGGGTTTTGTTGGTGGTGTTTGAGTTTGTAGGAGATGAGAGGGTGTCGGGGGATTTGGGATTGGCGGGAGTCGACTCGGTAGGCTTTTCAACGGCCAGGATTCGTCGTGAGTGTGGAGTGGAACGGCGGTACCAGGATTTTGTTGCGGTGAGTGATTTGGGCTTGTCGGGGCGTTTTCTGACGGAGCGCAGAAGCCGGGACTCGCCCCGGCGGGCGACCTACTTTCTTGTCGCGCGACAAGAAAGTAGGCAAAGAAACGCACCCCGGTGTCTCGGCCCTTCGGGCTGCCCGAGTTTCGCCGCCGCCGAGCGGCCGGTTTCTAAACTCGCTACGCTCAGACAACGAAACCGGAAAGCCCCGCTCGCCGGCAGCGAAACTCGGCGAGACACAGGGGAATGGGGGTGCTGCTCAACGCGTGGGGGTTGAAAAGCCAAATACCAAGCCTGCTGGAAGATATAAATATCGGATTCGTCATTCCCGCGAAAGCGGGAATCCAGTACGTTCCTGGGTCCCCGCTTTCGCGGGGACGACGAATATCTGAGAAGCTGCACGCCTCTCTCAAGTTCGGTTCCTGGGTCCCCGCTTCCGCGGGGACGATGAATATGTATCAAGCGTGCAACCCTGCATCAGCTTACCCGGCGCAACGCGCCGCGCTCTGTCCGTTGGACTGTGACGCTTTTCCATTCCCCTGTGCGCCGCCGAGCGGAGCCAGTGCCGGGCAGAGGTTTCCGGTTTCGTTGCCCGAGCGCAGCGAGTTTAGAAACCGGCCGCTCGGCGGCGGCGAAACCTGGCTTTTGAAAACCCCGCCGGGGCGAGTCCCGGCTTCAGCGCACCGCCAAGGAAAAACTCAGCAATACCAAATCAACCCACCGAAACAAAATCCCGGTATCGGTACCTCACCCTCAAGACGAAACCCGGTTGTTGAAACTTCACCCGCCAAGACAAGACAAACCCCGGCCTTCAACACTCATCCTTGGGATCCCGCTGCATCAACCGATCGACAGCGGCAGCAGCCGATAGCTGCCCATCAAGCACGGCGCAAACCGCCTGCACGATGGGCATTTCAACCTGCAATTCTGCGGCCCGGCGCGCCACGGCGCGCGCGCTATACACGCCTTCGGCGACATGGCCGAGTTCGCGCACGCTGTCGGCCAGCGTGCGGCCGGCCGCCAGCGCCAGGCCGACGCGCCGGTTGCGCGACAGGTCGCCCGTGCAGGTGAGAATCAGATCGCCCATGCCGGCCAGGCCCATCAGGGTTTCGCGGCGCGCGCCGAGCGCCAGACCGAAACGAACGATCTCCGCCAGACCGCGCGTGATCAGGGCGGCGCGAGCGTTGTGGCCGAGTCCCAGGCCATCGGAAATGCCGCTGGCAATGGCCAGGACATTTTTCACCGCGCCGCCGACTTCGGCGCCGATCACGTCGTCGTTGGCGTAGATGCGCAGTCGCGCGCCGGACAGTTCCTGCGCCATGGCGCGGGCGAAACCGGCGTCGGCGCTGGCCAGCGTGACCGCTGCCGGCAGGCCGCGCGCCACTTCTTCGGCAAAGCTCGGTCCGGTCAGCGCGCCATGCAAGGCCGGCCAGCCGTTCAATTCCTCGGCAACGATCTGGTGCGGCAGCAGGCCGGTTTCGGCTTCGAGCCCCTTGCACAGCCACAAAAAAGGCCGTGCAACGGCATTGGCCGTACCGCGCCATTGCCGCAGGATCGGCCGCAAACCGGCCAGCGGCGTGGCCAACAGCAGCAGTTCGGCCGCATCGACGGTTGCCGGAAAGTCGTCACGCACGACCAGCGCGTCGGGAAAGGTCTGTCCTGGCAGGTAAGGCGCGTTCTCGCGCAGCGCCTGCATGCGGGCGCACAGCGCGGGATCGCGCGCCCAAAGTGTGACTTGGTGCGAGGCGCCGCGGGCGAAGGCGATGGCCAGCGCGGTTCCCCAGGCGCCGGCGCCGATGACGGCAATTTTCATGATGAAGTCAGGTCTGTCGCCCGCAACCCGCGCCGGGACGACTTACAGGCCCCACACCTGCTCGGCGCGGACGAAGCCGCTCTGGCCGTCGCGATGGCGTACCCTGGCCCAGCCATTGACGGGCAGCGGATCGGTCAACTCCAGGACGACGTCCCGTTCCGCCTCGAATGCCAGCGGCGCCTCGGCACTGGCGGCAGTGCGCACCTGCGCGCGGGCGGCCGTCACCTGCACGGTACGCCGTTCGCCGAGCAGGCGTTTTTCGATCCAGGCCAGGCCGCCGGAAGCATCGCGCACCTTGCTCCAGCCTTCCAGCGCCACCACCACCTCGACCGGCGTCTGCCGGGCAATGACGAACAGCGGCTTGCCTTTCAGCGAGGGCGCGTCGTACAGCACCGCCGGTTCGGTTACCGAACGGTAATCGAGAGCCATTGCCGGCAT
This sequence comes from Sterolibacterium denitrificans, assembly GCF_900174485.1. Lineage (NCBI taxonomy): Bacteria > Pseudomonadati > Pseudomonadota > Betaproteobacteria > Nitrosomonadales > Sterolibacteriaceae > Sterolibacterium > Sterolibacterium denitrificans. The sequence goes on along the minus strand of NZ_LT837803.1, from coordinate 1,059,011 downwards.
GGCGACCAGCAGCAAGACCGTAGCCAGCCAGTAGCGTGGGGACTTCATGAGGATTCCTGCCGGACTCACTGAATCGGCAGTTCGCCGTTCGCCTGGACCTGTTGCTGCGCCTGCATGCGTTGCTGGTACAGCGCTTCGAAATTGATCGGTGCCAGCAGCACCGGCGGGAAACCGGCACGGGTGACGAGATCGGAAACCGTCTCGCGCAGATACGGGAAAATGATGTTCGGGCAAGCCACGCCGAGGACGGGTTCGATGTTTTCCACCGGCAGATTGCGGATCTGGAAAACACCGGCCTGGGCCACTTCGACCAGGAACATCGTGTTCTCGCCGGTCTTCGCAGTCACCGTCGCCGTGACCACGACTTCATACAGCCCGTCTTCGATGGTGCTGGCGCCATCGTGCAACTGCAATTCGATGGTGGGGTTCTCTCTTTCGAGAAAGACCTGCGGTGCATTGGGAATTTCGAGAGAAACATCCTTTGCATAGACTTTCTCGATGGAAAAAACCGGGGCCTGTTGTTCGCTCATGTGGATTGCCTGTCGTCAAAAAATAGGAAAACGAAAAAGTGTGAAGTGTGGCGTATGAAGTGCTGATGAGGACGCGCCCTGCCTCTAGCCGCCGGCCAGCAATGGATCGAGCTTGCCGGCACGTTCCAGCGCGACCAGTTCGTCATAGCCGCCGACATGGGTCTCGCCGATGTAGATCTGCGGCACGGTGCGCCGCCCGGTACGCTGCATCATCCGTTCGCGCGATTCCGGTTCGAGGTCGATGCGGATTTTCTCGATTTCCGCAACGCCCTTGCTTTTCAGCAATTGTTCGGCACGCACGCAATAGGGGCATACGGCCGTGCTGTACATCTGGACCTTGACCGACATGATGTGCGCCGCCCGGTTACTTGGTGGTCACCGGCAAGCCCGCATCGCGCCAGGCCGCGATGCCGCCGGCAAGGTTATAGACCTGCTCGAAGCCCTGTTTCTTCAGCTTGCCGCACGCGCCACTCGAACGATGGCCCGACTGGCAACTGACGATCAGCGGCCGCGTCTTGTATTTGTTGATTTCGGGCAGGTGCTTATCCAGCTGATCCAGGGAAATGTGGCGCGCATTGGGGATGTGACCGCTTGCCCATTCGGCCGCATCGCGCACGTCGAGCACCAGCGCATCCTCGCGATTCATCAGCAGCGTGGCGGCCTGCGGCGTGAGCTGGCTGCCGCCCGTACCCTTGAGCGTCTGCCACAGCAGCATGCCGCCGCTGACGACAGCGAGCAGCACATACATGATGTTGTTGGTTACGAAATCCAAGACCGGCTCCGTCTGTCAGTTATCCGTTATCGGTTAGTGTTAGTTATTGGTTATTGGTTATCCGCTGCGCCGTTACGCATTCGGCGAGACGCCACAGAAAACCTCGCGCATCAGGCCGATCAACTGCAGCACGCGCGGATCGGCAACGCGGTAGTAGACCCGGTTGGCATCCTTACGCGTCTGCAGTACCTCCTTCTCGCGCAGAATGGCCAGATGCTGCGAGATGTTGCTCTGCGAGGTGCCCACCGCATCGACGATATCCTGCACGCAGACTTCCAGCTCACCGATGACGCAGAGGATTTTCAGCCGCAATGGATGAGAAATCGCCTTGAGCGCGCGTGCGGCAGTTTCGATGTGTTCCTGTTTTTCGATCAGATCGAGCACGGCATCGCTCATGGCAATACTGGAATATGGGAGTGTGGGAACGTAAGAATGGTCTGCGGGTCGGCGGTGCAAGCCGCACAGTGCATGGTGAAATGGAGAGTGCTATAGAATACTCCATTTTCAATACCTGTCGCCTGCCCAGCCATGCATAAAATCGTTTTGATCCGCCACGGAGAATCGATCTGGAACAAGGAAAACCGCTTCACCGGCTGGACCGATGTCGATCTGACCGAAAAAGGTCTGGCCGAGGCAAGCGCTGCCGGCCGGTTGCTGAAGCAGGAAGGCTTCGCTTTCGACATTGCCTACACTTCGGTGCTCAAGCGCGCCATCAAGACGCTGTGGACGGTGCTCGAAGAGATGGATCGCATGTGGATTCCCGTCCATCACTCCTGGCGCCTCAATGAACGCCATTACGGTGCCTTGCAGGGGCTCAACAAAGCCGAAACCGCCGCCCGGCACGGCGAGGAGCAGGTACTGGTCTGGCGCCGCGCCTACGACATTCCGCCACCGCCGCTGGATGCCGACGATCCGCGCATGGAAGCCGGCAATCCGCGTTACGCCGACCTGGCCGCCGGCGAGTTGCCGCGCACCGAATGCCTGAAGGACACCGTCGAGCGCTTTCTGCCCTACTGGCACGAAACCATCGCCCCCACGGTGAAGTCCGGCAAGAACGTCATCATCGCGGCGCACGGCAACAGCCTGCGTGCCCTGATCAAGTATCTCGACGATGTTTCCGATGCCGACATCGTCGGCCTCAACATCCCGACGGCGCAGCCGCTGGTGTATGAGCTGGATGCCGATCTCAAGCCGATCCGCCATTACTACCTCGGCGATGCGGCCGCCATCGAAGCCGCCATGCAGGCCGTCGCCAATCAGGGCAAGGCGAAACAGGCTTAACAGGTTCAACAGGCTTGCAGGACAACCGAAGCACAGCGGATGTTTCCGGGACGCACACTCACGCCATCTACGCCATTCACGTCATCCATCCCACGCTGGACGCTCCTGCTGGGATCATGCCTGTTCGCCGCATCGGTCACGCTGGCAAACGCGGCGCCCAAGGCCGCCGCTTCCGCCCCGGTTGACAGCAAGCGCGGCGAACTCCAGGCCGTCCAGAGCAAACTCAAGAAACTCAATCGAAATCTGGCGCAAACCGAGAAAAGCCGTACCCAGGCCAGCAACCGGCTCAAGGAAACCGAGTCGGCAATCTCGAATACCAGCCGCCAACTGCGCGAACTCGGCGAGCAGCGTGCCAGCGCCGAAGCGGAGCTGGACGAACTGCAGCAACAGGCCCGACGACTGGAAAATCAGGTTACCCGCCAGCAAGGGCAACTCGGCCGCCTGCTCTACCGCCAGTATCTGAATGGCGACATCGATGCCCTGCGCCTGCTGCTCTCCGGCGGCAATGCCAACCAGGCAGCGCGCGACCTGTATTACACGACGCAGTTGTCGCGCGCCAAGGCCACGCTGCTGGAGACACTGCAGCAATCCCTGCAGGACAAGCAACGCCTCGGCGCCTCCATGAGCGCCAAACGCGAGGAGCTCGTCCGCATCGAGCAGAAACGGCAGCAGCAGCACAACCTCCTCCTCAGCCAACAGCAGCAGCGCAAGGCCGTACTGGAGGAGCTTTCCGGCAAACTGACATCGCAGCGCCGCGAAATCAGTACCCTGAAGCGGGATGAGCAGCGCCTGAGCCGCTTGATCGACGACCTCGCGCGCAAGGCGGCGAGTCAGGCGAAAGCGCGGGCGCGCAAGCAACCGGCCCGGCCGCCGACCGCGAAACAATCGACCGGGTCTGCTGCCGGCGCCTCCTCAACGGCGCCCGGGCAGGCCGAACGTAACGAGCACGAACCCGAGGACTTCGGCTATGTCGGCAATTTCGCCGCCCTCAAGGGCAAACTGCGCCTGCCGGTGCGCGGCGAACTGATCCACCGCTTCGGCGCTGCGCGCGCCGAGGGCGGCGCCACCTGGCGGGGCGTGTTCATCCGCGCCGCTGAAGGCAGCGAAGTCAAGGCGCTGGCGCCGGGACGCATCGTCTTTGCCGACTGGCTGCGCGGCTTCGGCAATCTGCTGATCATCGACCATGGCGATGCCTGGCTGAGCGTCTATGGCAACAATCAGTCCCTTCTCCGCCAGGTTGGCGATACGGTCAAGGCCGGCGATGCCGTTGCTGCCGTTGGCAACAGCGGTGGCAATCCGGAATCCGGTTTATACTTTGAACTCCGCCAGCGAGGGCAGGCCATCAACCCGCTCAACTGGGTCAGCCTCAAGTAATCGACATCCGCATCTGGTGAGATGCGCTTGCTGTATTGCCGCTGATCGATGTCGGCGCGGCCGGACCAAACCCCAGCGAAATTCTCGGAGCACGATGCACATGGGCAACAAACTGAAACAGGCCGGACTCATCTCGATCGGATTGGTTGCCGGCGTGTTGATCAGCCTCAACTTCTCGGCCAGCGCCCAGAAAGAAGCGCCTACCGCGCTGCCGTTCGAAGAGCTACGCAGTTTTGCCGATGTCTATAACGCCATCAAGCAGGGCTATGTCGAAACCATCGACGACAAGAAGCTGATCACTCATGCCATCAGCGGCATGCTCTCCAACCTCGATCCGCATTCGGCCTATCTCGATGCCGAGTCCTTCAAGGAACTGCAAGTCAATACGGCCGGCGAGTTCGGCGGCCTGGGTATCGAAGTCGGCATGGAGGACGGTTTCGTCAAGGTGGTCTCGCCGATCGAGGACACCCCCGCCTTCCGCGCCGGCATCAAATCGGGCGATCTGATCGTCAAGCTCGACGACACGCCGGTGAAGGGCATGACGCTCAGCGAGGCCGTCAAGCGCATGCGCGGCAAACCGCGCACGTCCATCGTTCTCACCATCGTCCGCAAGAACGTGCCGAAGCCGCTGATCCTCACACTGCAGCGCGAGATCATCAAGGTACAGAGCGTCAAGTCGAAGATCATCGAACCCGGCTTCGGCTATCTGCGCGTCACCCAGTTCCAGGAAGAAACGGTTGCCGACGTCGTAAAACACATCAACAAACTGTTCGTGCCGGAAAAATCCACCGACCAGAACGGCAAGGAGACCCAGGAGCCGTTGCGCGGCCTGGTGCTGGATCTGCGCAACGATCCGGGCGGCCTGCTGCACAGCGCGGTCGGCATTTCCGCCGCCTTCCTGCCGCCTCAGACGCCCGTCGTCTCCACGGACGGCCGCACTGCGGATGCCAAACGTCAATACATCGCCAGCCCGGAAGATTATCTGCGCGGCACGCGCAAGGATCCCCTGCAGGGATTGCCCGCCGAAATCCGCAGCATCCCCCTGGTGGTGCTGGTCAACGGCGGCTCGGCCTCGGCTTCGGAAATCGTTGCCGGCGCCCTGCAGGATCACAAGCGCGCCATCATCCTGGGCACCCAGACCTTCGGCAAGGGCTCGGTGCAAAGCGTGCTGCCGTTGTCCAACAACACGGCCATCAAGCTGACCACGGCACGCTATTACACGCCATCGGGGCGCGCGATACAGGCCAAGGGCATCACGCCGGACGTCATCGTCGAGGAAACCATGAATGGCCAGAGCCACGAGTTTCTGCGCGAAGCCGATCTGGAGCGGCATCTCGAAAACGACAAGGAAAACGAAGCCGGCACGGCGACACCGAAGCCCGCCAAGAACAAGGCCGACGAGGAAGCGCAGATCGCGCCGGTCGAGTTCGCCTCGAAGAACGACTACCAGTTGAATCAGGCGCTCGGCCTGCTCAAGGCCTGGCAGATCATCAAGCGGCAATGAAATGCGCGGCTGGGACATGAGGGCATGAGCGCATGAACCCGGAACAGGCCCGCAAGTTGCGCGATGCCGTGCGGCATCGCAGTCATCGTGACCAGGGCCTGGTGCACCAGTACGATTCCGCCAAGACGCGGCTGCTGCGCTTTGACGCGCTGCTGGCGGAGCAGACCGAACAGGTACGCCAGTTGCTCGACGGCATCGACGGGCTCGAAGTCGTCACCGTCGCGCCGAACTGCCTGCGGGTGAGCTACAACCTGACCGAATACACGCTGAAGGGACTCGAAAAAGCCCTCATCAGCCAGGGATTCCGCTTTCAGGGATCCCGTTATCGCAAGCTCGAACGCGCCCTGATCCACTTCTGGGAAGAGACGCAACTACGCAACATGCGCGTGCCGCAACGCCTGATCAAGAAGTCCAACGAAGTCTATGTCAAGGCTTGGGAGCAGCACCCCCATGGCGATCGCGACGATACGCCCGTCGAACTGCGTGAAGAACGCTGACCCCATTTCACGTCTCACGCCTCACGCTGCATGAACGACGCCCAGCTGCTCCGCTACAGCCGCCACATCCTCCTGCCGCAGATCGATGTCGCCGGCCAGGAAAGGCTGCTCGCCGCGCGCGTGCTGGTCGTCGGCGCCGGCGGCCTCGGCTCGCCCGCCGCGCTCTACCTCGCCTCGGCCGGCGTCGGTACGCTGGTACTGGCCGATAGCGATACGGTGGATGCCACCAATCTGCAGCGCCAGATCCTCCATCGGGAAAGCTCGCTGGGCGAGGCCAAGGTCGAGTCCGGCCGGCTGCGGCTGCATGAAATCAATCCGGAATGCCGGGTCATCCCGCTCAACGAGCGCCTCGACGAACAACGCTTGCTGGCAGAAGCCGCGCTTGCCGATGTCGTCCTCGACTGCACCGACAACTTCGCCACGCGCCATGCCATCAACCGCGCCTGCGTGGCGCGGCGCAAGCCGCTGGTTTCCGGCGCCGCCATCCGCTTCGACGGACAGATCGCCGTCTTCGACGCACGCCAGCCCCAGGCGCCCTGTTATCACTGCCTGTTTCCCGAAGCTCAGGATGTGGAAGAGGTGCGCTGCGCCGTCATGGGCGTCTTCGCCCCATTGACCGGCATCATCGGCAGCATGCAGGCGGCGGAAGCCCTGAAGCTGATCATCGGCTGCGGCACTTCACTGGCCGGCCGCCTGCTGCTGCTCGACGGCCTGGCCATGGAATGGCGCAGCATCGCCGTGCCGCGCGATCCACAGTGCGGCGTATGTGGCTGCGGCTGAGCGCAACAGCCCCGCGCCATCGCGTCCGCTCCAGCGCCACCGGCTTCGCCATTTACGCTTTTCAATGTTATAACCTTCGATATAACACTTGGACATTCCGGGGTATCCCCTCTTCATCCCCATCCCTTATCCCCAATCCCTCCTACAACCCCATCGAAAAGGAAGCACCTGATGTTCTTCAGCTCGAAACTGCGTCGGGACAACGAGGAATTACGAACCCAGCTCGCCGAGCGCGAGCACGCCCTCGAAGCGACACGCAGCGCACTCGCCGCCAGCGAAGCCGGCCTCGCCGCGCTCAAGGCAGAGGCTGCCGCGCGTGAAGGACTCGACTGGTTTCATCTCCAGATATTCCAGCAGCAGCAGTCTTACGCCGAATCTTTCCAGGCATTTCGCACATCGCTGGCCGAACTGGCCACGACGCTGCATGAAAAACGCAGCAACGCCACCCAGGTGGCGGCGACCTCGCGCGAGAACCAGCAGGCCACGGAACAGATTTCTGCGGCGCTGGAACAGATGGTCGCCCGCCTGCAGGATACGGCGCGCGAAATGGACAATCTCAATGAACGCACCACGCAAATCGGCGGCATCCTGCAATTGATCCGCGAGATTGCCGATCAAACCAACCTGCTGGCGCTGAATGCCGCCATCGAAGCGGCCCGCGCCGGCGAGCAGGGACGCGGTTTCGCCGTCGTCGCCGATGAAGTCCGCAAGCTGGCCGAGCGCACCAGCAAGGCCACCACGGAAATTTCCAGCCTGGTCACCTCCATCCAGACCGAAGCTTCCACCGCCATGACGCAGATGCAGGAAAATGCCGCAGCCGCCGGAACGTTCGGCCAGTGCAGCATGACGGCGACCGAAAAGACCGCCAGCATCCTCGCGCTGTCACACGACATGGAGCAGGTCGTCACCTCCTCCGCCCTGCGCAGTTTCGTCGAACTGGCCAAGGTCGACCATCTCGCCTTCAAGATGGACATTTATCACGTCGTCATGGGAATATCGCCGCGCAAGTCCGGCGACTTCAGCGATCACCACGGCTGCCGGCTCGGCAAGTGGTACGACCAGGGCGAGGGCAAGAAATTGTTCTCGCATCTGCCCGGCTATGCCGATATCGAAGCGCCGCATGCCAGTTTCCACGCGGCCGGCAAGGAAGCGCTCGATGCCTATCACGCCAACGATTTCGCGCTGGCTGCCGATGCGCTGACGCGCATGGAAAAGGAAAGCATGTCGATCATGCTGCAACTGGATCGCATCACCCGCGCCAGCGAAAGCGGAGCCTGAAGCAACACCATGGGGGCAGCCTCGTTGGGCCAGGCAGCGTAATTTGATTCAACGGGGCCGCGCCAGGATCCGGATGTCGTCACCCAGCCGCCGGACATCCATCATCTGCAGGTCGCGCCGGTCGGCGAGCGCAGTCAGCTCGCCGAGGGCGAACATGCCGCGCGCGCTGTCGCCGAGCAGCGTCGGCGCATAGTAGAGCAGCAACTCGTCGGCCAACCCGGCGCGCAGCAGGGCGCCGCTCAGCCTGTGGCCGGCCTCGGCGTGGATTTCGTTGATGCCGCGTTGCGCCAGCTCGCCGCACAGGGCGGCAAGATCCACCTGTCCCCGTTCGCCGGGCACGGCCACGATTTCGGCGCCGCGGGCGCGCAAGGCCGCCGCCTGTCCGTCCGTCGTCGAGCCGGCACAGGCAATCAGCACTGGACTCGCGCCGTCGAACAGGCGCGCGGTGGGCGGCGTTGCCAACCGGCTATCGACGATCACCTTGAGCGGCTGGCGCGGCCTTCCTTCCTGCTCATCCAGGCGCACCGTCAGTTGCGGATCGTCTTCGAGCACCGTGCCGATGCCGGTGAGAATGGCGCAGGCCCGCGCGCGCCAGCGGTGCCCATCGGCACGCGACGCAGGGCCGGTGATCCATTGGCTGGCGCCGTTGTTCAGCGCAGTCCGGCCATCCAGGCTGGCGGCCAGCTTGAGACGCAGCCACGGCCGCCCGCGCGTCATGCGGGCGACGAAACCGATATTGATTTCCCGCGCCTCGGCTGCCATCAGGCCGCAGCAGGTCTCGATGCCCGCCGCCTGCAGGCGGGCGAGCCCCTGGCCGGCCACCTGCGGATTCGGATCCTGCATGGCGGCCACCACGCGCGCGACGCCGGCCGCGATCAGCGCGTCGGCACAGGGCGGCGTGCGCCCATGATGGCTGCAGGGCTCCAGCGTCACATAGGCCGTCGCGCCCGCCGCCGCTGCCTCGCCATGTTGTCCGCGCGCGGCAAGCAGCGCCTGGATTTCAGCGTGATTCTGGCCGGCCGGCAGGGTGTAGCCTTCGCCGATGATCCGCCCTTCACGTACCAGCACGCAGCCGACGCGCGGGTTCGGCGTCGTGGTGTTCAGCACACCCGGCGATTGCGCCAACTGCAGGGCGCGCGCCATGTAGGCATGGTCTGCCGGCGTGTATGGGGATGTGGCGCTCATGGTGGCTAGTGTAGTGTGCACGCTAATTGATACATAAAAAACCACACATTTGTCGTCCCTGCGAAAGCAGGAACCCAGGTACGTACTGGATTCCCGCCTGCGCGGGAATGACGAACCCGATATTTACATATTCCGTCAAGAATGCAGCACTACACCAGGAGTTGAGATCTGACGGCCAGCGCGGCAGGCGGCCCGCTCAGGAGCGGCCGGAAGAACGCGGCATGCGTGACGAACGCGCGACGCGCGGCTTGCGCACTTCGCGGATGGCGTCGGAAAACTCCTCGACATCCGCAAAATTGCGATACACGGAAGCAAAGCGGATATAGGCGATCTTGTCGAGCTTCTTCAGCTCGCGCATCACCAGCTCGCCGATGCGATCGCTGGCGATTTCACGCTCACCCAGCGTCACCAGCTTTTCCTCGATGCGGTCGATGGCCGATTCGAGGCTCTCGGTGGTCACCGGCCGCTTGCGCAGGGCCAGCATCATGCTGGCATGCAACTTCTCGCGCTCGTAATCGCAGCGGCTGCCGTTTTTCTTGACGATCTGCGGCAACTGCAATTCAACGCGCTCGTAGGTGGTGAAACGCTTGTCGCAATTCGGACAGCGCCGCCGGCGGCGCACGGTATCGCCGTCCTCGTTCATCCGGGTGTCGACCACCTGGGTGTTGAGTTCGGTGCAGTAGGGACACTTCATGTCGGGCGTGAGGCGTGAGGGATGAGGCGCGGAATGCAGCGGCGCAGGCGAGCGGAGTGAGACGCCCCGCGCCGCACGTCCGAAGCCTTGCTCCTTACCGAATCAGCCATAAACCGGGAAGCGCTTGCACAGCTCGCCCGCCTTGATGCGGGTGGCGGCGAGCACCTTTTCGTCATTCGGCGCATCGAGCACGTCGGCGATCAGATGGGCGATCTGCTCGGCTTCGATCTCGGTGAAGCCGCGCGTCGTCATCGCCGGCGTGCCGATGCGGATGCCGGAAGTCACGAAGGGCTTTTGCGGATCGTTGGGAATGGCGTTCTTGTTCACCGTGATGTGCGCCTGGCCCAGCACGGCCTCGGCATCCTTGCCGGTGATGTTCTTGGCGCGCAGATCGAGCAGGAACACATGCGATTCGGTACGCCCGGAAACGATGCGCAGACCGCGCGCCGTGAGCACCCGCGCCATGACCTGGGCATTCGAGATCACCTGTTCCTGGTAGTTGCGGAACTCCGGCGTGGCGGCTTCCTTGAAGGCCACGGCCTTGGCGGCGATGACGTGCATCAGCGGTCCGCCCTGCAGGCCGGGGAAAATCGCCGAGTTGAGGGCTTTCTCGTGTTCCGCCTTCATCAGGATGACGCCGCCGCGCGGGCCGCGCAGGGTCTTGTGGGTGGTCGAAGTGACCACGTCGGCATGCGGCACCGGGTTCGGGTAGAAGCCGGCAGCGATCAGGCCGGCGTAGTGCGCCATATCGACCCAGAAAATTGCGCCGACTTCCTTGGCGATCCTGGCGAAGCGCTCGAAGTCGATGCGCAGCGCATAGGCCGAAGCGCCGGCGATGATGATGCGCGGCTTGTGCTCGCGCGCCAGAGCCTCCATCTTCGGATAGTCGATTTCTTCCTTCTCGTTGAGGCCGTAAGCAACGACATTGAACCACTTGCCCGACATGTTGAGCGGCATGCCGTGGGTCAGATGCCCGCCTTCGGCCAGGCTCATGCCCATGATGGTATCGCCCGGCTTGGCAAAGGCCATCAGCACCGCCTGATTGGCCTGCGAACCGGAGTTGGCCTGGACGTTGGCGGCATCGGCGCCGAACAGCTTCTTCAGGCGGTCGATGGCCAGTTGCTCGGCCTGGTCGACGAACTCGCAGCCGCCGTAATAGCGCTTGCCCGGATAACCCTCGGCATACTTGTTGGTGAGCTGCGAACCCTGCGCTTCGAGCACGGCGCAGGAGACGTAATTCTCGGACGCAATCAGTTCGATGTGGTCTTCCTGGCGACGGTTTTCACCTTCGATCGCCTGCCACAGTTCGGGATCGGTCTTGGCCAGGGTGTGTTGTCTGGAAAACATGAGAGTCGGGTTCCGCTGAGAGAGAAAAAAGGAAAGGGCGGATTTTACCATCGCCGACCGCCGCCCCGGGAGATGTGCAGATGCACCCGGCGTATTTTGGCGGCCCGCCTGGTCAAACAGCGCGCGGCACGCCGATCAGATAAGTCACCCGCACACCCGCCACGCCGCCGGGCGCGATGCCCGTCTGCCAATCGTAAGTTTCCTGCCCCGGCACCTGGCCGACCAGCGCCATCAGCTCGTCCGGCGCGTAGGCGCGCAGATTGGAGGCCACGCCGTCCCAGACGGCGCAGAACGGAATCACCGGGATCACGTAAGTCCAGAACAGCCGCGCCCAGGAGAACGGCTTGAAGAACGGCGTCAGCAGCGGAATCGACAGCGGCCCGCCGAGCAATACCTGGAGGAAAGCCGCCAGGCTGCGGTTGGAAAGTTCAAAGATGGCCAGCGGCGCCCGCTTCTCCACGCAATCCGCGAGGATGCGCGTTGCCAGCGGCGGCGGAAAATGGTGGAAGCAGGAGAACATGGTACGCAGGCCCGTCAGTTCCGCCGGCACGGCCGTGGCATCGACCGAGGCTGTCGCATGGCTGATCTCCCCGCCCAGCGCCCGTGCCTCGTCGGCAATTTTTGCGAAAGCCGGCAGATTTGGATATTTGTCGGTCAGTTGCACCGGCACGTTCAGTCCGTGCTGCTCGCGCAATTGCTGCTGCACCAGCGCCAGCGGCCCCGAGCCGCCCGAGCACAGATCGACGATGCGCGTCTGGCCGCTGCGCTGCAACGCATTCGCCAGCAGGCCGGCCGCCGGACGGTACAGATCGAAGGTCTTCATCTGGTAGTGATAGAAGTCCGTCATGAAGTTGCGCCACTGGCCGGGAAACCAGGCGTAATCTTCCAGTTCGATGGCTTGGATGCGGGTCATGTCTTTGCCTTTCAGTTGCCGGCCACCGTCATGCGGTCGATGAGTATGGAGCCGACCTGCTTGGAGCCGCGCACCAGCACGTCATTACCGATGGCGACGATGCCCTTGAACATTTCGCGCAGATTGCCGGCGATGGTGATTTCCTGCACCGGATAGGCGATCCGGCCCTTTTCCACCCAGTAGCCGGCGGCGCCGCGCGAATAATCGCCGGTGACGTAATTCACGCCCTGGCCGAGCAGTTCGGTGACCAGGAGGCCCGTATCCATCTGGCGCAGCAGTCCCTCGAAATCCAGCGCGCCGGACTTGACGATGAGGTTGTGGCTGCCGCCGGCATTGCCGGTCGTCTGCATGTCCAGCTTGCGCGCCGAATAAGTGGACAGGAAGTAACCCTGCAGCACGCCATCCTGCACCACCTCGCGGTCGCGCGTCGCCACGCCGTCGTCGTCGAACGGGCTGCTGGCCAGCGCGCCCTTGAGATGCGGACGCTCGCTGATCTGCACATGCTGCGGAAAGATCTGCTGGCCGAGACTGTCGAGCAGGAAGCTGGATTTGCGATACAGCGCCCCGCCGCTGACCGCCTGCACCAGACTGCCGATCAGGCCGACGGCCAGCGGCGCTTCGAACAGCACCGGCACCGCACGGGTCTTCAGGCGCCGTGCGCCGAGGCGCGCCAGCGCGCGCCGCGCCGCGTACTCGCCGACGGCTTCGGGTGCCGCCAGGCGGGCTGGATTGCGGTTCGAGGTATACCAATCGTCGCGCTGCATGTTGTCGCCCGCACCGGCGATCACCGAACAGGAAATGTAATGCCGCGAGGTCGGAAAGCCGCCCATGAAGCCCAGGCTGTTGGCCGAGACGAACTGCGACTGCTGCACCGAAACGCTGGCGCCTTCGGAATTCCTCACCAGCGGACTGACGGCAAAGGCGGCCTGCTCGCAACGCCGCGCGGTCTCGATGGCCTCCTCGACCGACAGCGGCCAGGGATGATGAAGATCAAGATCCATGCTCTTTCTGGCCAGCAATTTTTCCTCGGGCAGGCCGGCGCAGGGATCGGGCGCGGTGAATCGGGCAATCGACAGCGCTGCCGCCACCGTCGCCCGCAGCGCCGCCGGCGAAAAGTCCGAGGTGCTGGCATGGCCGCGCTGCTGGCCCAGATAGACCGTCACGCCGATGCCCTTGTCGCGGTTGTATTCGATGGTATCGACAGCGTCCTTGCGCACGCTGACCGACTGGCCGAAGGCTTCGGAAACATCGGTTTCGCAGGCGCTGGCGCCCAGCTCGCGGGCATGGCGCAACACATCGGCGGCGAACTGGCGCAATTGGTGCTGGCTGTAACTGAATTCGGGTGCGGACATAGAAGAAAGAGCGGCGAGGGGCAAAAGCTATAATGATACCCTTTTGACTCGCCGGACAATTGACATGTGGCCCGACGCCGATGCCCAACACCCCGACGAGGGACTTCACCACGAGCGCCCCAGCAAAAGCCAGCGCAAGCGCGACTCCGATGCCTTGCAGAACCTGGGCAAGGAACTGATTGGCCTGTCCCCCGAACGCCTGGCAAAAATCACCATGTCGGACGCCCTGCGCGACGCCATCCGCGAGGCCCAGCGCATGACCAAGCACGAAGCCCGCCGCCGCCAGCTGCAGTACATCGGCAAGCTGATGCGCTCGGAAGATGTCGCACCGATCCGCGCCGCACTCGATGCCATTGCCGGTGTCTCGGTCGCCGAAAACCAGCGCCTGCATCATCTGGAACGCCTGCGCGAGCAGTTGCTCGATGACGAAGTCGCCGCCCTGGCGGCCATCACCGCCAGCCACCCGCATGCCGATCTGCAGCATCTGCGCCAGTTGCGCCGCAACGCGCTGAAGGAAAAACTGCAGAACCGGCCGCCACGCGCCTACCGCGAAATCTTCCAGGTACTGAAGGCGCTCGAGGAAACGCGCGAGCCGCAGGAAAAAACCCCGGCAGAACAGGAAAACCCATGAACAGCCCGAACGAAGCCAACGAAGAACTGCGCATCGGCCTGGTTTCCATTTCCGACCGCGCGGCCAGCGGCAGTTACCAGGACCAGGGCATCCCGGCGCTACGCGACTGGTTCTCCGCCGCCCTTGCCCCGGACACGCCCTGGCGCATGGAAACCCGGCTGATTCCCGACGAGCAGGCCGGGATCGAGGCCACCCTGATCGAACTCTGCGACGACGCCGGCTGCCATCTGGTGCTGACCACCGGCGGCACCGGCCCGGCGCCGCGCGATGTCACGCCGGAAGCCACGCTGGCCGTGGCGCACAAGGTGATGCCGGGCTTCGGCGAGGAGATGCGCCGCATCAGTCTGAACTTCGTGCCCACCGCCATCCTCTCGCGCCAGACCGCCGTGATTCGCGGCCGCTCCCTGATCATCAACCTGCCCGGCCAACCCAAGTCGATCCGGGAGACCCTGGAAGGCGTCAAGGATGCCGAGGGCAAGACGCTCGTCAACGGCATCTTCGCCGCCGTGCCGTACTGCATCGAACTGATCGGCGGCCCGTACATCGAAACCGATCCGGCCGTGATCAAGGCCTTTCGTCCCAAGTCGGCCATCCGCCCCAGGCCCGGCACGGAAAACACGGCATGACGGCAAAACATTCGCCGTCCGTCTGCCGCAGCGCTATCATTTGTCGTTGCCCAGCCTGACCCTTCCTCTATCCACTCTGGAGCATCGCCATGAACCTCATCAACCCCATGAAGCATCTGCCGCTCACCTGCGCCGCCGGCCTGTTACTGGCCTTCGGCACGGCCAGCGCCGCAACCACGGCAACTACGGCGGCCAAGCCTGCCGCGGCGAAGCCCGCCTATGAACAGCAATACGACGCCGACAAGAAGGCAGCGAACGACCGCTACGCCGCCGACAGAAAAATCTGCGACGAGGAAAAGACCTCCAGCATCCGCATGCAGTGCCGGCGGGATGCCCACGACGAAAACCAGCAGGCGCTGGCCGCCGCCAAGAAGAAGCGCGATGAAGCGAAAAAGGCCGCGGCACAGCCTGCCCCTGCCGCAGCCAGTGCCGCGCCGGCCGCTGCTGCTGCCACTGCCGCCGCTGCCAGCAGCGCGGCCATCTGCAATGAATGCGGCAAGGTTATTGCCATCAACGTCGGCGAGACGAAAGGCAAGGGCGGCCCCATCGGCCTGATCGCCGGTGGCGTAGCGGGTGCCGTGCTCGGCCATCAGGTGGGCGGCGGACGCGGCAAGGACATCGCCACCATCGCCGGAGCGGCGGGCGGCGCCTATGCCGGCCACAAGATCGAGGAAAAAATGACTTCCAGCCAGACCTGGTCGGTCAGCGTGCGCTTCGAGAACAACGAAGAGCGCAGCTACACATACGACAGCGACCCGAAATTCGTCGTCGGCGACAAGGTCAAGCGCGCCGACAACGGCATCGTGCGCTACTGAAACGCCGCGCTACAGAAAACGGCCCATCCGGTTTGCGCGGGTGGGCCGTTTTTTTTGATGCCTTTGATACCCGCCCCACCTGTCCAAAATTCCGGACAGAATCGCATCACGTCATCGTAGTTCCGTACTCAGGAAAGAATGTCGATCTGGAAGCGGGCAATGACGAAATCCGTGCCGTGTTCGATCACGGTTTGCGGCCGCAGGCGCAAGGCCCGTCCAGTGACCAGGGTGGTCATGGGAATGCCGGCTTCGAAACTGCTGCTCTCCAGCACGGCATCGACGGTAATGATCTCCACCAGCAGCTTGCCGCTGGCAATCACCTCTGCCGGCGGCAGCGCGGGCAGATCGAGCAGAACCAGATGCGTCGGCAGGCCGCCGCAATCGGCAACCACGGCCTGCGGCGCCTTGCCGATGGTCTGGATGCCGACGGAACCGCCGCCCTCGCCGCGGCTGAAGCGACGGATCAGGCCGACCAGCCAGTTGTCTCCGCCTTCCGGCTGCACGCCGATCAAGGCGCCGATGCGGATCCATTCCTTGGCGCCCAGCGGCACCTCGGCGCCCATCCCACCCAGACTGACGTCCTCGGCAATCCAGGTCTCCTCTGCCGAATTATCGGCGCCAGCGCCAGCACCCTCCCGGGACAACTTCGCATGGATTGCCGCAAATCCGTGAATCACGTGCAGACGCGACCTCACCTGGTGACGCTGATGATTGCGTTGCGGCAGTTGCGACTGCCAGTTTTGCGCCAGATGTTCGAGTACCGGCAACACGACCTGCGGTGAAAACTGCCCGCCGAGTTGCAGATCGGCGGGCACCGCGCCGCTCTTGGTGATCCGTGTGCGGATTTCGACGATCTTCTCGAGCGCCGTGCCGGGACGCAGGAAACGCAGGCTGGGCGTCATCTCCGGCGGACGAACGATACGCGAGGGCGGTAGCGGCCTGGCGGCATCGACCCAGTACACGTTGGCCGGGTCCATCTGGTCGGTAAAGACCAGTTGCGGCGCCAGATAGGCCACCAGGCGCTCGGCAATCTCGACCTCCAGCGGCAGCAGGTTGCTGAGTGAAGAGGAATGCAGCATCAGCAGCAACAGATATTCCCGCTCGACGCTGCTCTCTGCCGTATTGGGATAGATCGGGATGATCTTGCGCTCCGCACCGGCCGCCTGGGCCGCCAGATAGATGCGCCCGGCACCCTGCCAGTAGTAACCGACGGCGGGTGTATGACGGAACTGCGCCCACTTGATGCCTGCCGCATAGGCATGCAGCAACCGGGCCTGCAACAGCAGCAACAGCAACGGATTGATCTGCTGCTTGCCCGCGGAGGCATGGCGGGCCAGGCAGTATTCGTACGCCGCGACGAGCTGCGCCCAGTAGCTGTGGTTGCCGTTCCACAGGCGGTATTCCTCGCTGCGCCCGAGATCCTGGGCCATCAGGTAGTCGCGGCCGAAGCGGCGGGCATGTCCCAGCGTGGCCTCATCGAGACGCAGGATCAGATCGAGGCATTGCTCGATCTTCATGTCCTCGGCCTGCACCAGGGACTCCAGCCAGGTTCGGGTTTCATCGAGCGCCGTTGCGGGCTCCAGGCCCGGCAGCGCTTCGAGCACGCGCTTCAGCTCGACACTATCGGTGAGCGGATGGGAAGACTTCAGGGAAAACCAACCCATGTGAGGGGTTCCTATCGAGTATTGCGGAATTGATATGCGCCATATATATCGATATGCCGACATGCCAGCATATCGACGCTACCCTGCCTGCGGCAGGATAAACCAAAGCAGCCGCTCCATGCCACCACTATGCCAACCTTGGGCAGAACGGTTCAACCCTGCCCAGGCCGCCCCCGTCCCGGTAACCGCATCGCGCTTGCCGGGTGCATTCCCGCTTGCTCATGCCCGCTTGTTTGGTCTCCGGCAGCCAGCCAGCCTGACAGCAGCGCCGCGCCCCAGGCCACGCCGAACCCGGTCAGGTCGCTGGCCACCGCGCCCAGGCCGCCGCTGCAATTCGCCGCCGACAGGTCGACGTGCAGCCAGGGCCGCTCATGGGTGAAACGCTGGAGGAAGCGCGCCGCCAGGATGTGATCGGCCTCGCCTTCCAGCGTGCATTGCTTGACGTCGGCCACCTTGCTGTCGAGCGCGGCATCGTAATCCGCATCCAGCGGAAAGGCGCAAACGCGCTCGGCAGCCTGGCGCCCGGCGGCAACGGCCAGTGCGGCAAGCGCGTCGCTGCTGGCAAAAATCCCGGCATAACGATTGCCCAGTGCCGTCAGCATGCTGCCGGTCAGGGTGGCGAAATCAATCACCAGATCGGGCTGCGCGATTTGGCGCTTTCGGTGCTGTCCAGCCGCCGGTTTTTCCGGACGCGTCGCCAGCGTCAACGCATCGGCCAGCACCAGGCGCCCTTCCGCATCGGTATGCACGATCTCGATGTGCGTGCCGTCGAGCGCGGTCACGATTTCGCTCTGCCGATAGGCTTGCGGGGAGATGTGGTTCTGCGCCAGCGCCAGCCAGACATCGACCGCCAGCGGCAAGCCCAGATCCTCAATGGCCTGCAGCAGCCCCAGGGCCACGGCCGAGCCGTTCATGTCCTCGTGCATGCCGGCCATGTAGCGCGCCGGCTTCAGGTTGTGGCCGCCGGTGTCGAAACAAATTCCCTTGCCGACCAGCGCGACGTGCCGGCAGTGCATCTGCCGGCCGGATAGTTGCCGGGATGGCTGAGATGGCCGGTAGCTCAGATGCACGATGGCGGCATCCGTCTCATGGCTGCCCTGGGCCACGGCGCAGAAAGCGCCCGCGCCGAGTTTGCGCAATTGGGCATAGTCGTATTCTTCGATACCCCAGCCACGCGCCTTGGCCAGCGTGCGGATTTTCCGGCGATAGCTACCCGGCGTCAGCTCGTTCGGCGGCAGCGCCGTCAACTCGCGCACCAGCAGGTTGGCCTGCGCCAGAGCGGCAACGCCGGCAAACGCTTCCGGCTGCTCGCGCGTGCCGTGCAGCACGAGGCGCTTCACCGCCTGCGCCGGCTTCTTTTTCCGCGCCGGCAGCGGCGTGCCATTCAGCCACAGGACATACAGCGCCTCGCGCGCCAGGCGCGCCGCCTCATCCGCATCGTCAGCGACGACGCCCAGAAAAACTTCCTCGGGCATCTCATCGAGCAGCAACATCGTCGCCTTGCGCAAATGCGCGAGCTGGCTGAAACGATCCTGGCCGGCATCGAGCATCGCATACACGCAGCGGCCGCCCTGCGGCAAATCCAGGGCAACAGGCGTTTTCGCCAGTTCATCCGCCTTCAGGTCACGCCGTCGCAGCACCGCCGCAAGCTGCGCCGCCGCCGGCAAATCCGCCGGCAGGCTCTGCTGCCGCGGCATGACGATCAGCGCATGCCGCGCCTGGTCCAACGATTTCTTCAACGGTACGGCCGTGCATTCCAGGCGGGCAAGAGACATGCGCATTTCCTTTACAATGGCCGGCGATTATAGTCCCGCCCCTCAGCCTCAGCCCGGTTCCCAGCCATGCAGCAATATCTCGACCTGATGCGCCATGTGCTCGAACATGGCCATGACAAAAGCGATCGCACCGGCACCGGCACCCGCTCGGTCTTCGGTTGGCAGATGCGTTTCGATCTGGCGCAGGGTTTTCCCCTGCTGACCACCAAGAAGCTGCACACCCGCTCCATCATCCATGAGCTGCTCTGGTTCCTGCGCGGTGAAACCAACATCCGCTACCTGAAGGACAACGGCGTTTCGATCTGGGACGAATGGGCGGATGCCGACGGCAATCTCGGCCCGGTGTATGGCCACCAATGGCGCCACTGGCCGACGGCCGACGGCGGTGAAGTCGACCAGATCGTCGAACTGGTCGCCGCGCTCAAGCACAATCCCGACTCGCGCCGGCACATCGTTTCGGCCTGGAATCCGGGCGACGTGCCGAAGATGAAGCTGCCGCCCTGCCACGCGCTGTTCCAGTTCTACGTCGCCCCGGCGAAAACGCCGGACCAGCGCCCCCGCCTGTCCTGCCAGCTCTATCAGCGCAGTGCCGACATTTTTCTCGGCGTGCCTTTCAACATCGCCTCCTACGCCCTGCTGACCATGATGCTGGCCCAGGTCTGCGGCTACCGGCCGGGCGAGTTCGTCCACACCCTGGGCGATGCGCATCTGTACAACAACCACTTCGACCAGGCGCGCCTGCAGCTCTCGCGCACGCCCGGCCCGCTGCCCACGCTGCAGATCGATCCCGCCGTGCAGGACATCTTCGCCTTCCGCTTCGAGGACTTCACCCTGCTCGACTACCAGCCGCAGCCGCACATCGCCGCCCCGGTCGCGGTCTAGGCGGGGCGCGCGGCCAGCCATGTCATGATCCTCTGCGGCGACATCGGCGGCACCAAGACCCTGCTGGCGCTGGCGGACAAGGCTGCCGACGGCAGGCTGCGGATCCATTTCCAACGCCGCTATCTCGCCCGCGACTATCCCGACTTCGCCGCGCCGTTTGCCGACTTCATCGCGGCGGCCGCAGCCGCCGGCCAGCCGCCGCACACCATCCGCAGCGGTTGCCTGGCGGTGGCCGGACCGATCGAAACGCAGGGCCGCAGCGCCCGCCTGACCAATCTGCCGTGGCGCATCGATGCCGACGCGCTCGCCGCGCAACAGGCTTGCGGCCCACTGCGACTGGTGAATGATTTCGTTGCCGCAGCCGCCGGCATCGCCGCGCTGGACGACGACGCGCTGGTCACCCTGCAGGCCGGCCAGCCGCTCGACCACGCGCCGCGGGTGATCGTCGGCGCCGGCACCGGCCTGGGCACCGCCAGCCTGGTCTGGCAGAACGACGGCCAAGGCCGGGGACGCTATCGGATCCTCCCCGGCGAAGGTGGCCACTGCGCCTTCGCGCCGACGGATGCAGAACAGGCCGCGCTGTGGTACTGGCTTGCCGCCCGCCTGCCATCTGGCCGGGTAACGGCTGAGGAGGTGATTTCCGGGCGTGGCTTGCTGGCAATCCATGATTTTCTGCGCACGCAGCATGCGGCCGATGCGGCCGACCCACGCGCCGCCGCCGACCCGGCAGCGGCCATCAGCGCGCTGGCGGCCACCGCGCCACACAGCCTGGCGCGGCGCGCGCTGGATCTGTTCTGCCGCGCCTATGGCGCCTTTGCCGGCGATCTCGCCTTGCTGCTGCTGGCGCGCGGCGGCGTATATATCGCCGGCGGCATCGCCGCGCAGATCCTGCCCCTGTTGCGCAGCGGCCCCTTTCTTGCCGCCTTCAACGCCAAGGCCGAGCATGCCCGGCTTGCCGCGCTGATGCCGCTCCATGTCGTCACCGATCCCGACCTCGGTCTCAAAGGCGCGGCGCTGCTGGCGCTGTCGCCCGACGACGACTGAAACGGCCGGCGCACAACTCAGTCAGCGGGCTCCAGCACCACCGCCGCCAAAGGCGGCAGATCAAGCACCAGTGAAGCCGGCCGGCCCATCCATGACCCAACGGCCTGCAGCCCCCCGACTCCGCCATTGCCGAGATTGCTGCCGCCGTAATAGGTCGAGTCGGTATTCAGCACTTCGCGCCAGACACCGGCCTGCGGCACGCCGATGCGGTAACCGTGGCGCGGCACCGGGGTGAAGTTGCAGACGACGGCCAGGCAGCGGCCATCGCGCGCATGGCGCAGCCAACTGATCACCGACTGCTCGCTATCGTGGCAATCGATCCAGGAAAATCCGCCGGCCTCGAAGTCGAGTTCGTGCAGCGCCGGGCAAGAGACATGCAGCCGGTTGAGATCGCGCATCAGCGCCTGCAAACCGGCATGACAGGGATCGTCGAGCAGCCGCCAGGGCAGCTCCTCGTTGCAGCGCCATTCGTGCGGCACACCGAATTCACCGCCCATGAACAGCAGCTTCTTGCCCGGCATGGTCATCTGGTAAGCCAGCAGCAGACGCAGATTGGCGCGGCGCTGCCAGTCGTCGCCGGGCATCTTGGCGAGCAGCGCGCGCTTGCCATGCACGACCTCGTCGTGCGACAGCGGCAGGATGAAGTTCTCGCTGTAGGCATAGAGCTGGCCGAAGGTCAGGCGCTGATGATGAAAGCGCCGATGCACCGGATCCTTCTGCATGTAGTCGAGGGTGTCGTTCATCCAGCCCATGTTCCACTTCATCGAGAATCCGAGCCCGCCCAGATGCACCGGACGCGAGACCATCGGCCAGGCGGTCGACTCCTCGGCCATCGTCAGCGCGCCGGGAAACTCGCGATGCACCATGGTGTTGAGTTCCTGGAAAAACTGGATGGCTTCCAGGTTCTCGCGGCCGCCGTGGCGATTCGGCAGCCATTCGCCCGCCTTGCGCGAGTAGTCGAGATACAGCATCGAAGCGACGGCATCGACGCGCAGGCCGTCGGCATGGAACTCGGACAACCAGTAATGCGCGCTGGAAAGCAGGAAGCTCCTCACTTCGTTGCGGCCGAAGTTGAAAACGTGCGTGCCCCAGTCCGGCTGATACTTGAGACGCGGGTCCTCGTGCTCGTAGAGCGGGCTGCCGTCGAAATGGGCAAGCGCGAATTCGTCGTTCGGAAAATGGCCGGGCACCCAGTCGAGAATGACGCCGAGACCGGCGCGATGGCATGCGTCGATCAGGAAGCGCAGGTCGTCGGCCGTGCCGAAACGCGAAGTCGGCGCGAAGTAGCCGGTGCTCTGATAGCCCCACGACTCGTCGAGCGGATGTTCCATCAGCGGCATGAATTCGATGTGGGTGAAGCCCAGCTCCAGCACATAGGGAATCAGGCGCTCGGAGAGTTCCCGGTAGCCGTAGAAGCTGCCGTCGACATGGCGCATCCAGGAACCGGCATGCACTTCATAGATCGACAGCGGCGCATGCAGCCAGTCGCGCATTGCCCGCCGTCCCAGCCAGCCGCCGTCCCGCCAGACATGCGTGGATTCGTCGACCACGCGCGAAGCCGTCGCCGGACGATGCTCGAACTGCCGCGCATACGGATCGCTCTTGACGATGACGGCCCCGCTGCCCCGATTGCGTATTTCATATTTGTACAGCGTCCCCGCGGCCAGATGCGGAATGAACAGCTCCCAGATGCCGCTGGCGCCCAGCGATTGCATCTGATGCACGCGGCCATCCCAGCGATTGAACGGCCCGATCACCGAAACCCGTTCGGCATTCGGCGCCCAGACGCGAAACGTCACGCCCGGCACCCCGTGCGCCCACTCGCTGGCCGTATCGTCGAGGTCATCCACACCGTCGTGGCGTATCCCGCAGGCCGCGCCGAGCAGGCGATGGCTCTGGCAGTTGCGCCCTTCGTTGAACAGATAGAGATCATCCGCCGGCGGCTGCGGAGGAAAGGCGTAGGGGTCGCGGATGCGCTGGCACTGCGCCGCCCGGCCGGACTTTCCTTCGTCGATCAGCAGGGCATATTGCGGCCGGGCAGCGGTGAGGCCGTCGGGCAGCCGGCCGCGCCACTCGAAGATACCGGCGGCATCGACGCGCCGCAGGGAATCGCTGCCGACGCAGTCCGGCGGAACGCCGGGCCGATCCGCCGCCAGCCATTCGACAGCCACCGCCTGCGCATGCGGCTGGAATACCCGCAGCAGCCAGGCATTACCGTCACGGCGCAACCCGAGCGTGCCGAACGGATCATGACTGCGCGCCTCGAGCAACGCGGAAAACGGTGGTCTGGTCATAAAGACTACGGCGCATTAGACTTTGAGGGCCGCATTGTAGCCCCAGGAAGGAGAGACCATGCAGGGCAATCCCGAGGCAAATACGCAGACGCCGCACACGCGCTTCGTCAGCCATCTGACCCGCTCGACCTTCGCCATGATCCTGGCCGGCGGCCGGGGCAGCCGCCTGATGCAGCTCACCGACTGGCGCGCCAAACCGGCCGTGCCCTTCGGCGGCAAGTTCCGCATCATCGACTTCACCCTGTCGAACTGCGTGAACTCCGGCATCCGCCGCATCGGCGTGGCGACGCAGTACAAGGCGCAAAGCCTGATCCATCACCTGCAGCGCGGCTGGAGTTTTCTCGATGGGCGCTTCGACGAATTCATCGAACTCCTGCCGGCGCAGCAGCAGATTACCGAGAACTGGTACCAGGGCACGGCCGATGCGGTTTATCAGAACCTCGATCACCTGCGCCGCACCCGGCCGAAACACGTCCTGATCCTCTCCGGCGATCACATCTACAAGATGGACTATGGCCGCATGCTGGCCGAACACGCCAGCAACCAGGCCCAATTGAGCGTTGCCTGCATCGACATCCCCATCGAGGAAGCGCAGGCCTTCGGCATCATGCAGATCGACGAAACGCAGCGCGTTCTGGGTTTCAGCGAAAAGCCCCAGCTGCCGCAGGCCATGCCCGGCCGGCCGGATCGCGCCCTGGCCAGCATGGGCGTGTATGTCTTCGACACCGATTATCTGATTGCCGCGCTCGAGCGCGATGCCCACGATCCGCAGTCCGCGCACGACTTCGGCAAGGATCTGATTCCGCATGCGGTGAATGATCCGCAGATCGTCGTCCATGCCCACAACTTCGCCGACAGTTGCGTCGGCATGACCGCCGAGAGCGGCAACCTTCCCTACTGGCGCGACGTGGGCACCATCGATGCCTACTGGGAAGCCAACATGGAACTCACCAAGATCACCCCCGAACTCAATCTGTACGACGAAGACTGGCCGATCTGGACCTGGCAGGAGCAACTGCCGCCGGCGAAATTCATTTTCGATGACGCGCAGCGGCGGGGCGTGGCCATCGATTCGCTGATCTCCGGCGGCAACATCATCAGCGGCGCCACGGTGCGCCGCTCACTGCTGTTTTCGCGGGTGCGCGTGCATAGCTATGCAACGGTCGAGGACTCGGTGATCCTCCCCAAGGCCGATATCGGACGGAGCGCCAAGGTGCGCCGCGCAGTCATCGACAAGCATTGCCGGATAGCGCCCGGCATGAGCATCGGCTACGATGAAAAGGCCGACCGCCAGCGCTTCCACGTCACCGACAAGGGCATCGTGCTGGTCACGCCAGAGATGCTCGGCCAGAACATCCACCACATTCCCTGACGCGCATGCCCGCCCGCTCCACCTGCAGATCGGCAAGCCAGCCGCGGCCGCGGATTCCACCCGGCTTCACGTTCATCGTTTCACGCTAGCCACCGGCCCTACCCATGCTCGACCTGGTCTTTCTCTGGCACATGCATCAACCCGACTACCGCGACCATCAGGCCACGGCGGAAGGCAGCCGTTTCGTCCTGCCCTGGGTGTATCTGCATGCCATCAAGGATTACAGCGACATGGCCGCGCACCTGGAGCGCCACCCCGGCATCCATGCGGTGATCAACTTCGTGCCGGTGCTGCTCGAACAAATCGAGGATTACGTCGAACAGTTCGACAGCGGCAATTTCCGCGATCCGCTGCTGCGCCTGCTGGCCCGGCCCAGCCTCGAGCCGCTCGACCACACCAGCCGCGACTACCTGCTGCAGGCCTGTTTCCGCAGCAACCACCTGACCATGCTCGCGCCTTTCCCGCGCTACCAGCGGCTGCACGATGTTTATCGCGAACTGGCGCGGCATGGCGGCTCCGCCATGGCTTACCTGTCGGACAGCTATTTTGCCGATCTCGTCACCTGGTATCACCTGGCCTGGACGGGTGAAAGCGAACGGCGCAACCGGCCCCTGATTGCCGAACTGATGAGCAAGGGCGAAGGCTATACCTTTGCCGAACGCCAGTCCCTGCTGGCACTGATCGGCGAGATCCTGCGCGGCATCATCCCGCGCTACCGGGCACTGGCCGAGCGCGGCCAGATCGAGCTGTCCACCACCCCGCAGACGCATCCGCTCGCCCCGCTGCTGCTCGACTTCAACGTCGCTCACGACAGCCTGCCGGAGGTGGCGCTGCCGCTGATGCCGAACTATCCGGGCGGACGCAGCCGGGTCGACGCCCAGCTCGATGTCGCGCGCCGCAGCCATATCCAGCGCTTCGGCGCCGCGCCGGCCGGCATGTGGCCCGCCGAAGGCGCGATCTCGCCCGCCTATGTCGAACAACTCGCCGCGCATGGCTGCCGCTGGATCGCCAGTGGCGAAGGCGTGCTGCGCGCCTCGCTGCACGCCAGCGGTCTGGCGCAGCCGGGAGCGGAGCAGGAACCGGAATCAGCACGCGCGCCCTACCATCCCTGGCAGCTTGGCGGCGCGCCCGGCCTGACCCTGTTTTTCCGCGACGAGCGCCTCTCCGACATGATCGGCTTCGAATACGCGAAGTGGCATGGCCAGGATGCCGCGCGGCATTTCGTCGATACCCTGGAGCGGATCCTTGCCGCGACCCCGCCCGGCGAACGGGCCGTGGTCAGCATCATCATGGATGGCGAAAACGCCTGGGAACACTATCCCTACAACGCCTATTATTTCTTCGAGGATCTGTACGGCCTGCTCGAATCGCATGCGCGGATACGCACCACCACCTACAGCGCCCTGCTCGATCGCGCGGACGCGCCCGTCGCCACCCTGCCGCGCCTGCTGACCGGCAGTTGGGTATTCGGCACGCTATCGACCTGGATCGGCGATGCCGACAAGAACCACGCCTGGGATCTGCTTTGCGCCGCCAAGCAGAGCTACGACCTGGTGCTGGCCAGCGGCCGCCTGGATGCGCAACAGTGCGCCGCGGCGACCGCCCAGTTGGCGATCTGCGAAAGCTCGGACTGGTTCTGGTGGTTCGGCGACTACAACCCGGCCCCGACGGTTGCCGTCTTCGACCAACTGTTCCGCCGCAACCTCTCCAACCTCTACCAGTTGCTGCAACTGCCGCCGCCCGCGCAACTGGCGAAACCGATTTCCCGCGGCCTGCATGAAAGCGCCGACCCGGCCGGCGACGATACCCGCAGTGCGAGCGGCGCCATGCGCCGGGCGCAGGATGCCGCCACCTCCTGAAAGGGCTGCCATGATCGATCTGCTTTTCGGTGTCCATGCCCATCAGCCCGTCGGCAATTTCGCCTCGGTCATCGACGATGCCCACGTGCGCTGCTACGGCATGTTCCTGCGCGTGCTCGATCGCTATCCGGAATTCCGCTTCAACGTGCATTTCTCCGGCTGGCTGCTCGACCAGTTGCATGAGCGCCATCCCGCGGACATGGCCTTGCTCGCCGGCATGACGGCGCGCGGCCAGGTCGAATGGTTCGGCTCGGGCGACTGCGAGCCGGTGCTGGCGGCGATTCCGCAGCGCGACCGCATCAGCCAGCTCGACACGCTTTCCGGCAAGATCGCGCGCCACTACGGCCGGCGCCCGCAAGGCGCCTGGCTCACCGAACGCGTCTGGGAATCCTCCGTGATCACGGCATTGGCGGCCACCGGCATCCGCTATGCCGTCGTGGATGATTACAATTTTCTGTGCACCGGCCTGCCGGCGGCGGCACTCGACGGCTACTACAGCACCGAGGAAGGCGGCCAGCGGCTGGATCTCTATCCGATTTCCGAAACGCTGCGCTACCGCCTGCCTTTCTCCCCCGCCGGCGAGGCCGTCGCCCATCTCGAAACCCTGGCGCAACAGGGCCGGCAGGCGGCGATTTACTTCGACGACATCGAGAAGTTCGGCATCTGGCCGGAAACCTACGCATGGGTCTATGAACAACGTTGGCTGGAGCAATTCATCGAAGGCGTGCTGGCCTCGCCGCACATCCGCACCAGCACCTTTGCCGACCACCACGCGCAAGCGGCGACGCGCGGCATCGTGTATCTGCCGACCGCCTCCTATTTCGAAATGAATGAATGGACGCTGCCGCCGCATGCCGCGGCAAGCTTCAACGAACTGGTGGATGCCGAAAAACGGGCCGGCCGCTATGAGCGGCACAAGCCCTTCCTGCGCGGCGGCATCTGGCGCAACTTCATCAGCCGCTATCCGGAATCGAACTGGATGCACAAGCGCATGCTGGCCGTCTCGACGCGCCTGGCAGACGTGCCGGCCGACGCGCCGCAACGCGCAGTGCTGCAGGAGCACCTGCACCGTGCCCAGGCCAACGACGCCTACTGGCACGGCCTGTTCGGCGGCCTCTACCTGCCGCACCTGCGCCGCGCGGTCTGGAACAACCTGCTGGCGCTGGAGGCCGCGCTCGACCACCTGCGACCGCGCCCTGCCGGCGAGCAAACCGATCTCGATCTCGACGGCCATGCCGAACCGCGACTCACCAATGCCGAGCTGCAAGCCATCGCGCGCGCCGACGGCGATGCCTGCCTGATCGAGTTCGACAGTTATCCGCTACGCCACAACTTTGCCGACACGCTGCGCCGCCACGCCGAGGGCTATCACCGCAGGATCGAGGAATATTTCCGGCAGCACACCGACGGCGGCAATGGCAGCGATGGCGCAACCGACACCGCGCCACGCTCGGCGCACGATCGCATCGCCTTCAAGCATCCCCTCACCGCCGAGGATGCCCGGCCCGACATCCGCCCGCGCGGCATCTGCGTCGACAGCCTGATCGACGGCCATGGCGCGGCACATGCGCTGCAGAACTACCGCCTGGTTGCAGCCACGGCGGGGGAACTGCATTTCACTGCCGAGCACGCCGGTACGTGCAGTACACGCATCGACAAACACTACCGCCTGGCCGAGCATCTGCTGACGGTGGAATACGTCCTCACCCGCGCCGCCCAGGCGGTCGAGGACACGGCCTGCGCCCTGGAAATCCGGCTCGATCTGGCCATGCCCAGTTGCGACGGCTATTCCGGCCGCTACCGGCTGCAGGATGGCAGCACGCCTTGCGGCTTCGGTGAAACACTGCAGCTCGGCGAGATGGACGAACTCACGCTGGAAGACGACGAACTGGGCGGCGCACTGCGTCTGACCGCCGACTATCCTTTGCAACTGGATGCCAGGCCACATCACACGGTATCGCAATCCGAAGCGGGGTTTGAAAAGATCATGCAATCCGTCTGCCTGACCCTGCGCTGGCAGCCTCCACCCACCGGCCAGCAGAAACTCTGGCTGGCGCTGTCCGTCTCTGGCTCCGGCACCGTCCCGAACGACGCGCGCTGATCTCGTTGCCAGCATTCCACCACTACTACTACCACTCCGATCACTCCAACTCGAACCGGGAGACCATCATGACCGCCATCCAAACCCTCCTCGGCGATGAAGCCGAAAGCCTGCTTTCCCACGTCTGCCACGGCATCTCCAAGGAACGCCTGCATCTGCCCGGCCCCGACTTCATCGACCGCGTGCTGCAGGCCGGCGACCGCTCGCCGGCGGTACTGCGCAATCTCGCCGCGCTGTTCAACCACGGCCGCCTCGCCGGCACCGGCTACCTGTCGATCCTGCCGGTCGACCAGGGCGTCGAACATTCCGGCGGCGCCTCGTTCGCGCCCAACCCGGCCTATTTCGATCCGGAGAACATCGTCAGGCTGGCCATCGAAGGCGGCTGCAATGGCGTCGCCTCGACGCTGGGCGTGCTCGGCAGCGTCGCCCGCCGCTACGCGCATCGCATTCCCTTCATCGTCAAGCTGAACCACAACGAGTTCCTCTCCTACCCAAACACCTACGACCAGAGCATGTTCGCCGACGTGGAGCAAGCCTTC
Source organism: Sterolibacterium denitrificans (assembly GCF_900174485.1). Taxonomy (NCBI): domain Bacteria; kingdom Pseudomonadati; phylum Pseudomonadota; class Betaproteobacteria; order Nitrosomonadales; family Sterolibacteriaceae; genus Sterolibacterium; species Sterolibacterium denitrificans. The sequence goes on along the minus strand of NZ_LT837803.1, from coordinate 1,029,902 downwards.
GCCATGGGCGCGGCCGCCGTCGGCGCGACGATCTACTTCGGCTCGGCCGAGTCGCGCCGGCAGATCTGGGAAGTCTCGCAAGCCTTCAAGCGCGCCCATGAGCTGGGCATGGCGACGGTGCTCTGGTGCTATCTGCGCAACGGCGCCTTCAAGGTCGACGGCGTCGACTACCACACCGCCGCCGACCTGACCGGCCAGGCCAACCATCTGGGCGTGACCATCGAGGCGGACATCATCAAGCAGAAGATGGCCGAGAACAACGGCGGCTTCAACGCCGTCAAGTTCAGCAAGACCAGTCCCAAGGTGTATTCCGAACTGACCACGCCGCACCCGATCGATCTGGTGCGCTACCAGGTGGCCAACTGCTACATGGGACGCGCCGGCATGATCAACTCGGGCGGCGAGTCGAAGGGCGCGGGCGACCTGACGCAGGCGGTGCGCACCGCCGTGATCAACAAGCGCGCCGGCGGCATGGGCCTGATCTCCGGACGCAAGGCGTTCCAGAAACCGATGGCCGAAGGTGTCGCATTGCTCAACGCAATCCAGGACGTTTACCTTTCAGAGGCCGTGAGCATCGCCTAAACTGGGCCGCTGCTGGTTTCTACCGCACCGTCCCGTATTTTCCGATCCGATTTTCACCTCGCCCTGCTTCCACACTGCCGAGACCACCATGCCAGGCAATTCCTTTCAGCTCGAAGTCAATCCCAAGATTCCGCCAGCGCTTGCGCGCCTCGAAGAACTTGCCGGCGATCTCTGGTACAGCTGGGACATCGCCACCCGCGCGCTGTTCGCCCGCATGCATCCGGCGCTCTGGCATGCGGTCAACCACAGTCCAAAAACCTTTCTGAAACGGGTATCGCAACGGCGTCTCGACGAAGCGGCCGCCGATCCGATTTTCATCGGCACCATGAACCAGGTGCTGGCGGCATACGACAACTACCACCGCGCGCCGGCGCTCTTCGGCCTCGATGGCAGGAAACGGCTGCAGCAGGATGATCTGGTTGCCTACTTCTGCGCCGAATTCGGCTTTCACGAAAGCCTGCCGATCTATTCCGGCGGTCTGGGCATCCTTGCCGGCGATCACTGCAAGGGCGCATCGGATCTGCGCCTGCCTTTCGTCGCCGTCGGCCTGCTCTACCGCCAGGGCTACTTCCAGCAGACCATCGACCGCGACGGCCGCCAGCATCCGCGCTATCACGACACCGATTTCGCCGACCTGCCGATCAAGCCGGTCTTGCGCGAAGACGGCAGCGAATTGCGCATCAGCGTCGAACTGCCGGAGCGCCGCGTATGGGCCAAGGTCTGGCTGGCCACCGCCGGCAACACGCCGCTGTATCTGCTCGACACGGCCCTGGCGGAAAACACGGCGGCGGATCGCGACATCACCCACCGCCTCTACGGCGGCGACCGCACCACCCGCCTCGAACAGGAAATCCTGCTCGGCGTGGGCGGCGTGCGCGTGCTGCACGAGCTGAAGATCAAACCGACGGTCTGGCACATCAACGAAGGCCATGCCGCCTTTCTGATTCTCGAACGCATCCGCCAGTTGACCGGACAACGCCAACCGGCGCTGGCAGCGTTGGATTTCGGCTGCGCCCTGGAAGCCGTTGCCGCCAATACCGTATTCACCACGCACACGCCCGTGCCGGCCGGCCACGACCACTTTTCCATGGAGACGATGCGCCAGTACTTCAGCCCCTACTGCGAGGAAACCGGCATCGGCAGCGAGCGCCTGCTGGCGCTGGGCCAGACGGACGGCAGCCAGGACTTCAACATGACGGCGCTGGCGATACGCGGCTCGCGCTATCACAATGGCGTCTCGCGCATCCATGGCCGCGTCTCGGCGCACATCCTGGCCGGCATGTGGCCGCAGATCGAGCCGCTGGACAATCCGGTCGATTACATCACCAACGGCGTGCATGCCGCTTCCTTCCTCGCCGCCGACTGGCACGGCACCTTCGATCGCCACCTCGGCCTGGGCTGGATGCAGCGGCTCACCGACCAGCACTGCTGGCAGGGCGTGCACCGGATTCCCGATCAGATCTTCTGGAGCATCCGCCAGTCCCTGAAGGCGCGCCTGCTGCATCTGGTGCGCCACCGTGTCCGCGCCCAGCACCTGCGCAACCAGGCTTCCGAAGCGCACCTGGACCGCATGCTGAAGCTCGCCGATCCGCACAACCCCACCGTGCTGACCATCGGCTTCGCCCGCCGCTTCGCCACCTACAAGCGCGCCACGCTGCTGTTCAACAATCCCGGCCTGCTGCGCGAAATCATCACCAACAGCGAACGGCCGGTACTCTTCATCTTCGCCGGCAAGGCCCATCCGGCCGACGAACCGGGCCAGGAACTGATCCGCCAGATTGCCGAGCTCTCGCGCCTGCCGGAGTTCGAGGGCCATATCCTGCTGCTCGAAGGCTACGACCTGCACCTGTCGCGCCGCCTGGTTGCCGGCGTCGACGTCTGGCTCAACAATCCGGTGTATCCGCTCGAAGCCTCCGGTACCTCGGGCATGAAGGCGGCGATGAACGGCGCGATCAATCTCTCCGTCGCCGACGGCTGGTGGGGCGAGGGCTACGATGGAAACAACGGCTGGGAAATCAAGCCCGGCGCGGAAAGCCTCACCGCGGAGCAGCGCGACGCCGAAGAAGCCCGCACGCTCCACGAACTGCTGCAGGACAAGATCATTCCCATGTACTACCGTAATACCTCGCTGGGCTATTCGCCCGAATGGGTGGCCATGGCCAAGCAATCGATCGCCAGCATCATGCCGCGCTTCAACGTGCATCGCATGCTGGAGGAATACGTCGACAAATTCTATGCGCCGGCGGCCGGCCAGTGGCGCAAGTATGCCCGCGACGATTTCCGCGGCGCGCGCCAGGTTGCCGAATGGAAGACGCACGTGCGCCAATGCTGGCCGGGCGTGGCCCTGCGGCGCATCGACGCACCGCAGCAGCACGTGCTGTTTGGCGACACCCTGCGCGTCGAAGTGGCGGTGCAGCTCAACGGCCTGGCGCCGGACGATGTCAGCGTCGAACTGGTTTTCGCCCGTCCCGGCGAGCGCAACCCAGCCAAGAGCAAGCATTACACGCTGCGTCACGCAGGCCCGCTCGACAACGGCGAACACTTGTACACGCGCGAACTGACGCCGGACCTGTGCGGCAAGATCGAATACCGCTTCCGCGTTTTCCCCTTCCACGAACTGCTGACCCATCCTTTCGAAATGGGCATGATGGTCTGGCTATGAGCAGCATCGTCACCACGCCGGAATGGCTGCAACTGGCCGACCTTGCCCGCAGGGAATTCGATGAGGGACCGACCTTGCGCGAGCGCTTTGCCGCCGAGCCTGCCCGATTCGCGGACTTTTCGCTGGAATGCGACGGGCTCCTGCTCGACTACTCGAAGCAGCATGTCAGCCGCGAAGTCATGGCCGCCCTCTGCGCCCTCTGGCGCAGTGTCGACATCCCCGGCTGGATAGCGCGCATGCGCGTCGGCGAGGCGATCAACGGCAGCGAAGGACGCGCCGTGCTCCACCTCGCCCTGCGCGAACCGCAGCCGCGCGCCGAAGTCGCCCGGGTGCTGGAACACATGCGCGACTTCTGCGCAGAAATTCATGGCGCGCACTGGCGCGGCGCCACTGGCGAACCGATCCGCGACATCGTCAATATCGGCATCGGCGGCTCCGACCTCGGCCCGAAGATGGCCACCCAGGCGCTGGCTGCCCATCGTCAGGCGCATCTGCGGCTGCATTTCGTTTCCAATCTGGATGCCGCCCATCTCGCCACCACGATGGCGCAACTGAATCCAGGCACCACGCTGTTCATCATCGCCAGCAAGACCTTCACCACCCAGGAGACGATGAGCAACGCACGCTCGGCCCGGCAGTGGCTGGTGGCCGCGCTCGGCGAAGCCGCCGTGGCACGCCATTTCGTCGCCGTCTCGACCAATCTGGCGGCCGTCGCGGAATTCGGCATCGACCCGCGCAACAGCTTTGAATTCTGGGATTGGGTGGGTGGCCGTTTCTCGCTCTGGTCGGCCATCGGCCTGCCGCTGGCCCTGTCCATCGGCCACGAAAACTTCATGCGCCTGCTGGCCGGCGCGCATGCCATGGATCGCCACTTCTGCACCGCGCCGGCCGAGCGCAACCTGCCGGCCATCATGGCCTTGCTGGGCATCTGGAACACCAATTTTCTCGGCGCCGACAGCCTCGCCATCCTGCCCTACAGCCAATCGCTCGAACACCTGCCGCGCTACCTGCAGCAACTGGAAATGGAAAGCAACGGCAAGCAGGTGCGCCGCGACGGCACGCCGGTAAGCTGCGACACCGCGCCCGTCCTTTGGGGCGAAGCCGGCACCAATGGCCAGCACGCTTTCTACCAGTTACTCCACCAGGGCGGCCGCCTGATCCCCTGCGATTTCATCGCCTGCCGCCAGGCCGACTTCGTGCTGCCGGGCCATCATGCCGCCCTGCTCGCCAACTGTTTCGCGCAAAGCGAAGCCTTGATGCGCGGCCGAACCCGCGACGAGGCACTGGCCGAAATGCGCGCCGCCGGACTGTCCGCCGAGCGCAGCGAACAACTCGCGCCCTTCAAGACCTTCCCCGGCGATCAGCCCTCGACCACGCTGCTGCTGCCGCGCCTCGAACCGTACACCCTCGGCCAATTGCTCGCGCTCTACGAGCACAAGGTGTTCGTGCAAGGCATCATCTGGGGCATCAACTCCTTCGACCAGTGGGGCGTCGAATACGGCAAGCAACTGGCCGCCCGCCTGCTGCCGCTGACGGCAGGACGGCAGGCCATCGACACGGCGAGCGACCTCGACAGCTCCACCGCCGGCCTGATCGCCTGGGTGCTGGAGCCTTAGGCAATGGCGCGCGCCAAGGCGACCAAAGCCTCCAGCGACGATGCCCTGCGGGTACTGTTCGCCACCTCCGAACTCGCCCCCTGGGTCAAGACCGGCGGCCTGGGCGACGTCGCCGCGGCCCTGCCGCCGGCGCTGCGCGCGGCCGGCCTCGACGTGCGTCTGCTGGTTCCCGCCTACCCGAGCTTGCGCCGGGCGTTCACCGGCGCCTCCGTCATTGCCGAACTGCCCTCCCTCGGCGGCGAACTGCCGGCCGCCCGCCTGTTTGCAGCAGATACGCCCACAGGCGTGCCGCTGCTGCTGCTCGACTGCCCGTCTCTTTACGACCGCCCCGGCAATCCCTACCTGAACGGCGATGGCCACGACTGGCCGGACAATGCCCTGCGCTTCGGCCTGCTCTCGCGCGTTGCCGCCCTGCTCGGCAGCGCCGACTGTCCCCTCGCCTGGCAGCCGCAAGTGATCCATTGCAACGACTGGCAAACCGCTCTGGCGGCCAGCCATCTGCACTATGACGACCGGCCCCGTGCCGCCACGCTGCTGACCATCCATAACCTGGCCTTTCAGGGGATCTTCGGCGCCCATCTGCTCGGCGCGCTGGGCCTGCCCTCGCGCGCCTGGGCCATGGAAGGCGTCGAATATCATGGCTACCTGTCCTTCCTCAAGGGCGGCCTGCAGCATGCCGACTGGATCAACACCGTCAGCCCCTGCTACGCGCGGGAAATCCAGACCCAGACGCCCGAAGCAGGCATGGGACTCGACGGCCTGCTGCGCTGGCGCAGCGCCCGACTCTCGGGCATCCTCAACGGCATCGACACCGCCTGCTGGAACCCGGCCGGCGATCCCCACCTGGCTACGCCCTACGCCATGGACGCGCTGGACGGCAAGGCCGACAACAAACGCGCCTTGCAGCAGCGGCAGGGTCTTGCCGAGCGCAGCGACCTGCCCCTGCTCGGCGTCGTCAGCCGCCTGACCGAACAGAAAGGCCTCGACCTGCTGCCGCCACTGGCCGCAGCCATCGCCGCATTGCCGGCGCAACTGGTGGTTCTCGGCAGCGGCGAACACAGGCTGGAAGCCGCTTTTCGCGCCATGGCGGAACGGCATCCCGGCCAGTTTGCCGTAAGCATCGACTATGACGAAGCGCTCGCCCACCAGATCGAAGCCGGCGCCGACATTTTCCTGATGCCCTCGCGCTTCGAGCCTTGCGGCCTCAACCAGATGTACAGCCTGCGCTACGGCACGCCACCCGTGGTGCGGCGCACCGGCGGACTGGCGGATACGGTCATCGACTGCAATCCGGCAACGCTGGCCGACGGCAGCGCCAACGGCTTCGTCTTCGAGCACGCCACGGCGGAAGCGCTGTTCGCCGCGCTGCAGCATGCCGTCGCCACCTGGCAGCGGCCGGCCGACTGGCAGCGTCTGCAACGCAACGGCATGGCGCGCGACTGGAGCTGGAACGATCCGGCGCAACGCTATACGGAAATCTATTTCCGGCTATGCGGCGTGGCTCAGCCGCTCCCGGCGCAAAAACCAGGCAGATCGCCCGCCCGCAGGCGAGAAAAAACCGCCAAATGAATCGTCAAATTGCCTGATAGAAATTTGTTGACAAGCAGATTTAAAGTGCGTAAAAAGCCCAACGTGTTTGTTTTTGCAAGATCACCGCAGTGTTGAAAGAAGCCCTTCAGGACTTCTCGGACGGATCACCGTCTGACAATTTCTGCAGCTGTTGCGAGCTTGGAGCACAAACATACCCTGGTCTGTTTTCATGACGGACTGGTTTTGTGTTTTTTTTAAGGAATAGTTTTTCATGGCACAAGGTACTGTCAAGTGGTTCAACGACGCCAAAGGTTTTGGCTTCATCACTCCGGATGACGGCAGCGAAGATCTCTTTGCTCACTTCTCCGCCATCAACATGAATGGCTTCAAATCGCTGAAGGAAGGTGAAAAGGTGTCGTTCGAAGTCGTGCAGGGCCCGAAAGGCAAGCAGGCTTCCAATATCCAGAAGGCTTAAGCCCAAGTCACACCAGATTCGGCCCGTCGGTACCTCAGGTACCGACGGGCTTTTTGTTTGTGTTTTTTCTTGTATCTTTTTGTCCGCACCCTGCGGCATCTGGCGCACGAATGACAAGGGCTCCCGCGGGAGCCCTTGTCATCAATCAAGTCAGTCAAGTCACGATGCGTGAGCGATGCCCTGCTACTGACGCCTCACGCCTCTCATGCTTTACCCCGCCTCACATGCGCGCAACCATCGCCTCGCCGAAAGCGGAGCAGGAGACTTCCTTGGCGCCTTCCATCAGACGGGCGAAATCGTAGGTCACGATCTTGTCCTTGATCGCCGCTTCCATCGACGAAATGATCAGATCGGCCGCCTCGGTCCAGCCCATGTGGCGCAGCATCATCTCGGCGGAGAGAATCAGCGAGCCCGGGTTGACCTTGTCTTGGCCGGCGTACTTCGGCGCCGTGCCGTGGGTGGCCTCGAACATGCCGACGTTGTCCGACAGGTTCGCGCCCGGCGCAATGCCGATGCCGCCGACCTGCGCGGCCAGCGCGTCGGAGATGTAGTCGCCGTTGAGGTTGAGCGTGGCGATCACGTCGTACTCGGCCGGGCGCAGCAGGATCTGCTGCAGGAAGGCGTCGGCGATGGCGTCCTTGACGACGATGCCGTTGGGCAGCTTGAGCCACGGGCCGCCGTCGATCTCGACGCCGCCGAACTCTTTCTTGGCCAGCGCATAGGCCCAGTCACGGAAGCCACCTTCGGTGTACTTCATGATGTTGCCCTTGTGCACGATCGTCACCGACTTGCGCTTGTTGGCGATGGCGTACTCGATCGCCTGACGCACCAGCCGCTCGGTGCCTTCGCGCGAAACCGGCTTGATGCCGATGCCCGAAGTGTTCGGGAAGCGGATCTTCTTGACGCCCATGTCGTCGAGCAGGAATTTGATCACCTTGCGCGCACCGTCGGTCTCGGCCTGCCATTCGACGCCGCAATAGATGTCTTCGGTGTTCTCGCGGAAGATCACCATGTCGGTCTTCGACGGATCCTTGAGCGGCGAGGGCACGCCCTGGAAGTAGCGCACCGGGCGCAGACAGACGTAAAGATCGAGCTCCTGGCGCAGGGCGACGTTGAGCGAACGGATGCCGCCGCCCACCGGCGTGGTCAGCGGGCCCTTGATGGAGATGACGTATTCCTTGAGCGCGGCCAGGGTTTCCTCGGGCAGCCAGACATCCGGGCCGTAGAGGCGCGTGGACTTCTCGCCGCAGTAGATTTCCATCCAGTGGATCTGACGCTTGCCGCCGTAGGCCTTGGCCACGGCGGAATCGACGACCTTCTTCATCACCGGCGTGATGTCGATGCCGATGCCGTCGCCTTCGATGAACGGGATGATGGGGTTGTCGGGAATCGGTTGCCCGGCCACAATTTTCTTACCGCCCTGGGGGACCTTGATCAGCGAAGTGCTCATGCCTGCTCCATCTCGTGAGTGGTTGGTGAAATTCCTCGTTGCCTGCGGCGCCGGCCTTGCGCTGGGTTCTGGCTGATGACGGTACCGATGACGGTGCCCAATGACGGTGCTTATGGCATCCCGTCGCCTGCGCTGCGGCAAACCTGCGCATTATGCGCCAAAACCAGCATTCCTGCCATGGCTTTTCCCTTGTCGGGCGGCAAAACCACGGGCAAAGCCCCGATCAAGGCTGAAATTTGCGTGGCTGATACCCGAAATCGCGGGTCGCGTCATCGTGCGCATACACCAGATCCTCATTCATGCGCTGCGCCATGGCGACGTTGAAATCGCGATAGCGCGGAATGAACGCCAGCAGACGCAGCGCCGCACCGAACAAGGCAACGGGAATGCGGACGAAGCGCGGCTTGAGATGCAGACTGGCGAAGATCCGCTCGACCATTGCGCGATAGCTGAGACACTCGCCGCCACTGAGCTCGTAGGATTTGTCGAAAGCGGCCGGATTGTCGAACACCGCCACGCATGCCGCCGCCAGATCGTCGGCATGCACCGGCTGGCGCAAGCCGCTGCCCGCGCCGAGCAGCGGAAAAAACCCCGTCACGTGGATGATGCGGCGGATCAGGGCGACATTGCGATCCATGCCGCAACCATAGATCAGCGTCGGCCGGAAGATCGTCCAATGCATGGCATGCCGGCCACACGCCGCGGCGACGGCATCCTCGGCCGCCTGCAGGCGTGCCGCGAACGCACGCTCGGCAGCGACCGGCGATTGCGCCTTGCTGAACTTGCTCGACGAACTGAACGCAATCAGCCGCCGGACGCCCGATGCCGCAAAAGCCGCCAGCGCATCGGACAGGATCGCCAGCGGCGCCAGATGAATCAGCCCGTCCGCCGCCGGCAAGCCCTGCAAGCTTTGCGGATCGCTGATATCCGCCCTGAGCCAGCTCACCTCGCCCGCACAACCTTCCTGCCAGGCAGGCTCACCCTTGCGGCTCAAGGCAATGACGCGAAATCCGGCCTGCGCCAGACGCGGCAGCAACATGCGGCCAATCTGGCTGGAAGCGCCGGAAACGATGACGGTACGCAAGGTCAGAACCGCTCCAGAAGCGAGATGCTGGACGATCCGCAGCTGTGATTGGCTGTGGCGGCAGACATCATGTGATCGAACAAGAAAAACCGGAAAGGCAGCATTCTATTGCCGTGCCGACATCTCGCGATAAACCGCCAACGTCTGCTCAACGACAATCGCATCGGAAAACGCCGCCTCGACCATGGCCCGGCCGGCCCGGCCAAACCGTGCGCGCAGCGCGGCATCATCGAGCAAACGCCGGATCGCCGCCGCCAGGGCGACGGCATCGCGCGCCGGCACCCGCAGGCCATTCTGCTCATGGAACACGATCTCGCGACAGCCCGGCACATCGGTCGCCACCAGCGCCCGCCCACAGGCCGCAGCCTCCAGCAGCACCTTGGGCAAACCCTCGCGGTACGACGGCAGGCAGACGATGTCGGCCTGAGCGAACACCTGCGGCATGTCCTCGCGCCGGCCCCACCACTCGATGCCCTCATGGCCATGCCAGGCGCGCAGGCTGGTCTCGTCGAGCGAAGCCGGATTTTCCGGATCGGGATCACCCACCAGCACGAAGCGCGCCGCCACGCCGGAGGCATGCAACTGCCGTGCCGCAGCAACAAATTCGAGCACCCCCTTGTCGCGCAGCATGCGCGCCACCAGTATCACGACAGGCAAATCTTTCTGCTCTACCGCGCCGGCCGATGGCTGGAAGCGGCTGACATCCACCCCGGCGCCACGAATCAATACAGCGGCCTCGCGCCTGACCGCGCCCTCGGCCACGAAGCTCTCCAGATCGTCGCGATTCTCGAAGATCACACGGCTGCCGGGGGGATTCAGCAGCAACCGATAGCCCAGGCGCAGCAACGGCCGCAACAGCCGCGCGCCCCGATCCTGCGAACTGAATACGTAACCCATACCCACCGGCGCATTGACGACGCCGCGCACTCCCGCCAGGCGCGCCGCCAGCGAGCCATACAGTATCGGCTTGACGGCAATGTGATGAACGATATCCGGCCGCTCCCGCCGGTAGAGACGCCAGATCATCCACAATTGCTGCAACTCGCGCAGCGGATTCAGGCTGCGCCGGTCGAACGGCAGCGGAATCAGACGCAACCCCGCCGCGCGGATGCGTGCACCATGCTGCCGTTCGCGCGCCACGACACTCACCTCATATCCGGCCTCACGCGCGGCCACCGCGCGCGTCAGGAAATGGGAGCAGAAGAACCAGTCTTCAGTGATGAGAAAAAACAGTCTCATTTCTCTGGCGCATCCCAGGTCGCCAGACATTGGCGGAAGACATGAAACACCTCCTCGGGAACCGGCTCCCCCATGCGCCGGAAGAACAACGCTTCGCCCCCCGGCAATGCCGCCAGACCATCCACCATGACTTTGACGGATGAAAGCGCCAGCGCACGAAAGACATTGCCCCAGGCTTTCTGGCCAACAAACCAATCCAGTTGCGCCACCAACAACGATCGCCGCGCCACGAGCGTTCGTTTCAACTGAAAAGGGCCTTGCCTATAGGCCAGCAAGACTTCCTCGAGACAGGCGTAACGACTGTCGAGATGCCCACGCAACAGCAATTCCTGATCTTCGGCACGACGTACTTCAGGCAGCCGGTAAGGATGTGCCTCGAACCATTCGCGCCGCCCCATCCAGCTCGGGTGAGGCAAGGAGATATTGCGCCATGGCCGGGCGCACAAGGCCTCGTGATCTTTCGCAAAAGGCAATAACCCCATGGCTTTCCCGGAATCACGAAAAACCACGGCGCGGCACCCCAGCAAGTCCACCTCCGGATGCGACTCCAGAAACGCGACCTGTTTTTCAAACCGCATCGGGAAACAAACGTCATCCGCATCCATGCGGGCAATATATTTTCCCCGCGCCAACTGAACGCCTTCGTTAAGCCGCCTGGGCAACCCCTTTCCAATGCCGTCACTCAAAACACGAATGCGGCCATCCGGGAACGAACGTGCGATTTCAACGGAATCGTCTTCCGAACCGTCATCCAGAAAAAGCAATTCGAAATCGCCGCAGGTTTGAGCCAGTACGGAACGCAAGGCCGGCCTCAACGTGGCCGAACCATTGCGGCAAGGCAATAGAACTGAAATGGCTGGCGTCTTCACAATGAGAGCCCAAACAAACGCTCACTCATCCATCAGCTCTCGCGATAAAACAAGCGGCCCGGCCAGCCGGACGAGGTATAGGTACGACGCCCCGCCAACCGCCAACTCAGCTCGAACAACAAGCGTCGCGCCGCGCGTGGCCCGCGTCGCTCGCCCCAGATCATGCGGAAAGGCCAGGCCAAAAAATCACGTAGCATCGGAGCCGGGCGATGCAAGGCAACGGCACGCTCAAACTCGGGCCAGGCGATGGGTCTGTGCGTCCTGTTCGCACCGCCCTCTCCTTGAGACCGCTGCAGCAAAATGGATAGCAAATCATTGAAGCGCGTTTCGTAGAGATGCTCTGCCAGTGTCCTGCGATAACCCGCCCAGGCCAGCGCATCACGACGCTGAGGATCGTTCAGCAGGGCCTGAATCTGCCAGACCAGATCATCCTCACCCTCGAAAGTCAGGACTTCCTCACCACGGCGATAGTATTCATCGAGATGATCCGCCCGTTCGGTCAGCAGACAACCGCCTGCCGCCGGCACTTCAAAAACGCGCGCCTTGATCTGCCGGCTGCGATACGGCCGAAGACCGCGCCAGTGCACGCCAGAATCCCCGAAATTGAGGCTGATGACTGACTCACGATAAATCTGCGGGATACGCTCGGCATCCACCGGGCCGTTGGCCCAGCCATGGCCGAAACATTCCACGGCAATGCCTCGACGCGCCAGCCGTTCGACCCATTGCAGGCGATTGCCGTAAGCCGAGCCGACGAAACTCACGTCATAACGGCACTTGCTGGCAGGCAAAGGCTCCAGGGTACGGCTCCCGCTGGCTGCCCATTGCGTGAGCCAGAATGAATTCAGTCCCTCCCGGCGCGCCGAGGCAAAAGCCTCGTGAGAGGTGCTCGCACACAGATCAACCGCCGGGGCGATGTAACGCGAAAACTGCGCATACTTCCATGAATCATCGGTTCCCCAATTCACAACAAAAACGCCGCTTTCACGAACAAGTGAAAGTGTTTCCAGCCAGACCTCATAGTGCATCGGCACACAAAACAGCACGTCGGGGCGAAAGGATTCCACCTTCTCCAGCAACTTGCGATTCAATTCGGGGAAATCGCTCCAGGCGTCACGATCCAAGGATTCGAAATGCTCAACCTCATGCCCCAAGGCACGCAGGGCAGGCAGGAAGTTGCAGTATTCATAGCCTTCACCGCGTTGGGGATCACCATAGTTATGGTGGCCAAAGACGCACAGGATTCTCATACCGGATGATCAGGCGTCCTACCAGATCCGGCGGTCGACGAACAGCGTATTGATCCAGGTATCCGCGTAGGAAAAATAATCATTGCCATGAAGCAACTCGGCAATCTCCGGGATTTTCTTCCCTGCCCGCTGGCTGGAGTAAGTAATGGTCTCAACGCAAAAAACCTTGGGACGCCAACGCGTGAAATCGAAGCCTTGCAAAACCTGCAAATCGAGTCCCTCGACATCGATGGACACGAAATCCGGTGCAGCCTCGCAAAAATACTCCTCCAGAATTGAATTCACCGGGAGCACCTGTATCTCCTGCTCCCGTTCGATTCTGAACCCTTCCTTCACCAGCTTTTCTGCTTCATCCGGCGAGAAGGTATTCAACGCTCTTGGGTTCATGACAAAAAACCTGAGCATGTCGGAACGTTCGCCAATCCCAATATTCAGGTTTGTATCTCGCGGCCTCGCCTTGTGGAAATGCTCATACAACTCAGGATCGGGTTCGATATTCACCCCATGCGACCCGGTCGAATAAAACAGATAGGTGTTACTCAAGCGGTAAGGATGGTGAGCACCGATATCGAGATAACTCGGTGCAGGAATTTTCAGGGCGTCAAATATGTTGCGCACAATCAGATCTTCGCCACATTGCGAATACGCACGACGCCCTTCGGTTTCCGCTTGTCCAAAGAGCTTGTCGGCAAGTCGATAAAAAATCCAATCCAGACGCATCACCATCCGCTCCGTTCAGTTCGCTTCATGAGGGCACAGAACACAACGCACCCAAGCGCATAATCGAGACAGCCTTCCTGAACCACCAGTTCCGCTGCGCAATCCAAGCCAATATCCACATGAAATCCACCCTCAGGATCGGCATTGGCGCAATATAGTGCCATAACCTGCCGACTGGCAGGGATTCGATGAAGACGAGGAGGCCAGATGGCAGCGAAGATCAAGACCGACGAGGACACAACGAAGCCGAAATGCCACTACCAAGTGAAGAACTGGGCGGAGTACGACCGTACTCTGGCCAATCGAGGCAACCTGACAACTCCGGTTTGACGAAGCGAGCATTGTCGAGAACTGGACGCCTTCACCTCCGACCGGTCGAAGCAAGCCGGACCACACCCACATGTCGCGGCGGGCGGCAACGCTGGAAGTGCAGATACCGCGACGGGCAGAGTGTGCGCCACGCATGTTGTGATGGGATCAACCGGTCCCGTATCGCCTTGACCATGTCCGAGGTCTTCGTGCCTTGCGAAACCGGCAAGCGAGGATCAATCGCTACGCTCGCAATGACGAATTCCGAATAAATCAGTGTCTTCCTAGGGCTTATTGGATATCCTTACGTATCCACTTCTCCCAAACCATCTCGTAACACCAGACTCGAACATGGGTTTTCTGGAGTGCAGCAACTATATTTTCGTAGCTTTCCTTATAGCCAGCAGGCTGTCGATGAAATTGAATCAACAAACTATCACATAGCAAAATATGGTTGGTCTCAAGGAGCCTCTCCAGAACTTCATATTCCCCTCCCTCAATATTTAGTTTCAGGCATGCAATACTCGTACCTGCCTCATCAAATACCCTTGCAACATCAATAACATCCACTTCAAAGCATTGTGAATTACCAGCTCCATACTCGGAAGTTCCATTATCAAAAAAGCTAAATGCTGCTTTTCTATTCTCTCCTCCAAGGGCTGCTTTATGAACCTCAACCAAGGCATTTTTTCCAAAATACTCCTGGCAATATTGGAAAAATACAGGTGCAGGCTCAAATATCCAGCTTCTGCATCCATAGCGGGAGACCATACCTATAGACCACTCACCCTTATAGCCGCCTGCATCTATTACCATTCCTCCAGGTACAATAGGCAAATCATATAAAAGCTGCTTCCCTCCATCACGCCAAAACTGACCAACTACACCAGGCTGCTTTTTTCTCTGAGAGTCGCGAAAACCCTCGATAGCTTCAATTATCTTCTGCCCAAGGCCCATTTCAAGCCTCCTCAGTAATAATTTCCGGAGTGTGTGACTCCATTTCACCTCCCGTAAAAATCAATCTATTAACCTTATGAAAACCATGTAGCCACCTTCATTTATTACAGCAACCAACCTACCATTATTTATCTGGTTTTAGAGCACAAATATAACAGACAGTATCGTTCCAGTGAGGCTGCCAATAAGTGTCTTCAACAAAAAAACCATTATCTGTTATCAATTTCAATAACTCTTTATAAGTGGGATGCCACACATGATGGTCTTCCCACCGATCAATTCCAATTGATGACAAGCCAGCCTTAACCCAGTGCTTTGCGTGTTCCTTTAATGTAACCACTCCACTCTTGCCACCTTCCACAGACAGGCCAATCAAAATACAGCCACCTTTCTTCAGCACTCGTTTCGCTTCAAGTATGGCCAGGTCTGGCACTTGCACATGGTCAATCATTGAGCGCATATGCACCCAATCAAAAGACTCAGCCAGAAAAGGCTGGAATTCTGCGGTAGCCGCTATGAAGTTCAGTGGTTGATTTAAGCAGGAATATGCCGCTTTGCGCTCCGAACTACTGGCAAAGGGTGCGTGCAGCCAGGGGTCAGTTGAAATAAACTCAACATCATCAGACAGAAATTCTCGTACAGTACCTGCTCCTCCGCCACAATCGAGAATGCGGCCCTGCAGGCTATAGTGCTGATAGACAGGCTGATCATAGCCTATTTCTGCCTTATAGCCTTCCACACTGGTTCTATCTTTCTTCATCAGCCCTTCATACCCTACCTGTCCTTCTTCCCATACGCTATAACCCTGGGTATTTTTCAAGAACACCCTTGCATCTATAACACCACCAACACCCTGAAATAATTCAGGACTCGCAGGCCGCTTTGTTACAGGATGGGCAAAGATATCCTTTACCCATGATTGAAGCTCAACCATATTTTCTCCCTATACCAACTGCTTCTGGGGTGGCAGATTGGCTAAAAATGCTACCCAGCAGAAGTAGCTAACTGAAAAAAACAAACTTGCACCAACCACTCCTTCCGTACCATACAACCATGCCCCAACGATATTAGCCACAATACCAAGTACTGCCGTTGCAACCTTGGCAACCAGTAATAACTTGGGCCGGAGTTCTGACATCATTTTTAGAGCAAGTATCTGGCCTGAAGAAAAAATCCCACCGGCCAGCATGACCCAGGGAAGCAAAAAAGAGCTTTCTCGAAAAGGTTCGGCAACCAGCCAATGGAAAATCCACTTGTGCCATAGCGATGCAGCCAGGAATCCAAAGATCGTCAAAGTAATGCTGAATTTTGTGACTTTCCATGCGATATTCTGTACAGACGCATTCCGAATCAAATCGCTTGTATCTCCCGAACGCTGATACAGGATTGGACCGATAAGCATCATCATTAAACCCAACAGTATTGTTATAGGCATGTATCCGAGCTGAAAAACAACTGTATATTGTCCAACATCAGAAGTGGACGCAAATCTTTCCAGTGCCCAGCGCTCGGAAGCTTGCTGGCCCCAAGTAAAAATGCCCCAGACAGAAAAAGGCCAGGAAAACAACCACATCTGCCCTGTCCAATTTTCACTCGATGCATGAGTATTTGATGCACCTTGTTTGGCAATGAGCCGTTTGAAAAAGATAAATTGAGACACAGTGACTATAAATGCAGACAGCGCATATCCTACAGCGACAGCGGCACTATCTGTACCCAGCCAGAGCATGACGCCAACCACCAAACCAATCTTGAGCCAGGCGTCCATGCCGCCATGCAGAGCAACAATAGCCCGCTGGCGCGCAGCGTTTTGAACTCCGGTCAAGGCGCTGTTATAGCTGGAAACAATAGATAAAACCAAGATGGCAGTCACCAACCACAACCAATGATGCATATTAGCTACCGCTAACGCGCCAATGAGAATGGTACCAAGCCCCACCACCACGACCGTAGCAACGAGAAGCATACGTCGCGCTGCACGCAGGTAACCCCAGAGATCACCTTTTTCCGTCGCAATGGAATAGAAGCGTCCGATACCGGCAATGAGGCCGCCCATGACGACCTGATTGACCAAGGTTGCCATCGTCAGACCTAAAGCAAGCTGGCCATATTCAGCGGGATCAAGATAAGCGGTGAGCATGCGCACCAGAACCAATGCCCCCAGCACACTTGCGGCCTGGCCGGCGACAATCCAGCCCCCTTCTCGAGACAGTCGGTGGATTCGTGCCTTTTGGTCTTCGTATCCTTGAATCAGACGCTGGAACATTTTGCGCTGTTGCTTAAATTGGGGCACTGACGTAACAGGTACATGCAAACTGATATCCAACCCGCGCGCCATCTTTCCTTAGATGCCACCATTATCCTCCAGGAGGATTGCTTCAAAGCGTTGAGAACTCCGGAGAATCACCTCCACTACTGAAACGAAGATCACGGCGATACTCAGCGCCAAGACAAAACTGCCGTACTCTTCAGGCCCCAGCAGTACCGTCAGCAACTTCAGAGTCAACACCCCCAGCAGCAGCGTGCAACCCTGGCCCAGAGCCACCCAGAACAACTCACCGCGCGCACGGACACCTATCATGTCGCAGACTCAAGGAGTGGAAAACAATGAAGACAGCTCATTCACCCGCATAGCCTTCATTCATCTCAAGTACGCGTCCAATAGGGCGGCAAACCCCTGAGGCGGCGGCCAAGATCAAGCAGGCGGCGTGCCCGATATTCGCCAAACAATTTCCATATGGAATAGCGGATATAGAGGCGCGACATCTCCATCAACCATATCCAACCCGCGAAAGGCAGGCCATGCATCTTCTGCGCCCGCCGCGTTTCGTTCAGCGAAATCCAGGAATTTTGTGGATGACTGCTAACCCCATCTTGCGCCATGCCAGCGGTAATGATGCCGGGAAGGAAAACAGCCTCGCCACCGCTACCCAGTTCACGCAATAGCAACTCGTAATCGCCAGAGATGTGAAATGAGGGATCAAAAACGCCGTGCCGCTCAAACAACCTGCGTCGATGCATTGCCCCTGGGTGAGGAATGCACATGACCTGCTGGAAACGCTCACGGATCTCTGGCCAAGGCTTTCCGACAGCGTACAGCGACTGTCCTTCCAGACCGAGCAACATGACCTGGCCGTAGGCCACATTGACGTCTGCAGGCAATGCAGACAGCCTCCCTGCCATCCGCTCCAGGACGTCTGCTCCCCAGAAATAATCGTCCGCGCCCAGAAAACAAATCCACTCGCCCTTTGCTTGAGCCAAACCCTTGTTCCAGGCGTCATAGATACCCTTGTCAGGTTCGGAAATCCACCATTTGATTTTCTTTCCGTTGTTTCCGAGCAGATCAACCGTGCCGTCTTGCGAACCGCCGTCCACGATGATCAATTCCCTGTGCGGATACGTCTGAAGCGCGACACTGTCCAGGCAACGCTGCAGTGTTGCCGCACCGTCATAAACAGCAACGATGACGGTTATCAAGGGCGCATTAACGTCCTCTGTCGATATTTTCTGCAGTACAGGCACTCTGCTCTCGTTTGGAAAAATTGTTTTTTGCCAACCAGTTAAAAACCCCAAGCCCAGTCGTACAGCCGTGACCGGTTGCCATTTTCACATGGAGCCGCCCAAGTTGATTGCATATCCCTGGATAACGAAGCAGCGAACCGCCTGATCTCATCTGAAATCATCCCGGTTTCGGCGATACGATGGCGCCTGGAGCCGTTCTGAGATTGGCGCCCGCATCCGAACACCAAAACCGGCACGCCACGGCCGCGGTAGAATCGCGCGATGAGCCTCGACGCCACCTGCGACACCCTGGTCGTGCTGACCAATCTGCCGGACGAGGCCGCCGCCCGGGTGCTCGCCACGCTGCTCGTCGAACAGCGGCTGGCCGCCTGCGTCAATGTGCTTGCGCCTTGCCGCTCGGTCTATCATTGGCAAGGCGCGGTCGAAGAAGCCAGCGAAATTCCGCTGCTGATCAAGACGACGACGGCGCGCTACGCGGCGCTGGAAGCGGCGATCCGGACAAACCATCCGTATGAACTTCCCGAAATCGTGGCAGTCCCATTGGTTGCGGGCCTGCCGGCTTACTTGAGCTGGGTTGCTGCTGAAACCACACCATCCGACACGCCATCATGTTGAACCGACTTTTGCCCGCCCTGTTGCTGGCGCTTTTCTGGCTGACGAATTCCGCCAGCGCGGTGGGGGCGCTGCTGGCGCCGGAGCGCGCCTTCCAGTTTTCCGCGCGCGCGCTCGATGCGCATACGCTGGAAGCGCGCTGGCAGATTGCCGATGAGTACTACATGTATCGCGACAGGTTCCGCTTCGAGGTGGAACCGGCAGAGGCCAAACTCGGCACGCCGCAACTCCCGCCGGGGAAATTCACCGATGACGACAACTTCGGCCGGGTGGAAATCTATCGCGGCGAAGTCGCCATCCGCCTGCCGCTCGAAGTCTCCGGCAACCTCTCCGCCGTCACGCTGAAGGTGCGTTCGCAAGGCTGTGCCGACATGGGCGTCTGCTATCCGCCGCTCGCGCAGCAGGCCGTGGTACAGCTATCCGGCGCCGGCGCGACAACGGCGCCAGTGGAAGGCAGCAGTTCCGCCGGCAAGCCGAGCCTGAACCCGCTCGACTGGTTCGCCCGTGAACAGCCGCAGATGAGCGTGGCGCCGGACGCCAACCTCGCCACCTCGCCGGCAACCGGCGCCGGCGCCGGCGCAGCCTCCGCTCCTGCCTCCATTGAACGCGCCGATGAAAGTTCGCGCATCGCCCGTCTGCTCAAGGACGCCAGCCTGGGGGCCGCGCTGCTGTTTTTCTTCGGCTCCGGACTGGCGCTGTCATTCACGCCCTGCATGTTCCCGATGATTCCCATCCTCTCCGGCATCATCGTCGGTCATGGCCACCACATTGGCCGGGGACGCGCCTTCAGCCTGTCGCTGGCCTATGTGCTGGGGATGGCGCTGGTGTATGCCATCGTCGGCGTGGCGGCGGGGCTGTCGGGCACGCTGATTTCCGCCGCGCTGCAGAACGCCTGGTTCCTCGGCGCCGGCGCGTTGATTTTCGTGGTGTTGGCCCTGGCGATGTTCGGTCTCTATGAACTGCAGATGCCCAGCTTTCTGCAAGGCCGTTTCCGCGATGAGGCCAATCGCCAGCCGCGCGGCAGTCTGCATGGGGTGTTCTGGATGGGGGCGATCTCGGCGGCCATCGTCGGTCCCTGCGTCGCCGCCCCGCTGGCCGGCGCCCTGCTGTATATCGCGCATACGGGCGATGCCACGCTCGGCGGCCTGGCCCTGTTTGCCATGGGTATCGGCATGGGCCTGCCGCTGCTGCTGATCGGCGCATCGACCCGCCATCTGCTGCCCAGGCCGGGGCCGTGGATGAACGCGGTGAATCGCTTCTTCGGCGTGCTGTTGCTGGCGGTCGCGCTGTGGCTGATTTCACCGCTGATTCCGGTCGTCGTGCAAATGCTGGGCTGGGCAGCCTTGCTGATCCTGCCGGCCATCTACCTGCACGCGCTCGATCCCTTGCCGGCCGATGCCCATGGCTGGCAACGCTTCGGCAAGGGGCTGGGAGTGATCTCGTTGCTGATGGGCGCGGCACTGCTGATCGGCGCGCTGGGCGGCAGCCGCGATCCGCTGCAGCCGCTGGAATTCCTGCGCAGCGCGTCGGCCTCGGCGCAGGCGCGTGGTACGTTCGGCGCGCCCGCCGGCGAGCTGCGCTTCGAGCGCATCCGTACGCTCGCCGAACTCGAAGCGCGCCTGGAGAATCTCGACCGCCCGGTGCTGCTCGACTTCTATGCCGATTGGTGCATTTCCTGCAAGCAGATGGAACGCCAGACTTTCGCCGAGCCCAGCGTGGCTGCCCTGATGAACCGGATGCTGCTGCTGCGCGTGGACGTCACCGCCGACAGCGCGGACGACCGCGCGCTGCTGCAACGCTTCGAACTGTTCGGCCCGCCGGGCATCATTTTCTTCGATGCCCAGGGTAAAGAGCTGGCGGATCTGCGCACCATCGGCTTCGTCGCGCCGGCCGGCTTCCGCCAGACGCTGGAGCAAGCCCTGTAAAATTCGCCGCCTCATTCCTAGTCCCCAACGTCCGGCCTTTCACCATGTTTACAGGCATCGTCGCCGCTCTCGGCAAAATCACCCACAGCGAACCGCTGGCCGCCGGCCTGCGCCTGACCGTGGCGGCACCCGGCCTGGACCTGTCGGATGTCGCGCTGGGAGATTCCATCGCCCATGACGGCGTCTGCCTGACGGTGATCGAAAAAGGCGCGGGCAGCTACAAGGTCGATGTCTCGCGCGAGACGCTGGATTGCACCACCGGCCTGGACGGCCTGAACGAAGTCAACCTGGAAAAGGCCCTGCGCCTGGCCGACCGCCTCGGCGGCCATCTGGTCAGCGGCCACGTCGATGGCGTGGGCACGGTACAGCGTTTCGAGGCCATCGGCGAGTCTCATCTGCTGGTGATCCGCGCGCCCCAGGCGCTGGCCCGCTACATCGCGCGAAAAGGCTCGATTGCGGTGAATGGCGTCAGCCTGACCACCAACAGCGTGACGGATGTCGGCGCGCTTGACGGCGGCGGCGCGGATTTTTCCATCAACCTGATTCCGCACACCGTCGCCGTCACCACCTTGCGCCATCTCCAGCCGGGCAGCCGGGTGAATCTGGAAATCGACCTGATCGCCCGCTACGTCGAGCGCATGGAAACTGCCGGCGCATGAACCCTGAAGCCGGGTCCCTTCTGTCGCCTATAGCAGATAGGGAATGATCGCCCGGCGCTCGGGCGGATAATCCGGAAATTTCTCGCGATACCAGCGATGGCTGGCCAGTGCGCGTGGCACCAGGTTGGCCAGGGTGAACAGCACGAAGACCAGCCCGGCCCAGGTCAGGCTCATCAGCGCCCAGCCGCTCCAGAGCAGGATTTCACCGAAGTAATTGGCCGCGGAGACATGGCGGAAGCCGCCGCCCTGCGGGATCTTGTAGCCGCTTGAACCGTCGCTGCGCAGGGCAATGAGGCGGTTGTCGGCATCGAAATTGATCCACCAGCCCACCCCGGCAACCAGCAGGCCGATGAGGAACCAGGGCGTGGTCAGCCAGTCGTTGCTCGCCAGATGCTCGGCGTGGCTGACGGCGTAGCCATTGGCGTAGCCGTTCATCAGGTTGAAGAGAAAACCGAAGATCACGTTCAGCAGCGGAAAGCGCTTGCCTTTGTCGTTGCGGCGCAGCGGATAGATGAAGCCGCGATACAGGTAGTGCGACTGCCAGAGGGCGAACAGCAGCAGGGCCGTGGCCGAGTGATGGTCGGCCAGCAGCCAGAAGGTGGCGGCGAAAGCGAACAACTGTGGGCTCTCGAAGAGCAGCCAGGCCAGCGGCGAAGGCAGCGTCGCATCCGTTGCCTCCGTTGCGCCCCTGCCGCCTTCACGCAGCCGGCCGTAAGGACTCAGGTTCTTGACCGTGCCGTAAAACGTAAACACGCCCAGCAACAGCAAGCCCGCCAGGGCGGCGTAGTAGGCATCATCCGCACCGAAATTCATCGCGCTCTCCTCCAGTTGCAGTACGGCTTGCCGCCTGCTGCCGGCAGACGGCCCTGCCTGAAACGATTACAATACCCCACTTTTCCCGCTCGATTTGACCAGCCAACCCGAACCGCCATGAGCGTCAGCCCGATCAAAGAGATTATCGCCGACATCCGCGCCGGCAAGATGGTGGTCCTCGTCGACGAGGAAGACCGCGAGAACGAAGGCGATCTGGTGATCGCCGCCGAGCACGTCACGCCCGAAGTCATCAATTTCATGGCCCGTTTCGGCCGTGGGCTGGTCTGCCTGACGCTGACCGAGGCGCGCTGCCAGCAGTTGGGCCTTGCCCCGATGGCGCGCGACAACCGCAGCCAGTTCTCGACTGCCTTCACCGTTTCCATCGAAGCCGCCGAAGGCGTGACCACCGGCATCTCGGCCCATGATCGGGCGCGCACCGTGCAGGCAGCGGTAGCCAGAAACGCCAAGGCCAGCGACATCGTCCAGCCCGGCCATATCTTCCCCATCACGGCCAAGCCCGGCGGCGTGCTGGTGCGCGCCGGCCACACCGAAGCCGGCTGCGACCTGGCCCACATCGCCGGGTGCGAACCGGCGGCCGTGATCTGCGAAATCCTCAAGGAAGACGGCAGCATGGCGCGGCTGCCCGATCTGATCGAATTCGCCAGGGAACATGGACTGAAGATCGGCACCATCGCCGACCTGATCCACTATCGCAGCGAGACCGAAAAACTGGTCGAGCGCGTTGCCGAGAAGGAAGTCCTCAACCACCACGGCCGCTTCCAGTTGGCGGCCTTTGAAGACAAGACCACGGGCGATATGCACCTGACGCTGACTTTCGGTGAAATCCACCGCGACGGCGAAACGCTGGTACGGGTTCAGGAGTCCGCCTCGCTACTCGATTTTCTCGACTGCAAAAGCCCGCGTCCGGGTTTCAGCATCGATCAGTCGCTGCAAACCATCGCCGCTGCGGGCAGCGGCGTGATCGTTCTGCTGCACCGACGCCAGGACCAGGACTGCGGCCAGGAACTGCTCGCTGCGCTGCGCCCGGAAGCGCCGGCCGATCGCCCGGCAGTCAAATGGGATCCACGCATCTACGGCATCGGCGCGCAGATCCTGCTCGACCTGGGCGTCGGCAAAATGCGCCTGATGTCCAGCCCGCGCAAGATGCCCAGCATGACCGGCTTCGGCCTCGAAGTCTGCGGCTATCTGGCGCCGGACGGCACGCGCAGCTGACGCACCCAGACAGCCCGCAGCCATTCCCGCGCAAGCGGGAATTCACGCGGGACAGACGCACCAGAGCACCGGATTCAGAATTCATTGGGACAGGCCATGTCATTCTCGCAACAAATCACCGCAATCGAACCCGATCTTACCGGCGCCGGGCTGCGCGTCGGCATCGTCATCAGCCGCTTCAATCCGGAAATCGGTGACGGCCTGCGCAAAGCCTGCGTGGATGAGTTGATTCGTCTGGGCGTGGATGCTGCCGCCGTCACCCTCGCCAGCGTGCCCGGCGCGCTGGAGCTGCCGCTGGTGCTGCAGACCATGGCGCAAAGCGGCCGCTACCATGCGCTGGTTGCCATCGGCTGCGTGATCCGTGGCGAGACCTATCATTTCGAAGTGGTTTCCAACGAATCGGCGCGCGGCATCCTCGATGTCCAGTTGAATACCGGCATTCCCATCGCCAATGCGGTGCTGACCACCGAGGACGACGACCAGGCGCTGGCACGCATGGCAGTGAAGGGCGCCGAAGCCGCCCAGGCCGCCGTCGAAATGGCCAATCTGCTGCGGGCGGTGAAGTAGATGGCCGCCAAGCAACCGCGCCGCCGCGCCCGCGAGTTCGTCCTGCAGGGGCTGTACCAGCACCTGGTCGGCGGACAGGATCAGGCCGCGATCGAAGGCCACGCCGCGGGCGTGACCAATTTCGACAAGGCCGACCTGACGCTGTATCGCGCCCTGCTGGGCCAGACGCTCGACCATGCCGCCAGTCTGCAAGCCGCACTGGCGCCCCACATCGACCGGCCATGGCCTGAAGTCTCGCCGATCGAGCGCGGCATCCTGCTGATGGCCGCCTGCGAGTTCAGCCATTTCCCGGAAACGCCCTACCGCGTCATCCTCAACGAGGCCATCGATCTGGCCAAGGATTACGGCGGCACCGACGGACACAAATTCGTCAACGGCGTGCTCGACAAGCTTGCCGCCGAACTGCGTCCGCACGAAGCCCGGCAGGCGCCCCGTCCTTGATTCCCTGTCCCTGATCTTCGCGCGCCCCGCGTTCTACCGGCACCTGGATTCCAAAAACCCATGCCGTCGGAATTTGCCCTGATCGAACGCCATTTCAAACGCCCTGCCCGGCACAGCGTGCTCGGCGTCGGCGATGATGCCGCCATCGTGCGTCCCGCGCCCGGCATGGAAATCGTGGTGACGACCGACATGCTGGTCGCCGGCACGCATTTCCTGCCCGACGCCGATCCGGCGGATCTGGGCTGGAAGACCCTGGCGGTGAATCTTTCCGATCTCGCCGCCATGGGCGCGCTGCCGCGCTGGGCCTTGCTCAGCCTGGCCCTGCCGGCCGACAAAGCCGCCGATGAAGCCTGGCTGGCCGCCTATGCCGAAGGTTTTTTCGCCTGCGCCGACACGTTCGCCGTCGACCTGATCGGCGGCGACACCACGCGCGGCCCACTGGCTTTCAACGTCACCCTGTTTGGCGAAATTCCCGCCGGTCAGGCGCTGCTGCGCTCGGCCGCCCGGCCCGCCGACGAGATCTGGATTTCCGGCACGCTCGGCCTCGCCACGCTGGGCCTGGCGCAACGGCAGGCGCGCTGTCGGTTGATGGAACCGCTGCGCAGCGCCTGCCTGCGCGCCCTCGACCGGCCCCAGCCACGCATCGCCCTCGGCCGCGCGCTGGCGCAGGACGGGTTGGCGCATGCGGCCATCGACGTTTCCGATGGTCTGCTGGCCGACCTCGGCCACATCCTCGAACGCTCGCAAGCAACCGCCACGCTGCATTTCGACCGCCTGCCGGCTGCCGTCCTGTACTGCGGCAACGACGTCGATGCACGACTGGCAACGGACTGCCTGCTCGGCGGCGGTGACGACTACGAACTGGCCTTCACCGCCCCGGCGGCGCGCCATGAGGACATCCTGGCGCTCGGCGCACGGTTGCAGATCCCGCTGACCTGCATCGGCACGGTTGCCGCCGGCCCGGCCGGGCGGATCCACCTGCTCGATGCCGACGGCCGCGAGATGAGCCCGGCGCGGCGCGGCTACGATCATTTCGCTCCCGCCACCGCAGACACAGACACCGCAGAGAAAAAGACATGAAGATCAAGAAAAATCCGCCCCCGCCCTGGCCCTTCCTGTTCCGCTCGCCGCACCATTTCATCGCCTGCGGCCTGGGCAGCGGTCTTTCGCCCTGGGCCTCGGGCACGGTCGGCACCTTGTTCGCCTGGCTGACCTATCCCGCGCTGCGCATGGTCGTGCCCGACGCCACCGCGTTTGCCCTGTGCCTCGCATTCGCCCTGGCCTATGGCGTGCTGGCCTGCGAACGCACCGGCCAGGCGCTGGGCGTGGCCGACCACGGCGCCATCGTCTGGGATGAAATCGTGCCGTTCTGGTGCGTGCTGCTCCTGACGCCGACCGGCATCATCTGGCAACTTGCCGCCTTCCTGCTGTTCCGCTTCTTCGACATCGTCAAGCCGCCGCCGGCCAACTGGTTCGACCGGCACATGAAGAACGGCTTCGGCGTGATGATGGACGACGTGGTCGCCGCCGCTTACACGCTGGCAGTCATCCTGCTGGCCAAGGTGGCGCTAGCTTGAGCATGGAAACCGAACTCGAACGACTGTCGGCGGCCGTCGGCGCGGCCCTGAGCGCCCGCAAGCTGCGGCTCGCCTGCGCCGAATCCTGTACCGGCGGCCTGGTGGCCGCAGCCGTCACGGCCACGGCGGGCAGTTCGGCCTGGTTCGAGCGCGGCTTCGTCACCTATTCGAATGCCGCCAAGCAGGAAATGCTCGGCGTCCCGGCAGCGCTTCTCGAACGCCAGGGCGCAGTCAGCGAGGCCACCGTGCGTGCCATGGCGGCAGGCGCCATTGCCCGCGCCCATGCCCAGGTGGCGATCGCCATCAGCGGCATTGCCGGCCCCGCGGGCGCCACCATCGACAAGCCGGTAGGCACCGTCTGCTTCGCCTGGCGGCTGCCGGATGACACGATCAGCGTAGAAACGCGACATTTCCCCGGCAACCGCGGCGCGGTGCGCCAGCAGGCGGCCATTCATGCCCTGAACGGCCTGCTGACGCGGCTGGAAAGCCGGGGAACTGTGCCATAATCCAAGACAGACTTTGACGAAGGAAAATGACAATGGCAATCGACGAAAACAAGAGCAAGGCGCTTCAGGCCGCCCTGGCCCAGATCGAAAAGCAGTTCGGCAAGGGCTCGATCATGAAGATGGGTGAATCACAGATCGAGAACGATCTGCAGACCGTCTCCACCGGCTCGCTGGGCCTCGACCTGGCACTGGGCATCGGCGGTCTGCCGCGCGGCCGGGTGGTGGAAATCTACGGCCCGGAATCTTCCGGCAAGACCACCCTGTGTCTGCATGTCGTCGCCGAAATCCAGAAGGCCGGCGGCACCGCCGCCTACATCGACGCCGAAAACGCGCTCGATCCGGTCTATGCCGGCAAGCTCGGCGTGAATGTCGGCGACATGCTGATTTCCCAGCCCGACACCGGCGAGCAGGGGCTGGAAATCGCCGACATGCTGGTGCGCTCGGGCGGCGTCGATATCGTCGTCATCGACTCGGTGGCCGCCCTGGTGCCACGCGCCGAAATCGAGGGCGAGATGGGTGACCAGCTCCCCGGCCTGCAGGCCCGCCTGATGAGCCAGGCGCTGAGGAAGCTGACCGGCAACATCAAGCGCACCAATACCCTGGTGATCTTCATCAACCAGATCCGCATGAAGATCGGCGTCATGTTCGGCAGCCCCGAGACCACCACCGGCGGCAATGCCCTCAAGTTCTATGCCTCGGTGCGTCTGGATATCCGCCGCACCGGCGCAATCAAGAAGGGTGACGAGGTGATCGGCAATGAAACCCGCGTCAAGGTGGTGAAGAACAAGGTTGCGCCTCCGTTCCGCGAAGCTCACTTCGACATCCTGTACGGAGAAGGCATCTCGCGCGCTGGTGAAATCATCGACCTGGGCGTCGAGCACAAGATCGTCGAAAAATCCGGCGCCTGGTATTCCTACAAGGGCGAGAAAATCGGCCAGGGCAAGGACAATGCGCGCGAATATCTCAAGGAGCATGGCGAGATCGCCCGCGAAATCGAGAATCGCGTGCGCGAGGCGGTCGGGGTAACGGCGCTGGCACCGGCCGCCGACGAAGGCCAGGGACGCAAGACCAAGGCCAAGGCCGACGAGACATGAAGCCCGGAGACGAGCGCCGATAGCATCGCCGGTCATGAAGACGCCGCCGCAGAGCCCGCAAGTCACACTGCGGGCTCTGGCAATCAAACTGCTGGCGCAGCGTGAACACAGCCGCGCCGAACTGGCAAGGAAACTGGCGGCCAAAGCCGGAAGAATGGGCGTAGGCGCAACTCCGGCCGGCCACACGGCAACGACGCAACCGCCAACGCCGCCGACCGCCGAGGATATCGACAAGGTGCTCGATCAGCTCGAACGACAAGGCCTGCTTTCCGACACGCGCGCAGCGCAGGCCTACGTGCGCGGCCATGCCGCCCGCTTCGGCGCGAGCCGGCTCGCCCACAGTCTGCGCATGCGCGGTATCGATGCCGAGCTGATCGACGCCAGCCTGGCGCAGGAAGAAATCGAGGACGAACGCACACGCGCTGCGGCCGTCTGGCGCAGCAAATTCAACAGCGTGCCGCGCGATGCCCGCGAATGGGCACGCCAGGCGCGGTTCCTGCAAGGACGCGGCTTCGCCGTCGACGTCATCCGCAGGCTGCTCAGGGAACTCGGGAAATCCAGCGACCTGCCGCAAGACGCGCAAGACATGGAGACAGAGGAATGACCCGGCTGGTGGTGGAAGGCCTGCGCAAGCAATACAAATCGCGCAGTGTCGTCAAGGATGTTTCCTTCGATGTCGGCAGCGGCGAAGTCATCGGTCTGCTCGGCCCCAATGGCGCCGGCAAGACCACCTGCTTCTACATGATCGTCGGCCTGGTGGCGGCGGATGGCGGCGAAATCCGCATCGTGGAGAGCGCGGACGACGGCAGCGCCATGGATGGCAAACAGGCCAGCGCCAACCTCACCCACATGCCGATCCACCGGCGCGCACGGCTCGGCCTGTCCTATCTGCCGCAGGAAAACTCGGTATTCCGCAAGCTCAACGTCGCCGACAACATCCGCGCCGTGCTGGAATTGCAGAAGTTGCGCAGGGATGAAATCGAAAATCGCCTCGACGCCCTGCTGCAGGAATTGCACATCAGCCACCTGCGCAACAACCCGTCGATCTCGCTGTCCGGCGGCGAGCGCCGGCGCGTCGAGATCGCCCGCGCCCTGGCCAGCAGTCCGCGCTTCATCCTGCTCGACGAACCCTTTGCCGGGGTCGACCCGATTGCCGTCATCGACATCCAGAAAATCATCCGTTTCCTCAAGGAGCGCGGCATCGGCGTGCTCATCACCGATCACAATGTGCGTGAAACGCTCGGCATCTGCGATCGCGCCACCATCATCAATGCCGGCGAGGTGCTGGCTTCGGGCAGGCCGGACGAGATCATTTATAATGAGAGCGTTCGCAAGATCTACCTCGGCGAAAACTTTCGCATGTGATTTTCGCCAGGCCGAGCAACCGCCTGACCATGAAACAGACGCTCCAGCTCAGACTTTCCCAACATCTTGCGCTGACCCCGCAATTGCAACAGTCGATCCGGCTATTGCAGTTGTCGACGCAGGAGTTGAATCAGGAAATCGACCAGCTCCTGCAGGACAATCCCCTGCTCGAACTCGCCGAACCGCACGAAGGCAGCTTCGTTCCGGCCAGGGACGCGCTCACCATGCCGCAAGCCGCCGATACGGCGGCTTGCCCCAACCCCGATCCTGCCAACGTCGCCGGCAATGCCAGCGATGCCAACGATGGGGCGGCAGACGCCGGCAATACCTATGACGACGGCTACGGCGCTGGCAATGACAGCGACTGGATCGGCGAGATGCGCAGCCGCCAGCCGCGCGACGCCAACGATGATGATGGGGATTACAGCGAGCTGCAAAGCGCCGAGGTTTCATTGCGCGAGCATCTGGGCGCCCAACTGGGCCTGATGCAGCTCGACGCGCACGATCGCAGCCTGGTCAGCTTTTTGGTCGAGGCGCTCGATGACGACGGTTATCTCGAACAGGAGATGGAAGAACTCGCCGACGTCCTGCTCGGCAGTCTGCCCGGCGATGCGGCGAAACCGGAAGATGGCGACCGGGAAGCCCTGCTCGAGGAACTCAATATCGCCCTGCGCCGCCTGCAGAGCCTCGATCCTCCCGGTATCGGCGCCCGCAGCCCGCAGGAATGTCTGGCGCTGCAACTGGAAAACCAGCCGCCCTCGCCCGTGCGCAATCTGGCATTGACGCTGGTGCGCAGCCACCTCGATCTGCTGGCCGCGCGCGACTTCGCCAAGCTCAAGCGCGCCCTGCGCTGCAATGATGACGAATTGCGCGCCGCCCACGCCCTGATTCGTTCCCTGAATCCTCGCCCCGGCGCACAGTATTCGCCACTCGATACGCGCTACATCCTCCCCGACGTCGTCGTGCGCAAACAGCGCGGCCACTGGCTCGTCAGCCTCAACCAGGCCGCCATGCCGCTGCTGCGCATCAACCGGCTGTATGCCGACATCCTGCAGCAGCAGCGCGGCAGCGGGACTGCGCATGCCGGCCTGTCCGGCCAGTTGCAGGAAGCGAAATGGCTGATCAAGAACGTGAAACAGCGCTTCGACACCATCCTGCGCGTCTCGCAGGCCATCGTCGAACGCCAGCAGCAGTTTCTCGAACATGGCGAAGTGGCCATGCGCCCGCTGACGCTGCGGGAAATCGCCGATACCCTGGGGCTGCATGAATCGACCATCTCGCGCGTGACCACGCAGAAATTCATGGCCACGCCGCGCGGCATCTTCGAGCTCAAGTATTTTTTCGGCAGCCACGTCGCCACCGATGCCGGCGGCGCGGCCTCGTCCACCGCCATCCGCGCCCTCATCAAGCAACTGGTGAGCGAGGAAGATGGCCGCAAGCCGCTGTCCGATGCCAAAATCACCGAAATCCTCGGTCGCCAGGGGATCGTCGTCGCCAGGCGGACCATTGCCAAGTACCGTGAGGGCCTCAACATCCCGCCGGTCAATCTGCGCAAGTCCCTGTAAAGTACCCCAGCACCTCCTCATGTCCTGCCTGTCTCACCCGTTCCATCAATTCACAGTCACCCGCCAAGGGAAGGAGTCACCATGAATCTCAATATCACCGGCCGCAACGTCGAAGTAACCCCTGCCATCAACGACTACGTCAAAACCAAGCTGGAACGGGTGATCCGCCATTTCGACAACGTGACCAGCGTCAACGTCATCCTCTCCGTCGACAAGCTCCAGCAGAAGGCGGAAATCACCATGCACCTCAAGGGCAAGGACATTCACGCCGACAGTATCGAGGCCGATCTGTATGCCGCCATCGACACGCTGGTCGACAAGCTCGATCGCCAGGTCGTCAAGCACAAGGAAAAGATTTCCAACCACGCGCATGAAAGCCAGAAGCGCCAGATCGTCGATTGATCCGGTCGTCGATCCAACGACTCGCCAACCCGACAGGTACAACCAGAACGCGTCGGTCATTCAGGGGTATACTTCGCATCCCTCGACCGACGAAGGCTCATTCTCGTCACCGATGAACCAGATCGCCAGACTCCTGCCGCCTGAAAACATCCTGCTCGACCTCGAAGCGGGCAGCAAGAAACGTGTTTTCGAGCAGGCCGGAATATTGTTCGAAAACCGCCACGGCCTCGCGCGCAGCACGGTGTATGACGCCCTGTTCGCGCGCGAAAAGCTCGGCTCGACCGGACTGGGCCAGGGCATCGCCATCCCGCATGGCCGCATCAAGGGGCTCAAGGATGCGCTGGGCGGCTTCCTGCGCCTGGCCACGCCGGTGCAGTTCGACTCGCCGGACGGCAAGCCGGTCTCCCTGCTGTTCGTGCTGCTGGTCCCCGAAGCCGCGACCGAACGCCATCTGCAATTGCTCTCCGAACTGGCCCAGATTTTTTCCGACCGCCAATCCCGCGAGCAGTTGGCCGCTGCCGCCGATGCCCAGGCGGTGCACAATCTTTTTCTGAACTGGCAGGCCGATGCCCCAGCTGATCGTCGCCCAGCTGTTTGAGCTGAATCGCGAGCGGCTGCATCTCGAATGGATCTGCGGATCCATGAACGATGCCGTCAGCGTCAGGCAGCCGGACGTCTCGCCGGCCGATCTGGTCGGCCATCTCAACCTCATTCATCCGGGGCGCATCCAGGTACTCGGCACCCCGGAAATCCGCTGGGCTCACGGCCGCCAGGCGGACAAGGTCAATCATTACATGGTCGAGATCGTTGCCGCCCGACCGCCGGCCATGATCGTCGCCGACGGCTGCGACATTCCGGAAATGCTGCGTGACTTGTGCGAACGCGGCAACATCCCCCTGTTCGCCACCACGCTTTCGGCTGCCACGATCATCGACTCGCTGCGCCTCTATCTGGCGCGCCAACTCGCCGAAACGGCCTCCCTGCACGGCGTGTTCATGGACGTGCTCGGCATGGGCGTGCTGATCACCGGCGAATCCGGCGTCGGCAAGAGCGAGCTGGGGCTGGAACTGATCTCGCGCGGACACGGGCTGGTCGCCGACGACGTCGTCGAAGTCTCGCGCCTGGGGCCCGATTCGCTCGAAGGCCGCTGTCCCGAGCTGTTGCGCGACTTTCTTGAAGTGCGCGGCCTGGGCCTGCTGAACATCCGCACCATCTTTGGCGAAGCCGCCAGTCGCCGCAAGATGAAACTCAAGCTGATCGTGCATTTGCAAAAACTGCAGCCCGGCGTTCCCGAGGCCACCCGTCTGCCGCTCGACGCCCAGACCGAAACCATCCTCGGCATACCGATACGCAAGGTCGTCATTCCCGTTGCGGCCGGCCGCAACCTCGCCGTGCTCCTCGAAGCCGCCGTGCGCTCGACCATCCTGCAATTCCGCGGCATCGACAACATGCAGGAATTCCTCGACCGCCAGCAGCAAGCCCTGAGCAGCGACAACTACGATTGACGAAGCAGCAGTCGCGCCTGCGACTTGCGCCTACAGTCCCGGATCCACCCTGCTGTCGCCCTGCAAGGCCGCCTGTACCAGGGGACGCGCCAGATGCGGGGCGAACAGCTCGATGAACACATAGGCGTATTCACGCAGCCAGGCGTTGCGCCGGATGCCGATGCGCGTCATGCTCGACTCGAACAGATGGGAAGCATCGACAGCGCGCAGGCCGGTATCGGCGCTGGCGTCATAGGCCATGGCGGCAACGATGCCGATCCCCAGGCCGAGACTGACATAGGTCTTGATGATATCGGCATCTATGGCGGTCAGCACCACGTTCGGACTGAGATCGCGCGCAGCAAATGCCTTGTTGATCTGGCTGCGGCCGGAAAATGCGCTGTCGTAGGTCACCACCGGATAGCGGGCAATCGCCTCCAGGGTCAGCGGCCGTTCCTCGAGAATGGGATGCCCCGGCGGCGCGATGACGCAACGATTCCATTGCTGGCAGGGCAACATCACCAATTCGTGCTGTTCGGCAATGGCCTCGGTGGCGATGGCCAAATCGGCCTTGCCGGCAATCACCCAATCGCAGATCTGCGTCGGATTGCCCTGGTGCAATTCGAGACGCACGCCGGGATAGCGCGCCATGAAGGCCCGGATGACCGGCGGCAGCGCATAGCGCGCCTGAGTGTGCGTGGTGGCGATGGTCAGGGTGCCGCTATCGGCCTGGCTGTATTCCTCGCCCACCTGCTTGAGATTAGCCAGGCCGCCGAGTACGTCTTCGATGATGTCGAGGATCTGCCGCCCCGGCGCGGTGATGTCGGTCAGGCGCCGCCCCTGGCGCACGAAAATATCGACGCCCAGCTCCTCCTCCAGCAGACGAATCTGCTTGCTGATGCCCGGCTGCGAGGTATACAGCGCTGCGGCGGCCTCGGTGATATTGAGGCCACGCTTGGCGACTTCATGGGCGTAGCGGAGCTGTTGCAGGTTCATGGGTTATTTATAACCCAAAGCTATTTATTTGTGCAAATAAGGTATTTACAGTTTTAAGCAGTGGCCGATATGATGCAGCCCTTCGCCATTCTGCCCTGTTTCCGGCGCTACTCTTTCGCCGTACCCACTCGCCCATCCTCATCATGGACTTCTCCTACAGCCTTGCCGGGTTCTTCGTCGGCGCCGTCGTCGGTCTGACGGGCGTGGGCGGCGGCTCGCTGATGACGCCGTTGCTGGTGCTGCTGTTCGGCATCCACCCGGCCACCGCCGTTGGCACCGACCTGCTCTATGCCGCCATCACCAAGTCGGGAGGCAGCATCGTTCACGCCCGACGCGGCTCGGTGGATTGGCGCATCGTCGGTCTGCTGGCGGCCGGTAGCGTACCCGCCTCCATCCTGACCCTGGCTCTGGTCGCGCACTTTGCCCCCGACGGATTGGGTGGCGCCACCAAACTGATTACGGCCGCACTGGGCGTGGCCCTGCTGCTCACCGCCGCCTCGCTGATTTTCCGTCGCCATTTGCAGGCCTTTGCCCTGACCCACTTTCCGGCCGAACCCAATCCGCGTCGCACGGCCACCCTGACGATCATCACCGGGCTTGCGCTGGGCGCGCTGGTCACCATTTCCTCGGTCGGCGCCGGCGCACTGGGGGTTACGGCCCTGTTCTTCCTGTATCCCAAGCTGTCTGCCCTGCGTATCGTGGGCAGCGACATCGTTCATGCCGTGCCGCTCACGCTGGTCGCGGGCCTCGGTCACTGGTGGTATGGCAGCGTCGACTGGTCGCTGCTGGGCGCATTGCTGGTGGGCTCGCTGCCGGGCATCTACCTGGGCAGCCATCTGGCGGCACGCATTCCCGATACAATCCTGCGCCCGACCCTGGCCTGCATGTTGGTACTCGTCGGCGGCAAGCTGATCGCGCAGTAAATACGAACATACACCCAAGCACCATCCCGGAGTATCCGCATATGTACCAATACGATGCCTTCGACCAAGCCATGATCGACCAGCGCGTCGCTCAGTTCACCGACCAGATGCAGCGGCATTTCGCCGGCGAACTGAGCATGGACGATCTGCGTCCGCTGCGCCTGCAGAATGGCCTCTACATCCAGCGCCACGCGCCGATGTTCCGCATCGCCGTGCCCTACGGCATGCTCGGCAGCCGGCAATTGCGCAAGCTGGCCCACATCGCCCGCACCTACGATCGCGGCTATGCGCATTTCACCACGCGCCACAACTGCCAGTACAACTGGATTCCGCTGGAACAGACGCCGGCCGTGCTGGCCGAACTGGCGACCGTGCAGATGCACGCGATCCAGACCTCGGGCAACGATGTGCGCAACACCACCACGGATCATTTTGCCGGCGTGGCGGACGACGAAATCGCCGATCCGCGCCCCTGGTGCGAACTGATCCGCCAGTGGTCCACCTTCAATCCGGAATTCGCCTATCTGCCGCGCAAGTTCAAGATTGCCGTGAATGCCGCCGCCACCGATCGCACGGTGATCCAGGTGAATGACATCGGCCTCGATCTGCGCCTGGATGCGGCGGGCAACACCGGCTTCCGCGTGCTGGTCGGCGGCGGCCTGGGGCGCACACCCATCCTCGGCAGCGTGATCCGTGAGTTCCTGCCCTGGCAGCATCTGATCACCTATCTGGAATCCATCCTGCGCGTCTATAACCGCTATGGCCGGCGCGACAATTCCTTCAAGGCGCGCATCAAGATTCTCGTCAAGGCGCTGGGGCCGGAAGAGTTCGCCCGCCAGGTGGAAGCGGAGTGGGCGCATGTCAAGGATGGTCCGGCCACGCTGAGCGAAGCCGAAGTCGAACGCATCGCCAGACACTTCGTCCCGCCGCCCTACGAGACGCTGCCCGACGAGTCGCCGGAACTCGAACGGCAGCGCCAGCAGAACAAGGCCTTCGCCCGCTGGCTGGAGCGCAACGTGCATGGCCACAAGGTACCCGGCTATGCCGCCGTCACGGTCTCGCTGAAATCCTACGACCAGCCCACCGGCAACATCTCTGCCGAGCAGATGGAGCTCGTCGCCGATCTGGCCGACCGCTACAGCTTCGGCGAGGCGCGGGTCTCGCATGAACAGAACGTGATCCTCGCCGACATTCCCAAGCACGCGCTGCATGACCTGTGGCAGGAACTGCGCGCCCACAAGCTGGCCACGCCGACCGTGGGCCTGCTCACCGACATCATCTGCTGCCCCGGCGGCGATCTTTGCGCGCTGGCCAACGCCAAATCGACGCCCATCGCCCTGGCGGTGCAGGAACGGCTGGGCGATCTCGATTACCTGCACGACATCGGCGAGGTTTCGCTGAACATCTCCGGCTGCATGAATGCCTGCGGCCATCACCATGTCGGCAACATCGGCGTGCTCGGCGTCGACAAGAAAGGCGAGGAGTGGTACCAGATCTCGATCGGCGGCCGCCAGGGCAATGACACGCGCCTGGGCAGCATCCTCGGCCCGTCGTTCGCTGCCGTCGATGTGCCGCGCGTCATCGAACAGCTCATCGACGTCTATGTCGAAAACCGCCTGGAAGGCGAGCGCTTCATCGACAGCGTCGATCGCCTCGGCATCGAGCCGTTCAAGGCGCGCGTCTACGGCGAGGCCGCCCAGGCTGGCGCGCAGAACAGGAAGGTGGCAAATGGCTAGGATCATCAAGCATGGCGCGGTCGTCGACGACAATTGGCAGATCCTGCGTCCGGCAGAAGGCGAAACCGCCGAAACACTGGACATTCCCGCCGGCCCGCTGCTGTTGCCGATGCCCGTCTGGCAGGCACGCCGCGGGGAATTGCTGGCTCGCCAGGCAGCCGGGGAACAGATCGGCATCTGGCTCTCGCCCACCGATGAGCCCGCCGAGATTGCCGGCGATATCGAGCGTTTCGCGGTGATCGGCGTCGACTTTCCGAAATTCGTCGATGGCCGCGGCTATTCGACCGCCTACCTGCTGCGCAACCGCCATGGCTACCGGGGCGAACTGCGGGCGATTGGCGACGTGCAGCGTGACCAGTTGTTCTACCAGCGCCGCGTCGGCTTCGATGCCTTCGCCATTCGTCCCGACCACGATATCGAAGCCGCAGTGAAGAGCCTCGGGGACTTCGACGCCGCCTATCAATATTCCACCGATAGCGGCCTGGATCTGCGCCGGCGCGTTGTCACCTGAAGCCACCTGAAGCCTCATGAACCCGAACATTCATCCCGATCTCAACGATCCTGCATTGCAGACCTCGCTTGCCCGCCGCACAGCCGAAGCCCGGACGCTGCTCGGCGAAATCGTCCGTGATTTCAATTCCGTCGCCTTCGCCAGCAGCCTCGGCGCCGAGGACATGGTGCTGACCGATCTGATCCTGCGCGACACGCTCGATATCGAAATCTTCTCGCTGGATACCGGCCGCCTGCCGACGGAAACCTACGACTTGATGGCCGAAGTGCAGAAACGCTACGGCCTCAAGCTGAAGCTCTACTACCCGCGACACGACCTCATCGAAACCTGGACCCGCGCGCACGGCATCAATGCCTTTTACGAATCCGTGGAACTGCGCAAGGCCTGCTGCCACATCCGCAAGGTCGAACCGCTCGGCCGCGCGCTGGCCGGCAAAACCGCGTGGATCACCGGACAGCGCGCCCAGCAGGCCGCAACGCGGGACAGCCTGCCGCTGCGTCAGTTCGATGAAGCCCAAAAACTGGAAAAATTCAACCCGCTCGCCGACTGGAGCGAGAAGGAAATCTGGGCCTACATCCGCAGCCAGGCCGTGCCCTACAACGCCCTGCACGACAGGCATTATCCGAGCATCGGCTGCGCGCCTTGCACCCGCGCCATCAGCGTCGGCGAGGATGTGCGGGCTGGCCGCTGGTGGTGGGAGGATCCGGAAAACAAGGAATGCGGCCTGCACGTCAAGCGCGCCTGAATGCCATACACAAGGATTTGAATATCATGACCAGCGTACTCAGCAAACCTGCGCTCTCGCATCTCGACTGGCTGGAAGCCGAAGCCATCCACATCCTGCGCGAAGTGGCCGGCCAGTGCAGCCATCCGGCGCTGCTGTTTTCCGGCGGCAAGGACTCGGTGTGCCTGCTGCGCCTGGCCGAAAAGGCTTTCCGCCCCGGACGTTTTCCATTCCCGCTGCTGCACATCGACACCGGCCACAACTACCCCGAAGTCATCGAATTCCGCGATCGCCGCGCGGCCGAACTCGGTGAGCGCCTGATCGTGCGTTCAGTCGAAGACTCCATGGCGCGCGGCAGCGTGGTGTTGAAATCGCCGAACGAATCCCGCAACCGCCATCAGTCGGTGACGCTGCTCGAAGCCATCGCCGAGTTTGGCTTCAACGCCTGCATCGGCGGCGCCCGCCGCGATGAAGAAAAGGCCCGCGCCAAGGAGCGCATCTTCTCCTTCCGCGACGAATTCGGCGGCTGGGATCCCAAAAACCAGCGCCCCGAACTGTGGAATCTCTACAACGCCCGCAGCCACAAGGGCGAGAATATCCGCGTCTTTCCGATCTCCAACTGGACCGAGCTGGATGTCTGGCAATACATCGCCCGCGAAGAACTGGAATTGCCTTCGATCTACTTCGCCCACACGCGCCCCATCGTGCGCCGCAACGATCAACTGGTGCCGGTCACGGCGCTGACCCCGGCCAGGGAGGGCGAGCTCGTCGAACATCTTTCGGTACGCTTTCGCACCGTTGGCGATATTCCCTGCACGGCGCCGGTCGAATCGCATGCCGACACGACAGACAAAATCATTGCCGAAACGGCGACCACGACGATCACCGAACGAGGAGCAACGCGCCTCGACGACCAGGCCTCGGAGGCCGCCATGGAGCAACGCAAGAAGGAAGGGTATTTCTGATGTCCGCACCCGAACAGCTTCCGGAAATCGACAACGGCCTGCTGCGCTTCCTGACCTGCGGCAGCGTGGATGACGGCAAGAGCACCTTGATCGGCCGCCTGCTGCACGACAGCAAATCCATCCTCGCCGACACGCTCACGACCATCGCCAAAACTTCCGAACGGCGCGGCATGACCAGCGTCGACCTGTCGCTATTGACCGATGGCCTGCAGGCCGAGCGCGAGCAGGGCATCACCATCGATGTGGCCTATCGCTACTTCTCCACTGGCAAGCGCAAATACATCGTGGCCGATGCGCCAGGCCACGAACAGTACACACGCAACATGGTGACCGCAGCCTCCACCGCCAACCTGGCCATCATCCTGATCGATGCGCGCAAGGGCGTGCTGACGCAAACGCGGCGCCACGCCTACATTGCTCACTTGCTCGGCATCCCGCACATCGTCGTCGCCATCAACAAGATGGATCTGGTCGATCACGACGCAGCGCGCTTCGAGGAAATCAAGGCGGATTTTCTGGCCTTTGCCGGGCAACTGGGGATCCAGGATGCGTGCTTCATCCCGATCTCGGCACTGAATGGCGACATGATCGTCGAACGCGGAACGCAAATGGATTGGTATCAGGGGCCGACGCTGTTCGACATCCTGGAATCCGCGCCGGCAGCCCACAGCGAAAGCGATGAACGTCTACGCTTTCCCGTGCAGTACGTGTGCCGTCCGCAAACCGGGGAGTTTCACGATTTCCGCGGCTACATGGGCCGCGTCGAGTCCGGCGAGATCACGGTTGGCGATGAAATCACGATCCTGCCGGGTGGCCAGACCACGCGCGTCAAGGAAATCCGCCTCCTCGATCAGGTATTGCAACGCGCCATCGCCGAGCAATCGGTCACCCTGCTGCTGGCAGACGAAATCGACGTCTCGCGCGGCGACATGATCGTCAAATCCAGCCAGCCGCCAAGCGTCGTCAAACAGTTCGAGGCCATGGTCTGCTGGCTGGGCGAAGCGCCGCTCGATCCGAACCGCACGTATCTGCTGCGCCACACCACGCGCGAGACCATGATGAAGCTGGGCGGCATTGCCTATCGTCTGGACATCAACACGCTGGCGCAAAACGCGGCGAGCCAGCTCGCCACCAACGACCTGGCCCGCCTGACCATCAAGGTGGCGCAACCGGTCTGCATCGACAGCTATGCGGACAACCGCGCAACCGGCGCCTTCATCATCATCGACGATGCCAGCAACAATACCGTGGGCGCGGGCATGATCCTCTGCTAAGATGCCCCTCGATGTTGCAACGGCTTGCCGCGCAAGCCGCTTCATCACTGCCTCCCCTTGCCTCATCTTGCCGCCACGCCAGTACCCATGCCCACGCTACGACGCCTGATCCAGACGCCGCGCTTTCCTTACTGCGCGGTTTTCGTCATCGGCTGCATCCTGTTCGGCGGCGCGGTTTATCTTGGCGAAGCGCTCGGTCTTGCTGCCTGCCCCCTGTGCATCCTGCAGCGCATGGCCTCGCTTGGCCTGATGATTGCGGCAGGCATCGGCATCGCGCTGGCCGGCAGTCGAACCGGCAGCGCCATCGCCAACCTGCTGATGATCCTCACCAGCGCCACCGGCGCCTGGATTGCCGGCTACCAAACCTACATCCAGCGCGTCGCAAGCGACGTGCAATGCAGCGGCGAAGCGGCCTGGTGGGAGCTCTTCGTGGATTGGGCAGGCGAGCAGGCACCGCTGCTGTTTCAGGCCAGCGGCCTGTGTTCCGACCCGGCGTGGAAGCTGTTCGGCCTGTCGCTGGCTGAATATTCATTGCTGATCTTCAGCGCACTGACGCTGTATGGCATTTATCTGCTGCTGCGGCAGCGCGCCTGATGGATGCGGCCCATCGCGCTTCGACAAACTTCAGCGCTCACATACACTTGACACCGCGCGCACCAACAAGAAGGCCGGAGACTTGCTCCGGCCTTCTTGTTTCTTTCCTGAAGAAACCTATTGTCTGCTTCTGCTCATTCGGCAGCAGACGCGCCCTCTTGTTCCGGCTGATCGAGCAACTGAACCAACGCCATCGGCGCGTTATCGCCGACGCGGAAACCGGTTTTCAGAATGCGCAGGTAGCCGCCATTGCGATTGGCGAAACGCGGACCCAGTTCGTCGAACAGCTTGACGACCATTTCACGATCGCGCAGGCGGTCGAACGCCAGGCGGCGATTGGCCAGACTCGGCTTCTTGCCCAAGGTGATCATCGGCTCGACGACGCGGCGCAGTTCCTTGGCCTTCGGCAGCGTGGTCTGAATGGTTTCATGACGCAACAGCGAGTTGGTCATGTTGCGGAGCATCGCCTGGCGATGCGCTGAAGTGCGATTTAGCTTTCGCAAGCCGTTACCGTGACGCATGATACTTCCTCGTATTTGTGCGGCTGCTGCACGATGCTGGCAGCCGGTTGATCGTTATCGAGAGGTTGAGAACGGTCAGGAAATCTTTTCGAGACCGAGACCTTGTGGCGGCCAGTTTTCGAGCTTCATGCCGAGAGCCAGGCCGCGCGAAGCAAGGACTTCCTTGATTTCGTTGAGCGACTTGCGGCCCAGATTCGGCGTCTTGAGCAGTTCCGGCTCGGTACGCTGAATCAGGTCGCCGATGTAATAGATGTTCTCGGCCTTCAGGCAATTGGCGGAACGCACCGTCAATTCGAGATCGTCGACGGAACGCAGCAGCAAGGGATCGACCACCGTCTGCTTCGGTGTTTCGGCAGACACGGGAGTGCCTTCGAGATCGGCAAAGATCGAAAGCTGATCCACCAGCACACGAGCCGCATAACGGATCGCCTCTTCGGGGTCGATGGCACCATTGGTTTCGATGTCCATGACCAGCTTGTCGAGGTCGGTACGTTGTTCGACACGAGCCGCTTCGACGGCATAGCTGACCCGGCGGATCGGGCTGAACGAAGCGTCCAGCATGATGTTGCCGATGCCGCGCGTTTCCTTGTCGCTCGGACGCATGGTCGCAGGCACGTAGCCACGGCCCTTTTCAACCTTGATCTGCATTTCCAGCTTGCCGCCGGGGGCGACGTGGGCAATCACGTGATCAGGATTGATGATTTCGACATCATGAGAGACCTCGATGTCAGCCGCGGTCACCACACCCTCGCCCTTTTTGGAGAGCATCAGCGTGGCTTCGTTGCGGTTGTGCAGCTTGAGCACGATGCCCTTGATATTGAGGAGGATATCCACGACATCCTCACGCACGCCATCCAGTGTGGAGTACTCGTGCAGCACGCCCTCGATGCTTGCTGCCGTCGGCGCATAGCCGTCCATCGACGAGAGCAGGATACGGCGCAGGGCATTGCCCAGCGTGTGGCCATAGCCACGCTCGAACGGTTCCATGACGACACGAGCATGCACCGGAGAGAGCGTTTGTACATCAATGTGGCGCGGTTTCAGAAGAGCGCTAGTTTGCATCTGCATCCCTTTTTATGAGCATCCCAATATGCAGGGGCGAAGTACGGAAATACTGCACACCCTGCCATTCATCGAGAAGCGCTATCAGCGCGAATAAAGTTCGACGATCAGACCTTCGTGAATGCTTGCCGGCAGTTCACTGCGCTGCGGGTAAGCCTTGAAGACACCCTTGCCGGTCTTGACATCCATTTCGATCCATTCCGGGAAACCGCGCGACTCGGCCGCTTCCAGAGCCGCCTTGGTGCGCAGTTGAACGCGTGCCGTATCCGTCAGTTGAACGACATCGCCAGGACGCAGGGTATATGAAGGAATATTGACACGGCGGCCATTCACCAGAACGCCATTGTGGCGCACGACCTGGCGCGACTCGGCGCGCGAACCGCCAAAGCCCATGCGATAGGCAACCGCATCCAGGCGACCCTCGAGCAGTTGGAGCAGGTTTTCGCCAGTCTGCCCCTTGCGCCTGTTGGCTTCGGCAAAGGACTTGCGGAATTGCCGTTCGAGCACGCCGTAGATGCGGCGTACCTTCTGCTTTTCACGCAGTTGCGTACCGTAGCCGGAAAGACGCTGCCCCGACTTCTGGCCGTGCTGGCCGGGCGCATAGGCGCGGCGCTCGACAGGGCATTTGTCGGTGAAGCATTTCTCGGCCTTCAGAAACAGTTTCTCGCCTTCGCGGCGGCACTGGCGGCACTTTGGATCAAGATTGCGGGCCACTATTGACTCCTTGGATTCTTGCGATTCATCGTCGGCAAAGCCGGCGACTCAGATGCGGCGGCGCTTCGGCGGCCGGCAACCATTGTGGGGGATCGGGGTGATGTCGGTAATGCTGGAAATCTTGATGCCCAGCGCGTTCAGGGCGCGAACCGCCGACTCGCGGCCCGGGCCGGGACCCTTGATGCGGACTTCCAGATTCTTGATACCGCATTCCTGGGCAACCTTGCCAGCCGCTTCGGCGGCCACCTGGGCAGCGAACGGGGTACTCTTGCGCGAGCCCTTGAAACCGGCAC
The DNA here is from genome assembly GCF_900174485.1 of Sterolibacterium denitrificans. Classification (NCBI taxonomy): domain Bacteria; kingdom Pseudomonadati; phylum Pseudomonadota; class Betaproteobacteria; order Nitrosomonadales; family Sterolibacteriaceae; genus Sterolibacterium; species Sterolibacterium denitrificans. Next base: position 987,081 of record NZ_LT837803.1, on the reverse strand, counting down.
CGCCGGAAGTCGCCCACGACAGCGCGTTGCCCTGGCGGTCGGTGATGGTGATGATGGTATTGTTGAAGGACGCGTGGACGTGAGCGATGCCCTCGGCAACGTTCTTCTTGATTTTCTTGCGAACCTTGGTTGCGGTCTTTGCCATGTCAGTTTCCTAGATTACTTCTTGGCGCCGGCAATCGCCTTGCGCGGTCCCTTGCGAGTGCGGGCATTGGTACGGGTACGCTGGCCACGCACGGGCAGACCGCGCCGGTGGCGCAGGCCGCGATAACAGCCAAGGTCCATCAGACGCTTGACGCTCATCGTGACTTCACGGCGCAGATCGCCCTCAACGGCAAACTTGCCAACCTCCTCGCGCAGACGCTCCATTTCTGCGTCGCTCAGATCCTTGACCTTGGTCGATGGCGCGATATTCGCGACATCGCAGATCTTCCTGGCGCGGGTATTGCCGATACCATAGATCGCCGTCAGAGCGACTACGGTATGCTGATGATTTGGAATGTTTATCCCTGCGATACGGGCCATAGGCTCACCCTAAAATTTATGTCCCTCAAAATGAGGAAACGGAAAATTATAAACGAACTACCCTGCAACTTCAAGCATCAACCCTGGCGCTGCTTGTGACGCGGATCCTTGCAGATGACGCGTACGACACGATTGCGGCGGATGATCTTGCAATTGCGGCAGATGCATTTGACCGAAGCCATTACTTTCATGACGCTTACTCCGAACGATATCGATATCTATCGATGAATGTGAATCACTTGGCACGGAAGACGATGCGGCCCTTGGTCAGGTCGTAAGGCGTCAACTGCACCGTTACCTTGTCACCGGGCAGGATGCGGATGTAGTGCATACGCATCTTTCCGGAAATATGCCCGAGCACGATGTGGCCGTTCTCGAGTTTGACTCTGAATGTCGCATTGGGAAGGTTCTCCTGCACCTCACCCTGCATTTCGATCATGTCTTCCTTCGACATTGCACTTACCTTGCCGAAAAACCGGCGCCCTTGAAATTGGCTTTCTTCAGCAGGCTCTCATACTGGTGCGACATGATGTATGCCTGAACCTGCGACATGAAATCCATCGTGACGACCACGATGATCAGCAGGGAAGTGCCGCCAAAGTAGAAGGGAACATTCCACTTGAGAATCAGGAATTCCGGCAACAGGCAGACCAGGGTCACATAAATGGCACCGGCCAGCGTCAGACGCATGAGGATCTTCTCTATGTAACGCGATGTCTGTTCGCCCGGACGGATACCCGGAACGAAAGCGCCGCTCTTCTTCAGATTGTCCGCCGTCTCCTTGGAATTGAAGACCAGCGCCGTATAGAAGAAGCAGAAAAATACGATTGCAACCGCATACAGGATCACATACGGCGGCTGCCCGGGCGAGAGCGTTGCCGCGATGTCCTTGAGCCAGCTCATGCCTTCACTGGAACCAAACCAGCCGGCCACCGTAGCCGGGAAAAGAATGATACTGGAGGCAAAGATCGGCGGAATCACACCCGACATGTTGAGCTTGAGCGGCAGGTGCGAACTCTGCCCGCCGTAGATCTTGTTGCCCACCTGGCGCTTCGCGTAGTTCACCAGTATCTTGCGCTGCCCACGTTCGACGAAGACCACGAAGCCCGTGACGAGAATCACCAGGGAGAAGATGAACAGGGCGGTGATGGGATGCATGCTGCCGGTACTGACCAGCGAGAACAAGCCAGCCAGCGCATTCGGCAAACCGGCAACGATACCAGCGAAAATGATGATGGAAATGCCGTTGCCCAAGCCACGCTCGGTGATCTGCTCACCCAGCCACATCAGGAACATCGTGCCGGTCAGCAGCGTCGTCACCGCCGTCAGACGGAAAGTGAAGCCAGGATCCAGCACCAGTCCCTGCTGCGACTCAAGCGCGATGGCAATGCCGATCCCCTGGAACAGCGCGAGAGCAACCGTGCCATATCGTGTGTACTGGGTAATCTTGCGCCGTCCGGCTTCGCCTTCTTTCTTCAGCGCTTCCAGTTGAGGAGAGGCGATCGATACCAACTGCATGATGATCGACGCCGAGATGTAGGGCATGATCCCCAGCGCAAAGATCGTGAAGCGGGACAGCGCCCCACCGGAAAACAGGTTGAATACCCCGAGTATGCCGCCCTTCTGGCCCTCGAAAAGCTGTGCCAGTGCCACCGGATCGATACCCGGAACGGGAATGTGGGCGCCAATGCGATAAACCACGATGGCACCCAACAGGAACCACAGGCGCCGCCACAGATCACCGAACTTGCCGGTATTACCTATGGATTTGCCTACGGCGGCGGAAGCTGAAGTGGCCAAGGGAGTTCTCGACAGATGCGATGGTCAATATTCAGGCGCCGGCAATGCTGCCGCCCGCGGCCTCGATCGCAGCCTTGGCGCCCTTCGTGACACCAATGCCGTTCAGCGCAATCTTGCGGGTCAGCTTGCCGGAAAGAATCACCTTGGCAGACAAGGCGTCGGCGGCGACGACGCCGGCCTGCTTCAGCGCCAGCAGGTCGATTTCCGTCAACGGCAGCTTTTCCAGTTCAGACAGGCGCACTTCGACATTGCGGTCACGGGTCAGCGAAACGAAACCCCGTTTCGGCAGACGACGTTGCAGCGGCATCTGGCCGCCTTCAAAACCCACCTTGTGGAAGCCGCCGGCACGCGATTTCTGACCCTTGTGGCCACGGCCGGCCGTCTTGCCCAGACCGCTACCGATGCCGCGACCGACGCGGCGCTTGGCGTGGGTCGAACCCTCAGCCGGTTTGATGGTATTCAGTCGCATTGCCTTAACCCTCGCACTTCACCAGATAGGCGACTTTGTTGATCATGCCGCGCACGCACGGCGTATCTTCCAGCACGGCGCTGCTGTTGAGGCGGCGCAGGCCCAGGCCACGCACGGTGGCACGATGATCGGCCTTGGTGCCGATCAGGCTCTTGACGAGTGTCACCTTGATTTTCTTCTCAGCCATGTTGCTTACCCCATGATGTCCTGCACGCTCTTGCCGCGCTTGGCGGCAATCTCGGCAGGCGTATTCATCGACTGCAGACCATTGATGGTGGCACGCACGACGTTGTACGGATTAGCGGAACCGTAGATCTTGGCGACGACATCGGTGACGCCGGCGACCTCGAATACCGCACGCATCGGACCGCCGGCAATGATGCCGGTACCTGCACCGGCCGGCTGCATCAGCACCCGGCAGGCACCGTGGCGCCCGATGACGGTGTGCTGCAGCGTGCCATCCTTGAGGCTGACGCGCGACAACTTGCGGCGGGCTTCCTCCATCGCTTTCTGTACGGCAACGGGCACTTCACGCGACTTGCCCTTGCCCATGCCAACGCCGCCATCGCCGTCGCCGACCACGGTGAGTGCAGCGAAGCCGAGAATGCGGCCACCCTTCACGACCTTGGTCACGCGGTTGATGGCGACCATCTTCTCGCGCATGCCGTCGTCAATCTTCTCCGGCGCCTGTTGCTGCTTTCTGGTTTGCGGTTTAGCCATTGTATGTCTCGCTCATTAGCATCTGGATGTAAGCTGTCGCCACATCAGAACTTCAGGCCACCTTCACGCGCTGCATCTGCCAGCGCCTTGACACGGCCGTGGTAATGGAAACCAGCGCGATCGAAAGACACGCTTTCGATCCCCTGGGCCTTGGCTCGCTCGGCAATCAGCTTGCCGACGAGCTCGGCGGCCTTGATGGTGCCGCCATTGGGAACCTTGCCGCGAACCTCGGCTTCCACCGTCGAGGCTGCCGCGAGTACGCGAGTACCGCAACTGGAGAAAACCTGCGCATAAATATGCAGGTTGGTACGGTGCACGCTCAGGCGAACAGCCTTCAGTTCGGCAATCCTGGCGCGAGTCCTGCGGGCTCTGCGCAAACGCGTCGATTTCTTGTCCATGATTGTCCGCCCTTATTTCTTCTTGGTTTCCTTGATGGCCACATGCTCATCGGCATAGCGAACACCCTTGCCCTTGTAAGGCTCCGGCTCACGGTAGGCGCGGATCTCCGCAGCCACCTGGCCAACCTGCTGGCGATCGATACCCTTGATGAGAATCTCGGTCTGCGTCGGGGTCTCGCACTTCACGCCCTTGGGCATGTCATGAACGACCGGATGCGAAAAACCCAGTGAAAGGTTGAGCTTGTCGCCCTGCGCCTGGGCGCGGAAACCGACGCCGACCAGCGTCAGTTTCTTCTCGAAACCCTTGGTCACGCCGGTAACCATGTTGTTCAGCAACGCGCGCATCGTGCCTGACATTGCACCGGCATTCGGTTGACCGGCAACCGCCTTGCACAGCAGCCTGTCGCCATCGCGCTCGATGGTAACGGCCGGCAGCATGAACTGCGTCAATGACCCCAAAGGCCCCTTGACACTGATTTCCGAAGCGCCCAGCGTCACCTCGACACCCTTTGGCACATCGACGGGATATTTTGCAATACGTGACATTCTGATCCCCTTAAGCAACGATGCAGAGGACTTCGCCACCGACATTCGCGGCGCGCGCCTTGCGATCCGTCATCACGCCCTTCGGCGTCGAAACGATCGCCACCCCCAGGCCGTTCATGACTTGCGGCAGATCATCCCTGCCGCGATAGACTCGCAGGCCGGGCTTGGACACGCGCTCGATGCGTTCGATCACGGCACGTCCGGCGTAATACTTCAGCGCGATGTCGAGCAAGGGCTTTCCGTCATTTTCGCGAACGGCGAATTCATCGATATAGCCCTCATCCTTCAGCACATTCGCAATCGCCACCTTCAGCCTGGACGAAGGCATGACGACAGCGTTTTTTTGCGCTGCCTGTGCATTGCGGATGCGGGTCAGCATATCGGCGATAGGATCGGTCATACTCATGGTGATCTCTCCTTTTACCAGCTGGCCTTGGTCACGCCCGGAACTTCACCGCGCATCACGACATCGCGCAGCTTGTTACGACACAGACCGAACTTGCGGAAAACGCCACGCGGACGCCCCGTGACTTCGCAGCGATTACGCTGGCGCGAAGGCGAGGAATTGCGCGGCAACTGCTGAAACTTCAAACGTGCCGCCATGCGCTCTTCAGCCGGCAGATTGACGTTGTTGTAGATCGCGGCCAACTCGGCACGCTTGGCGGCATACTTGGCTGCCGTGCGCACACGCTTCAGTTCGCGATTGATCATAGATTTCTTGGCCATGTGTCCCTCAGTTCTTGAAAGGGAATTTGAATGCCGCGAGAAGCGCCTTGGCTTCAGCGTCGGTCTTGGCGGTTGTCGTGATGCTGATGTTCATCCCGCGCAATGCGTCGATCTTGTCGTACTCGATCTCGGGAAAAATGATCTGCTCCCTGACGCCGACGTTATAGTTGCCGCGACCATCGAAGCCCTTGCCGGAAACCCCGCGAAAATCGCGGATACGCGGCATCGCAACCGTCACCAGGCGATCGAGAAATTCGTACATGCGCTCGCCGCGCAATGTCACCATGCAACCGATCGGATAACCCTCGCGGATCTTGAAGCCGGCAATTGCCTTGCGTGCCTTGGTTACGACAGGCTTCTGGCCGGCGATCTTGGTCAGATCAGCGACCGCATGCTCCAGCACCTTTTTGTCAGCCACCGCCTCGCCGACCCCCATGTTCAGGGTGATCTTGGTGATACGCGGCACTTCCATGATCGAACCGTAGCCGAACTTGCTCTTCAGATCGGCCATCACTGTGTTTTTGTAGTATTCCTGCAAGCGCGCCATGATTGTCCTTACGCGTCCACAACTTCGCTGTTCGACTTGTACACCCGGACCTTGCGACCGTCGTCGAGAATCTTGATCCCGACGCGATCGGCCTTTTGAGTGGCCGGATTGAACAGCGCAACATTGGAAACCTGAATGGGCATCTCTTTCTCGACGATACCCCCCTGCTGGCCCTTCATGGGATTGGGCTTCGCGTGCTTCTTGACGCGATTGACCCCCTCGACGAGCACTCGCTGCTCATCGACGCGGGCAACTACCACACCGCGCTTGCCCTTATCCTTGCCAGCAATGACAACAACGTTGTCGCCTTTGCGAATCTTGTTCATGGCAATCCTCAGAGAACTTCGGGCGCCAGCGAGACGATCTTCATGAAGCGCTCGGTACGCAACTCCCGCGTCACCGGCCCGAAGATGCGCGTGCCGATCGGCTCGAGCTTGTTGTTCAGCAAAACCGCCGCATTTTCGTCGAACTTGACCAGCGAGCCATCGGCGCGGCGCACGCCCTTGGCGGTACGAACCACCACGGCCGTAAACACTTCACCTTTCTTGACCCTGCCACGCGGCGCAGCATCCTTGATGCTGACCTTGATGACGTCACCAATGCCCGCGTAGCGACGTTTGGAGCCGCCAAGGACCTTGATGCACTGGACCGACCGCGCGCCGGTGTTATCGGCTACGGTCAACCTGCTTTGCATTTGTATCATTAAATTTCTCCAACTTAATTCGCGAGACAAGCGTTTCGCGATCAGTCTTGGAACCCATCCGGGTCAAAAGGCGCCGCAGGCTTGCGGCGCACTGGTTGCAACAAAGTCGGCTATTATGTACGGCAGCAAGCCCTTTGTCAACGCTTGCTGATGATGATTTGTTCAGCCGACCAGGTAAAACTCAGGCCAGACGGGACTTCTCGATCACCTGGGTCACACGCCATGCCTTCGTCTTGGAAATCGGGGCGCATTCCTCGATCTGCACCAGATCGCCCTTCTTTGCCTCGTCGTTATCGACATGCGCATGATATTTCTTGCTGCGCAACATCATCTTGCCGATGACCGGATGCTTGACACGGCGTTCGATCAGAACGGTGACCGTCTTCTGCATCTTGTCGCTGACGACACGACCTGTCAGCGTGCGATGCATCTTTTCCGCTGTTTCGCTCATTTGGCGACTCCCCTTTCATTGAGAACGGTCTTGACCCGTGCAATACTTTTGCGCGTCTTGCCAATCTGGCTGTGGTTTGCCAGTTGCTGGGTCGCCGCCTGCATGCGCAGGCTGAATTGGGCCTTGCGGAGGTCAAGCAATTCCTTCTCCAGCGCTGCAGTTTCCTTTTGCCTCAAATCTTTCGCTTTCATGATCACCCCAATTGCCGCGTAACGAACGTCGTCTCGATCGGCAGCTTGGCCGCGGCCAGGCGAAATGCCTCGCGCGCCAGCGACTCGGCAACGCCGTCCATTTCATACAGAACTTTGCCGGGCTGAATCTCGGCAACCCAATACTCGGGATTCCCCTTGCCGTTACCCATACGGACTTCCAAGGGCTTCTTGGAAATCGGCTTGTCCGGGAAAATACGAATCCAGATCCGGCCACCACGCTTGATGTGGCGAGTCATGGCACGACGTGCAGACTCGATCTGCCGTGCGGTCAGGCGGCCGCGACCGATGGCCTTGAGGCCAAATTCGCCGAAGCTGACCTTCGCACCGCGCGTAGCGACGCCTGTATTGCGTCCCTTGTGCTGCTTGCGAAATTTGGTACGTGATGGTTGCAGCATGTTTTACTCCTTCGTGCCTTTGGCATCGGCATCAGCGGCAGTCTTGCGGACGCGTTTGACAGGGGGCTTGGTCGCAGCTTCCTCGGCTGCGGGCTTGCTCTCGGCCTCACCGGCGGCAGGCTCGGCCTTGCGGGTCGAACGGCGGGCGGCAGCCGGAGCCGCAGCTGGTTTGGCATCTGTCTTTTCACCAGCAGCTGCACGACCCGGGGCACGGCGTGGCGCAGCACGACGCGGCTCCTCACCAGCCACATCGGCCGGCTGGAGGCCCGGTTCGCTCTTGCTGGTCGTTTCGCCCTTGAAAACCCAGACCTTGACGCCAATGATGCCGTAGGTGGTCAATGCCTCCGAGGTGCCGTAATCGATTTCGGCACGCAAGGTATGCAGTGGCACGCGGCCTTCACGATACCACTCGCAACGTGCGATTTCGGCACCGTTCAGACGGCCGGAACTCATGATCTTGATGCCCTGTGCGCCAAGACGCATGGCATTTTGCATGGCACGCTTCATGGCACGACGGAACATGATGCGCTTTTCCAGTTGCTGGGCAATCGAGTCGGCGATGAGCTGCGCGTCAACTTCCGGCTTGCGGATTTCCTCGATATTGACATGAACCTGGCCGCCGAGAATCTTCTGCAGCTCGGTCTTCAGGTTTTCGATGTCCTCGCCCTTCTTGCCGATCACCACGCCAGGGCGGGCACTATAGACGGTGATGCGCGCATTCTTTGCCGGCCGCTCGATGACGACGCGCCCGACAGAGGCGTGGGCAAGTTTTTTCTTCAGATACTCACGGACCTTGATGTCCTCGTTGAGCATGGTTGAAAAATTCTTGCTGTTGGCGAACCAGCGCGACGTCCAGTTGCGGTTGACCGCAAGGCGGAAACCGATCGGATGAATCTTCTGTCCCATAGTTTTTCCTTAGTCTCCGACCGTGACGTAGACGTGGCACGTCTGCTTGAGGATGTGATTGCCACGCCCCTTGGCGCGTGCAGCAAAGCGCCTCAGAACGGCAGCTTTCTCGACATGTATGGTCTTGACTTTCAACGTGTCGATATCCGCACCATCATTGTGCTCGGCATTGGCAATCGCCGATTCGAGCACCTTCTTGATGATGGCTGCGCCCTTTTTCGGACTGAAGGCCAGAATGTTGAGCGCCTGGTCTACCGGCTTGCCACGCACCAGATCGGCAACCAGCCGACCTTTTTGCGCCGACAGGCGGACACCTCGCAAAATTGCATTGGTTTCCATCGTCATTCCTTACCTCTTGACTGCGGCCTTCTTGCCGCCAGTGTGGCCCTTGAAGGTGCGCGTCAAGGAAAACTCACCAAGTTTGTGACCGACCATGTTTTCCGAGATATAGACCGGAATATGCTGCTTCCCGTTATGCACGGCTATCGTCAGGCCGACAAAGTCCGGAAGGATGGTCGAGCGACGCGACCAGGTCTTGATCGGACGCTTATCGTTGGTTTCGCGAACCGTATCCACTTTCTTCAGCAGATGGGCATCGACAAACGGTCCCTTCTTGAGCGAACGAGTCATTTATCACCTCTTCTTGTTTTGACGACGCTGAACGATCATGCCACTCGTCCGCTTGTTGCTGCGAGTACGGTAACCCTTGGTCTTGGTGCCCCACGGGCTGACCGGGTGCATACCTGCAGCAGTACGACCTTCACCACCACCGTGAGGGTGATCGACCGGGTTCATGGCGACACCACGCACGGTCGGGCGAATACCCAGCCAGCGCTTGGCGCCCGCCTTGCCGATGGCTCTCAGCGCGTGCTCTTCATTGCCGACCTCGCCGACAGTGGCACGGCATTCGATGTGCACCTGGCGGATCTCGCCCGAACGCAGACGCAGCTGCGCATAGGCCCCTTCACGCGCCATCAACTGAGCGGAGGAACCGGCAGCGCGGGCGATCTGCGCCCCCTTGCCCGGCACCATTTCGATGCAATGGATGGTGGTACCCACCGGAATGTTGCGAATCGGCAGACAATTGCCCGGCTTGATCGGCGCTTCCGAACCGCTGAGCAACTGCGCACCCGCGACCACGCCACGCGGCGCAATCACGTAACGGCGTTCGCCATCGGCATAGCACAGCAGCGCCAGATTGGCGGAGCGGTTGGGATCATATTCCAGACGCTCGACCGTAGCCGGGATGCCATCCTTGTTGCGACGGAAATCGACGACGCGGTAGTGCTGCTTGTGGCCACCGCCCTGATGACGCACGGTGATGCGGCCATGGTTGTTGCGCCCGGCCTTGCTGTGCTTGGATTCAACCAGGCTGGCCACAGGGCGCCCCTTGTGCAAGTCGGCATTCACCAGACGCACAAGCGAGCGACGTCCGGGTGACGTCGGCTTGATTTTGACGAGCGCCATTAAGCGGCCCCCCCTTCAGCAAAATTGATTTCCTGGCCGGGCTTGAGGCAGACGAAAGCCTTCTTGGCATCCTTGCGACGCCCCATGCTGCGGCCGAAACGCTTGACCTTGCCCTTCAGGTTGGAGATCTGCACCGAGTCAACCTGTACCTTGAACAGCAGTTCAACGGCAGCCTTGACTTCAGGCTTGGTGGCATCCGAGGTCACGAAGAACACGACCTGCTCGTTCTTGTCGGCAACGAAGGTTGCCTTCTCGGAAATCTGCGGCGCCAGCAGCACTTGCAGCAGGCGTTCTTGATTGAAGTTGCTCATCCCAGCATCTCCTCCATCTTGGCGACTGCGCTCTTGGTCAGCAGCACCTTGGGGAAACGGATCAGCGACAGCGGATCGGTTTCAGCGACTTCGAGAACCAGCACACGGGGCAGGTTGCGCGAAGCCAGATAAAGATTTTCTTCCAGCGCGTCGGTCACCACGAGAACGGAGTCGAGACCCATGCCCTTGAGCTTCTGCACCAACTGCTTGGTCTTCGGCGTGTCGATGCTGAAGTCTTCAGCCACGACGAGACGATCCTCGCGCGCCAGCTGCGACAGAATCGAAGCAATGCCCGCGCGGTACATCTTGCGATTGACCTTCTGGGTGAAGTTTTCCTCGGGGGAATTCGGGAAGATGCGTCCGCCGCCACGCCACAGCGGGCTGGAGGTCATACCAGCGCGCGCACGGCCCGTACCCTTCTGGCGGAACGGCTTCCTGGTACTGTGCTTGACCTGCTCGCGATCCTTCTGCGCACGATTGCCCGAACGCGCATTCGCCTGATAGGCGACGACGATCTGGTGCACCAGGGCTTCATTGTAATCACGGGCAAACAACGCATCGGAAGCGTTCAGCGTCGCCGACGATTGGCCTTGATCATTGATGAGTTTCAGTTCCATTACGCCCCCTTCACTGCCGGACGCACGATCACGTCGCCACCATTGGCGCCGGGAACCGCACCTTTGACCAGCAACAACTGGCGGGCTTCATCAACGCGCACGATTTCAAGGTTTTGTTGGGTGCGCCTGACATCGCCATAATGGCCCGCCATGCGCTTACCAGGAAACACGCGGCCAGGATCCTGGGCCATGCCGATGGAACCGGGCGAGTTGTGCGAAATCGAGTTGCCGTGCGATGCGCGGTTGGACGAGAAATTGTGACGCTTGATCACGCCGGAAAAACCCTTGCCGATCGAAGTCCCGCTGACATCGACCTTCTGGCCAACGGAAAAGATCGTCACGCTGATGACATCCCCCGGCTTGAGCTCGGAGAGCTTTTGCGGCTCGACGGGAAATTCCCTGAGCACACTGCCGGCTTCGACACCGGCCTTGGCAAGATGGCCTGCCGCCGCCTTGTTGACACGGCTGGCACGGCGCGTGCCGAACGCCACCTGAACCGCAGCATAGCCATCGGTTTCAGGGGTCTTGATCTGGGTCACGCGGTTGTTCGACACGTCAAGAACCGTCACCGGGATGGTTGCACCATCTTCGGCAAAGATCCGCGTCATGCCGACCTTGCGACCTAATAGGCCTAAAGTCATTTATTGTTTCCTCTTGAGAGGTGCCGACTACAATTGGCCGGCCATTCACCAAAGACAGAAACATCACACAGCCTCGGCCGTGCGTGCCCTGTCGCCCTTCCACACTTATTTACTGCAACTTGATTTCCACATCCACGCCAGCCGGCAGATCCAGCTTCATCAGGGCATCAACCGTCTTGTCGGTCGGGTCGATGATGTCCATTAGGCGCAGATGGGTACGAATTTCGAATTGATCGCGCGAGGTCTTGTTGACATGCGGCGAACGCAACACGTTGTAGCGCTCGATGCGGGTCGGCAACGGCACGGGGCCATGAACCACGGCGCCAGTACGCTTGGCGGTGCCCACGATCTCCAGCGCGGACTGATCGATCAGGCGATAGTCGAACGCCTTGAGGCGGATACGGATTTTTTGATTCTGCATGTCACACCCAGTTGGTCTTAAAGAGCAACCCCCGGCTCGGGGGTGAAAATACGAAAGCGCGAAATTCTAACGCGCTTTCTTCTTTCGCACAAGCAAACAAGCAAATTTCTTACGCGATCACCTTTGCCACCACGCCGGCGCCGACGGTACGGCCGCCTTCGCGGATGGCGAAGCGCAGGCCTTCTTCCATGGCGATCGGCGCAATCAGCTTGACCGTGATCGACACGTTGTCGCCAGGCATCACCATTTCCGTGCCTTCCGGCAGATCCACCGCGCCCGTCACGTCCGTCGTGCGGAAGTAGAACTGCGGACGATAGCCGTTGAAGAACGGCGTGTGACGACCACCCTCATCCTTCGACAGCACGTAGATCTCCGCCGTGAAGTGGGTATGCGGCGTGATGCTGCCCGGCTTGGCCAGCACCTGGCCGCGCTCGACGTCTTCACGCTTGGTGCCGCGCAGCAGCACCCCGACGTTGTCGCCCGCCTGGCCTTGATCCAGCAGCTTGCGGAACATTTCAACGCCCGTGCAGGTGGTCTTCTGCGTTTCACGAATGCCGACGATTTCGATTTCTTCGCCAACCTTGACGATGCCGCGCTCGATACGCCCCGTCACCACCGTGCCGCGGCCGGAAATCGAGAAGACGTCTTCGATCGGCATCAGGAAGGCGCCGTCCACCGCGCGTTCCGGCGTCGGGATGTAGTTGTCCAGCGCTTCGGCCAGCTTGAAGATGGCCGGTTCGCCGATTTCGCTCTGGTCGCCTTCCAGCGCTTTCAGCGCCGAGCCCTTGATGATGGGAATGTCGTCACCGGGAAATTCATACTTGCTGAGCAGTTCGCGCACTTCCATTTCGACCAGTTCGAGCAGTTCGGCATCGTCGACCATGTCGCACTTGTTGAGGAATACCACGATGTAGGGCACACCCACCTGGCGGGCCAGCAGGATGTGCTCGCGCGTTTGCGGCATCGGGCCGTCCGCGGCCGAGCAGACCAGAATGGCGCCGTCCATCTGCGCCGCGCCCGTGATCATGTTCTTCACGTAGTCGGCGTGGCCCGGACAGTCAACGTGCGCGTAGTGGCGCGTCTCGGTTTCGTATTCAACGTGCGAGGTGTTGATCGTGATGCCGCGCGCCTTTTCTTCCGGAGCATTGTCAATCTGGCTGTAGTCCCGCGCCTCGCCTCCCCACTTCTTCGACAGCACCGTGGTGATCGCCGCCGTCAGAGTGGTCTTGCCGTGGTCAACGTGACCGATCGTTCCTACGTTTACGTGCGGCTTCGTACGCTCAAATTTGGCCTTTGCCATGGTGAAATCTCCAGAAAGACAGAAAAATTACTTCTTGTTGATGATGGCCTCGGCAACATTCTTCGGCGCCTCGGCGTAATGCTTGAATTCCATGCTGTAGGTGGCACGTCCCTGGGAAAGCGAGCGCAAGGTGGTGGCATAACCGAACATCTCGGCCAGCGGCACTTCGGCCTTGATCTGCTTGATGCCGCCGACCTGGTCTTCCATTCCCTGGACAATGCCGCGACGGCTCGACAGATCGCCCATGACGTTGCCCATGTAGTCTTCCGGCGTCTCCACTTCGACCGCCATCATCGGTTCGAGCAGCACCGGATTGGCTTTGCGCATGGCGTCCTTGAAGGCCATCGAAGCCGCCATCTTGAAGGCGTTTTCGTTCGAGTCGACGTCGTGGTAGGAACCATCGAACAGGGTGACCTTGACATCGACGACCGGGAAGCCGGCGAGCACGCCATTCGGCAAGGTTTCCTGCAAGCCCTTGTCGACGGCCGGAATGTATTCACGCGGCACCGTGCCGCCCTTGATAGCGTCGACAAACTCATAGCCCTTGCCCTGCTCGTTCGGTTCGAGCTTGATCCAGACGTGACCATACTGGCCGCGACCGCCGGACTGCTTGACAAACTTGCCTTCCTGCTCGACCGCCTTGCGGATGGCTTCGCGGTACGCCACCTGAGGCGCACCGACATTGGCCTCGACGTTGAATTCACGCTTCATGCGATCGACGATGATCTCGAGGTGCAACTCGCCCATGCCCGAGATGATGGTCTGGCCGGACTCTTCGTCGGTGCGCACGCGGAAGGACGGGTCTTCCTGTGCCAGACGACCCAGCGCAATCCCCATCTTTTCCTGGTCGGCCTTGGTCTTCGGCTCGACGGCGACGTGAATCACCGGATCGGGAAACTCCATGCGCTCGAGGATGATGGACTTCTCGATATCGCACAGCGTCTCACCCGTCGTCACATCCTTCAGGCCGATGCAGGCAGCAATGTCGCCAGCAACGATTTCTTCGATTTCATTGCGCTCATTGGCATGCATCTGCACGATACGGCCGATGCGTTCCTTCTTGCCCTTGACCGAGTTGTAAACCGTGTCGCCCTTCTTCAGCACGCCGGAATAGACGCGCACGAAAGTCAGTTGCCCGACAAAGGGGTCGCTCATCAGCTTGAATGCCAGCGCCGAGAAAGGCGCCGCATCGTTGGCCGGGCGCGTATCCGGCTGACCCGTCTCCGACTCGCCCTCGACATCGGGAATATCCACCGGCGAAGGCAGGAACTGGACCACGGCATCGAGCATGCGCTGCACGCCCTTGTTCTTGAAAGCCGAACCGCAAAGCATCGGCTGAATCTCGGTGGCGATGGTGCGGATACGCAGACCGGCGACGATCTCCTCCTCGGACAGCTCACCGTTCTCGAGGTACTTGTTCATCAGCTCCTCGGAAGCCTCGGCGGCCGCTTCGACCATCGATTCGCGCCACTTCCTGGCATCCGCCTCCAACTCGGCAGGAACGGCTGCGTAATTGAATTTCATCCCCTGCGAAGCCTCATCCCAGAGAATGGCCTTCATCTTGATGAGATCGACCACGCCCTGGAAGCTGTCTTCGGCGCCGATAGGAATCACGATGGGTACGGGATTGGCCGTCAGGCGCGTGCGCATCTGCTCGACCACCTTGAAGAAGTTGGCGCCGGTACGATCCATCTTGTTGACGAAGGCCAGACGCGGCACCTTGTACTTGTTGGCCTGGCGCCAGACGGTTTCCGATTGCGGCTGCACACCACCGACAGCGCAATAGACCATGCAGGCACCGTCGAGGACGCGCATCGAGCGCTCCACTTCGATGGTGAAGTCGACGTGACCCGGCGTATCGATGATGTTGATGCGATGCTCGGGCATCAACAGATCCATGCCCTTCCAGAAACAGGTCACCGCCGAAGAGGTGATCGTGATCCCACGCTCCTGCTCCTGCTCCATCCAGTCGGTCGTGGCCGCGCCGTCATGCACTTCGCCCAGCTTGTGGCTCATGCCGGTATAGAACAGGATACGCTCGGAAGTGGTGGTCTTGCCGGCGTCGATATGCGCACTGATACCGATATTGCGGTAGCGCTCAATGGGAGTCTTACGGGCCACTTGAATTCCTATCTTTTCTACGCCAAACCGCCTGGACCCCCGGTTTCCCGGGGCGTCGAGGCGGTGGCGATCACTTCGAATACCCCATCCACAATGGATGGGGCGCTTGATTAAAACCGATAATGCGAGAAGGCCTTGTTGGCCTCTGCCATGCGATGCACCTCGTCGCGCTTCTTCATCGCCGAACCGCGTCCTTCCGCAGCCTCGAGCAACTCATTGGCCAAACGCTGACCCATCGACTTCTCGCTGCGCTTGCGGGCCGCCTCGCGCAACCAGCGCATCGACAGCGCCATGCGCCGCGACGGACGCACTTCGACCGGAACCTGGTAGTTGGCACCGCCGACGCGACGACTCTTCACCTCGACCACCGGCTTGACGTTATTTACCGCCTGCATGAAGACTTCCAGCGGATCCTTGCCGCTCTTGCTGGAAATGTTGTCGAACGCACCATAAATGATGCGCTCGGCAACGGACTTCTTGCCGGCAGTCATCAAAATATTGACAAACTTGGAGACATCGACGCTGCCGAACTTTGGATCCGGCAGGATGTCACGTTTCGGTACTTCTCTGCGACGTGGCATGTTTATTCCTCTCTATGACTACCGAACGACCGTCAAGCGGACTTCGGGCGCTTGGCACCATACTTCGAACGACTCTGCTTGCGATCCTTGACGCCCTGGGTATCCAGACTGCCGCGCACGATGTGATAGCGCACACCCGGCAAATCCTTGACACGGCCGCCGCGGATCAACACCACCGAGTGCTCCTGCAGGTTGTGTCCTTCGCCACCAATATAGGAAATGACTTCGAAGCCATTGGTCAGACGAACCTTGGCAACCTTGCGCAAGGCGGAGTTCGGCTTCTTCGGCGTCGTCGTATAGACGCGCGTGCACACGCCCCGCTTGGCAGGGCAATTTTCCAGAGCGGGAACCTTGCTCTTCGACACAGGAGCCT
Source organism: Sterolibacterium denitrificans (assembly GCF_900174485.1). Classification (NCBI taxonomy): domain Bacteria; kingdom Pseudomonadati; phylum Pseudomonadota; class Betaproteobacteria; order Nitrosomonadales; family Sterolibacteriaceae; genus Sterolibacterium; species Sterolibacterium denitrificans. Next base: position 970,851 of record NZ_LT837803.1, on the reverse strand, counting down.
GGCGCCCCTTGCGTACAAGCTGATTGATGGTTGGCATAGTTTTTCTATTCCTGGAGCATTTCAGCTCCCGTTGGCCGGGAGCAAAGAGGGTGGATTATATAGAAGCGGGATGATGGGCGTCAACCTGCCTCGACATTTTCTGCTGCTTCATCGACGCTTTCATCTGCGATGACGGCCGGCGCGATATCCTCGCCCAGTGCCTGCATGCGCCGCGCGCGGTGGTAGGCCAGACCGGTACCGGCAGGAATCAGGCGGCCGACGATGACGTTTTCCTTCAGACCGCGCAATTCGTCACGCTTGCCCATGATCGCCGCTTCGGTCAACACGCGCGTGGTTTCCTGGAAGGAAGCTGCCGAGATGAACGAATCGGTGGACAACGAGGCCTTGGTGATGCCGAGCAGCACATATTCGTACTGCGCGCCACGCTTGCCATCGGCGATCAGCTTGTCGTTAGCCGCCAGCACTTCGGCGCGCTCCACCTGTTCCTCGCGGATGAAGTGGGAATCGCCCGGATCGGTGATGATCACGCGCCGCAGCATCTGGCGAACGATCACCTCGATGTGCTTGTCATTGATCTTGACGCCCTGCAGACGATAAACGTCCTGCACTTCGTCGATGATGTAGCGCGCCAGTTCCTCGACACCCTTGAGGCGCAGGATGTCATGCGGTTCGGCAGGGCCATCGACGATGTACTCGCCCTTGTTCACGACCTGGCCATCGTGCGCCATGACGTGTTTTTCCTTGGGGATCAGGTATTCATGGGCCGTGCCATCTGGCTCGGTGATCACCAGGCGCTGCTTGCCCTTGGTATCCTTGCCGAAGGAGACCGTGCCCGTGACTTCGGCGAGCAGACCGGCATCCTTGGGTGAGCGGGCCTCGAACAGCTCCGCAACGCGCGGCAGACCGCCGGTAATGTCGCGGGTCTTCGAGGATTCCTGCGGGATGCGCGCAAGAATGTCGCCGACGCTGACTTGCTGGCCATCCTTGACGGTAATCAGCGAACCCACCTGGAAGGTGATCGTCACCGAATGATCGGTGCCATGAATCTTCACTTCCTGGCCATTGTCGTCGATCAGCTTGACCTGCGGACGCACACCCTTGGCCTGAGCCTTGCCGCCGCTGCGCTTGGCATCGATCACCACCAGGGTGGACAGACCCGTGACGTCGTCGATCTGCTTTGCCACGGTCACGCCTTCGGCAACGTTCTCGAACTTCACGGTACCGGCATATTCGGTAACGATCGGACGCGTATGCGGATCCCATGTGGCAAGAACCGCACCCGCCTTGACGTGCTTGCCGTCATCGCCGTTCAGGATCGCCCCGTAGGGAACCTTGTGGCGCTCGCGTTCGCGGCCATTGTCGTCGACGACGATCAACTCGCCCGACCGGGAAATGACCACCTTTTCGTTCTTCGGATTGGTGACGTAACGGATCGAAGCCAGGAAGCGTACCGCGCCAGCGCTCTTCGCCTCGATCTGGCTTTGCGCCGCAGCCCGGGAAGCCGCACCACCGACGTGGAAGGTACGCATGGTGAGCTGGGTTCCCGGCTCGCCGATCGACTGGGCCGCAATGACGCCGACCGCCTCGCCGATATTCACCAGCGAGCCGCGGCCCAGGTCGCGACCGTAGCATTTGGCGCACAGCCCGTAGCGGGTTTCGCAGTTGAGCGGCGTGCGCACGCGCACTTCATCGATGCCTAGCGCGTCGATCAGTTCCACCGCGTCTTCATCCAGCATGGTGCCTGCCGGAATAACCGCGTCCTGGGTGTCGGGATTCAGCACGTCGATGGCCACCACGCGGCCAAGAATGCGCTCGCGCAGCGGCTCGACCACTTCACCGCCCTCGACCAGGGCCTTCATGTTGAAACCCAGGTCGGTGCCGCAATCCTCTTCGATGACCACCAGATCCTGCGTCACATCGACCAGACGGCGCGTCAGGTAACCCGAGTTCGCAGTCTTCAATGCAGTGTCGGCCAGACCCTTGCGCGCACCGTGCGTCGAGATGAAGTACTGCAGAACGTTGAGGCCCTCGCGGAAGTTCGAGGTAATCGGCGTCTCGATGATGGAGCCGTCCGGCTTGGCCATCAGGCCGCGCATGCCGGCCAGCTGGCGGATCTGCGCGGCCGAGCCGCGCGCACCGGAATCGGCCATCATGTAGATGGCATTGAAGGATTCCTGGTCGACCGTCTTGCCCTCGCTATCCTTGACCTGCTGCACGGAAAGCTGATCCATCATCGCCTTGGCCACCTGGTCGCCGGCGCGGCCCCAGATATCCACCACCTTGTTGTAACGCTCGCCAATGGTCACCAGACCCGAGGTGTATTGCTTTTCGATTTCCTTCACCTCGCTTTCGGCAGCATCCATGATGGTCTGCTTCTGCGTCGGCACCAGCATGTCATCGACGCAGATCGAGATGCCCGAACGCGTCGCGTGCTTGAAGCCGGCCTGCAGCAGCTTGTCGGCGAAGATCACGGTCTCGCGCAGACCGCAGCGACGGAAGCAGGCGTTGATGAGCTTGGAAATTTCCTTCTTCTTGAGCGGCTTGTTGAGCACCGAAAACGGCAGGCCTGCCGGCAGGATTTCCGAGAGGATGGCGCGGCCGGCCGTCGTGTCGTAGCGCGTGATCTTTTCCGTGCGATTGCCAGCCTCATCGACTTCGTATTCCCTGATGCGCGCCTTGATGCGGGCATGCAGGTCGATCTGGCCGGACTCATAGGCGCGCTTGACTTCGGATACGTCGACGAAAGCCATGCCCTCGCCACGTGCGTTGATGCGCTCGCGCGTGGTGTAGTACAGCCCCAGCACCACGTCCTGCGAGGGCACGATGATGGGTTCGCCGTTGGCCGGCGACAGGATGTTGTTGGAGGCCAGCATCAGCGTGCGCGCTTCCATCTGCGCTTCCAGCGACAGCGGCACGTGCACGGCCATCTGGTCGCCGTCGAAGTCGGCGTTGAAGGCGACGCAGACCAGCGGATGCAACTGAATCGCCTTACCTTCGATGAGGATCGGCTCGAATGCCTGGATGCCGAGGCGGTGCAGCGTCGGCGCGCGGTTGAGCATCACCGGATGCTCGCGGATGACTTCTTCGAGGATGTCCCAGACCACCGGCGTCTCGGCTTCGACTTCCTTCTTCGCCGCCTTGATGGTGCTGGCGATGCCCATCTTTTCGAGGCGCTCGAAAATGAAAGGCTTGAACAGCTCCAGCGCCATCTTCTTCGGCAGACCGCACTGGTGCAACTTGAGCTGCGGGCCGACGACGATGACCGAACGGCCCGAGTAGTCGACGCGCTTGCCGAGCAGGTTCTGGCGGAAGCGGCCGCCCTTGCCCTTGATCATGTCGGCCAGCGACTTCAGCGCGCGCTTGTTGGCGCCGGTCATGGCCTTGCCGCGGCGGCCGTTGTCGAGCAGCGAATCGACGGCCTCCTGCAGCATGCGCTTTTCGTTGCGCACGATGATGTCCGGCGCCTTCAGTTCGAGCAGGCGCTTCAGGCGATTGTTGCGGTTGATGACGCGACGATACAGGTCGTTCAGATCCGAAGTCGCGAAGCGGCCGCCATCCAGCGGTACCAGCGGACGCAGATCGGGCGGCAGCACCGGCAGGACTTCCAGCACCATCCATTCCGGCCTGATGCCCGACTGACGGAAGCCCTCGAGCAGCTTGAGACGCTTGGAAAGTTTCTTGATCTTGGCTTCGGAGGTGGTAACTTCCAGCTCTTGGCGCATGGTGTCGATCTCGTTGGCGATATCGAGCGTACGCAACAGTTCCCGCACGCCTTCCGCACCCATGGTTGCCGAGAAGTCGTCGCCATATTCCTCGACCTTGGCCAGGTAATCGTCTTCGGTCAGCAACTGACCGCGATTGAGCGGCGTCATGCCGGGTTCGACGACGACGAAGGCTTCAAAGTACAGCACCCGCTCAATGTCGCGCAGGGTCATGTCGAGAACCATGCCCAGACGCGAGGGCAGCGACTTGAGGAACCAGATATGCGCCACCGGCGAAGCCAGTTCGATATGGCCCATGCGCTCGCGGCGCACCTTCGACTGGGTGACTTCGACGCCGCACTTTTCGCAGATCACGCCGCGATGCTTGAGGCGCTTGTACTTGCCGCAGAGACATTCGTAGTCCTTGACCGGACCGAAAATCTTGGCGCAGAACAAGCCGTCGCGCTCCGGCTTGAAAGTGCGATAGTTGATGGTTTCCGGCTTCTTGACTTCGCCGTAGGACCAGGAACGGACCTTGTCCGGAGAAGCCAGACCGATGGTAATCGCGTCAAACTCTTCTTCCTGCGTAACCTGCTTGAACAGATCGAGTAGTGCTTTCATTTTTTACTCCCAGGGACTAGGGATACGGGGCGATGATCAGATCAGTAGCGTTCCAGATCGATGTCGATACACAATGAACGGATTTCCTTGACCAGTACGTTGAACGACTCCGGCATGCCGGCATCGATCTTGTGCTCGCCCTTGACGATGCTTTCATAAACCTTGGTACGGCCATTGACGTCGTCGGACTTGACCGTGAGCATTTCCTGCAGCACATAGGACGCGCCATAGGCCTCCAGCGCCCAGACTTCCATTTCGCCGAAGCGCTGACCGCCGAACTGCGCCTTGCCGCCCAGCGGCTGCTGGGTAACCAGGCTGTAAGGACCGGTCGAACGGGCATGCATCTTGTCATCGACCAGGTGATGCAACTTGAGGACGTGCATGTAGCCCACCGTCACCTGGCGCTCGAATTCGTCGCCGGTACGGCCGTCATACAGCGTCACCTGGCCGCTGCGCGGCAGGCCGGCCAGATCCAGCATCTGCTTGATCTCGGCTTCGTTGGCGCCGTCGAACACCGGCGTGGCGAATGGCACGCCCTTGGTCAGGTTGCCCGCCAGTTGGCCGATTTCCTCGTCATCGAGACTGGCGATGTTCTCGCCCTTGCCGCTGGAGTTGTAGATCTTGTCGAGGAACTTGCGCAGTTCATTGGCACTCGCCTGCTTGCGGAGCATTTCATTGATGCGATCGCCCAGCCCCTTTGCCGCCCAGCCCAGGTGAGTTTCGAGAATCTGCCCGATATTCATCCGCGAGGGCACGCCCAACGGATTCAGAACGATGTCCACCGGCGTGCCATCGGCCATGTGCGGCATATCCTCGACCGGCACGATGCGCGAGACCACGCCCTTGTTGCCGTGACGACCGGCCATCTTGTCGCCCGGCTGCAGACGCCGCTTGACGGCCAGATAGACCTTGACCATCTTCTGCACACCCGGCGGCAGTTCGTCGCCCTGGGTGAGCTTCTTTTTCTTTTCCTCGAAGGCGACGTCGAAGTCCTTGCGCGTCTGCTCCAGGCTTTCGCGCAGGTTCTCGAGCTGCTGGGCCGCATCATCGCCGGCCAGGGCGATGTCGAACCAGTGGTACGAATCGATCGATTCGAGATAAGCCTTGGTGATCTTGCTGCCCTTGGCAAGTTTCTTCGGCCCCTTGTTGGCGACCTTGTTCAACAGCAGCTTCTCGATGCGGGCAAAGGTATCGCGCTCGACGATGCGCATCTGGTCGGCCAGGTCGGTCTTGTAGCGGCGCAGCTCGTCGTCGATGATCTGCTGGGCGCGCTTGTCGCGCTCGATGCCTTCGCGGGTAAATACATGCACGTCGATCACCGTGCCGACCATCCCCGAGGGAACGCGCAGGCTGGTGTCCTTCACGTCGGAAGCCTTCTCGCCGAAAATCGCGCGCAGCAGCTTTTCTTCCGGCGTCAGCTGGGTTTCTCCCTTCGGCGTGACCTTGCCGACCAGCACATCGCCTGCCTCGACTTCGGCGCCGATATAGACGATGCCGGATTCGTCGAGACGCCCCAGTTGCGCTTCACCCAAAGTCGCTATATCGCGGGTGATTTCCTCGGCGCCGAGCTTGGTGTCGCGGGCCACGGCCGTCAGTTCTTCGATATGGATCGAAGTGAAGCGATCGTCGGCGACGACGCGCTCCGAAATCATGATCGAATCTTCGAAGTTGTAGCCGTTCCACGGCATGAAGGCCACCAGCATATTTTGGCCCAGCGCCAGTTCGCCCATGTCGGTCGAAGCGCCGTCGGCAATCACATCGCCCTTGGCGATCACGTCACCGACCTTGACCAGCGGACGCTGGTTGATGTTGGTGTTCTGGTTGGAACGGGTGTATTTGATCAGGTTGTAGATGTCGACGCCCACTTCGCCGACCACGGTCTCGTCGTCATGAACGCGCACGACGATGCGGTTGGCATCGATGTAATCGACCACCCCGCCACGCAGCGCCTGTACCGCCGTACCCGAGTCGACGGCCACGGTGCGCTCGATGCCGGTACCCACCAGCGCCTTCTCGGCGCGCAGACAGGGCACGGCCTGGCGCTGCATGTTGGCACCCATCAACGCGCGGTTCGCATCGTCGTGTTCAAGGAAGGGAATCAGCGAAGCGGCGACGGAAACGATCTGGCCCGGCGCAACGTCCATGTACTGGACTTCGGAAGGCTCCTTCAACTCGAATTCGCCCTTGAAACGGCAGGACACCAGTTCGTCGATGAGATTGCCTTTCTTGTCGAGCTCGGCATTCGCCTGAGCGACGACGAAATTGCCTTCCTCGATCGCCGACAGAAAATCGATCTGGTCGGTGACGCGAGCGTTTTCGACCTTGCGGTACGGCGTTTCCATGAAGCCGTAATTGTTGGTGCGCGCGTACAGCGCCAGCGAATTGATCAGGCCGATGTTCGGGCCTTCCGGCGTTTCGATCGGGCAGACGCGGCCATAGTGGGTCGGATGCACGTCGCGCACCTCAAAGCCGGCGCGCTCGCGCGTCAGGCCGCCCGGGCCCAGCGCCGAGACGCGGCGCTTGTGGGTGATCTCGGACAGCGGGTTGGTCTGGTCCATGAACTGCGACAACTGGCTGGAGCCGAAGAACTCCTTGATCGCCGCCGAGATCGGCTTGGCGTTGATCAGGTCGTGCGGCATCAGGTTGTCCGATTCCGCCTGGTTCAGACGTTCCCTGACGGCCCGCTCGACGCGCACCAGACCGGCGCGGAACTGGTTCTCTGCCAGCTCGCCGACCGAACGCACGCGGCGGTTGCCGAGGTGATCGATGTCGTCGATCTCGCCGCGGCCATTGCGCAGTTCGGCAAGGATGCGAATGACGTCGACAATATCCTCATTCGACAGCGTATTGGCGCCCTCGTCGGCATCACGCCCGACGCGACGGTTGAACTTCATACGGCCGACGGCCGACAGGTCGTAGCGCTCTTCCGAATAGAACAGGCCATTGAACAACGTCTCGACGGCGTCTTCGGTCGGCGGCTCGCCGGGGCGCATCATGCGGTAGATGGCCACGCGGGCGGCCAGGGTGTCCGTCGTCTCGTCGCTGCGCAGCGTTGTCGAGATGTAGGGACCGCGGTCCAGGTCGTTGATGTACAGCGTGTGCAGGTCTTCGACACCTGCGGCCGCCAGCTTGGCCAGCAGGTTTTCGGTGATTTCCTCATTGGCGCTGGCCAGGATCTCGCCGGTTTCCGGATCGATGATGTCGTGCGCGATCGTACGGCCGATGACGAAATCCTCGGGTACCGTGATCTTCTTGATGCCGGCCTCGGCCAGATCGCGGATGTGCTTAACGGTGATGCGCTTTTCCCGGGCGACGATCACCTTGCCGGCCTTGTCCAGTATGTCGAAGCGGGCAGTCTCGCCACGCAGGCGCTCCGGCACGACGGCAAACTGGATGCCCTTCTTGCCCAGCGTGAAGGTGTCGAACTCGTAGAAGGTCGACAGAATCTGCTCCGCCGTCATGCCGATGGCCTTGAGCAGGATGGTGACCGGCATCTTGCGCCGGCGATCGACGCGGAAATACATCAAGTCCTTCGGGTCGAACTCGAAGTCCAGCCAGGAGCCGCGATAGGGAATGATGCGCGCCGAGAACAGCAGCTTGCCCGAACTGTGGGTCTTGCCGCGATCGTGCTCGAAGAACACGCCCGGCGAGCGATGCAGTTGGGAAACGATGACGCGCTCGGTGCCATTGATGACGAAGGAGCCGGTGGTGGTCATGAGCGGAATCTCGCCCATATAGACTTCCTGTTCCTTGACTTCCTTGACCTTCTCCACCGAAGACTCACGATCGAGAATCACCAGGCGCACGCGGGCACGCAACGGCGAAGCGAAAGTCAGGCCGCGCTGCTGGCATTCCTTGACGTCGAATACCGGCTCGCCCAGGATGTAATGCACAAACTCCAGGCGCGCATAACCGGAGTGCGCAATGATCGGGAAAATGGATGTGAATGCCGCCTGCAAACCCTGGTTCTGCCGCAGCGCCACCGGAATCTCGGCCTGCAGGAACTGGGTGTAGGACTCGAGCTGAGTCGCCAGCAGGAACGGCACATCGAGCACTGATGCTCGCTTGGCGAAACTCTTGCGGATGCGTTTCTTCTCGGTATATGAGTAGGACATGGTGGCTCCGATCCGGGGTCAGACGGTTGAGGTCAGAAGACAATGCTGTGCAGATCCAAACTGTTGCAGCGCCATGAACATGGCGCACCAGCGAAGGAATGACAACACTCTCTTATGACCGCACTTTCCTGGTGAATTGCTGGCAAGTTGCCGACAAGGCGATCCGGCAATTCTGTTGATCACAAACACGAAAGGGCTGACAGCCGAAACCGTCAGCCCGTACGGCATTGCTTCGGCGAATTATTTGATTTCGACCTTGGCGCCAGCTTCTTCCAGTTGCTTCTTGAGCGCATCGGCATCGGCCTTGGACACGCCTTCCTTGACGGCCTTCGGCGCGCCGTCGACGAGGTCCTTGGCTTCCTTGAGGCCCAGGCCGGTGGCGGCACGGACGACCTTGATGACTTCCACTTTCTTTTCGCCGGCGGCAAGCAGTTGCACCGTGAATTCGGTCTGCTCTTCAGCAGCGGCGGCACCCGCGCCGGCAGCGGCCGGGGCGGCAACGGCAACCGCGGCAGCGGCAGCGGAAACGCCAAATTTTTCTTCCATTTCCTTGATCAGTTCGGACAGATCGAGAACGGTCATGTTCGCGATTGCGTCGAGGATTTCTTGTTTGCTGACAGCCATGATTAAAACTCCTGAATGAATGATTGATTGCGATCTATGAAACCGACGTTGCGATGTTCGAGATACTTATGCGGCCTGCTTGCTGTCACGCACGGCAGCCAGGCCCCGGACGAACTTGGTCGGGACCTCGTTGAGCGTGCGGACGAAGGTGGCGATCGGTGCCTGCATCGTGCCGAGCAGCTTGGAGAGCAGCTCTTCACGGCTGGGCATCGTGGCCAGCGCCTTGACACCGTCCACGTCCATGACGTAGTTCGGCATCGCACCGGCCTTGATGATCAGCTTGTCGTTGGTCTTGGCGAACTCGTTGAGCAGCTTGGCAGCCGCCACCGGATCGGCGGAAATCCCGTACATCAGGGGCCCCACCATCTGGTTGCCGAGTCCTTCGAACGGCGTGCCGGCCACGGCACGACGCACCAAGGTATTTTTCAAGACACGCAGATACACTCCGTTCTTGCGCGCATTGGCGCGCAATTCGGTGACATCCACCACATTCAGACCACGGTACTCAGCGACGATGATCGACTGCGCATTCGCAACTTGTGCGGACACTTCGGCAACGACCGCCTTTTTGTCATCGAGATTGAGACTCAAGGTCAACTCCTAGTTAATGAAGCTGTTCCAGCCATCCGCGAGCTGCACGAACGACGTGAAACCGATACGGCGACCTTCATTCAGGTGCTGCACTCCGCAAAGCTTGCATCCTGGTTCGGGCAACGCCATCTGCGTTGGGCGCGGTTTGCCGCATCGTTCTGAACATGCTGTCCGTCACCATACGATTCCCCGACGATTAAGCATTCGCCTTGCGGCAAACACCCCTACGGTCTTTGACAACCCGCTCCACCCTGCTGCAGGTGGAACGGCCCAAAGTTCTGGGTCTTGCCACGCACGCATGGCAAGACCGCCATTTCTCTTATGCCGACAAGCTGGCCTGATCGACCCGCACGCCGACACCCATGGTGCTGCTGACGGAAATCTTTCTCAGGTACTGGCCCTTGGAAGTGGCCGGCTTGGCTTTTTGCAGCGCTTCCAACAAGGCAGCCAGGTTTTTCTGCAAGGCGTCCACCTCGAAGGAAGCCCGGCCGATGGTGCACTGGATGATGCCGCCCTTGTCGGTGCGGTACTGCACTTGACCCGCCTTGGCGTTCTTGACGGCCGTGGCCACGTCCATGGTCACGGTACCGACCTTCGGGTTCGGCATCAGGCCGCGCGGACCGAGTATCTGGCCGAGCGCGCCGACGACGCGCATGGCATCCGGCGTGGCGATGCAGATATCGAATTCGATCGTGCCGGCCTTGACCGTCGCGGCCAGGTCGTCGAAACCGACGATGTCGGCACCCGCCGCCTTGGCGGCTTCCGCCTTGTCACCCTGGGCAAACACCGCGACACGCACGGTCTTGCCGGTACCCGCCGGCAGCACCACCGAGCCACGCACGTTCTGGTCCGACTTGCGGGCATCGACGCCCAGATTGACGGCCACGTCGACGGACTCGTCGAACTTCGCAACGGCGCATTCCTTGACCAGCGTCAGCGCATCCTTCACCGGGTAAGCCTTGCTGCGATCGACCTTGGCCTGCAAGGCCTTGGCGCGCTTGGATATCTTGGCCATCTCAGACGCCCTCCGTGGTAATGCCCATGCTGCGCGCGCTGCCGGCGAGCGTACGCACGGCGGCATCCATGTCGGCAGCGGTCAGATCCTTGATTTTCACCTTGGCGATTTCTTCAAGCTGAGCGCGCGTGACCTTGCCCACCTTGTCGGTATGCGGCTTGGCGCTGGCTTTCTGGATGCCGGCAGCTTTCTTCAGCAGGATGGTCGCCGGAGGCGACTTCATGATGAACGTGAAGCTCTTGTCGGCAAACGCCGTGATCACGACCGGAATCGGCAAACCCGGCTCCATGCCCTGCGTCTGGGCATTGAAGGCCTTGCAGAATTCCATGATGTTCAGACCGCGCTGACCCAGCGCGGGACCGATCGGGGGCGAAGGATTCGCCTTGCCGGCCGGCACTTGCAGCTTGATGTAGCCGACGATTTTCTTGGCCATTTCAGTTTTCCTCTAGTGAGTGATAGCGCACTTTCGGTTTCCCTAGTCATGCTCCTCTTGCCGCAGCTGCATCCACCACCAAGGCACCGTGCTGCGACACGACAGCGCCCCGGCAATCCTGAACCCTACAAACTCAAACCTTTTCGACCTGGTCGAACTGCAACTCGACCGGCGTCGGCCGCCCGAAAATGGTGACGGCCACACGCATCCGGCTTTTCTCGTAATTGACCTCTTCGACGTTGCCGTTGAAGTCGGTAAACGGGCCATCCTTGATGCGCACCATCTCGCCCACTTCGAAAAGCACCTTGGGGCGCGGCTTCTCCACACCCTCCTGAATCTGGGCCATGATCTTCTCGACTTCCCTGTCGGAAATCGGCGTCGGCCTGGTGGCCGTGCCACCGATGAAACCCGTCACTTTGGGCGTGCTCTTGACGAGATGCCAGCTCTCGTCGTTCATTTCCATTTCAACCAGCACATAGCCAGGAAAGAATTTACGCTGGGAAATACTCTTCTGACCGCTGCGCATTTCAACGACTTCTTCTTCCGGCACCAGAATCTGTCCGAAGAATTCCTGCATACCCGCGCGGCTCACCCGCTCGCGTAGCGCACGCTGCACCGATTTCTCAAAGCCAGAATAGGCGTGAACGACATACCAGCGTTTAGTCATTATTTTTTCCACCCCAGCACGAGATCGTAGACCACCCACTCCAGGCTCTTGTCCGTTACCCAGAGCACGATCGCCATCACCAGCACGAAGGCAAAGACAATACCGGTGGTCTGGATGGTCTCCTTGCGCGTAGGCCAGACCACTTTTTTGGTCTCGAGCCAGGATTCCTTGCTGAATACGAGGAAAGTCCGGCCCGGCGCCGTAAACCATGCAACCGCCACGCCAGCGCCAAACCCGAAGAGAACCGACAAGACCCGCAGAATCATCGGCTGCTCACTGAGCATGTAGAAACCAATGACGCCTGCGATCAGGAAGCCCAGTGCAACGACGAACTTTAGCTTGTCAGCCATCTCTTTCAATCAAATTTGGCAGGGGCGGAGGGCCTCGAACCCCCGACCTTCGGTTTTGGAGACCGACGCTCTGCCAATTGAGCTACGCCCCTGCAGCAGAGACAAAACAGGCGCCCGGATCGAAACGCGAACGCCTGCACCACAAACCAGAATTACGCGATCACCTTTGCCACCACGCCGGCGCCGACGGTACGGCCGCCTTCGCGGATGGCGAAGCGCAGGCCTTCTTCCATGGCGATCGGCGCAATCAGCTTGACCGTGATCGACACGTTGTCGCCAGGCATCACCATTTCCGTGCCTTCCGGCAGATCCACCGCGCCCGTCACGTCCGTCGTGCGGAAGTAGAACTGCGGACGATAGCCGTTGAAGAACGGCGTGTGACGACCACCCTCATCCTTCGACAGCACGTAGATCTCCGCCGTGAAGTGGGTATGCGGCGTGATGCTGCCCGGCTTGGCCAGCACCTGGCCGCGCTCGACGTCTTCACGCTTGGTGCCGCGCAGCAGCACCCCGACGTTGTCGCCCGCCTGGCCTTGATCCAGCAGCTTGCGGAACATTTCAACGCCCGTGCAGGTGGTCTTCTGCGTTTCACGAATGCCGACGATTTCGATTTCTTCGCCAACCTTGACGATGCCGCGCTCGATACGCCCCGTCACCACCGTGCCGCGGCCGGAAATCGAGAAGACGTCTTCGATCGGCATCAGGAAGGCGCCGTCCACCGCGCGTTCCGGCGTCGGGATGTAGTTGTCCAGCGCTTCGGCCAGCTTGAAGATGGCCGGTTCGCCGATTTCGCTCTGGTCGCCTTCCAGCGCTTTCAGCGCCGAGCCCTTGATGATGGGAATGTCGTCACCGGGAAATTCATACTTGCTGAGCAGTTCGCGCACTTCCATTTCGACCAGTTCGAGCAGTTCGGCATCGTCGACCATGTCGCACTTGTTGAGGAATACCACGATGTAGGGCACACCCACCTGGCGGGCCAGCAGGATGTGCTCGCGCGTTTGCGGCATCGGGCCGTCCGCGGCCGAGCAGACCAGAATGGCGCCATCCATCTGCGCCGCGCCCGTGATCATGTTCTTCACGTAGTCGGCGTGGCCCGGACAGTCAACGTGCGCGTAGTGGCGCGTCTCGGTTTCGTATTCAACGTGCGAGGTGTTGATCGTGATGCCGCGCGCCTTTTCTTCCGGAGCATTGTCGATCTGGCTGTAGTCCCGCGCCTCCCCTCCCCACTTCTTCGACAGCACCGTGGTGATCGCCGCCGTCAGAGTGGTCTTGCCGTGGTCAACGTGACCGATCGTTCCTACGTTTACGTGCGGCTTCGTACGCTCAAATTTGGCCTTTGCCATAATCATCTACCCCAAAAACGAACACAAAAACTCCGCTGCTGCGGAACCCATTGAAAATCCGTGGTGCCCATGACGTGGATTGAACACGTGGCCTCTCCCTTACCAAGGGAGTGCTCTACCACTGAGCTACATGGGCACAAAACTCTGGAACCCGAAACATCTGGAGCGGGTGAAGGGAATCGAACCCTCGTCATAAGCTTGGAAGGCTTCTGCTCTACCATTGAGCTACACCCGCCTTGCCTGCGACAGCCAGGCTACCTACCCTGCACAGCTTCCAGCCGTCCGGCAAAACACTGTAACGACTACCAATCTACTGCTGCTACCTTGGTGGAGGGGGAAGGATTCGAACCTTCGAAGGCTGAGCCGGCAGATTTACAGTCTGCTCCCTTTGACCGCTCGGGAACCCCTCCAGCGAAACGCGACATTATGCTAGTGACTCCAGCATGAGTCAACATGATCTGCCGTTAAATTTCATCTCCCGATATCCGCGGGCTTCTGCCGGCGCGTCTGAAACACCGGCCGCGGCGCAGGTTCTTCAATCGGGCGCCGGGTATTTGAGTGCATTCCTGGCAATCTTGTCGCGCGCAGCGGCATGCAGGTCGATCTGCAACACATCCGCCAGTTCGATCAGGTAGATCAATACGTCGGCGACTTCCTCGCGTACCGCTGTCAGTTTTTCCGCTGGCAGGGTCAGGCTCTCCTCGCCGCTCAGCCACTGGAAATGCTCGACCAGCTCGGCCGCCTCGACAATCAAGGCCATCACCAGGTTTTTTGGTGTGTGATAGGCCTGCCAGCCGCGCGCGGCCGCAAAACTTCGCAACGTATCGCGCAGGGCCAGCAGTTCTCCGTGGTTTACGTTGTCCAGGCTCATCGACGACGACCTCCAGAGGCATCCTGCCGCAACAGCATCAGCCACGGCAGGGCAAGAAACGGCCAGAGCGATGAAGCCAGCCGGGTCAGGCCATTGAAATTGAGGAAATGTCCCTGCCGCCAGACCTGCAGCGTAGCGGCAAGATAGGGATTTTCAGGCGCCAGATTGACGAAAATGGTCGTCAGCATCAGCGCCAGGGCGGCAAGTACCCGGCGCCAGGCATAGGGCAGATAGCTCGCCGGCAGCCACAGCAGCAAGCCCGTAGCCAGTCCCGCCAGACTGCCTGCGGTCGCCCAGGCGATGCTTGCCGTGGAGGCCAGGACGGTCAGGGAGAGACTTTTCATCAACAGCGCCAGAACGATGACCGCCAGCGTCAACGCGCGCTGCCCTATGCGCAGCAGACAACTGCAGATCAGTCCGGCTGCCAGCGTATTGCCCGCAGTGACGCCGGCCTCGATCCAGGGGAAATACTCGACGGTATAGGAGGTCGCCAGCGCGGGTTCCCGGCCTCCCAGGAAACTGCGCAAATCGCCATTGCCGAACAGCAGGATTTCCGGATTCAGCTGCGTCAGCAACCAGATCGCCAGCAGTATCAAGCCGCTGTGCCCCAGTGAGCCGTCACCGACCAAACGATGCGCCAAGGCATGCAGACGCCCGCCATCGAGCAATACGGCACCCCAGCGCCATCCGGCCAGCGCGCCGAGCAGGACGCCGCAAATATTGGTTGCCAGATCCACATTCGAGGCAACCCGGCTGGGCAGGAAGTTCTGGACTGTCTCCAAAGACAGGCTCAGGGCGCTCCCCAGCAGCAGCGCCAGCACGACGGACACAAAATTGCCGCGCCGGGGGTGGAGCGCCGCCGTCCACAGAAAACCCAGCGGCAGGTAGGCCAGCATATTCGCCGCGATATCGAAGCCCGTCCAGTAGCGCGGCCATGCCGCCGTCAGATAGGCAAACAAGGGGGTGCCGTTATCGTGCCAGCCCGAAAACGGATGCAGGCTGGCATACACCACCAACAGCGTATATGCCCCGGCAAGGTAACGCGGCAGATGCGCGAGCGAGCTGCCCTGCTGCAAGCGAGTCAAAGTCAACCCGGGTTCGACGCGCTGATGCCGGCATCGGCGCTGCCTGTGCTCCGCTTCAGCAAGGTCTGGCGCAATTGCTGAAATGCCTGGGCGGGTGCCAGCTTGCCCAGATCGAATTGCGGCAACTCGACCGTATCGAGGGTGTTCTTTACCAGCAAACCCAGTTCGGTCTCGCCTTCCATGATCAGACGGCGACTGAAAAACAGCGTATCCGCATCCTCCTCGCGCGCCATCAGGGCGAGAAAATCGCGTGCTCGCGCGGTAATGCAAAGATCCGGCGTGCGCGGATCGAAGCTGGGATGGAAATTGCGCCGTCCCATGGTGAAGCGCAGCGACAATCCGGCATCGCGTACCCGGATCATCAGGCGCTTGCCGATCAGCGGCTCCAGTGGTTCACGCGGCAACAGGCGATCCAGCGCCAGATTCAGGCTGGTCGTCAGCAACAATGTCGGCGGCAGTTGCGGCAGACGCGCGCCCAGACGCGCAACGCGCTCGGGCAGGGTGAAATCGGGCAGATTCATCGGCACTCCTCCGTTCTCGGCATCCAGGCATTCCCGGCATTCAGGCGGCCATGATCTGTTCCAGGCCCGGACGGCCATGCCAGAAGCCGTTGCAGGTCTCACCATCCAGCAGTTCATGCACCGCCTCCCAGGCCGCCGCCGGCGTCAGCGCGCCATCGATGCAGCGACGGAACAGCGCGATGACGGCAGCGGTCTGCTGCGACTGCGGGCTGATGCGCGCGACGGCAACGTTCAGCTTCTGCAGGCTCGGCATTTCCAGCAGCAGATTATAGATTTTCGCCGACTGCGTCTGGGTGCCGTTGAGCGTCAGAAAGGCTTCGCCCTCGCGCGTCTTCAGCGCCATGCCGTCGGGAAACTCGATGCAGCGGAATTCGCAGCTATCCTTCTGCAGATTGAAGCGGCGCGCCGTGAAGCAGCGCGCCGAAAAGGCCAGCGGCAGACGACCGTGGGCGAACACTTCGGTCTCGATGCCGGCTGTGGGCGAGACTTGCGTCAGCAAGGCCGTCAACATTTCAGCGCCGGATTCCGGCGGCATCACCCAGCGCAGGGCGCCTGTCTCACGCAGGATGCCCAGCGTTTCTGCATTGAAGACATTCAGCGTCGGCCCGGCGACAAAGGGCAGCTTGCGTTCACTGAGCAGGTGCACCGCCCCCATGTCATTGGCCTCGACGGTGAAGCTGCCGTTGCCGACGATCTTGCGCAGCATCTTCAGATCGGATTCCGACTCGATCAGCGTCTGCGAGGACAGCACCACCTGCTTGCCGGCATTGGCGAGCTTGCCGGCCACGGCGATCCAGTCGTCGACGCGCAGCTCATGGCGGCGCGAACAGACGGTCTCGCCGAGATAGACGATATCGACCGGCTGCTCGGCCATTTCCTCGTAGAACTCGAACACCCGCTCGCGCGGCCAGTAGGTGAGGATCGGACCCAGGGACAATTTCATGACTTCACTTCCACGGACGATTGTAGGCGCCGAGGGTATTCGACTGCCCCTCGGAAACCTTGCCCAGCTCGGCCAGCCAGGCCGGTCTGACGACGAAGCCGGCCGGATTGCTGCGGCAACTGTCGATCGCCTCGCGCCAGACCTGCGTCACCTGCGCGACATACGCCGGGCTGCGCTGGCGTCCTTCGATCTTCATGGCGCGCACGCCGATCTCCATGAGCTGCGGCAACAGTTCCAGCGTATTCAGGCTGGTCGGCTCCTCGATGGCGTAATAGGTTTCTTCCTCGACGGCGAAGCGCCCCTTGCACAAGGTCGGATAACCGGCCCGCTCGCCTTCGTCGTAGCGGTCGATGAGGATGCCGTTCAGGCGCGTTTCCATGCCGGCATCGGTTTGTTCCCAGCGCACGCTCTTGGCCGGCGAACAGGCGCCCTGGCAGTTCGGCGAAGTGCCGGTGGCATAGGCCGACAGCGCGCAGCGCCCTTCGACCATCACGCACAGGCCGCCAAAGCCGAAGACTTCGATCTCGACCTCGGTGTTGGCGACGACGTGAGCCACCTGGGCCATGGAAAGCACGCGCGGCAATACCGCGCGCTGAATGCCGAAACGCTCGCGATAGAAGTTGATGGCCTCGTAGCTGGTCGCCGAGCCCTGCACCGACAGATGCAGGCGCAGATCGGGCCAGGTGCGCTGCGCATAAGCCATCAGGCCGGGATCGGCGAGGATGATGGCATCGATGCCGGCCTGCGCGGCGCGATCGATGGCGCCGGTCCAGCGCGCCCAGTTGCCGGCCTGCGGATAGGTGTTCAGCGCCAGCAGCACCTTGCGCCCGCGCGCATGCGCGTAGCGCAGACCCTCGGTCAGCGCCTTGTCGTCAAAATTGAGGCCGTTGAAGTTGCGCGCATTGGTATCGTCGCGAAAACCCAGATACACGCAATCGGCGCCATGATCGATGGCCGCCTTCAGCGCCGGCAGACTGCCCGCCGGACAGACGAGCTCCATAGAGGCTTGAGCAGACATGCACGCTCCCGAAAAAGAGCCGACAGTATACGCGCCTCTGCCGGGATATGCGATTGATTCCGCTCAAGTCGCCGTAGCAGCGACCTGTTGCTGCGCCGCATAGTCGCGCAGCAGGCCCAGCAGCGCCTCGTCGTCGTAGGGTTTGCCCAGATAGGCGTTGACGCCCAGTGCCAGCGCATGCTCGCGATGCTTGTCGGCGATCCGCGAAGTGATCATGACGATCGGCACCGCCCGCAGCCGCGCATCGGCACGCACGTGGCGCGTCAGCTCGAAGCCATCCATGCGCGGCATTTCAATATCCACCAACATGGCCGTCGGCACGAAATCGGCCAGTTGTTCGAGCGCATCGACGCCGTCCTTGGCGGTCACTACCTGGTAGCCTTCGCGCGCCAGCAGGCGGCCGACGATCTTGCGCACCGTCAGCGAATCATCGACCACCATGATGGTCGGCGCCACGCTGGCCGGTGGCGCGGCAACAAGGTTGGCAGAGGCGACTGCCAACCCTGTTGCATCCGCCTCCGCCGCCGGTACGCGCTCGCGGCCGGCAAGCACCAGCGGATTGAGAATCAGCGCAATTTCGCCATCATTCAGCACGGTCGCCCCGGCAATGCCGGGCACCCGCGCCAACTGCGGGCCGATGTTCTTGACGACGATTTCCTGGTTGCCGCCCACGCCATCGACCTCGAGCGCGATGTGCCGATCGGCCCCTTTCAACAGGAGAATCCAGTGACGCCGCGGCGCTGCGGTTTCTCCTTTTGCGCCCTCCTCGCCCAGGAGCTGCGCCAATGAATACCAGGGGTAATGCGTATCCAGCCAATCCGTGCCGCCGGCTGCGCGAATTTCCATGGCCGCCTCCGGACGCAGCTCCATCACCTGCTCGACCATGGTCGATGGCAGGGCATAGCTGCGATTGCCCGAGCGCACCAGCAGCGCCTGGCTCACCGCCAGCGTCAGCGGCAGGTAGATGCGAAAACGCGTGCCCTGCCCGCTGGCCGAATGCACTTCGATGCGGCCGCCGAGCGCCATGGCCTCGGTGCGCACCACGTCCATGCCGACGCCGCGCCCGGCCACCTCGCTGACTTGCTGCGCCGTACTGAAGCCCGCAGAAAAAATGAATTGCGCCAACCGCTGCTCATCAACCGGCTCATCGGCGCCGAGCATGCCCAGTTCGAGCGCCTTGCTGCGGATCCGTGCGTAATCCAGACCGGCGCCGTCATCCGCCAGTTCGATGACGATTTCGTTGCCTTGCTGGGCCAGCGTCATGACGATCTCGCCGATCTCCGGCTTGCCGGCGGCCCGGCGCGTCTGGCGGTCTTCGATGCCATGGACGACGGCGTTGCGCAGCAGATGCTCGATCGGTCCCTGCATTTTTTCCAGCACCGAACGATCCAGCTCGATCTGCCCGCCACGGATGTCGAGATTGACGCGCCGCCCGAGTTCCTTGGCCACCTGGCGCACGACGCGGTACAACCGGTCGACGATGGCATTGAACGGCAGCATGCGCACGCCCATCAATGCCTGCGACAGATCGCGATTCAGACGTGCCTGGGCGGTGATGGCGGCACTGGCGTTATCGACGTTGCGCAGCAGGTTGTGCTGCACGGTGGTGACGTCATTGACGCTCTCCGCCATCATCCGCGTCAGTTCCTGGAAGCGCGTGAAACGATCCATTTCCAGCGGATCGAACGCCTGCTGCGACTCCTGTTGCAGATTCAATTGCGATTGCATCCGGCTCTCGGCCTGGATTTCGATTTCGCGCAGTTGCTGGCGCAGACGAATCACGTTCTCGGTCAATTCGAGCAGCGAGCCCTTCAAGGAGCGCATCTCGCCTTCGATGCGCCCACGCGCAATTGCCATCTCACCCGCTGCGTTGATGAATTCATCGACCAGTTCGGCACGCACGCGCAACTGGGTACGCTGGCTGGTCGTTTCGGCCACTTCCGCCATGGCCTCGGCACCGTCTGCCACGGCAGCGGGCGCTGGCGTTTCTGCCGCCGTCGCCGGCGTTTCTCCGGCCGCGCCTTCTCCTGCAGCGGCATCACCGCGCTCGATGCGGATCAACCCATCGAACATGCCCAGCGCGCGATCGAAACAGGTTTCCAGATCGTCAAGGAAAGCCGGAACCGGCGGTGTACCGTGGCGCGTCGCCTGGATCAAGCGAGTCTCGATGCCATGCACCAGCTCACCCATGCGCATTGCCCCGGCCATGCGCGCGCTGCCTTTCAGCGTGTGCAGCAGGCGCTGCAGATGCGGGCCGATGGCCGGATCATCCGGGGTTGTCCGCCAGACGCGCAGTTCGCCACCGATCTCGCGCAGCAAGTCATTCCCTTCTTCAATGAAGATCGGCAACAACTGCGGATCGAGATCATCATGGATGCGCAGCTTGCGGCGCTGATCGACGAAGGGCGAATCCGTATCCGCATCCGCGTCCACCTCCACATCGCCCACAACGTCCACATCCTCCGCCTGCGGGAGCATCTCCGACTGGTCGACCAGCGCGGTTGGCATTCTCGGCTCTGCCAGCGGCTGCGACTCAGGCTTCAGTTCCTCCAGCTCGGCCAGCAAGGCTGCGGCATCCTCGGGCAGACGACGGCTGGCGAGATCATCCACCATGTCCTGCAAGGATGCGATGCAACGTGACAGCAGCGCCTGTTGCTGCGCATCCGGCACCGCGGCCGCATCGGCAAAGCGCTCCAAGGCGTATTCCAGCGCCTTGCCGAGGCGATTCACGGCACGCACGCCGACCGTGCCGGAAACGCCCCCCAGGGTATGGCTGGCGCGCAAAATTTCGCGCGTCGGCGGCGCCTGCGCCAGGCTCGCTTGTTCGGCAATGAGCACGGCCAGATGGCTGCGCGCTTCCGCCAGATAGATTTCATACACCGCCGGGGAGAGGCTCAGTTCGCCGATGACGACCAGATCCTCGGCATGGGCTGGCTGCGGTGCGGGAACGGCAGCCGCCTCGGACACCGGCTCAGGCACGGGTTCAGGCGCTGCCGCCATCCCGGTATCGGCGTCCTCATCCACCCTGGCAAGCTCATCTCCCGCCATCAGTTGCCGGCAAGCGGCATGCAGCTCGACGACCGCCGGCGATTCGGCTGTTGGCGTCGGTGCGCCGGCTTCCAGACAGGCCGTCCAGTCGCGGAACGACGCATGGGCCGCTTCGAGCATGCCCTGCAGGCCCGGACTGGCCCCCTGCTCCAGCTTGAGCCACTGGTTCAACACCTGTTCGACCGACCAGGCAGCCTCGCCCAGATCCGTCAGCCCGACCATGCGGCCGCTGCCCTTGAGGGTGTGAAAAGCCCGGCGCATGACTGCCAGCGTCTCCAGATCATGCGGCTGCGCGGCCAGCTGCGGCAGTTGCGTGGCGATGGTATCCAGCACCTCGCGCGCTTCTTCGAGAAAGATGCCCAGCAACTCGGCATCGATCGTCTCGCTGCTGGCGTCCGCCAGACGCATCGCCTCGGCAGAAGGCGCTGCCACTGGCGGAATCAACGAGGGCAGATCGGCAGCGGGCTGTTCGAGGTGTTCGAGGTGTTCGAGCTGTTCGAGCTGTTCAATCTGCTCGGCCATCAGCGTCGGCACCTCGGCATCCGCATCCGGCAGATGTTCCAGCACCGGCATGAGCAGCCGGTCTTCCCCCGGCGCTTCAGAGGCTTCAGGCACTGCAGGCCCGGCCTGATCAGCCGTAGCCGATATGGTTGCCGCCTCAATCCCAGCCCCAGCCTGCGCCGGCTCGGGCTGAGCGGATGCCGGGCGGGATGGAGGCTGCGACTGCGGCTGCAATATGGCATCGAGGTCCGCCGGGCCATGGCGCAGTTTCTCGACGAAAAAGCCCAGCGCCGAAAGCTTGCTGGCCACGTCCTCGAAATCCGCCTGCGCAAATTGCCGGCCCGGTTGCCCGGATTCAGTGGATTCGGCGGATTCAGCAAATTCGGCAAATTCCGCCACCTTCTGCCGGCATTCGCGCAGCACATCCACGGCGCGCATTTCGCCCAGCATGGTCAGCGCGCCTTCAATCTGCTTGAGCGGCCCGGCCAATGCCGGCAGATCCGCCGCACGCGCCGCCGGATCGCGGAAGAAGCCATCGAGTTTCTGTTCGACCGCGACAAGATTGCCGAGCATCTCGCGCACCACCTGGTCGCGCAACAGACGCTCCTGTGCCCGGCGAGCAATCTCGTCGAGCTGCGGCACTTCCAGCGCCTGCAACGCCGCTGGCGTTTCGCCGCGCAGCAAGACCGTCAGGCGGCCGGCCATCACATCGACCTGATGGGCGAAATCGACGCCCAGCCGGCCGAGGTTTTCCAGCGCGCTATCCGCCAGCAGCAAGGCGGTGGCCACTTCCAGCGCCAGACCCGCATCGACTTCCTGCGTCGACCGGCTGGCCAACATGTCGGCCACGGCGCCGATGCTGGCCACCAGCCGCGCCAGATCGACCTGGCCGAGATCGCGCCCCTGCTCCGCCAGACGCCTGGCAGCCGCCTGGAATGGCGCCAGGGCAGCGGGATGCTGGCTGGCATAGCGGTTCCATTCTTCCTTGGCCGTTTCCAGCGTGTCGCGCAACGCCCGCTGCGAAACCGCGCTTGCCAGGTTCGCCGCTGCGGCATCGGCCTCGGTATCGGCCTCGGGAATCAGCTCGGCAAGACGATACGCCGCCCGCACGCAGGCGATGTGATCCGTCGTCGCGCCGGCAGTCGAGGCAATTGCAACGCAGTACAGCATTTCACGCAGCAGCTTCTTGCCGGCCGCATCGGCCTCGCCTTTATCCCGCCGCGCTTCCTGGTCTGCCTCGGCTTCGAGCAGACGGGCAATCTGCGCATCGATCCGCGCGCAAAGCCGTTTCACGGAAGCATCGACCGCCAGCCCATCGACGATCAGCGCATCGAGAAAAGCCAGCGCCACCCACCAGAAAGCGCGCGCGGCCGGCGGCGCCTGGGTCAGTTCGATCACCGCCAGCGAATTGCGCATTTCGGTCAGGCCGCGCGCCTCGCCTTTCAGCCATTTCAGCATGCCGCGCTGAAAACCCAAGCGCGCGGCCTTGAGACGCGCCGTCAATGCCGCGGGCGCAAGGGCGGCCGGTTCCTTTTCCCGCCGTGGCGGACAGACCGCGAGATCGGGATAAAACAAATCCGCCGGCGCTGGCGTCGCGCCGCGCAAGGCGGCCAACTCCCGGTAAAGCGGCAGCAAGCGCAAGGCGCGATCCGGTGCTCCCGCAAGCAATTCGTCCAGATAGCCGCTCACCATCGCCAGCGCCCGCTGGCAGACATCGGCCACTTGCCCGGACCAGGGCAGTTCCGCCGCCGCCAGCGCCAGCAATACCTGCTCGATCGCCGCAGTGAATTGCGTCACGCCGTCCAGGCCGACGATGGACAAGGCGCCGTTGGCTTGGTGCACATGATTCCGGGCCGCCTGCAACGGCGCCGCATCGGCCATCGCGGGATCGGCGGCCTGCGCTGCGGCATAGCCCTGCAGCGCCGCGCCGGCCCGATTCAGTGCTTGATCGATTTCTCCTTTGACCCAGGTCAATGGGCCGAGGTCGAATGCGCCGGAATTATTCATGGGTGAGCGTCAAGGTGCGTCGGGCGATCATGTCCTGCAACGAAGTCATAGCCGGCTGCCGTCAGTCGAACTCGTCAGACCTTGAAGCCGGCCACCGAAGCCTTCAGCTCGCCGGCGAGCAGCGAAAGTTCGCTGATCGAGCTGGCCGTCTGCTTGGTGCCTGCCGTGGTCTGTTCGGTGATCTGCAAAATTTCCTGCATGCTTTCGGCGACTTGTTTTGCCGAATCGGCCTGCTTTTGCGTATCCCGGGAGATGTCCTCGATCAGCCTTGCCAGGTTGTCGGAGACCTGTGAAATTTCCGTCAGCGCCTGGCCGGCGGCGTCGGAGAGGACGGTTCCCTCGACCACGTTGCGCGTCGAGTTTTCCATCGCCTGTACCGCATTGTGCGTGTCGGTCTGAATCGTCTTGACGATGGCGGCGATCTGCTTGGTCGCCTCGCCGGAACGCTCGGCCAGACGCTGCACTTCCTCAGCCACCACGCTGAAGCCGCGCCCCGCCTCACCGGCCGAAGCGGCCTGGATCGCGGCATTCAACGCCAATACGTTGGTCTGCTCGGTAATGTCGGAAATCAACTCGACGATTTCGCCGATCTCCTGCGAGGACTCGCCCAACCGCTTGATGCGCTTGGAGGTTTCCTGGATCTGATCGCGGATTTCATTCATGCCCTTGATCGAGTTGGTCACCGCCGCCGCGCCCTTTTGCGCCGCTTCCACGGAATGCCGCGCGACCTGGGAAGACTCCAGCGCATGGCTGGACACCTGGTCCATGGAGCCCGCCATGCCCAGCACGGCATCGCCCGCCTCGGTGATCTTGTGCGATTGCCGCTCGGTGGCTTCCAGCAGGCGCGATGAAATGCTCTGCGCGTTGTCCGAGGCATGGGCCACGCCGCCGGCCGTCTCGTTGATGCGCTTGACCAGCACCGAAAGCTCCTCGATGGTGTAATTCACCGAATCCGCAATCGCGCCGGTGATGCTCTCGGTCACGGTGGCGCGTACCGTCAAATCGCCATCGGCCAGATCGCCCATTTCATTCATCAGACGCAGAATCGCCTCCTGCGTGGCATTCCGCTCGGCCTCGGCATCGCGCTGCTGACGCTCGGCGTCGCGGCGCTGACGCTCGGCCTCTCGGTGCTGGCGTTCCGCCTCCTGCCTGCGCCGCGCGGCATCGTCGGTATATACCTTGGCCATCAGCAGCACCAGAATCACCGCCAGCAGCGTCGTCACGATGGTCGGCGTCAGCCGCTGGTTGAGCGAGCTTGCCGCAGCCTCCTTGCCATAGGCATTGAGCAACTGCCCGGTGGCAGCAAGCAGTTGCCGGTTGTCCGCAAGCGCGGCGGCAACGGCCTGTCTGGCTGCCGCGTACTGCTGCCGCTGGTCAAGCACCGTGCTCAAGGCAACTTGCTGCGGTGTAAACAAGTCCTCCAACTCGGTCAGCGTCCGTGGCGCGCCATCGCGAGCGGCGGCTATACGTGCTCGTGCCATACGTACTGCACCACCGCTTTCCAGCAAGGTAACCTGCAGATTGCGGAAGGTTTCGAGATCTTCGTCGAGTTGCAGCAGCGCATCCGGGTCGGCGGCATCCGCATCGGCATCGTCAGAGCCATCCAGCGCCGTCACCGGCATGACCATGAAATTGGCGTTTTTTTCGATCCGCTGGCCAAGCATCGACAAGCGGCTGACGATCAGCGATTCGCCCGCGCCGGCAGTGGCCCCGGGTTTCGCCAATTCTTCGACCAGTGCCTGGGCCTCCATATTTTTCTGCCGGATCAGACCGAGTGCCTGCCCCAAGGCAACCAGCGCCTTCTCCTGGCCGCGCAGCAGCATGACCTGCCTGTCGACACGCGCCCAGCGCTTCGCCACCTCGTCGAGCAGCGGCTCGACGCTGGCAGAGCGGGTCGGCGGCACGGTCGCCACACCGACATCCCCACCCTGGCGCAGGGCATCGAGCCGGCTCACATATTTCCCGCGCGCCAGCGCCAGTTCCTTGAATGCGGCCGGCTCACCCTGCAGGGCGCGCGGCAACGCATCGCCGATACGCTGCGCCAGCATCTGCAACTCGCCCGTCGCCCCGACATAAGCGGCGCCATGACCGGCGTCGCGCACACTGAACCACAGGGAAAACGCCGCGAAACCGAACAGCAGGATCAACAGCATGCCGAGGACCACCAACTGCCACAGGGTCGACAACCTGCCCGCACCGATGCCCGGCAACCCGCGTTGAAGCACGCCGGATGCCGGCGATGACGATGGTGCCGCGCGCGGCGCCTGGCCGATGACGACGGTCTCGCCCAGCGGGTCGTACGGCGCGGCATCTGCCGGCGTTTTTTTTCTGGCAAAAGGCAGTTTCAAATTGAATGCCATATTTTTCCCTTGCAAATCCGATTTGCCGAATCCGTGACAGCAACAACGACAACAATGACCATCACCGCTACAGCCGAACGGGCCGGCACAGGTCAGCGGGCGATATCAAGAAACTCCGGGTGGACGAGCAGCGGCTGGACGCGCAACCGGCGCCAGCGCGGCGCGACGGCATCCTGCCTGTCGCAATATGTTTCACCTATCCACGACTGCGCCGGCCCTGACTCTGCGGCCGCCTCCACCTCGGCAACGCATTCGAGGCCGTCCGGATTTTTCAGACCCAGCGTGCGGGAAACCAGCAGCGCACTGTTGCTGCCATAACGAGTGCCGATCAGCAGCAAGCGCGCATCGTCATTCAGTGGTGTCGGCTCCCCGCCCTGAAACAGGGAAAAATCCACCACCCCGTAAAGCACCCCGCGGATATTCACCAGACCGACGAACCAGGGCTTGGTCAGCGCCACCGGCGTCAATGACGCCCGCGATGGCAGCGATGCGAGCGGCACGATCTCGCCGGCATCGGCAAGGCCCAGCAGCCAGTAACCGTTTCCCGCCTGGATGCCGAGCAGGGCGCGCGAGTCTGCGCCGCGTGCGGCAGAGCTCAAGCGCTCGGCCAATCCTGCCTGGAATTCACGCAAGCTGAGACGTTTTGCCATCGGCTATCCCGTTTCCATTGATTCGGTCCCGCCGCCCGCCGTCAGCCGATGCTCGCCAGCTTGGCCAGCAGCTCGGCCGGATCCGCCGGTTTGACCAGATAATCCTGCGCGCCCTGGCGCATGCCCCAAATCTTGTCGGTCGCCTGATCCTTGCTGGTGCACATGATGATCGGAATATGGCGCGTCGCCTCCTCGCGCGAGATGGTGCGCGTGGCCTGGAAACCGTTCACGCCGGGCATGACGACATCCATCAAGATCAGGTCCGGCAGCTCCTGGCGGGCCAGGGCGATGGCCTGTTCGCCGCTTTCGGCAGTCACCACGACGTAGCCGTTGCGGGTCAGCAGATCGGCGAGCACCAGACGTTCCGTCGGAGAATCGTCCACCACCATGATTTTCCTGGCTGGCATGTTCATTTCCTCGCGCTCCAGTACCGGCAGATCATGCCGGCATCCTGGCATGATGCGCCACCGCCTTGAGCAGGGCATCCTTGGTGAATGGCTTGGTCAGATATTCCTCGGAGCCGACCATGCGCCCGCGCGCGCGGTCGAACAGGCCATCCTTGGATGAGAGCATGATCACCGGCGTGCGGCTGAAGTGCGGATTCTTCTTGATGAGCGAACAGGTCTGATAACCATCGAGGCGCGGCATCATGATGTCGCAGAACACGATATCCGGCTGATGGTCGGCGATCTTGGCCAGCGCATCGAAACCGTCTTCGGCCAGCAGCACCTGGCAGCCTGCCTGCAGCAGAAAGATTTCGGCGCTTTTACGGATGGTGTTCGAGTCATCGACCACCATCACCTTGATGCCATTGAGACTACCGCTGCCTGCCTCGCTCACCCGCCTGTCCTCGTTCGTTCAATCATTATCGAAGCGTGCATTCTGTGTCCGTCCGTCATGGATTGCAACCGGGCAACCACCGCCGCATGCGGAATTTTGCGCGCCGGCGACAGCATCGGAACGGCCCGCCGGGCCATGCCGCCTGCGTCGTCAATCGGACTTCGCGCGCAGGATCATCTGCCGCTCCGTCTGACTGACCTCGAGATAACGCAGCACATTCTGCCCCAGCAGCGCTTCCGCAGCCATTCCCGGCAATATCAGCACGCGCGCATTCGGGACGACGATGCCGCCGATGGCGATCTGCTGGCCGGCGACTTCCTCCGCCGCCACCTTGCCGCCGGCCGTCTCCACCCGGGTCGGCTCGCCGCGCGGCAACGCCAGGCGGCGGGCAACGGCAGCGCTGACCGCCACGCTGCTGGCGCCGGTATCCACCATGAAGCTGACCGGCTGATCGCCGATACGGCCCGCCACGTAAAAATGTCCGTCACGCGAGCGGGGAATGACGATTTCACTCGCACCCGCTTCCACCAGCGCCACCTTGGGCTTGATCTGGCTGTCCATGACCAGGTACGCGATACCCAGCAGGGCGCACCAGACCACGACGGCGAGAACATGTTTCTGGGCGAGCGTCATCGTTTGATCGTGCAGAAGAAAAGGTCGCGAAAAAGGTTGCAAAACATGGCCTGCCGCAGGCCGACCCACAAAGCCGCAGGATAGCAAATCCCTCTCCCGCAAACACGGGCGCAAAAGGCTGCGACTCATCAGGCGGCCATGGATGCAGGCTAAAATGGGCGCTTCGGCGCCTTGCTGCTTTGCCGCTTGTCGCTTCGCCATCCTATCGCCCGTTCCGATGCGCCCGCATCACCTCGCCGCCATGCCCCTGGACACTGCCGCCTCGTCGCCCACACCCCCCATCGTCCTGAGTTTTGCCGCTTCCGATCCCACCGGCGGCGCCGGCATCCAGGCCGACATCATGACGCTGAGCGCGCTGGGCTGTCATCCGCTCAGCGTCATCACCGCCATTACCGTGCAGGATACCGCCGGGGTCGACGGCATGCTGCCGATCGACGCCGACTGGATCGACGATCAGGCGCGCACCCTGCTGGAGGACGTGCCCGTCGCCGCCTTCAAACTGGGCGTGCTCGGCAGCCTGGAAAACATTGCCGTCATCGCCAGCATCGTCGCCGACTATCCCGATATTCCGCTGATCCTGGACCCGGTGCTGGCCTCGGGGCGGGGCGATCAACTGGTCGATGAAGACATGGTCGATGCCATGCTCCAGTTGCTGCTGCCGCAGACCACCATCCTCACCCCGAACAGCCTGGAAGCGCGACGCCTGGCGCAGGATCCGGACGACGAAACGGAGGAAGGCGAAAGCGGACAGGCCGGGGAGGCGGAAATGACGCTGGCCGACTGCGCGCGCCGCCTGATCGCCGCCGGCAGCGAACTGGTACTCATCACCGGCACCCACGAACATACGCATCCCGGCCAGGTCAGCAATACCCTCTACGGCCGGCACGGCATCGTGCGCAGCGACAAATGGGCGCGCCTGCCCGGCAGCTATCACGGCTCGGGCTGCACGCTGGCTTCGGCAATTGCCGCCAATCTGGCGCATGACATGGATATCGTCGAAGCCGTGCGCGGCGCCCAGGAATACACCTGGCGTACGCTGGCAGCGGGCTTTCGTCCCGGCATGGGGCAGTCCCTGCCCGACCGCTTTTTCTGGGCACGCGGCAATGAAACCAGTGAAGCCGGTGAACCCGATGACGCAACCTGAAGCCGCCGCAAGGCTGCGCGGCCTTTACGCCATCACCCCCGAAGATCCGCTGCTGCCGCGCCTTTCAACCCTGGTCGAAGCAGCCCTGCAAGGCGGCGTGCGCCTGCTGCAGTATCGCAACAAGACGGCACCCGCCCCCCTGCGCCGCGCCCAGGCGGCGGAAATGCTGCGCCTGTGCCATGCCCACGACGCCCTGCTGATCATCAACGACGACTTGCCGCTGGCGCTGGAGCTGAATGCCGATGGCGTGCATCTGGGACGCGACGATCACGGCGCGGACATCGCCGTGGCCCGCGCCGCGCTCGGCCCCGGAAAAATCCTCGGCATTTCCTGCTATGCCGATCCCGCCCGCGCCGCAGCCGCCGCCCAGGCCGGCGCCAGCTACGTCGCCTTCGGCAGCCTGTACCCCTCACCCACCAAGCCCCAGGCGCCGCCGGCGCCGCTGGCGCTGCTCGGCGAAGCCCGGCGCTGCGGCCTGCCCGTTGCCGCCATCGGCGGCATCACCCTGGACAATGCGCCGGCAACCATCGCGGCCGGCGCCGACATGCTGGCGGTGATCAGCGACCTCTTCGATGCGGCAGACATCACTGCCCGCGCGCGCGCCTACCGCGCTCTGTTTACTTCTTTCCACTCCCAGCGAGGCTCCCATGAATCGCAATGAAGACTTGTTCTCCCGCGCCCAGCAAAGCATCCCCGGCGGCGTCAATTCGCCGGTGCGCGCCTTCGGCTCGGTCGGCGGCACGCCGCGCTTCTTCAGCCGTGGCGCAGGACCGCGCGTCTGGGATGTCGAGGATCGGAGCTATCTCGATTACGTCGGCTCCTGGGGGCCGTTGATCGTCGGCCACGCTCATCCCGAAGTGGTGCGCGCGGTACAGGACGCCGCCGCGCGCGGACTGTCCTTCGGCGCGCCGACCGAAGCCGAAGTGGAACTCGCCGAGGAACTGCTGCGCCTGCTGCCCAGCCTGGAGATGGTGCGGCTGGTCTCATCCGGCACCGAAGCGACGATGAGCGCGATCCGCCTGGCGCGCGGCCATACCGGCCGCGATGCGCTGATCAAGTTCGAGGGCTGCTATCACGGCCACTCCGACAGCCTGCTGGTGAAAGCCGGCAGCGGCATGCTGACTTTCGGCAACCCGTCTTCGAGCGGCGTGCCGGCCGATCTCGCCCGACACACCCTGGTGCTGGATTACAACGACCCGCAGCAGTTGCGCGATGCCTTCGCCCGCCACGGCGAGCAGATCGCCTGCGTGATCATCGAGCCGGTGGCCGGCAACATGAACCTGATACGGCCCACGCCCGAGTTCCTGCAGACCCTGCGCGAACTGTGCACGCAATACGGCAGCGTCCTGATCTTCGATGAAGTGATGACCGGCTTTCGCGTCGGCCTTGCCAGCGCCCAGGGGCTGTTCGGCATCACGCCGGATCTGTCCACCTTCGGCAAGGTGATCGGCGGCGGCATGCCGCTGGGCGCCTTCGGCGGCCGGCGCGAGATCATGCAGAAAATCGCCCCGCTGGGTCCGGTCTATCAGGCCGGCACGCTGTCCGGCAATCCGCTCTCGGTGGCCGCCGGGCTGGCGCAATTGAAACTGATCCAGGCGCCCGGCTTCTATGACCGGCTGACGGCAGCCACCCAGCGCCTGTGCGCGGGTCTGACGACCGCCGCGCAGGAAAATCGGGTGGCGTTCTGCGCGCAATCCGTGGGCGGCATGTTCGGCATCTACTTCCGCGACCGGATACCCGGCAACTACGCCGCAGTGATGGAATGCGACAAAACCGCCTTCAACCGCTTCTTCCACGCCATGCTGGAGGACGGCCACTATCTGGCGCCTTCGGCCTTCGAAGCCGGCTTCGTTTCCGCCGCCCATACGGAGGCCGACATCGACGCCACCATCGCCGCCGCGCGGAAGATCTTCGCCCAGCGTTGAAGTCGGCCATCATCACGCTGCAGCGGGACGCGCCGGCCAAGCCGCGTCTGGCCGAGCCCTGCAATGGCTGCGGCGTCTGCTGCGCAGCCCGGCTTTGTCCCGCGGCGCTTCTGCTGCTGCGGCCTCGCCACGCGCCCTGCCCGGCGCTGGAATGGCAGCCGGAACCGCAACGGCGCTACGTCTGCGGCCTGCTGCGCCAGCCGCGCCACTACCTGGGCTGGCTGCCGCGCTGGCTGGAACAGCCTTTGCGGCACCGGCTCCATCGCAGCATTGCCGCCGGGCAAGGCTGCGATTGCACTATTGAAGTGGAGTAGGGCCAAGGCCGCGGCGTCATCTCCCTCCCACCTGCTCCCCGGCACCCGCTTCCAGCAACCGCTCGATCACCCGTCCGGCGGCGACCATGCCGAAGCTGGCGGTGACCATGACGGCCGAACCGTAGCCGGCGCAGTTGAGACCCTGGGGCGCGGCACCAGGGTCAGAGGCGCAGGCGGCCGGCTTTTGCGGCCGCACGATGGATTCGGTGGAAAACACGCATTCGACGCCAAAGCTCTGTTTCTCGCCGCGCGGAAAACCGTAGTCCTTGCGCAACTGGGCGCGCAGCCGGGCAGCCAGCGGATCGTGCTCGGTACGCGCCAGATCGGCCACCCGGATACGCGTCGGATCGCGCCGGCCACCGGCGGCGGCGGTAGTCACCAGCGGCATGTCATGGGCGCGGCAATGCGCGATCAAAGCGGCCTTGGCGCGGCCATCGTCGATGGCATCGAGCACGGCATCGCAGGATGGCAGTAACCGGGCGACGTTCTCCACGGTGATGAAGTCGTCGATCTCCGTCACCCGGCACAGCGGGTTGATGTGCCGGATACGCGCCGCCATGGCCGTCACCTTGGCCTGGCCGTAGGCGCCTTCCAGGGCATGGATCTGGCGATTGGTGTTGGACTCGGCAATGTGATCGAGATCGATCAGCGTCAGATACCCGACGCCGCAACGCGCCAGCGCTTCGGCCGCCCAGGAGCCGACCCCGCCGATGCCGACGACGCAAACATGGGCCTGGCTCAGCCTCGCCAGCGCGTCCTCGCCATACAGACGATTGATGCCGCCGAAGCGGCGCTCGAAGTCCAGCTCTGTGGTCACGACACCTAGTAGTTCGGTCAAATCGGGACGCGCATCATGGCACAATGCGCATCCCATGGAAACCAGACCTCCCGGCACCGCCACGCGCCTGAAGCATCTCGACACCCGCGCCGGCAGTGCCCGCCTGCCCGAACCGACGGCCGACGCCCAGGCCGCCAGCCTGCAACTGTACCGGCGCATCGGCGAGGAAATCGCCCAGGCCGGCGGCTGGCTGCCGTTCTCGCGCTACATGGAATTGGCCCTGTATATGCCGGAGTTGGGCTATTACAGTGGCGGCGCGCAGAAATTCGGCGAGGCCGGCGACTTCATCACCGCACCGGAAATCTCGCCGCTCTTCGCCCGCAGCCTGGCCACGCCGGCGGCCCAGGTCATGGCGCAAAGCGCGCCGCAGATACTCGAAGCCGGCGCCGGCAGCGGCCTGCTGGCCGCCGAACTGCTGCTCGAACTGGAACGCCGCGGCAACCTGCCGGCGCGCTATCTGATCCTCGAACTTTCAGGCGAGTTGCGCGCCCGCCAGCGCGAGACCCTGAGCCGGCGGACGGCCCACCTGCTCGACCGGGTGAGCTGGCTGGATACCTTGCCGGCGCATTTTGCCGGGCTGGTGCTGGGCAACGAGCTGCTCGATGCCATGCCGGTGGCCCTGCTCGTCTGGCCCGAGCCCGGCGTGCTGCTGGAGCGCGGCGTGAGCCTGGACGAGGCCGGACAGTTCTGCTGGTCCGACCGGCCGGCCGGACCGGCGCTGCAAACGGCAGCCGCGCAGATCGGCCTCCAGGGGCCTTATCCCTACCTCTCGGAAATCTCTCTCGCCGCCCCGGCCTGGGTGGCCGAGTGGGGACAGCGCCTGGAACGGGGGGCGCTGCTGCTGATCGACTACGGCCACTCGCGCAGCGAATACTATCTGCCGCAACGCAGCCAGGGCACCCTGATGTGCCACTACCGCCATCACGCCCACGAAAATCCGCTGTGGTGGCCGGGCCTCAACGACATCACCGCGCATGTCGATTTCAGCGCCATTGCCGATGCCGGCTTTGCTGCCGGGCTGGATGTGCTGGGTTATCTCCCGCAAGGACGCTTTCTGCTCAACTGCGGCATCACCGAGTTGCTGGCGCAGATTCCCGATACTCGCAGCCGCGCCTATCTTGCCGCCGCGCGCAGCGTCGAAAAACTGATCCTGCCGCATGAA
The DNA here is from genome assembly GCF_900174485.1 of Sterolibacterium denitrificans. NCBI lineage: Bacteria > Pseudomonadati > Pseudomonadota > Betaproteobacteria > Nitrosomonadales > Sterolibacteriaceae > Sterolibacterium > Sterolibacterium denitrificans. The sequence goes on along the minus strand of NZ_LT837803.1, from coordinate 937,531 downwards.
ATGGGCGAGCGCTTCAAGGTCATTGCTTTCGGCCGCGACCTGAGCGAACCGGTCAGCGGCTTTCAGTCCGGCAGCCGCCTGCACACGCTGTAGGCTTTCTGCGGGATTTCGACTTTATCCCCCGGCAGCCAACCGCAACAGACCGCTGCGCAAAGTAGCCGTCAGCGGCACGGGTTTGCCCGTCGCGTTGGCAATGAAGACGCGTACGACGCTGCCGGCTGCCAGCGGCCTGCAACGATCATCCTCGCCCGGCGGAAACAGCGCGATCCCGAAACGCACCGAATATTCACCCAGTTCGTCGACGCGCAGACCGGCTTCCATCCGCTCCGTGAACTCGAATGCGCGCTGGAAACGGCAGCAGGCCTCGAAGCTTTGCGAGCGCACGCTGTTTGTACCCACTTCATCCACCGCACCCACCGCATCCACCGCACAATTCGCCGCCAGATAGTCGTCGATGATGCGTTCGAAGCAGGCGATGCAGGCAGCCATGTCCGCCCGGGCCGGCTCCACGGCAAATGCGGCGGCTACAGTAGCTGCCGGGGCAAACTCGAAGAACCTCGAATAACTGCCGCGCCGCTCGCGCTGCGCGAGCGGCTGCTGGCGTCCGCTCATCTCAACGCTGGGTATACCTGCTTGGCAGGACTTCCTGCAGTCCCAGTTGAAGCTGCGGATGGCACTGCGGCAGCGCCTGATGCGGAGCGGCCAACCATGCCGTCCGTGATTGTGATTGCGGCTGCTGGCGCGGCATCTGCATTTCCTCGCAGGAAGCACCGGAATCCGCGTGAAGGTGGCTGCCCGATTCCATGTCCATGATGATGACCATTTCAGCCTCCCGTCGGTGGTTGGAGCGCGTGGTGCACTTGGCCCACGCAAGCAGATTAACGGATAAATCCGGAAAAAGTTGAATCCGGAAAAGATTTTTTGCCGGTCTGGTCTTGGCCTGCGATCCCTGTTTCAGCCAGGGCCGTCCCCCTCGCGCGCAGCATGCCAGGGCGCGACCTTGAACAACAGCAGCATGCCCGGCACGGCCAACGCCGCGCACAGCATGAAAAACGCGAACCAACCCAATTGCTCGACCAGCCAGCCGGCGCTGGCGTTGATGAAGCTGCGCGGCACGGACGCCAGACTGGTAAACAGCGCGAACTGGGTCGCGGTATACAGCGGATTGGTAGCGCGCGCGATGAAGGCGACGAAAGCCGCCGTGCCGAGACCGACACCGAGCGCCTCGAAACCGATCACCACGGCCAGCATCCACAGTTCGCCGGAACCGATCGCCGCTTGCGCGCCGCGCGCCGCCAGCCAGGCGAAACCGAAGATGGACAGAAGCTGAACCACGCCGAACAACCAGAGCGCCCGGTTGATGCCCAGGCGTATCATCCACAAACCACCGAGCAGGCCGCCGATCACCGCCGGCCACAACCCGGCATGCTTGGCCACCAGACCGATATGCGTCTTGGTATAGCCCATGCTCAGATAGAAAGGCGTGGCCAGCGCCGTGCTCAGGCTGTCGCCCAGCTTGTAGAGAAAAATGAAGGCCAGGATGGCCAGCGCCTCGCGTAGTCCGGCGCGGCCGATGAATTCCTTGAAGGGTTCGACCACCGCCGCCCGCAGACTCGGCGGCGCGGCGGCGGAACAGACCGGCTCGCGCACCAGCAGGCTCATCAGCACGCCGGGCAGCATGAACATGGCCGTGACCAGAAACACCTGCGACCAAGGCAGATGATCCGCCAGGATCAACGCCAGCGAACCGGGAACCAGCCCGGCGATGCGGTAGGCATTGACATGCACCGAGTTGCCCAGCCCAAGCTCGGCATCGCTGAGAATCTCCCGGCGAAAGGCGTCGATAGCGATGTCTTGAGTGGCCGAAAGCACGGTCAGCAACAGCGCCAGGGCGACGATCTGAAACAATTGAACATGCGGCTGCAACAAGCCGAAACCCGTGATGCTGGCCAGCAGGCCCAACTGGGTCAGCAGCATCCAGCCGCGCCGCCGGCCCAGGCCGAGTACGGCATAGCGATCCATCAACGGCGCCCAGATGAATTTCCAGGTGTAGGGCAACTGGATCAGCGTCATCACGCCGATCTCCTTGAGGCTGATGCCTTCGGAAAACAGCCAGGCGGGAATCAGGTTGAGCAGCAGATACAGCGGCAAGCCGGAGGAAAATCCGGTGACCACGCAAATCAGCATGCGCCGCGTGAACAGCGCGGCAAGCCAGTCGGGCAATCTCATTCCCGGGCGAGGCGGTAGACGGCAAGACTGCCGAGGAAGTCGTGTTCTTCCGTGACGAGTTGCCCTTGTTCATCCAGCACCTGGCGATCGCGCACGACCAGATTCATCTGGCGGCAGAGATCCTCGAAATCGAGCATGGTGAAGAAACGCATGTTGGGCGTGTCGTACCATTCATAGGGCAGATCCTCGGATACCGGCATGCGCCCGCCCATGACGGCCAGGCGATTCTTCCAGTAGCCGAAATTCGGGAACGACACCACCGCCTCGCGCCCGACGCGCAGCATGTCGAGCAGGATGCCCTGAGTATGCCGCACCGTCTGCAGGGTGCGCGACAGCACGACATGGTCGAAGGAAGCATCGACGAATATCGCCAGCCCCGTATCCAGATCGCTCTGGATCACATTCACGCCGTTCTCGATCGCTTTCAGGACATTCGCGTCCTCGATCTCGACGCCATAGCCGCGCGCCCCGCGTTCATCGATCAGCATGCGCAGCAGCGAACCATCACCGCAGCCAAGATCGAGCACGCTTTCGCCGGGCTGCACCCAGCCGGCAATGACTTCAAAATCGGCGCGTCCCAGGGGCTTGGGCCTGGATTCGCGGCTGGCTTTGGGCGCGGGTCTGGATTTGGACATGCTCATAGCTTGATCCGCTGCAGATAAGTCCTCAGCACGGCGTGGTAATGCGGATCTTCCATCAGGAAGGAATCATGGCCCCAGCGCAAGTCCAGCTCGGCATAGGAAACATCGCGCCGGTTGGCCAGCAGTCCGGCAACGATCTCCTTCGACCGCGCCGGACTGAAGCGCCAATCGGTGAGGAAGGAAATCACCAGGAAGGCGGCCCGCGTGCGCGCCAGCGTGACATGCAGATCGCCATTGCACTCCCGCGCCGGGTCGAAATAATCGAGCGCCCTGGTCATCAGGAGATAGGTGTTGGCGTCGAAATAGCCGGCAAACTTGTCGCCCTGGTAACGCAGATAGGACTCGATCTCGAACTCGATGCCGTAACCGTAACGAAAACTGTCGTGGCGCATCACGCGGCCGAATTTCTCGCCCATCTGGTCGTCGGAAAGATAGGTGATATGGCCGATCATGCGCGCCAGCCGCAGGCCGCGCACCGGCCGGACGTCATGCTCGTAATAGTGGCCGCCATGAAAATCCGGATCGGTGAGGATGGCCTGGCGAGCGACATCATTGAAGGCGATGTTCTGCGCCGACAGCTTGGGTGCCGCCGCGATCACCACGGAATGACGCACCCGCTCGGGACAGGTGATCGCCCAGCGCAGCGCCTGCATGCCGCCCAGACTGCCGCCGACCACCGCCGCCCAACTGTCGATGCCGAGCCGATCCGCCAGCCGCGCCTGGGCATGCACCCAGTCGTTCACCGCCACCAGCGGAAAATCCGCGCCCCAGGGCTTGCCGGTGGCTGGATTGATGGAAGAAGGCCCGGTCGAGCCGTGGCAGCCGCCGAGATTATTTACGCCGACGATGAAGAACCTGTCGGTATCCAGCGGCTTGCCGGGGCCGATGATGTTGTCCCACCAGCCGATGTCGTCCGGCTGTTCGAGGTAATAGCCGGCCAGATGATGATGACCGGACAAGGCGTGGCAAACGAGAATGGCATTGGATTTGGCCGCATTCAGCGTGCCATAGGTTTCATAAACCAGATCGTAGGCCGGCAGCACCGCGCCGCAGCGCAGGACGAGAGGCTCGTCGAAATGGGCGTGCTGCGCTTCGACGAAGCCGACACTGTGAGTCCGTGAATTCAAGCTGTCACCAGAAAAAGAAAAACCCGATCGGCCATTGCACATTGCGCACATTGCGGATCGGGTTCATTGCTCTGCTTTCCCTTTTCGCTTTAGCCGTATTTGTCAGGCGCCCGCAAGCTGAAGTGACCGCAGCAATCGGTCGAAATCAAATCGGCGCGGGGTGGGAAACTACTCTGCTGCTGCCGGAAAGTCAAACGTGACAAACGTAACGATGGCGCCGATCACCCGTCTCAAGCATTGATTTTCGCCAACTGCTCACGGATGCGCGCGCTGTCGTCGAGGCGCAACAGGCGCGTCACGGCAACCTGCAGGGCGGCGGCATCGCTTTTCAGGACTTGCTGCCTGACCTCCAGCAATTGCGCGGGGTGCAGGGAAAATTTGCGCAAGCCCATACCCAGCAGCAAACGGGTCATGTTCACATCGCCGGCCATTTCGCCGCAGACCGCCACCGGCAGACCGGCGCGGTTGCCGCGCTCGATGGTCTGCGCCACCAGACGCAGCACGGCCGGATGCAGCGGATCGTAAAGATGCGCGACCGCCTCGTCGCTGCGGTCGATCGCCAGGGTGTACTGGATCAGGTCGTTGGTGCCGATCGAGAGAAAGTCCAGGCGCTTGAGAAAGGGGCCCAGCGCCATGGCCGCGGCGGGAATCTCGATCATGCCGCCGACCTTGATGGTGTCATCGAACTTGATGCGCGCATCGCGCAATTGCTGCTTGGCCAGGGCGATCATCTCCAGCGTCTGCTCGATTTCGTGCGCATGCGCCAGCATCGGGATCAGGATATACGCCTTGCCGTACTGCGAAGCGCGCAGGATGGCGCGCAAATGCGTCAGAAAAATCTGCGGCTCGGCCAGGCAATAACGGATCGCCCGGCGCCCCAGCGCTGGGTTGGGTTCCGTGCGCCCGCCACTGGTCTGGCTGAACGTTCGCAGGGCGCGGCTCTGCTTGTCGGCGCCGACGTCCAGGGTACGGATGGTGACCGGCTTGTCGGCCAGCGTCTTGACGACACGGCGATAGGCTTCGAATTGTTCGTCCTCGCTGGGCAGGTCGTCGCGATTCATGAAGAGGAATTCGGTGCGGAACAAACCGACGCCAGCCGCGCCGACCTCCTTGACCTGATCGATGTCCTGCGGCAGCTCGATGTTGGCATAGAGCTGCACGTCCTCGCCATCGAGCGTCTGCGTGCGCGCCGTGCGCAGACGCTTGAGCTTGTTGCGCTCGATCTGCAGCTCACCCTGGCGCAGACGATATTCCTCGAGCACGCGCTCGTCGGGATTGACGATCAGCACCCCGCGCGTGCCATCGACGATCAGCAGATCATCGTCACGAATCAGCGAGCGGGCATGATGCAGACCCACCACCGCCGGAATCGCCAGACTGCGCGCGACGATGGCCGTGTGCGAGGTGGCGCCGCCCAGATCGGTGACGAAGCCGCCGATGCTCAGGCGCTTGAACTGGATGGTATCCGCCGGGGAAAGATCATGGGCGACGACGATGGCCGGCACGTCCTCGCGCCCCTTGCGCTTGCCGATCTTGCGCGCCCGGCCCATCAGCACCTTGAGGATGCGCTCGACCACCTGCACGATGTCCTGCTTGCGCTCGCGCAGATAGGCATCTTCCATTTCATCGAACTGCGCCACGAGGTATTCCATCTGCTGCACCAGCGCCCATTCGGCATTGCAGCGCCGCTCCTTGATCAGCACGCGCGAGGCGGCGGCAAGCAGGGGGTCATCCAGAAACATCAGTTGCAGATCGACGAAAGCGGAAAGCTCGACGGCGGCACCCACGGAGGCCTCCGCTTCGAGCTTGAGCTGGCCGAGCTCGGCACGCACGGTCTCCAGCGCTTCATCGAAGCGCGACAGTTCGGCAGCGACTTCGCGTTCGCGCAGTTGATACTGATCGACCTCCAGCGTGGCATGGGAGATCAGTTGGGCATGGCCGATGGCGATGCCCGAGGAAACGGCCAGACCATGCAGCGCGAAGGTCAACGCGTCCACTCCCTGTCCCGATTGCGCGCGGCCGGCATTCATTCGCCCTCGCCGAACTTGTCGGCAATCAGCGCCTGCAGGGCCTGCAGCGCCTCGTCCGCACGCTCGCCCTCGGTTTCGACGAATACCTTGGAATTCTTGCCGGCCGCCAGCATCATCACCCCCATGATGCTTTTGGCATTGATGCGGCGGCCGTTGCGCTCCATCCAGACTTCGCAGGGAAAGCTGCCGGCAAGCATGGTCAGCTTGGCCGAGGCACGCGCATGGAGACCCAGTTTATTGACGATTTCGACTTCGGCTTTCGGCATGATGTCTCGGTTGATCAGTTGTCCAGCATGTTGAAAACACCGTCACGGCCACCGCCAACGGCCTTGCCCCGCAGGATCTCCAACCCCTGCCCACGATAGGTCAGGGCACGCAGCAACATCGGCAGATTGACGCCGGTCACGCCTTCGATGCGTCCGGGATCGAGCAACTGCGCGGCCACATTGGCAGGTGTCGCGCCATAGATGTCGGTCAGGATCAGCGCGCCCTCCCCCTTGTCGACCAAGCCGAGCATTTCACGCGCCAGCGGCACGGCCTCGGCCGGATCGTCCTGTGCCGCCAACCCCAACTGGACGATCTGCGGCGGCCGCCGGCCAAGCACATGGCAGGCGCACTGGATCAGCGACTCGCCGAGGCTGCCGTGGGTAATCAAAAACAATCCGATCATTGCCGTGCCATCCGTCATCCGCCGTTCATCACGTTCGACGTCATTCTAGCGGCAAGGCGCTCACCACCAGCTTCACGTCGCTCTTTTCCATTTTCAGCCGCGCCTGCAATGCCGGCGTGACGTACACCGTGCCGGCCGCATCGACGCGCAAGGCCTGGTCGATGCCCAGCTTGCGCGCTTCCTCCAGCCAGCGCGCGCCGGCAATGAACAGCGGTTTCGACAAGGCATCGGAGCGCATGCCGATATTGCCTTCGCCTTCGGTCCTGCCCTCATCCCCGGCGCCCGGCGTCAGCAGGATGGTCACCGCCTGCGTATCCCGGCTCGGCGCGCCCGTGCGCGGATCGAGCAGGTGGCAATAGCGCTGGCCATCGAGTTCGAAATAGCGCTGGTAATCGCCTGAAGTACCGATCGCCTCGCCGTCGCGCAAATCCAGCGAGGCCAGCGGCTCCGGCGCGCGCGGATGCTGGATGCCGACACGCCAGGGCTTGCCGCCCTTGCTGCCCAGCGCCATGACGTTGCCGCCGATGTTGATCAGCGCATCATGCACGCCGCGCGCCTTGAGCAGTGCTGCCGCATGGTCGAGCGCCACGCCTTTCAGGTAGCCGCCAAAGTCCAGCGCCACCATGCGATTGCGGCTGCCGACGCGGCGTCCATTCAGGCGCAAATCGCCGATCGACGGCCGCGCAGCCTGCCATTCCGCCAGCCTTGCCGGATCCGGCAATTGCGCCTTGAATTCATCATTCTGGAACCCCCACAGCGCGATCAGCCGACCGATGCCCGGATCGAACAGGCCATCCCCCCGTTCGGCCACTGCCTGCGAATCGCGGATCAAACCGGCCAGCTCCTTGCTGACTTCCAGCGACTTGCCGACGGCGATGGCTTCATTCAGCGCAGTCAGTTGCGAAGGCTGCCAGGCATGAAAACTCCGATGCAGGCGATCGAACTCCCGCAGCACTTCGGCAGCCGCCGCATTGCCGCGCTCGGGAGTCTGGCCATATACCAGCACCTCGACCCGCGTGCCGAAAACAAAGGATTCCTGCCGCACCAGCGGCTCGTCCTGGCGGCCGCAGCCGGCCAGCAGCAGCACGAAACAGACGGCACAAAACAGCGCGCGCAAACCGTCTCTCATCCGGCCTCCTCACTCCTCACCTTGCGCTCCAGCGCATCGATGAACAGCGCGGCCACATCGCAGCCGGTCTGCTCGGTAATTTCGACGAAGCAGGTCGGGCTGGTGACGTTGATTTCGGTCAGGCAATCGCCGATCACGTCCAGACCAACCAGCAACAGGCCGCGCGCGGCGAGTATGGGGCCCAGCGCTGCGGCAATCTCGCGGTCGCGCGCGCTCAAGGGTTGCGCCACGCCGCTGCCGCCGGCGGCCAGATTGCCGCGGCTCTCGCCGGCCTTGGGAATCCGCGCCAGGCAATACGGCACCGGCTGACCGTCGATCAGCAGGATGCGTTTGTCGCCGCGGCTGATCTCGGGCAGGTAGCGCTGCGCCATGACGGTGCGGCTGCCCAGGTTGGTCAGCGTCTCGACGATCACATTGCGGTTCGGATCATCCCGGCGCACACGGAAGATCGAACTACCGCCCATGCCATCGAGCGGCTTGAGAATGACGTCGCCCAGCTCGCCGATGAAAGCGTCGAGCTCGCCTGCCGCGCGCGTCACCAGGGTGGGCGCGGTGAATTCCGGAAACTCGGTGATGGCGAGCTTCTCGTTGTGGTCGCGGATGGCGCCCGGCGCGTTGTAGATGCGCGCGCCGGCGGTTGCGGCGCGCTCCAGCAACCAGGTGGCGGTGATGTACTCGAAGTCGAAAGGCGGATCCTGGCGCATCAGCACGGCATCGAAATCCGTCAGCAGCCGCCGGCCGGCGGCCCGTTCCCGGTACCAGATGCCGTCTGCCGCCGGCAGCTCCAGCGCCGTGGCCACGGCAGTCACCTCGCCCGCCCGCCAGCACAGGCTGTCGCGCAGAATCGCATGCACCTCGTGGCCGCGCCGCGCCGCCTCGCGCATCATGGCGATGCTGCTGTCCTTGTGCGGTTTCAGGCGATCCAGCGGATCAACGATAAAGGCCAGGTGCATTGCTTCCTCCTGCGTTCCTACTCCCTGCATCTTCGCATTTTCGCGCGGCTATGCCGCCACTGCATCCGATGCCGTCTGCTCCAGCTCCACGGCCGCGGCCAGCATCGCCAGCCGCGCCACCACGCCGTAGGCATAGAAACGGTTGGTCGGCGCATCGGGCGCCTGGGCCATGTCCGGCAAGCTGCAGCCGGTACTGAAGGCCAGCGGCTTGAAGCTCATACCCGGCGCATTGAGGTTCTCGTCGCGGCCTCGCGCAGTATTCACGCGATAGAAGCCGCCGACCACATAGCGGTCGATCATGTAGATCACCGGCTCGGCCACGCCGTCATCCACCGTCTCGAAGGTCGGCACGCCTTCCTGAATGATGACCTCGGTCACTTGCAAGCCTTCCTTGCCGACGGCCATCTTGTTGCGCTGCTTGCGATTGAGCGCCTTCACTTCACTGGCATCGCGCACGGTCATGATGCCCATGCCGTAGGTGCCCGCATCCGCCTTGACGATGACGAAGGGCTGTTCGGTAACGCCGTACTCACGATACTTGGCGCGGATCTTCGCCAGCAGCGCATCGACGTTGGCGGCCAGGCATTCCTCGCCGGTACGTTCGTGAAAACTGATCTTGCCGCAGACTTCGAAATCAGGATTGATCAGCCACGGATCGATGCCGATGGCCGCGCCGAACTCCCTGGCCACCTGCTTGTAGGCCGCGAAGTGATGCGACTTGCGCCGCGCGTGCCAACCGGCATGCAGCGGCGGAATGACGGACTGCTCATGCAGGCCCTGGAGCATATCCGGCACCCCGGCGGACAAATCATTGTTGAGCAGCACGGCACAGGGATCGAAGCCTTCCAGACCCAGGCGGCGGCCATCGGGCCCCAGCCGCTTGAGCGGCTCCAGCATCAGGTGCTGGCCGTCCGCCAGATCGATGCGCGTCGGCACCGTAATCTCCGGCAGCAGCGTGCCGATGCGCACGTTGAGTCCGGCGTGATGCAGGATGTTCGCCAGCCGGGCCACATTCTGCAGATAAAACTGGTTGCGGGTGTGGCTTTCGGGAATCAGCAGCAGATCCTGCGCCTCGGGACAGATCCGCTCGACGGCCGACATCGCCGCCTGCACGCAGAGCGGCAGGAAGGCCGGATTGAGGTTGTTGAAGCCGCCGGGAAACAGGTTCGTATCCACCGGCGCCAGCTTGAAGCCGGCATTGCGCAGGTCGACCGAGGTATAGAAAGGCGGGACGTACTCCTGCCACTGCGCGCGCAGCCAGTGCTCGATGCGCGTCTCGCGATCGAGAAAACAGCGCTCGAGTTCGAGCAATGGACCGGTCAGGGCGGTCGTCAAATGAGGAACCATGGCGTTCATCCGGTTCGCGGAAGAAATTCAGCGGGGCTGCAGGGTAGCACGCGCAGGCGCTTGGCTGGCGCCCGTTCTGCAGCATTCTGCCGAGTCGTGATCTCGGGAAGCGGCAATCTTACTACAGCCGGCAACCCGCGCAGGCGCGCGGCCAGTCTGCCTATCCGCCGTCTGGCAAGGTGTTTATACTAGGCGACCGATTGCAATCCTGCCGACATTGATCGATGAGCGACACCGAATCAGCAGAACCGCGGGCCGTCATGAATGCCACCGAAATGGCCTATGGCCGTTTCGTGCCGCACCAGCTTCTGCGCCTGCTCAAGCGCCCGAGCATCATCGACGTGCAGCTCGGCGACCACGTCGAGCAGGAAATGTCGCTGCTGTTCTCCGACATCCGCGATTTCACCACGCTCTCGGAATCCATCCTGCCGGCGGAAAACTTCCGCTTCATCAATTCCTATCTCTCCACCATGGAGCCGGTCGTCGGACGCCACAACGGCATCATCGACAAGTACATCGGCGATGGCATCATGGCGCTGTTTCCCGGCTCGGCAGATGATGCGGTGCGCTCGGGCATCGACATGCTGAACCAACTGACCACTTACAACATCGGGCGCTCGCGCGCCGGCTTCGTGCCCATCCGCATCGGCATCGGCATCAACACCGGGCTGGTGATGATGGGCACCGTCGGCGGTCACAACCGCATGGACAGCACGGTGATCGGCGATGCGGTCAACCTCGCTTCGCGCCTCGAAGGGCTGACCAAGAACTACGGCACGCCGCTGGTCATCAGCGCCAATACCCTGCATGCGCTCGAAGACCAGGAGGTCTACAACATCCGCTTCATCGATCGCCTGCGCATCAAGGGCCGCTACCAGTCCCAGGCGGTATATGAAGTCTTCGACGCCGATCCCGAACCGCTGCGCCTGGCCAAGCAGGCCACCCTGCACGACTTTGAAGAAGCGCTGGCCTGCTACCATCTGGGCCGCGCGGACCTGGCCCAGCCGCTGCTGCAGGAATGCCTGCGCATCACCCCGGACGACCGCGCAGTGCGCGTCTATCTGGAGCGCTGCAAGGATTTCCTGCGTCTTGGCCCCGGCGAGCACGAGCTGCCCATGGAAAAAGAGGTCGACTGGCGCCGGGAATACTCGATCGGCATTCGCGAAATCGACACCTTGCACCAGGAGCAGCTCAGTTGCATCGCCCGCCTCGAACGCCAGGTGGAAGCCGGCGACAGCGCCGCTGCCAGCGCCTCGCTGGACAGCTTCGCGGAGCACAACGCCCTGCTCAACAGCTCGGTGGAAAACCTGATGCAGCGCTACAACTACCCGTTCATCACGGACCACCTGAAGCAGCATGCCGCCTTCGACCGCGCCTTTGCCGAACTGCGTCGGGAAATCGAGGCCGGCGCGCGCAATCCCCTCTATCTGCTGTTCCGCATCCGCCTGCTGCTGGCCGACTGGCAGATCAACCACACCACCAAGAGCGACCTGCACCTGGGCCATTTCCTGCAACGCGCGGGCGTCAGTTGAGCGATTCCAATTCCGAATGGCCGCACATCTGTTCGACCGGCGCGGGGCTCAGAAATCGCAGGCAGCCGGAAACAGAGGAACATGAGGACTTCCACCATGCCCGGGACTTTGTTGATCGTTTCAGCCCCTTCCGGCGCCGGCAAGACCACGCTGGTGCGCGAACTGCTCAAGCGCGACGGACGCGTGCAACTGTCGGTTTCCTGCACCACGCGCCAACCGCGCAGCGGCGAAGTCCAGGGCCGCGATTACAATTTCGTCGGTGTCGATGAATTCCTCGCCATGCGCAGCCGGGGCGAATTTCTCGAATCGGCGGAAGTGCACGGCAACTTTTACGGCACCTCGCTGCGCTGGCTGGAACGACAGCTTGCCGCCGGACGCGACGTGCTCCTCGAAATCGACTGGCAGGGCGCGCAGCAGGTCAGGCGCGCCTTCGGCCAAGCCGTAGGCATATTCATCCTGCCACCCTCGATGGCGATTCTCGAACAGCGCCTGCGCGGTCGCGGCACCGACGACGAAGCCACGATCGCCCGCCGCATTCACGCCGCACTGGCGGAAATGCGCCATGTCGCCGAGTTTGATTACGTTATAATCAACGACGATCTGCAGACCGCCATCACCGATCTGCAAGCGGTGGTACACGCCGCGCGCCTGCGCCTGGCACCCCAGCGTGCTCGCCATCCCGAGCTGTTTTCCCCACTTCTCCAGGATTGAATCATGGCCCGCATTACCGTCGATGACTGTCTCAAGAACATTCCCAACCGCTTCCAACTGACGCTCGCCGCCACCTACCGCGCGCGCCAGATCACCCTGGGCGGCACCCCGCTGATCGAAACCCAGAACGACAAGCCGACCGTCATCGCCCTGCGCGAAATCGCCGGCGGCAAGGTTGGCCTGGAAATGCTCAACCGTGGGCAGGCATGATGGCCTGAGCTTGCCCCCGCATCGCAATGCCGCCCGCGCCCATCACTCCGCCCTCCACCCAGGATGGTGAAACCACGCGCGTTGCGGCTGTTGCGGCCACCCCCGAGCTGACCGCCGCGTTGAACGACCTGCGCGGCAAACTCGCCGTTTATCTCGAACCCGCAGAAGTCGACCGCATCGAAGCCGCCTACCACTTCGGCGCGGCCGCGCACGACGGCCAGTTCCGCAGCAGCGGCGAGCCCTACATCAGCCATCCGCTCGCAGTCGCCAGCACCCTGTCCGACTGGCGCCTCGATGCCCAGGCGCTGATGGCCGCCCTGCTCCATGACGTCATGGAAGACACGGCCATCAGCAAGCAGGAAATCGCCGAACGCTTCGGCAAGCCCACCGCCGAACTCGTCGATGCCGTCTCCAAGATCGGTCGCCTCGAAGGCCAGTCCTACGAAGAAGCGCAGGCGGAAAACTTCCGCAAGATGCTGCTGGCCATGGCACGCGACGTACGCGTCATCCTCATCAAGCTGGCCGACCGCCTGCACAACATCCAGACCCTCGGCACCTTCAGGCCGGACAAACGCCGCCGCGTCGCGCGCGAAACCCTCGACATCTACGCCCCGATCGCCAATCGCCTCGGCCTCAACACCCTGAGCCGCGATCTGCAGGAACTCTCCTTCCAGAACGCCCAGCCCATGCGCTATCGCGTGCTGGAAAAGGCCCTCAGGAACGCGCGCGGCAACCGCCGCGAAGGCGTCAGCCGCATCACCGAAACCCTGCGCCGCCAACTGCCGCTGATGGGTATCGAAGCGGAAGTCATGGGGCGCGAGAAACACATCTACAGCATCTATCGCAAGATGCGCGAGAAGCACCTGACCTTCTCCCAGGTCTTCGACATCTACGGCTTCCGCATCCTCGTCAAGGACCAGCCGAGCTGCTACCTGGCGCTGGGCGCGCTGCACAGCATCTACAAGCCGGTCCCCGGCAAGTTCAAGGACTACATCGCCATCCCCAAGGCCAACGGCTACCAGTCGCTGCACACCACGCTGATCGGCCCCTACGGCACGCCGGTGGAAATCCAGATCCGCACCCACGAAATGCACCACATCGCCGAATCCGGCGTGGCCTCGCACTGGCTTTACAAGGACGAGCAGACGCTCGGCGAATTCCAGCAGAAAACCCACAAGTGGCTGCAATCGCTGCTCGAACTGCAATCGACCTCGGGGACGTCCTCCGAATTCCTCGAACACGTCAAGGTCGACCTGTTCCCCGGCGAAGTCTTCGTCTTCACGCCCCAGGGCAAGATCATCGGCCTGCCGCGCGGCGCGACCGCCGTCGACTTCGCCTATGCCGTACACACCGACATCGGCAACCGCTGCGTGGCCTGCCGCATCAACGGCGAGCCCAAGCCGCTGCGTACCGAACTGCGCAACGGCGACCAGGTGGAAATCATCTGCGCGGCCCACGCCAACCCGAATCCGGGCTGGCTGAGCTACGTCAAGAGCAGCCGCGCCCGCTCGCAGATCCGCCACTTCCTCAAGTCGCGCCAAAGCGATGAATCGGCGGATCTCGGCGCCCACCTGCTCGCCCAGTCCCTGCAAGGCTTCGGCCTGGGTCTGGAAGCCATCGACGAAGCCACCTGGGAACGCTTCATGCGCGGCAGCGGTACGCAGAGCAAAAAAGACGTGCTGACCGACATCGGCCTGGGCAAGCGCCTGCCGGCCATCGTTGCCCGCCGCCTGGCCTCCGAACATGAATCCGCCGCCGGCATGGACGAGCTGCCCGCCGAAAAACGCAAACCCCTCGGTCCCATCATCATCCACGGCGGCGAAGGCGTCGTCGTTCAGCTCGCCAAGTGCTGCCGGCCGCTGCCCGGCGATCCCATCATCGGCATCGTCCGCAAGGGCCAGGGCCTGACCGTGCATACCAGCGACTGCCGCAGCATCGGCCACGCCCGCCATGAAAGCGACAATTGGATCGAAGTCGAATGGGATCCGGCCAGCAGCGGCAGCTACGAAACCAGCGTCCGCATCGTCGCGGAAAACCGCCGCGGCGCCCTGGCCCGCATGACCGCCGCCATCGCCGCCGCCGATTCGGACATCCTGAACCTGCAAATCGACGCCGATCCGGACGTCTGCACCACCCTGCAATTCACCTTGCTGGTCAACAGCCGCGTCCACCTCGCCCGCATCATGCGCAGCCTGCGCCATCTTCCCGAAGTCGTCCGCATCTCCAGGACGCGCGACTGAATGCAGCACGAGCCCGAAGCCAATCTTCAAACATCTACCCGCACTTTTCAGGAGTCACGCATGAGCAAGAAAATCGTCCTGCGCTACGAATCCGAGCACACCGGATTCATGCGCGAATGGCTGGCCAAACACCCCGAGCAGCGCGAAGAAAAACTTGCCGGCCGCAAGCTGTGGTGGGATCGCGGTTCCAGAAATCTCGACGACCTGCGCCGCAGCCAGGAATCGAAAGTGCCGCAGAAGGCGTATGTGTATTACGACTGGAATGCCTCCTGAGCAGCCGCCCGGCGCCGGCCGTCGGGATCATGAAGTGCGCGTCACCGGTCAGTGCGGGTAACGCAAGCCCTCTTCCTCAACCGCGCCGCGTCACACCGCGTTACGGCAACACGCGGTCGATGACGATCTGCAGTTGCGCTGCGTCCGGCGCACCCGGCGTCATGCTGCCGCTCTCGCCGCGCAGATCCCCCGGCCGGGGCGTGGCATCGCCGGATTTCGAGATGCGGGCTTCGACCCTGACCTGGGATACGGAAGAAAGCTTCCGTTGCGCATCGAGCGCCAGACTGTCGTCGAGCGTGAACGACAGGGGCAGATCGGCCGCGCGGGCGCGCAGGACGGCCAGTGGCATGCGCGGACCGGCCGCGGCGTGAGCGGAAATGTAGAGCACGTCATCCGGCTGCACCTGGCCGCGCAATGCCGGCGCCAGACTCACCTGGCCCTTGATGACGGCAGCGGCGTCTTTTTTCGCTGCCGTTGCCGTTGCCGTCCCCGCCGTCGCCACCGTCGTCGTATTCAGGCTTTTCGGACTGGCAACAGCAGACCCGGCAGCCACCTTGGCGCGCACTTCCTCGAGGGCGGTGGCCAGCGAACGGCCTTCTTCCGAATCGGCGGGCAGGAGCTGCTGCAAGCGCCCCCAGTAATCCAGGGTGGCCGGATAATCATCGCGCGTGTAGGCCGCGCTGCCGGCCAGGGCGAGGGACATCATGTGATCGGGCTCCAGTTTGAGCGCCTGTTCAACCAGTTCACGCGGACGGCCTTCAAGGCTACCCCCTGCCTGCACGGCCAGCAAATCGGCGTAATCGGCAAGCACGTCGGCATTGTTGCCCGCGCCCAGCGCCAGGACGCGCTCGTATGCCTTGGTCGCCTGTTCGTATTTGTGCAGCGCCTTGGAAGAACGCGCCAGCATCAGCCAGCCTCTGGGATCGTCGGGCTGCGCTTCCATGCGCGCTGCCAACTGGGTGACCAGTTCCTCGACCTGCGCAGTGGAGATTTGCTCGTGGCCGCCGGAATTTGCCTGCGGCTGCAGCGAAGCCGGACTGCCCAGCCAGAGGTACAGCAGGACGGCACTGAGCGGCAGCAGCAGGATGATCGCCAGACGACCGCCCCAGGCTGCGTGCATTGCGCCGGCCGGCGCTTCGTCCGCCGCCACGTCCTGCAGCAGGCGGCGTTGCAATTCGTCGCGCACCTGAAGGTAATCCGCCTCGGCCAGTTCACCGCTGGCGCGATCGCGTTCGACTTCTTCCAGTTGATCGCGATAGACCGCCGCATTCAGGGCGCGTCTTGTGGCTACGGCCGCGACCCGCGCCTGACGCTCGTTTCTGACCAGCGGATACAGCAGCCAAAGCAGGATGGCCAGCGTCAGCAGCGTCGCGGCGCCGACAAAAGGGAAATAGTTCATCGCAACTCGTTTTCGTCAATGGAGGAATCCAGCAGCGCTTCGGCGGCGCGGCGCTGCTCGTCGCTCAGCATCGTTTCGCCGGCAACGGCGTTGCTGGCGACGCGGCGGCGCAAATGCAGCATCAGCCCAGCCACCCCGCCGATCAGCAGGACGAATGGACCGAACCACAACAGCCAGGTGCTGGCCCGCATGGGTGGACGGTAGCGGACGAAATCGCCATAACGATCGACCATGAAGGTCATGATTTCATCATCGCTCCTGCCGTCCTTGATCATGCCGCGGATCTCGCGGCGCAGATCCTGCGCCAGTTCGGCGTGCGAGCCGGCCAGCGACTCGTTCTGGCAGACCAGGCAGCGCAGCTCCTCGGAAATGGAGACCAGGCGCTTTTCGACCACGGGATCCTCGGCCAGCGGCGCGGCCTCGTTGGCCTGGGCCAGCGGCAACTGCAGCAGGGAAGTCAGCAACAGACAGGACAGCAGCAGGCGGCGCAGGCTCATGATTTCAGCGCCTCCAGCTCCTTCACCAGCGGCAGGATCTTCCGCTCCAGCGCCTCCGGCGTCAGCGGGCCGATCTGCTTGTAGCGGATCACGCCGGCCTTGTCGATGACATAGGTTTCCGGCACGCCATACACGCCGTAGTCGATGCCGACCCGGCCATCGATGTCGAGAGCCGTCAGTCGATAGGGATCGCCGCGCTGATCCAGCCAGGCCTGGGCGCGGCTGCGCACCAATTGCTTTTCCTCATCGACGCCGAGTCTGCCGGCATCGAGCTCGCCATCGCCGCGCACTTCCTTGTAGTTGAGACCGACCACCGGCACCAGACCCTGCCTGGCAAAGCTCACCAGCAGCGGGTGTTCGGCGCGGCAGGAGACGCACCAGGATGCCCAGACGTTGAGCAGCCAGACCTGGCCGCGCATGTCGGCCGGAGAAAAAGTCCGGCTCGCGTCGTCGAGGCGCGCCAGCTGGAAAGCGGGCGCCGGCTTGCCGACCAGGGGCGACGGCACTTCGCGCGGATTGAGGTTCAACCCGACGGCAAGCAAACCCAGCAGCAGGACGAACAGGACGACCGGAATCAGAAAACGCTTCATGTCTTGGCTCCTCCTGCCAGCGGGGCGATGCCATCGAGCGCCGGACGCGCGCTCCTGGCCTTGATGCGATAACGCCGGTCGCTGATCGCCAGCAATCCCCCCAGCGACATCAACAGGCAGCCGCCCCAGATCCACACCACGAAAGGCTTGTAATGCACGCGCACGCTCCAGGCGTGCTCGCCGTCGGCCAGCGGCTCGCCCAGCGAGACATACACGTCGCGCCACAGGTTGGTATGGATGGCGGCTTCGGTCATCGGCATGCCCGAGGACAGATAGGCGCGTTTTTCCGGATGCAGCATGGCCAGCGGCTTGCCGTCGCGCAGCAGCTCGAAGTCACCCATCGCCGCCGTGTAGTTGGGGCCGGTCACGTCGCGCACGCCCTGCATGCGCACCGTGTAGTCGCCGATCACCACGCTATCGCCCGGCATCATGCGCACGTCCTTCTCGGTTTCATAGCCTTGCACCAGGGTCACGCCGACGATGAAGACGGCCACGCCCAGGTGGGCCAGATGCATGCCCCACCAGGCGCGCGTGGGACGGCTGATGCGCAGGCGCTGTCGGATTTCCTGCGCCGCCGCAACGACGATCCAGACCGCCAGAAACAGGGACAGGGCGATCAACGGCGACCAGCGTCCCAGCAGCAGCGGCAGGATGACGCCCACCAGCACGGCCAGCAGCGCAGGCCATTTGAAACGGCGCGCGAGTTCCGTGAACTGCGCTTCCTTCCAGCGCGCCACCGGACCGATGGCGATGAGGAACAACAGCGGCACCATCAAGGGCACGAAAACCGTCTCGAAGTACGGCGGCCCGACCGAAAGCTTGCCCAGGCCCAGGGCATCGATCAACAGCGGATAGAGCGTACCCAGCAGCACCGCCCCGCAGGCGACCACCAGCAGCACGTTATTCACCAGCAGCAGGGTTTCCCGCGAGAGCAGACTGAAACGCCCACCCAGACCGACCTTGGGCGCGCGCCAGGCGAACAGCAGCAGCGAGCTGCCGATCACCACGGCGAGGAAGATGAGGATGAAAATACCGCGCCGCGGATCGGTGGCAAAAGCATGCACCGAAGTCAGCACGCCGGAGCGCACCAGGAAAGTGCCCAGCAGCGACAGCGAGAACGCGCTGATGGCCAGCAGCACCGTCCAGTTCTTGAAGGCGCCGCGCTTCTCGGTCACCGCCAGCGAATGGATCAAGGCGGTTCCCACCAGCCAGGGCATGAAGGACGCATTTTCCACCGGATCCCAGAACCACCAGCCGCCCCAGCCCAGTTCGTAATAGGCCCACCAGCTGCCCAGGGCGATGCCCAGGGTCAGAAACACCCAGGCGGTCACCGTCCATGGCCGCGACCAGCGCGCCCAGGCCGCATCCAGTTGGCCGGAGAGCAGCGCTGCAACGGCAAAGGCGAAGGCGACCGAGAAGCCCACGTATCCCATGTAGAGCAACGGCGGATGAAAGATCAGGCCGGGATCCTGCAGCAGCGGATTGAGATCGTTGCCATCGTCGGGAATGCTCATCGGCCCCAGGCGCTCGAAAGGCGTCGAAGTCAGCAGGATGAACAGCAGCATGCCGCAGGAAACCAACCCGAGCACGCCCAGCACGCGGGCCACCATGACTTCCGGCAGGCTGTTGGAGAGCAGCGAGACGGCCAGGGTCCAGGTCGCCAGCAGGACGATCCACAACAGCAGCGAGCCTTCATGGCCGCCCCAGACCGCCGCCATGCGGTACATCGTCGGCAGTTTGGAATTGGAATGCTGGGCGACGTAAGCCACCGAAAAATCGTTGGCGACGAAAGCCCAGGTCAGACAGGCGAAGGACAGCAGCAGCAGCAGCCACTGCGCCTGCGCCGCCGGCCGGGCGAAGGCGATCCAGGCGGGGCGGTTCTGCTGCGCGCCGATCAGCGGCAGCAGCCCTTGCAGCAAAGCCACGGGCAAGGCCAGCATCAAGGCAAAGTGACCGAGTTCGGGAATCATGAGAATGGCCTTTCCGTACTTCCTGAGTTTTTCTGCCGGACTTACTGTTGCAGGCTGGCGCCGACCTTGGCCGCTTCGGCCTGATCCAGCGCATGCTGGGCATCCGGCGGCATGTAGTTTTCGTCATGCTTGGCGAGCACCTCGCTGGCCTCGAAATGGCCATCGGCATTCAGCCGCCCCTGGGTGACCACGCCTTTTCCTTCCTTGAACAGGTCGGGGAGGATGCCGGTGTAGGCGACGGGAATGTCGTGGGCGCCATCGGTGACGACGAAGCGGATGGTCATTTCATTGCGCACCACCGAACCTTCCTTGACCAGGCCGCCGATGCGGAACAGGCGCTCCTTGGGCGCCTCGCCATCGGCCACCTGGGTCGGCGTATAGAACAGCGCGATGTTGCTGTTGAGCGCGTTGAGGACGAAATAGGCGGCGACGACCAGCACGGCCAGGCCGCCGAGTATCAGGGCGATGCGTTTTTGGCGGGGTTTCATTTTGATTGAGCGAAATGTAAGGGGGTAAGCGATGCCTCAAGGCGCGTGGCGACTGGCGGCTTTTTCGCGGCGGATGGCGCGCACGGCCTGGCTTTGACGTTGTTTGACGAGCAAAGGTTCCACCAGCAGCGCCAGAGCGGTGACGCCGAAGCTGCCCCAGACGTAGAAGGCATAGCCCCCCATGCTGAAAAATTCGGCCAGACTATTCCACTGCATGTTTCACCCATTCGGTATGGCGTTCGCGTTCGAGGATGATCGCGCGCAGGCGCAGCAGCACCACGGCGATCACGTACATCCAGCAGGCGATGGACATCAGCAGCATGCCATTCAGCATGGTCTGGGCCATGCTCGGCGCCTTGGTCAGCGACACCGAGGCACCCTGGTGCAGGGTATTCCACCACGTCACCGAAAAATAGATGATCGGCACATTCACCACGCCGACCAGCGCCAGCACCGCCCCGGCGCGATCGGCGCGGCGCGGATCGTCGATCGCCGCCTGCAGGGCGATGAAGCCGAGATAGAGGAACAGCAGGATCAATTCGGAGGTCAGACGCGCATCCCAGACCCACCAGGCGCCCCACATCGGCTTGCCCCACAGCGCACCGGTCCATAGCGAGAGGAAAGCCATCAGCGCGCCGGTCGGCGCCAGGGCGCTGGCCATCATCGACGACAGCCGCGTGTTGAGCGCCAGGCCGAGGCCGGCCCAGGCCGCCATGATCAGATAGATGAACATCGACAGCCAGGAGGTCGGCACGTGGATGAAAATGATGCGGTAAGCCTCACTCTGGGTCGCATCCGTCGGCGCGACGAAGAAGCCGACCCACAGCCCGGCGATGCCGAAGATCACCGCCAGCGCCGCGAACCAGGGAATCATGCGCCCGGCCAGCGGATAGAAGCTTTGCGGTGAAGCGTATTTGAACCAGTGGATGAGTCGATCGTTCATGTCTTCATTCCAGGGCGATGCGCAGTGCGGCCGTCGTGACCCACGGCGCAAAAAATCCGCAGAGCACGAGCAGGGCCACCAGCAATGACAGATGCCCGTGCGCGCCGAGTCCGGACATCTCCGCTTCGACGGCACCGGCGCCGAAGATCAACGCGGGAATATACAACGGCAGGGTCAGCAGCGACAGCAATACGCCGCCGCCCCGCACTCCCAGCGTCAGCGCCGCGCCGATGGCGCCGATCAGGCTCAGGAGCGGCGTGCCGATCAGCAAGGACAGCATCAGGATCAGCAGCGCCTCGGCCGACAGATCGTACTGCACGCCCAGCAGGGGCGCGATCAATACCAGTGGCAAGCCGGACACCAGCCAGTGGGCGAAAATCTTGCCCGCCACCAGCACACCCAAGGGCGCGGGCGACAGCAGCATCTGCTCCAGCGTGCCGTCGGCGTGATCCGGCGCAAACATGCGGGCCAGCGACAGCATCGCCGCCAGCAGGGCCGCCACCCACAGCACGCCCGGCGCGATCACCCGCAGCAGGCCGAGTTCGGGGCCGATGCCCAACGGAAACAGGCTGACGACGATGACGAAGAAGAACAGCGAAGTCAGCACCTCGCTCTTGCGCCGCATGGCCAGCAGCAGATCGCGGCGCACCACGCCGGCCAGGATGGCCAGAGCGCCGGGTTCGCGCGACGGCAACGACGCGGGCGCATTCGCAGTATTCGCACTCATCAGGACAACCTCAAGGTCTGCACCGTGCTGCCGGGAATTGCGACTTCCTGGTGGCTGGTCAGCACGGCACAGCCGCCGCCGGCCAGGTGGGCGCCGATGATGCCGGCCAGCCAGCTCACCGCGGCCACGTCCAGGGCGACGAAAGGCTCATCCAGAATCCACAGAGGTGCCCGGCTGCAGAGCAGGCGCGCCAGCGCCGCGCGGCGCTTCTGTCCCTGCGACAGCACGCGCACCGGCAGATCCTCGCGACCGCGCAAACCGGCCCGCTGCAACAGCCCGAAGGCCGTTTCCTCGTCCAGCGTCAATCCACCCAGGGTGGCGGCGATGCGCAGATTTTCCAGCGGCGTCAATTCTTCCTTGAGGGCATTGTGATGGCCGAAATACAGCACGGCCTGGCGATATTCATCACCCAGCTCGCCGATCGGCCTGCCCTGCCAGCGAATCTCGCCTTCCTCCGCCGGCGACAGGCCGCACAGGGTACGCAGCAGGCTGGTCTTGCCGGCGCCGTTCTCGCCCGCGACATGCAGGCAGCCGCCCGCCTCCAGCGAGAACTCGAGTCCGGAAAACAGGCGGCGATCACCGCGTACACAGGCAAGACGGGCAACGGTCAGCATGCGGATAGGGCATCACCTGAAGGGCGCCTGAAAGACGCCTGAAGCGCGCCCAAGGAGACATCCAGGGCAAAAGCCGGATTATGCCCGAACCACCCCGTCCTGTCGGCAATTTCGGCCTGTCGCCCGCCGCCGGAAACTTGCCTGCCGCCCGATTCGCGCAGCAAATTCCGGCCATGGACAGCATCTTCCTTTACAATCGCGGGATCGGCCGCGATGGCAATCAGTGCGCAAGTATTAGCGTATACTAATGATCCATCCCGGTACCTTGTATTTTGTGCATCTCGCATCCCACACCTCGCATCTCTGTCTCCCGGAGAACTGGAATGAATCTCGAACAAGCCCGCTTCAACATGATCGAGCAGCAACTGCGCCCCTGGGATGTGCTCGATCAGAAGGTGCTGGACCTGCTCTACGTCGTCAAACGCGAAGAATTCGTGCCGCCGGCCTATCGTCTGCTTGCCTTCAGCGACACCGAAGTCCCGCTCGGCCACGGCGCCGCGATGCTGCCGCCGAAAATCGAAGCCCGGGCGCTGCAGGCGCTCAAGATCGGCAAGTCCGAACGCGTCCTCGAAATCGGCACCGGCTCGGGCTACATGGCGGCACTGCTGGCAGCGCACGCGGCCCAGGTCGTCAGCGTCGAAATCGTTCCCGAACTGGCCGAGCTGGCCGAGGCCAACCTCAAGCGCTGCGGCGTCAACAATGTCATCGTGGCAACCGGCGACGGCTCGCAAGGCTGGCCGGCGCAAGCGCCTTACGATGTCATCCTGGTTTCGGGCGCCCTGCCCGAAGTGCCGCAGCCGCTGCTCGACCAGCTCAAGACCGGCGGTCGCCTGCTCGCCTTCGTCGGCGAGGCGCCGCTGATGGAAACGCAGCTCATCACCCGTATCGACCAGCACAACTTCAAGAGCGAAATCCTCTTTGAAACGCTGGTGCCCCCACTGACCTGCGCACAGGCGGCGCAGCGCTTCAGCTTCTGAATGCCGCTGCGGCGATGATGCAACAGATCAGCGCACCACAGCTCGCGGCCTGGCTCGACGATCCCCAGCGTCCGCAGCCGCTGCTGCTCGACGTGCGCGAACCCGGGGAATTCGCCACGGGCCACATCGCCGGCTCGACCACCATGCCGATGCACAGCGTGCCGGCACGCTACATGGACATGGCACGGGACGCCGCGACCGTGGTGATCTGCCATCACGGCCAGCGCAGCCTGCAGGTCGCGCTGTTCCTCGAACGCCAGGGCTTCAGCAAGGTGCTCAACCTCGCCGGCGGGATTGCGGCCTGGAACCAGCAGGCCGCCCAGGCCATGTCCGCAGATTGAATTTGCCATCGAACCATCAAACCATGCGCGCAACAAGGGATGTCGTCATGAAAAAATTACTACCGCTGCTGCTGGGTATCGCTTTTGCTTCCGGATCGGCGCAAGCCGCCGACCTGCTCGGCGTATATCGCGATGCCCTCGGCTACGATGCCCAGTACGCCGCCGCCCGGGCCGCGCGCGACGCCGGTCTGGAAAAGCTGCCGCAGGGCAAGGCCGGCCTGATGCCGCAGATCAATCTCGTGGCCGATACCCAGTGGAACGACGTGAAGAACAAGCTGCGCGTCTCGCCGACCATCACCCTCGGCCCCTGGCTGGGCCGCCTCGTTCCCGAGCGTACCTCATACAGCTACAACACCAATTCCTGGGGCGTCAGCCTGGCGCAGCCGCTGTTCCGCTGGCAGAACTGGGCGACCTACAAACAAGCCGGACTGGCTGCCGCCAGTGCCGAAACCCAGTACGCCCTCGCCAAACAGGATCTGATCGAGCGCGTCACCCAGGCCTATTTCGACGTCCTGATGGCGCAGGAAGACGTGGCGACGGCCGAAGCGCAGAGTACGGCCATTGCCGAACAACTGGCCGCCGCCAAGCGCAATTTCGAAGTCGGCATCACCACCATCACCGATACCCACGAGGCGCAGGCACGCTACGATCTGGTCAGCGCCAACGTGATCGCCGCCAACAACGAACTGGAAGTCAAGCGCCAGACGCTCGCCATGCTGATCGGCAAGGAACCGGAAGCGCTGCAAGGGCTCAGGAGCGGCGTTGAAATCACCCCGCCGCAGCCTGAAGACATCGGCCAATGGGTCGGTTCGGCCGAACAGGGCAACCTCAACGTATTGCTGGGCAGAAGCAATCTCGAAATTGCCGATCGCGAAATCGAAAGGAACCGGGGCGGCCATTATCCGACGGTCGATCTGGTCGCCTCGCATGGCCGCCAGTCCAGCGGGATCAGCCAGTTCGGGCCGGGACTGGGCGGCACCGACAGCGACGCCACGATCGTCGGCCTGCAGCTCAATCTCCCGATCTTCAGCGGCGGCCTGACCGCCTCGAAGACCCGCGAAGCCGTGGCCCTGCGCGAAAAAGCCCGTTCCGACCTCGAGAACGTCCGCCGCCGCTCCGCCCTCGGCGCCCGCCAGGCCTATCTCGGCGTCACTTCGGGTCTCGCCCAGGTCAAGGCGCTGGAGCAAGCGCTGGTCTCGTCCCAGTCTTCCCTGGATTCGAACAAGCTCGGCTACGAAGTCGGCGTGCGCGTGAATATCGACGTGCTGAACGCCCAGCAGCAGCTCTACTCGACCCGGCGCGATCTGGCCAAGGCCCGCCTGCAAACCCTCATGGCCCAGTTGAAACTCAAGTCGGCAACCGGCTCGCTGACCGAAGAAGACATCGTCGCCATCAACAATCTGCTGGAATAAGCCAAAGACGGCAGCCGCCCGGCAGCCAGCACGCCGTATGCCTGAACCGCCAGGAGGCCTCGGGGATGCGCTTCGCCTTCGACAACACCTACGCCCGCGAACTGCCGGGCTTCCACATGGCCTGGCAACCCGCCACGGTGCCCGCGCCCCGGTTGCTGTTCCTCAACCACGGGCTCGCCGCGGCGCTGGGCCTCGACCTCGCGGATTGCCGCAGCGCAGAGCTCGCCGAGCTGTTCAGCGGCAACCGCCTGCCCGCCGGCGCGGAGCCGATTGCCCAGGTCTACGCCGGCCATCAGTTCGGGCATTTTTCACCCCAGCTCGGTGATGGCCGGGCGCTGCTGATCGGCGAACTCATCGACTGCTCGGGCGTGCGCCGCGACATCGCCTTCAAGGGTTCCGGCCGCACGCCCTACTCGCGCGGCGGCGACGGCAAGGCCGCCATCGGCCCGATGCTGCGCGAAGTGCTGATCGGCGAAGCGATGCATGCGCTGGGCATTCCCACCAGTCGCGCGCTGGCCGTGGTTGCCAGCGGCGAACTCATCCAGCGCGAACGCGCCCTGCCCGGCGCCGTGCTGACGCGCGTCGCCGCCAGCCACATCCGCATCGGCAGCTTCGAATATTTCGCCGCCCGCGGCGATACGGAGGGCGTCCGGCGCCTCGCCGAATATGCGATTGCCCGCCACGACCCGCAACTCTGCGGGCTGCCGGCGGCCAAGCGCCATCTCGAATTCCTCCGCGCGGTCTGCGAACGCCAGGCGGCCCTGATCGCCCGCTGGATGTGCGTCGGCTTCATTCATGGGGTGATGAATACCGACAACATGAGCATCGCCGGGGAAACCATCGACTACGGCCCCTGCGCCTTCATGGAAACCTACGATCCCGACCTCGCATTCAGCTCCATCGACCAGCATGGCCGCTATGCCTACGGCCGGCAGCCGGCCATCGCGCAGTGGAACCTGGCCCGCTTCGCCGAAGCCCTGCTGCCTCTGCTGGCGGACGAAGAACGGCAAGCCCACACGCTGGCCACTGCCGTCATCGCCGAATTCCCCACGCGCTACCACGCCCACTGGCTGGCCGGCATGCGTGCCAAGCTGGGACTGACGGCAGACACTCGGCCACAGGACGCCGATGCTGACGCCGACACCGACCGCGCCCTTGCCGAAGACTGGCTGCAACTGCTGCACGCCTGCCGCATCGATTTCACCCTGGCCTGGCATCATCTGGCGGATGCGCTGGAAGGACGGGACGAACCTTTGCAGCACCTGTTCGCCACGCAGGCCGGGGATGGCATGGAGAAAATGGCCAGCCTGGCCGCCTGGCTGCAGCGCTGGCGACTGCGGCGCGGCAATGAAAACAGCGAAAATCGTGCCGCTGCCCGCGCGACCATGCGCCGCGCGAATCCCCTGGTGATTCCGCGCAACCAGCACGTCGAAACCGCGCTGACCGCCGCCGAACGCGACGACCTCATTCCCTTCAGGCAACTGCTGAGCGCGCTTGAAACGCCCTGCGTTGACTCCCTGGATGCGGATCCGGCCCTGACCCATTTCGCCACCCCGTCCTCGGCCGGGTTCATGGCCCGTTATCGAACCTACTGCGGTACCTGAGGATCGCAGTCAACCTTTTTTCGGCCCTGCACGTTAAGACCTGACGAAGCGTGCGGACCCAATCCCATTGCATCCCCTGCTCCACATTGCATCCACCCGCTCCAGCGCTTCGGATTTGAAGCTGCACAAAAACCACTGGTTTAAAGTAGAATCACAGCGGTTCTTTCACACGTTCCCTGTATTTCACTCAAGAGGAAAGCCATGAAACATATCGTCACCGCCGCTCTGACCGCCGCAGCCGTGCTGGTCTCCGCCCCCGTCTTCGCCGATGCCGCCCTGGCCAAGAAGAGCAACTGCCTGGCCTGCCACAACGTGGAAAAGAAGCTGGTCGGCCCGGCCTACAAGGACATCGCCAAGAAATACGCCGGCGACAAGAATGCCGAGGCCCGCCTGTTCGATCGCGTCAAGAAAGGTACCGGCGCCACCGGCGGTGAAGTCTGGAAGATGGGCTCGCCGATGCCTCCCAACGCTGCCGTCAAGGACGAGGACGTCAAGAAGCTCGTCAAGTGGATTCTCGACGGCGCCAAGTAAGAAGCCAGGCGTCCTGCGCCACTCTTTGCAAAAACCAGCCTGCGGGCTGGTTTTTGCGTTTACTTACGTTTCCCGTTTCATCGTGCGCTACCGCTTCCCCCGGATCTCGCGGGTGGCGGTGATTCCCGGATACATGGATACGCGGACTCGCAAACACGCAGACACGTTGACAGCACCCGGTGCTGCGGCAAAAATCCCCCACTTGCCAGCCTACTTCCCGGTCTTTGCCCATGAAACCGACTGTCCCGCACCGCGCGCGCACCTTGCCCCTGATGGCCGCGCTTTCCGCCATTCTCTGCCTGGCGGCCTGCGGCAAGCCCGCCGCCCCCACGCCGGCCTCGGGCGCCACCGCCGATGGCGCGACCATCATCCGCATCGGCCAGGTTTCGCCATTGACCGGCGGCAGCGCCCATCTGGGCAAGGACAATGAAAACGGCGTGCGTCTGGCGATCGAGGAAGCCAACGCCCGGGGCGTGGAAATCGGCGGCCGCAAGGTGCATTTCGAGCTCCTCAGCGAGGATGACCAGAGCGATCCCAAGATCGGCACGACCGTCGCCCAGAAGCTCATCGACGCCGGCATCGCCGGGGTCGTCGGCCACCTCAACTCGGGCACCACGATCCCCGCCTCGGCGCTCTACGAGCAGGCCGGCATCCCGATGATTTCCGGATCGTCGACCAACCCGCAGCTCACCGAACAGAGCTTCCGCCACGTCTTCCGCATCGTCGGCCGCGACGATCAGCAGGGGCCGGCCGTGGCGAATTATCTGCTCGCCGAAATCAAGCCGAAAACCGTTGCCGTGATCGATGACGCCACGGCTTACGGCGCCGGTCTTGCCAATGAAGTCGAGAAAACCCTGAAGGCCGCCGGCGTGCAGGTACTGCCGCGCGAACAGGGAACCAACAAGACGGCGGACTGGAAGGCCATCCTCACCAAGCTGAAAGGCAAGAAACCCGATGCCGTGTTCTACGGCGGCATGGACGATACCGCCGGCCCGCTGTTGAAGCAGGCCCGCGAACTGGGACTCAACCAGCCGTTCAGCTTCGGCGACGGCGGCTGCACCGACAAGATGCTCGAACTGGCCGGCGCGGCCGTCGAAGGCATGTACTGCTCGCAGGCCGGCATTCCGGTGCGCGCCGCCAGCCAGCCGTTTCTCGATGCCTACCAGGCACGCTTCGCCGGCGAGCCCCTGCTCTACGGCCCGTTCACCTATGACGCGGCAAACCTGTTGATCGCGGCGATGCAGCAGGCGGGTTCCAGCGATCCGGCGCAGTATCTGCCCGCGCTGGCGCAAATCCGCCATGACGGCGCGACCGGCCATATCGAATTCGATGCCAAGGGCGACCGCAAGGACGCCGAAATCACCATCTTCACCGCCCGCTCGGGCCGGATCGTGCCGCTGACCATCGTCAAGAGCGGCGCCCTGATCGGGTACGAAGCGTTCATTGCCCGCAGCCGCGGCCAGGAAGCCGCGGCCGAACGATAACCCGTCATCCACCGCCCCGCCCGAACGCCATCGCCACATCACGCGCCCGACCACTTTGGACATCCTGCTGCAGCAGATCATCAACGGCCTGACCCTGGGCTGTCTGTATGCCATCGTCGCGCTGGGTTACACCATGGTGTACGGCATCATCCAGTTGATCAATTTTGCCCATGGCGAAGTCGTCATGCTGGGCGCGATGATCACCCTGGGCGTCATCATGCTGTTGAGCGGCCAGGGCGTGCCGGCGCTGCCCAGCGTGCTCGGCGGCCTGGCGGTGGCGGTGCCGGCCTGCATGGCGCTGGGCTATTTTCTCGAACGCTTCGCCTATCGGCCGCTGCGCCGCGCACCGCGCCTCGCGCCGCTGATTACCGCCATCGGCATGTCCATCGTCCTGCAGCAGGTCGCCATGATGTTCTGGGGCCGCAGTCCGCTGGCCTTTCCGCAGCTTTTGCCGACGACGATGCATGAAGTCGCCGGCGCCAGCATCAGCAGCCTGCAGATTGCCATCGTGCTGATCTGCCTGGCGATGATGGCCGGCCTCGCCCTGATCGTCTATCGCACCCGGCTCGGCACCGCCATGCGCGCCACCGCCGAGAACACCGACGTCGCGCGCCTGATGGGCATCGACGTGGATCGGGTCATCGCCCTGACCTTCGTCATCGGCGCGGCATTGGCTGCCGTCGCCGGGCTGCTGGTCGGCATGTACTACGGCGTGGCCCACTACACCATGGGCGCGATGCTCGGCATGAAGGCTTTCGCGGCGGCGGTGCTCGGCGGCATCGGCAACATCCCCGGCGCCATGGTCGGCGGCATTCTGCTCGGTCTGGTCGAAGCCCTGGGCACCGGCTATATCGGCGATTTCAGCGACCTGTGCCGCTATGCGCCGCTGGCCCGCCTGTTCGACGAACAATGCGCCAATGGCGGCCACCTGGTGCTGTTCGGCAGCAATTACCAGGATGTGTTTGCCTTCGCCGTGCTGATCCTGGTCCTGCTCTTCCGTCCCTCCGGCCTGCTCGGCGAACGCGTCGCCGACCGCGCCTGAGCCGAGCCGCCATGACCTTGCCCCGCCTGCCCCATCTGCCCGCCCGCCTGGGTCTGCTGCTGATCGCCCTGGCGCTGATCGTCCTGCCTTTCGCGCTGTCCGCCGCCGGCACCGCCTGGGTACGCATCGCCAATCTGGCGATCCTGTTCATCTTCCTCTCGCTGGGGCTCAACATCGTGGTCGGCTTCGCCGGCCTGCTCGATCTGGGCTATGTCGCCTTCTTCGGCGTCGGCGCCTATGTCCATGCCCTGCTCGCCTCGCCGCACTTCGGCCTGCATCTGCCGTTCTGGCTGACCCTGCCGGTCAGCGCCCTGGCGGCCGCCCTGTGCGGCGTGCTGCTCGGTTTTCCCGTGCTGAAGCTGCGCGGCGATTATCTGGCCATCGTCACCCTGGGCTTCGGCGAAATCGTGCGCATCTTCCTCAACAATCTGTCGCGCCCCGTCAATATCACCAATGGCCCGCAAGGCATCGGCCGCATCGATCCGGTGCAGATCGGCGATTTCAGTTTTGCCCGCAGCGACCGTCTGCTCGGTCTCGATTTCAGCGGGCCAATGAAGTATTACTACCTGCTGCTGGCCTTGCTGCTGCTGGTCATCGTCATCAACCTGCGCCTGCAGGACTCGCGCATCGGCCGCGCCTGGGAGGCGATCCGCGAGGACGAGCTCGCCGCCCGCGCCATCGGCATCGACACTTCGCGCATCAAGCTGCTGGCCTTCGCCATGGGCGCCAGCTTCGGCGGCGTGGCCGGCGGCATGTTCGCGGCGATCCAGACCTTCATCAGTCCGGAGAGCTTCGTCCTCACGGAATCCATCATGATCCTCGCCATGGTGGTGCTGGGCGGCATGGGCCACATCTGGGGGGTGATCGGCGGCGCGCTGCTGCTCTCCTTCGTGCCCGAGCTCCTGCGCTATACCGTCGAACCGCTGCAGATGGCGCTGTTCGGCAAACTGCTGGTCGAGCCGGAAGTCATCCGCATGCTGCTGTTCGGTCTGGCCCTGGTGCTGATGATGCGCTTCCGTCCGGCCGGCCTCTGGCCGCTGCGCGCGCGGCAGCGCGAGTTCGCCATGACGGAAGCGCGCGGCAAATGAGCGGCAAGCTGCTGCTTGCCGCCCACGGCATCCACAAGCGCTTCGGCGGCGTGCGCGCACTGAACGGCGTGTCGCTGACCATCGACGAAGGCGAAATCTACGGCCTGATCGGCCCCAACGGCGCCGGCAAGACCAGCTTCTTCAACGTATTGACCGGCCTCTACCCGGCCGACGACGGCCATTTCGAGTTCGCCGGCCAGCGCCTTGCCGCCAGCGCGCCGCATCGCATCGCGGCGGCCGGGATTGCCCGCACCTTTCAGAACATCCGTTTGTTCGCCAACATGACGGCGCTGGAAAACGTCATGGTCGGCCGGCATCTGCGCACCCGGAGCGGGGTGTTCGGCGCCATCCTGCGCAGCCGGGCGATGCGTGCCGAGGAAAGCGCGACCAGGCGCCGGGCCGCCGAGCTGCTGCACTATGTCGGCATCGGCGAGTGCGCCGGCCAGCTCGCCCGCCACCTCGCCTACGGCGACCAGCGGCGCCTGGAAATCGCCCGCGCCCTGGCCGCCGAGCCGCGCCTGCTGGCGCTCGACGAGCCCGCCGCCGGAATGAACGCCACCGAAACCGCCGCCTTGCGCACGCTCGTCCAGGGCCTGCGCGACGACGGCCTGACCATTCTGCTGATCGAACACGACGTCAAGCTGGTGATGGGGCTGTGCGATCGCATCGCCGTGCTCGACCATGGCGAGAAAATCGCCGAGGACGTGCCCGCCGCCGTGCAGCGCAATCCCCAGGTCATCGAAGCCTATCTCGGCGGCAGCGTGGGGGAGCGCCATGGCGCCGGCCATGCTTGAAGTCCGCGGGCTGGAAGTGCATTACGGCGGCATCGCCGCCGTGCAGGGCATCGACCTGACGGTGGCGGCCGGCGAAACCGTCGCCCTGATCGGCGCCAATGGCGCCGGCAAGTCGAGCACGCTGAAGGCCATCGCGCGCATCCTGCACGACGGCACGACGCAAGGCCGCGTCCGGCTCTGCGGCGAAGATCTGGCCACGCTGCCGACGCATCGGCTGATTGCCCGTGGACTGGCCCTGGTGCCGGAAGGGCGCGGCATCTTCACCCGCCTGAGCGTGGCCGAGAATCTGCTGATGGGCGCCTATGCCCGCCAGCGCCGCGGGAGCAAACCGGCCATCCGCGCCGATCTCGAACGCATCTACGGCCTGTTGCCACGCCTCGCGGAACGCGAGCGGCAGCTCGCCGGCACGCTTTCCGGCGGCGAGCAGCAGATGCTCGCCCTCGGCCGCGCGCTGATGGGCCAGCCGCGCCTGCTGCTGCTCGACGAGCCGTCGATGGGGCTGGCGCCATTGATGGTGCAGAAGATTTTCGAAGTCATCCGCAATGTTGCCGCCAGCGGCGTCAGCATCCTGCTGGTCGAGCAGAACGCGCGCCTGGCGCTGGAAACCGCGAGTCGCGGCTATGTCATGGAAAGCGGCCGCGTCAGCCTGAGCGGCGATGCCGCCAGCCTGCTCGCCGATCCGCGCGTGCGCGCGGCCTACCTGGGCGAGTGAAGCCGGACGGCCTGCCTCAGCCTCAACTCTTCGCTGCCTGCCCCTGCAGCGCCGTCACCAACTGCGCGCGCCACTGCCTGACCTCGGGATCGCTGGCGATCCCGTCCGGCGCCTGCGCCCGGAGATCGGCATGATCACCGTACAGCAGCGCCAGCGGCTGGCCGCCGTCGACGATGGCCAGCAACATGATCGACTTTGCCCCGACCAGCCCCGCATACCATTCCGGCAAGTGCTTCGCGTAGGTTTCCGCCTGGGTATCGGCGATATACAGGTCGAGCTTCCTGTTGAAGACGAGGCGAAAAATATCGGGCCGCGTCCCCTGGCAGCGGAAGCGCGCCGCGATCGCCGCGGCATTGCGGCCCACGCCGGCCACTGCCACGAGCCCCGAAGAACCGTCGGGCAAGCACAGCAGGCTGCGGTCGAACGCGTATTTGTCGTGAAACTGGCGCAATACCTGCTGAAAGATCTCGACCGGCTTCCTGCCATCGGCAAACTTGCTCTCCCGGGTCAGGCTGTCCTGCGCCGACAGCAGATCGAGCACGCGCTCGGAAGCCTTGCGCAACTGCAGCCGCGCCTGCTCGACATCGCAGGGAAAAGCGAGTTCGCCAAGCTGCTGGTCGGTTTCCTGCAGGGCCTTGTCGATCCATTCGCGCACTTCGCCATCCTTGAGGCGCAGAACAATGCGGAAGTATTCGATTTCATTGGCGATTTCGATCTTCTCGCGGCCTTCCGGCAGGCGGAACAGAATGTCCGTGATGCAGCGGGCAAACAGGGATGCGTAACGCTGCCATTCGATCGGCGTATTGATGCTGCGCGGCGGCGCTTTTTCCTTGCGTGCGGCCAGGCTTTGCTGCAGGACGTCGGGCAGATTCCAGTGCGCGGCGATGCCCGCGCCGATCTCCTCGAAACCGATCCCCAACGTCTGCATGACGGCTTCGTCCTCGGTCAGATTCTTCGCCACCTGCAAATCGCGGCTGCGCTCGATTTCCGGATGCAGGTGATAGCCCACCATCATTCGCCCGAGGTTCTGCAGCAAACCGCAGACCTGCGCTTCCTGGGCGCTGTAGCGCGCCCCGTTGAAACGAGTCAGTTCGGCGCAGAAACTGCCGCAGAAATAGGCGGCCACGATTTCGGCATTCAGCAGCCGCGTCTGCGGACTGCCCGCCATGGTATTGAGCAGCGCCAGCGAGAGCACGACCGACTTGACGGTACTCAGACCCAGAATGACGATGGCCTGGTCGATGGTCGACACATTGCGGCCGCCGCGCGCATTGCGGCTCGAATTGGCAATGCGCAGCAACCGGGCCGTCAATGCGGCATCGCTCAGGATCGCCGCGACGATGTCGCGCGTGCCGCCGTCCTCGGCGTCCGCCAACCTGCTGACCAGTTGCACTGCATTCCCGAGCCCGGCAAACCCCGGGCTGGCATCCATCAGCTTGAGCAGATGGGACAGCGTCTCCGGTTGCGTATTCCCCATATCTGAATATCCCTCGTCGGTACACCAGCCCAGCCGAATGGCCGGGGGGTCGATTCTAATCCGCTCGGCGGCCCTGTTAAAATCGCCCGATTGTCAGTGAGGAACAAACCATGCCCGATCGCCACAAAACCCTGACACGCTACATCATCGAGCAGGATCATCTGCACCCCGGCGTTTCCGGGGACTTCTCCGGCCTGCTGAGTTCGCTGGCCACCGCCGTCAAGATCATCGCCAACCAGGTCCAGCGCGGCGCCCTGGTCGGCGCGCTGGGCAATGCCGCCCAGGGCAACGCGGTGAATGTGCAAGGTGAAGTGCAGAAGAAGCTGGACGTCATCAGCAACGACGTGATGCTGCACGAGAACGAATGGTCCGGCCATATCGCCGGCATGGCCTCCGAGGAAATGGAGGACATCTACCAGATCCCCGACCGCTTCCAGCGCGGCAAATACCTGCTGATCTTCGATCCGCTCGACGGCAGTTCCAACATCGACGTGAATGTCACCGTCGGCACCATTTTCTCCATCCTGCGCACCAAACACCCCGGCGAGCAGCCGACGCTCGAGGATTTCCTGCAACCCGGCACGCAGCAGGTCTGCGCCGGCTTTGCCCTGTACGGCCCATCGACCATGCTGGTGCTGACCACGGGCAACGGAGTGGATTGCTTCACGCTCGATCGCGACGTCGGCGACTTCATCCTCACCCATCCGCAAATGCACATCCCGGAAGACACCAGGGAATTCGCCATCAACACCTCCAACGAGCGTTTCTGGGAACCGCCGGTCAGGCGCTGCATCGGCGAATATCTGGCCGGCAAGACCGGGCCGCGCGGCAAGGATTACAACATGCGCTGGGTGGCCTCGCTGGTGGCCGACACCTTCCGCATCCTCACGCGCGGCGGCGTTTTTCTCTACCCGCGCGACAGCAAGGATCCCAACAAGCCCAGCCGCCTGCGCCTGATGTACGAAGCCAACCCGATTTCCTTCATCGTCGAGCAGGCCGGCGGCATGGCGATCACCGGGCGCGGACGGGTCATGGAGCTGCAGCCCGAATCGCTGCATCAGCGCGCGCCGTTCATCTTCGGCTCGAAGAACGAGGTCGAACGCATCCTGCGCTACCACGCGGAATTCGACCAGGGCAACCAGGGTGGCGGCAACGGCAGTGACAGCGGCTTCGATTCGCCACTGTTCTCCTCGCGCTCGCTGTTCCGCAACGACGCCCAGTAACCCGGATCCGGCAGCCGCGATGTCGCTCAAGCATCCGATCATTGCCATCACCGGCTCCTCCGGCGCCGGCACCAGTTCGGTGCGCCGCACGTTCCAGTACATTTTCCGCCGCGAAAATCTGCAAGTGGCGATCATCGAGGGCGATTCCTTCCATCGCTACGACCGCGCCGCCATGCAGCAGGCCATGGCCGATGCCGCCCGCGCCGGCAACCAGCATTTCAGCCACTTCGGCCCGGATGCCAACCTGCTGGAGGAACTGGAACGGCTGTTCTGCAACTACGGCCAGGACGGCAGCGGCCGCATGCGCAAGTATCTGCATGACGAGAAACAGGCTGCCGCCTGTGGCCAGGCCGCAGGCACGTTCACACCCTGGGAAGACCTGCCGCCCGGCAGCGATCTACTGTTCTACGAGGGCCTGCACGGTGCCGTCGTCACCGATACGGTGGATGTCGCCCGCCACGTCGACCTGCTGGTCGGGGTGGTGCCGATCATCAATCTGGAATGGATCCAGAAGCTGCATCGCGACAAGGCGACGCGCGGTTATTCGACCGAGGCGGTGGTCGACACCATCCTGCGGCGCATGCCGGATTACGTGAACTACATCACCCCGCAGTTTGCCCGCACCCACGTGAATTTCCAGCGCGTGCCGACCGTCGATACGTCGAATCCCTTCGTCGCTCGCGACATACCCAGCGCCGACGAAAGTTTCGTGGTGATCCGCTTCGCCAATCCGCATGGCATCGACTTTCCCTATCTGCTGTCGATGATCACCGGCTCCTTCATGTC
Organism: Sterolibacterium denitrificans; assembly: GCF_900174485.1. Classification (NCBI taxonomy): domain Bacteria; kingdom Pseudomonadati; phylum Pseudomonadota; class Betaproteobacteria; order Nitrosomonadales; family Sterolibacteriaceae; genus Sterolibacterium; species Sterolibacterium denitrificans. Next base: position 901,740 of record NZ_LT837803.1, on the reverse strand, counting down.
GCGCGCCAACAGCATCGTGGTGCCGGGCGGCAAGATGGAACTGGCGATGCAACTGATCTTCACGCCGATGGTGCTGCGGCTGATGGAAAACCGCAAACGCGCATAGGAATAACGCATGCAAGGAAAAATCTGTGTCGTCACCGGCGCCTCGCGCGGTGTCGGCAAAGGCATCGCCCTGGCCCTGGGCGCCCAGGGCGCGACGGTCTATGTCACCGGGCGCAGCCTGGATGCCGCCACCGAAACGGGCCTGGGCGGCACGCTCAGGCAGACGGCCGCCGAAATCACCGCCCGCGGCGGGCAGGGCATCGCCGTGCACTGCGATCATGCGGATGACGCTTCGATTGCCCGGCTTTTTGCCCAGGTCGCGCGCGAACGGGGCCGTCTCGACATCCTGGTCAACAACGCCATCGCCCTGCCGGCCGGGCTGGCCGAAGCCGCGCCTTTCTGGCAAAAACCGCTCGACGAATTGAGCCTCATCGATGTCGGCCTGCGCTCGGGCTACGTCGCCGCCTGGCACGCCGCGCCACTTCTGATCGCAAACCGCGGCCTGCTCGCCTTCACTTCCTCCTTCGGCGGCACCTGCTACATGCACGGCCCGGCCTATGGCGCCGGCAAGGCCGGCACCGACAAGATGGCCCACGACATGGCGCACGACTTCAAGCCGCATGGCGTCACCGTGGTATCGCTGTGGCTGGGCCTGGTGAAGACCGAACGCACCGAGCAGGTCTGCGGCGCCGAGCCGGACAAATACGGCACCGCCTACCAGGTCGCCGAATCGCCGGAATTCCCCGGCCGCGTCATCAGTGCGCTCTACAACGATCCTGAACGCCAGACGCGCAGCGGCAGCATCCAGGTCGTCGCCGAACTGGCGAAGCACTACGGCATCACCGACCTCGACGGCCGCCGGCCGCCGTCCTATCGCAAGGCACTGGGCAACCCGCCGGCATTCTCGACGGCGGTGGTGGAATAACCGTCCCGGAAGCGCGGGGCCGAATTTCCGGCCAAGACCGATCCATGGGCCTGCCAAGCCCCAGGCCGGGCCGGCGGCAGCGCTCCTTCAGCCGGCCAAAACTCCCCTTCAGAATCAGCAACCTAGCCAAAGAGAGGGCGTTTCCGCGATAATAGCGGGCTTCGCCACGTCCGTTCCGGCCAGGGATTTTTCATGTCCAACCACACGTTCAGCGACTTCGAGCCGCCCATGTTCAACAACCTCACCAGCGCCATCCGCGCCCTCGCCATGGATGCCGTGCAGAAGGCCAATTCCGGCCATCCGGGCGCACCGATGGGCATGGCGGAAATCGCCGAAGTGCTGTGGAACCACCACCTGCGCCATAACCCGGGCAACCCACACTGGGCCGACCGCGACCGCTTCGTGCTCTCGAACGGCCACGGCTCGATGCTGATCTATGCACTGCTGCACCTGACCGGCTACGATCTTTCCATCGACGACCTCAAGCAGTTCCGCCAGCTGCACAGCAAGACGCCGGGCCATCCGGAATACGGCTACACGCCGGGCGTCGAGACCACCACCGGGCCGCTCGGCCAGGGCATTGCCAACGCCGTCGGCATGGCGATGGCGGAGAAGCTGCTGGCCGCCGAGTTCAACCGGCCGGGCCACGAGATCGTCGATCACCGCACCTGGGTCTTTCTCGGCGACGGCTGCCTGATGGAAGGCATCAGCCACGAAGTCTGCTCGCTGGCCGGCACCTGGGGCCTGGGCAAGCTGACCGCCTTCTGGGACGACAACGGCATTTCCATCGACGGCCACGTCGAAGGCTGGTTCACCGAGGACATCCCCGGACGTTTCGCCTCCTACGGCTGGCACGTGGTGCCGAACGTGAATGGCCACGATCCCGAGGCGCTGCACGCCGCCATCGAAGCGGCCAAGGCCGTCACCGACAAGCCCTCGCTGATCTGCTGCCGCACCGTGATCGGCGCCGGCAGCCCGAACAAGGCCGGCAGCCACGACGTGCATGGCTCGCCGCTGGGCGATGCCGAAATCGCCGCCGCGCGTCCACACATTGGCTGGCACTTCGGCCCCTTCGAGATTCCGCAGGAGGTCTATCAGGCCTGGGACGCGAAGAAGAAGGGCGCCGCCTGGGAAAGCGACTGGCAGCGCAAGTTCGACCACTACGCCCAGGCGCACCCCGAACTCGCCGCCGAATACCAGCGCCGCATGGCGCGCGAACTGCCTGCCGGCTGGGCCGAGGCTGCGCAGAAAGCCATCGCCGCCGCCAACGAAAAGGGCGAAACGGTCGCCACGCGCAAGGCCTCGCAACTGTCGATCAATGCGCTGGCGCCGACGCTGCCGGAGTTCGTCGGCGGCTCGGCCGACCTGACCGGCTCGAACCTGACCAACTGGTCGGGCTGCAAGGCGGTCAGCGGCAAGACGCCGGGCAACTACATTTCCTACGGCGTGCGCGAATTCGGCATGGCCCACATCATGAACGGCATGGCGCTGCACGGCGGCATCCTGCCCTTCGGCGGCACCTTCCTGATGTTCTCGGAATACGCACGCAATGCGATTCGCATGTCGGCGCTGATGAAGCAGCGCGTCATCTACGTGCTGACGCACGACTCCATCGGCCTCGGCGAGGACGGCCCGACGCACCAGCCGGTCGAGCAGATCGCCACGCTGCGCCTGATCCCCAACATGAACGTCTGGCGTCCGTGCGACACCGTCGAAACCCTGGCCGCCTGGGTCGCCGCCGTCGAAAAGCGCGACGGCCCGAGCTGCCTGGCCCTGTCGCGGCAGAACCTGCCTTTCGTCAAGCGCGACGATGCGCGCATCGCGGCGATCGGCCGCGGTGGCTACGTGCTGTCCGAAGCCGCCGACGGCAAACCCAAGGCAGTCATCATCGCCACCGGCTCGGAAGTCGACCTGGCGCTGAAGGCGCAAGCGGCGCTTGCCGAGAAGGGCGTACAGGTGCGCGTCGTCTCGATGCCCTGCACCAACGTCTTCGACCGCCAGGACGCCGCCTGGCGCGCCTCGGTGCTGCCGGCCGGCCTGCCGCGCGTCGCCGTCGAGGCGGGCGTGACGGACGGCTGGTACAAATACGTCGGGCTGGAAGGCAAGGTGGTCGGCGTCGACCGCTTCGGCGAATCGGCCCCGGCCGGCGTGCTGTTCAAGGAATTCGGGCTGACCGTGGACAACGTGGTGAGTGCCGTCGAATCGGTAGTAACGCAGTAAGGATCGTTGCTGACGTCATTCCCGCGAAAGCGGGAATCCATGTCGGTAACGTAAAGGCTTGTGGATTCCCGCTTTCGCGGGAATGACGGATTCAGCAGAGTTTGGTTATCAATTTTTTGGGAGAATGAGTCATGGCTATCAAGGTTGGCATCAACGGTTTCGGTCGCATCGGCCGCATGGTGTTCCGCGCGGCGACGCAGAACTTTTCCGACATCGAGATCGTCGGCATCAATGACCTGCTGGAGCCGGATTACCTGGCCTACATGCTCAAGTACGACTCGGTGCATGGCCGCTTCAAGGGCGACATCGCCGTCGACGGCAATACCCTGATCGTCAACGGCAAGAAGATCCGCCTGACCGCCGTCAAGGACCCGGCCGAACTGAAGTGGAACGAAGTCGGCGCCGACGTGGTCGTCGAATCGACCGGCCTGTTCCTCGACAAGGCCGGCGCCGAGAAGCATCTCGCCGCGGGCGCCAGGAAGGTCATCATGTCGGCGCCGTCGAAGGACGACACGCCGATGTTCGTGTTCGGCGTGAATGACAAGACCTACGCCGGCCAGGCGATCATTTCCAACGCATCATGTACCACGAACTGCCTCGCGCCCGTTGCCAAGGTGCTCAACGACACCTGGGGCATCAAGCGCGGCCTGATGACCACCGTGCATGCCGCCACCGCCACGCAGAAGACCGTCGACGGCCCGTCCAACAAGGACTGGCGCGGCGGTCGCGGCATCCTGGAAAACATCATTCCGTCCTCGACGGGTGCGGCCAAGGCCGTCGGCGTGGTGATCCCCGAACTCAACAAGAAGCTCACCGGCATGTCCTTCCGCGTGCCGACTTCCGACGTCTCGGTGGTCGACCTGACCGTCGAGCTCAACAAGGAAGCCCCGTACAAGGACATCTGCGCCGCGATGAAGGCCGCCGCCGAAGGCCCGATGAAGGGCGTGCTCGGCTACACCGAGGACAAGGTCGTCGCCACCGACTTCCGCGGCGAGCCCTGCACCTCGGTGTTCGATGCCGAAGCCGGCATCGCGCTGGATGGCACCTTCGTCAAGATCGTTGCCTGGTACGACAACGAGTGGGGATATTCGAACAAGGTGCTCGAAATGGTACGTGTCATTTCGAAGTAAGGAGTGCCTGAAGGGCGCAGCTTCGCAAGAGGCGGCGCCCTTCGAATTTTTCTCTCCCGACTCTCCACTCCCGACCCGGCCAACATGAAATTCACCCGCCTCTCCGAACTCGATCTGCGCAACAAGCGCGTCTTCATCCGTGCCGATCTCAACGTGCCGCAGGACGATGCCGGCAACATCACCGAGGACACGCGCATTCGCGCTTCCGTCCCGGCTATCGCGATGGCGCTGCAGGGTGGCGCGGCAGTGATGGTGACTTCGCACCTGGGCCGGCCGACCGAGGGTGAACCGAAGCCCGAAGACTCGCTGGCGCCGATCGCCAGGCGCCTCGGCGAGCTGCTCGGCCGCAACGTGCGCCTGCTGCAGAACTGGGTCGATGGCGTCGAGGTTCGTCCGGGCGAGGTGGTGCTGCTGGAAAACTGCCGCGTCAACAAGGGCGAGAAGAAGAACGACGACGCCCTGGCGCAGAAGATGGCCCGGCTCTGCGACATCTACGTGAATGATGCCTTCGGCACCGCGCATCGCGCCGAAGCGACGACTCACGGCATCGCCAAGTACGCGCCCGTCGTTTGCGCCGGGCCGCTGCTGGCCGCCGAACTGGATGCGCTGGGCCGCGCGCTGGGTGCGCCGGCGCGGCCGCTGGTGGCCATCGTCGCCGGCGCCAAGGTGTCGACCAAGCTGACCATCCTCGAAGCGCTGTCGGCCAAGGTCGACCAGCTCATCGTCGGCGGCGGCATCGCCAACACCTTCCTGCTTGCCGCTGGCCACAAAATCGGCAAGTCGCTGGCCGAAGCCGATCTGGTCGACGCGGCCAGGGCCGTGATGGCCAAGGTGAATGTGCCGCTGCCCAGTGACGTCGTCTGCGCCAAGGAATTCGCCGCCACGGCGGTGGCGACGATAAAGCCGATTGCCGAGGTCGAGGACGACGACATGATTCTCGACGTCGGCCCCGAGACGGCACGGAAGCTCGCCGAGCTCGCCCGGGCGGCGGGCACCATCGTCTGGAACGGCCCGATCGGCGTCTTCGAATTCGACCAGTTCGGCCACGGCACGGAAACCCTGGCGCGCGCCATCGCCGCTTCCGGCGCGTTTTCCATCGCCGGCGGCGGCGACACCCTGGCAGCCATCGCCAAGTACGGCATCACCCGGAACATCGGCTATATCTCGACGGGCGGCGGCGCCTTCCTCGAATTCCTCGAAGGCAAGACCCTGCCCGCCGTCGAAATCCTCGAACGGCGCGCCGGCGGTTGAACCAGCGAATCCCTCACCTTCATCCTCACGCTTCACAACCCCAAATGCTCCGCTCAACCAAGATCGTCGCCACACTCGGACCGGCATCCTCCGATCCAGCCACCCTGCTGCGTCTGGTCGAAGCCGGCGTGGATGTCGTGCGCCTGAATTTTTCGCATGGCACGGCCGACGATCATCGCCAGCGCGTCGCACTGCTGCGCAAGGCGATACAGGAAACGGGGCGCACCGTCGGCGTGATGGCCGACCTGCAGGGGCCGAAGATCCGCATCGGAAAATTTACCGGCAACAAGGTGCAGCTAAAGGGCGGACAGAAATTCATTCTCGACGCCCAATGTCCGCTTGGCGATCACAATTGCGTCGGCCTCGACTATCCCGAACTGATCGATGACGTCACGATTGGCGACGTGCTGCTGCTCGACGATGGCCGCATCACCATGGACATCGAGGGCATCAAGGGCAGCGAGATCCATTGCCGCGTGCGCCATGGCGGCGAGCTCTCCAACAACAAGGGCATCAACAGGCAGGGCGGCGGCCTGTCGGCACCGGCGCTCACCGACAAGGACAAGGAAGACCTGAAGGTCGCCGCCAGTCTCAACGTCGATTTCATTGCCGTCTCCTTTCCGAAATCCGGCGACGACATGCGCGAAGCGCGCGAACTGCTGCAGGCGGCCGGCTCGAAAGCCCTGCTGGTGGCCAAGATCGAGCGCGTCGAGGCCATCACCCATCTCGAAGACATCCTCGCCGCCAGCGACGGCGCCATGGTGGCGCGCGGCGACCTGGCCGTCGAAGTCGGCGACGCGGCGGTGCCGGCGCTGCAAAAGCGCATCATCCGCAGCGCGCGTGAAATGAATCGTTTCGTCATCACCGCCACGCAGATGATGGAATCCATGATCCTCAGCCCGATCCCCACGCGCGCCGAGGTTTCCGACGTCGCCAACGCGGTGCTCGATGGCACGGATGCGGTCATGCTGTCGGCGGAAACGGCCTCCGGCAGCTATCCGGTCGAGACCGTCGAAGCCATGGCGCGCATCTGCGTCGAAGCGGAAAAGTCGGACAAGGCTTCGCTGCAAAAGGATTTTCTCGACCGCGTGTTCACCCGCATCGACCAGTCGATCGCCATGGCCGCGCTGTTTGCCGCCCATCACCTGAAGGTCAAGGCCATCGCCGCGCTGACCGAATCCGGCTCGACCGCCCTGTGGATGTCGCGCCTCAACAGCGGCGTGCCGATCTATGCCATGACGCCGGATATCCGCACGCGCTACAAGGTCAGCATCTTCCGCGGCGTTTCTCCGTTGCTGATACGCTACATCAGCCACGATCGCGACGAACTGCTGCGCGAAGCCGAGGACGAACTGATCCGCGCCGGCGTCGTGGAACCCGGCGACCTGATCGTGCTGACCATCGGCGAGCCGATCGGCCAGGCGGGCGGCACCAACACGCTGAAAATCATCAAGGTCGGCGAACACCGGCCCATGTACTGAATCACCCACCCTTACAGGAGTTCGACATGCCTCTAGTTTCGATGCGTCAGTTGCTCGACCACGCTGCCGAAAACGGCTACGGCCTGCCCGCCTTCAACGTGAACAACATGGAACAGGTCTGGGCGATCATGGAAGCCGCCGACCAGCTCGACGCGCCGGTGATCATGCAGGCCTCGGCCGGCGCGCGCAAATACGCCGGCGAGCCGTTCCTGCGCCACCAGATTCTGGCCGCCCTGGAAGCCTATCCGCACATTCCCATCGTCATGCACCAGGACCACGGCCAGAGCCCGGCGGTGTGCATGGCGGCGATTCGCTCGGGCTTTTCCTCGGTGATGATGGACGGCTCGCTGGAAGCCGACGGCAAGAGCGTGGCCTCCTACGAATACAACGTCGACGTCTCGCGGAAAGTGGTCGAATTCGCCCACGCCATCGGCGTTTCCGTCGAAGCCGAACTGGGCGTGCTGGGCTCGCTGGAAACCATGAAGGGCGACAAGGAAGACGGCCACGGCGCCGAAGGCACGATGACCCGCGAGCAACTGCTCACCGACGTCGACCAGGCCGCCGATTTCGTCAAGCGCACCAACTGCGACGCGCTGGCCATCGCCATCGGCACCTCGCACGGCGCCTACAAGTTCACCAAGAAGCCGACCGGCGACATCCTCGCCATCGACCGCATCGCCGAAATCCACGCCCGCCTGCCCAACACCCATCTGGTGATGCACGGCTCCAGCTCGGTGCCGCAGGAACTGCTCACCGAAATCCGCGAATTCGGCGGCGACATGAAGGAAACCTACGGCGTGCCGGTGGAAGAAATCGTGCGCGGCATCAAGCACGGCGTGCGCAAGGTGAATATCGACACCGACATCCGCCTGGCGATGACCGGCGCGATCCGCCGCTACTTCGTCGAGCATCCCGCGAAATTCGACCCGCGCGACTATCTCAAGCCGGCGCGCGAAGCGGCGAAGAAAATCTGTCTGGCGCGTTACGAAGCCTTCGGCTGCGCCGGCCGCGCCGCGCAGATCAAGCCGATCCCGCTGGAAAAGATGGCCGAGCGCTACAAGAGCGGCGAGCTCGACCAGATCGTCAAATAACCGTCCTCCCAGGCTTTCATCATGACCCAGCCCCTGTTCGAATCCAGCATCGCCAGCCTGCCGCTGCTCGGCCGCGGCAAGGTGCGCGACATCTACGCCGTCAGCGACGAGTTGCTGCTGATCGTCACCAGCGACCGCCTTTCCGCCTTCGATGTGATCCTGCCCGATCCCATCCCCGGCAAGGGCGAAGTGCTGACTTCGGTGGCCAATTTCTGGTTCGGCAAGCTCTCCCACATCGTGCCCAACCAGCTCACCGGCATCGACCCCGAGACGGTGGTGAAGACCGAGGAAGAGCGCGCCCAGGTGCGCGGCCGCAGCCTGGTGGTGAAACGCCTCAAGCCGCTGCCCATCGAGGCCGTGGTGCGCGGCTACCTGATCGGATCGGGCTGGAAGGACTACCAGCAGACCGGCGCGGTCTGCGGCATACAGTTGCCGGCGGGTCTCAGACAGGCCGAGCAACTGCCCGCGCCGATCTTCACCCCGGCGACCAAGGCCGAGATCGGCGAGCATGATGAAAACATCGACTTCGCCACCATGGAAAGCCTGATCGGCCATGAACTGGCGGTCAAGGTGCGCGACGTCTCCCTGCGCCTCTACCGCGAGGCGGCGGCCCATGCGCGGGTGCGCGGCATCATCATCGCCGACACCAAGTTCGAATTCGGACTCGACAAGGACGGCCGCCTGTACCTCATCGACGAGGCGCTGACTCCCGATTCCTCGCGCTTCTGGCCGGCCGATGAATACCAGGTCGGCATCAGCCCGCCTTCCTTCGACAAACAGTTCGTGCGCGATTATCTGGAAACGCTGGACTGGAACAAGCAGGCTCCCGGCCCCAAGCTGCCCGTCGAAATACTGGAGCGCACCACCGCCAAGTACCGCGAAGCCCTCAGCCGCCTGACCGGCCAGGCTTGAGTCCGAACCGCAAAAAGGGGATGCCCGCCGCGCGGTCGTCTCCTTTTTGCATTTAACATCCACTCTTCACCCTTCACCCTTCACCATTCACTCTCCGCTCCCGACCCCTGACGCCTCGCAGCCACCATGAATCCCCTGCTCGATTTTTCCGCCCTGCCCCGTTACGACGCCATCCAGCCCGAACATGTGGCGCCGGCGATCACTGAATTGCTGGCGGAAAACCGCCATGTCGTCGAGCGGCTGGCCCGGCCGGATACACCGGCCACGTGGGAAGGCTTCATGGCGCCGCTGACCGACGTCGGCGAGCGGCTATCGCGGGCCTGGGGCATCGTCGGCCATCTGCACGGAGTGAATGACATCCCGCCCTGGCGCGAAGCCTACAACGCCCGGTTGCCGGAAATCACCCGTTTCTACACCGAACTGGGGCAGAACCAGGCGCTCTTCGCCTGCCTGAAGAAACTGCGCGCGAGCGAAGAATACGGCCGGCTCTCGGCCACTCGCCAGCGCATCGTCGATAACGACATCCGCAACTTCCGCCTCTCCGGCGCCGATCTGCCGGAAGCCGACAAACCGCGCTTCCAGGCAATCCAGGAAGAACTGGCGGCACTGGAAGCGAAGTTTTCCGAAAACCTCCTCGATGCGACGAATGCCTGGGCCGAAATTCTGACGGATGAAGCCGGGCTGACCGGCATTCCCGCCGACGTCCGCGCGGCGGCGCGGGCGGCGGCAGAACAGGAAGGCAAGTCAGGCTGGAAGTTCACCCTGCATGCGCCCTCCTACGGCCCCGTCATGCAGTACGCCGAAAACCGCGAACTGCGCGCGCGCATGTATCGCGCCTACGCCACCCGCGCCTCGGAACACGGTGAAGCTCGCTTCGACAACACGCCGCTGATCCAGCGCATCCTCGAATTGCGCCGGGAAGCCGCCCAAATGCTCGGCTATCGCAACTACGCCGAAGTCTCGCTGGTGCCGAAAATGGCCGACAGCCCGCAGCAGGTCGCCGGCTTCCTGCGTGAAATCGCCGCCAAGGCGCGGCCCTTTGCGGAAAAGGACATCCAGGAACTGCGCGCATTCGCCCGCAGCGAACTGGGCATGGCGCAACTGGAAAGCTGGGATTTGGCCTGGGCGGCGGAAAAACTGAAGGAAGCGCGCTACGCCTTCTCCGACGACGAAGTCAAGCAATACCTGCCCGAGCCGCAGGTGCTGACCGGCCTGTTCCGCGTCATCGAGCGCCTGTTCGGTGTGCAGATCCAGTCCGACACGGCGCCAGCCTGGCATCCGGCGGTGCGCTTCTTCCGCATCCAGCGCAGCGGACGACTGGTCGGCCAGTTCTATCTCGACCTGTATGCGCGGCCCGAAAAGCGCGGCGGCGCCTGGATGGACGAAGCCATCACCCGTCGCCGCCTGGCTGACGGCGACATTCAGACGCCGGTCGCCTATCTCAACTGCAACTTTCCGGCCCCCCTCGGCGACAAGCCCGCCTGCTTCACCCACGACGAAGTGATCACCCTGTTCCATGAATGCGGCCACGGCCTGCATCATCTGCTCAGCGAAGTCGAGGAGCTGGCCGTCTCCGGCATCCATGGCGTGGAATGGGATGCGGTCGAGTTGCCCAGCCAGTTCATGGAAAACTTCTGCTGGGAATGGGAAGTGCTGAAGGACATGACGCGCCACGTCGACAGCGGCGCGCCGCTGCCGCGCGAGCTGTTCGACAAAATGCTGGCGGCGAAGAATTTCCAGAGCGGCATGGCCATGCTGCGCCAGGTCGAATTCGCCCTCTTCGACCTGCTGCTGCACGGTGAATACGATCCGTCGGGAGGCCAGAGCGTGCTGCAACTGCTCGATGAAGTCCGGCGCGAAGTCGCGGTGGTGATCCCGCCCGAATGGCAGCGCTTTCCACACAGCTTCGCCCACATCTTCGCCGGCGGCTACTCGGCCGGCTACTACAGCTACAAATGGGCCGAAGTGCTCTCGGCGGACGCCTACGCGGTCTTCGAGGAAAGCGCGCTGGCCCAGGGAACGGCGGGCACGGTGCTCGACAGCACCGTCGGCGCGCGCTTCTGGCGCGAAATCCTCGCCGTCGGCGGCTCACGCCCGGCACTCGACTCCTTCCGCGCCTATCGTGGCCGCGAACCCCGCGTCGATGCCCTGCTGCGCCACAACGGCATGGTGACGGAGTAAAGCCAAGACGAAGACCAGGGCCTCACGCTTCACAAATCGCGGCACTACGACCTTTGCACCAGCGCCGCCAGTTCCCGCTCCAGTAGCGCCGGATCGTCGGCATTGAGTTCCACCAGGCGCCGCAGGGCGGTCACGCTGTCCAGGTCGATTTCATCGCAGCGCAGGCCGACCTGACATCCATGCCGGTGCATCACCGTGGTCTGCATGGCGATCGTCACTTCAGGCGCCAGTTCGAGCTGCAGGCGATGGCGCTCGCCGGGCTGGCCATGCCAGTCGTCCGGCATTTCCAGCAGGGCGCCCTTCAGCGAAAGGTCGTGCAGCCGTCCTGCGCGCGCCACACCGTCGGCATCGACGAGGCATGCCGGCGAATGAAACGGCGCACGCCAGAAATCACGTCGCTCCTGTGCTTGGCTCATCTGTTTTCTCCTCCGCTGCGGCTGATCTGCCGGCACATTTTGCGCAAGTCCGGCGGCCGATTCAAATCGAACTGCCGCCCACCGTCAAACCGTCGATCTTCAGCGTCGGCTGGCCGACGCCGACCGGCACGCTCTGGCCTTCCTTGCCGCAGGTGCCGACGCCCGGATCGAGCGCCATGTCGTTGCCGATCATGCTGACGTGCTGCAGCACCTCGGGGCCGTTGCCGATCAGCGTGGCACCCTTGACCGGCGCGGTGATCCGGCCGTTCTCGATCAGATAGGCCTCGGCGGCGGAGAAGACGAACTTGCCGCTGGTGATGTCGACCTGGCCGCCGCCGAAGTTGGCGGCGTACAAGCCCTGCTTCACCGACTTGATGATCTCCTGCGGATCGTGGCGGCCATTGAGCATGCAGGTATTGGTCATGCGCGGCAGCGGCAGATGGGCGAAAGATTCGCGGCGGCCGTTGCCGGTGGGCGCGACACCCATCAGGCGGGCGTTGAGCGTGTCCTGCAGATAGCCGACGAGGATGCCGTCCTCGATCAGCGTGGTGCGCTGCGTGGGATTGCCTTCGTCGTCAACCGACAGCGAGCCGCGCCGGTCGGCGATGCTGCCATCGTCGATGACGGTCACGCCCTTGGCCGCCACCCGCTCGCCGACCCGGCCGGAAAATGCCGAGCTGCCCTTGCGGTTGAAGTCGCCCTCCAGACCGTGGCCGATGGCTTCGTGCAGCAGGATGCCGGGCCAGCCCGGCCCCAGCACCACGGTCATCGCGCCGGCCGGCGCCGGTTTGGCTGCCAGATTGGTGCTGGCCTGGTGCACGGCTTTCCTGGCGTAATCCTGCAGCACGGCATCCGTGAAATAAGCGTAATCGAAACGCCCGCCGCCACCGGCCGAGCCCATCTCGCGCCGACCATGATCCACCATGATGACGGACAGCGACATGCGCACCAGCGGCCGCACGTCGGCCACCATGTGGCCATCGCTGCGCGCCACCAGCACGACTTCCCAGGTCGCGGCCAGGCTGGCCATCACTTCGGCGACGCGCGGATCGGCGGCGCGCGCATGGCCTTCCAGCCTTTCGAGCAGGCGTACTTTTTCAGTATCCGCCAGCGCCGCGATGGGATCCTGCGGCGCATACAGCGCGGTCAGCGGCGGCAGACGCGAGCCATGCCGCAACAACGGCGCCAGCCCGCGGCCACCCTGGGCCGCGATGGCGCGCGTGGCCTGCGCCGCGCTTTGCAGGGCCGGCAGGCTGATTTCGTCGGAATAGGCGAAGGCAGTTTTCTCGCCGCTCACCGCGCGCACGCCCACACCCTGTTCGATGTTGAAGCTGCCCGATTTGACGATACCCTCTTCCAGGCTCCAGCCTTCCGAGCGCGCATACTGGAAATACAGATCGGCGTAGTCCACGCGATGCGCCAGCATCTGCGAAAAGACGCCATCGAGACGCATCGGCGTCAGGTTGTAGGGCGTCAACAGGCATTTCTCCGCGGTGTGGAAGTTGCGTTGCGTGTCGGTCATCATCCGGGCATCCATCATTCGTCGTTCATCATTCATTGTTCATCGTTCATCGTCAAAGCCTGCGGTGGCGCAATGTCGGCAGGCTGGTGCGCACCTCCACCAGGCGCTGCGCATCGAAATCGCCGAGCACCATGCCGACGCCCTTGTCGAGCCGGGCGACGATCTCGCCCCAGGGATCGACGAGCATGCTGTTGCCGTAGGTCAGGCGTCCCGTCGGATGCTCCCCGCCCTGCGCGGCAGCCAACACGTAGCACTGGTTCTCGACGGCGCGCGCGCGCAGCAGCAGTTCCCAGTGCGCGCGGCCGGTGGTTTCGGTGAAGGCCGCCGGTACCACCAGCAGATCGACCTCGCCCAGCGCCCGGAACAGTTCGGGGAAACGCAGATCGTAGCAAATCGCCAGACCGATCCGGCGGATGCCGCCCAACCCTTCCACCGGAAAACTCACGACCCGGCTGCCGGCCTCGATCGTAAGACTTTCGTCATAGCTTTCCGTTCCGTTGCGGAAGTTCTGGAAGCCGAACAAATGGATTTTGTCGTAGCGCGCCCGCTGGCGGCCGGCCGGATCATAGATCAGGCAACTGTTGCGCAGCTTGTGCGGTTCGTCGGCAAGCAGGGGCAGCGAGCCGCCCACCAGCCAGATGCCGTGACGGCGCGCCTGGGTGGCGAGAAAATGCTGGATCGGCGCCTGCGCCGCGTCGATCGCCTCGGCCGCGCACGCGGCGCCGGCATCCGGCTCGCGCGCGGCCCGGCGCACGGCATCGGTCGCGCCGATCAGTGGAAAATATTCCGGCAGCGCCACCAGCCGCGCGCCCTCCGCCGCTGCGTGGGCAATCAGGCGCTCGGCGGCAAGGAGATTGTCGGCAACCGCCGGCCCGGAGATCATCTGCAAGGCGGCCAGTTTCGTCATGCTCAGTTGCCTCCCTCGGCTGGCGGGCCGGAATGTGCTGGTGCCGGTGTCAATGCCGGCAGCAGCGGGCTGGCCAGTTTTTCCACCTTGGGATCGGCCCAGCCGCCGGTCACCGCGTATTCGAAGGCAAAGGCCTGATCCAGCGGATCGCGCAACGCCTTCTGCGCCAGCCAGGCGATGGCGCCGGCAGCCGGATTGGCGATCATCGCCCCGACGGCCAGCGATTCACCGATGGCCGGCTGCACCCGCACCTTGAGATTCTGCGTCTCCTGCGGCAGGTTGACGCTGCCCGTCATCAGCACCTTGGCCGACGGGCCGCGAATCTGCAGGCCCTGGGTATCCATGACGCCATTGCGCATGGTCAACTGGCCGCTGATGCTGTCGAAGGCAAAACCCTGGCTGAACACATCGCGAAAATCGAGGGTGATCCGCCGGGGCAGCGATTGCAGGCTCAATATGCCGAGCAAACGGCCGACGCCGGGCTCCAGCTTGTTGAACTGGCCGTTCTCCGCATCCACCTTGAGCTCGCCGCTCAGGCTGGCGTAATCGATGGCAGAAGGCGCAGCCTGCCAGGTCAGCCGGCCTTCCAGCGTCGCCTTGCCGCGTTTCACGGCATCGGTATAACCCAGGCGCCCGAGCAGTTTTTCGATGCTGCGCGCAGTCAGCGTGAACTTGAGCTCGGTGCTGCTCTGCGCCGCACCGAACAGCCATTGGCCGGAACCGGAAAGCTTGCCGTCATCATTGTCGATGTCGAAATTCGCCTCCCAGGCATCGTCACGATTGTCGGCCGTCAGCTTGAGTTTGCCGAGGGCCTTGCCGCGCAGATTGAAGCGTTCGATCTCGACGTCGAGGTCGGGCAGATCGCCGGCTTTCGCCGCGCCGCCAGCCGTCCCCGCGGCGGGCGCGGCCGCCGGCGCCTGTTTGACGGCCAGATGCTTGAGGCGGACGACCAGACGGCTGTTCTTTTGATCCTTCCAGTGCAGCTCCCCGGCAACGTCGGGGCCTTTCACTTCGGCGCGCCAGGTGCCATCGCGGCCCAGATCGGCACGCATGGCGAAATCATCGAGCTTCTGGCCGAGCAGCAGCAGCGCCGGCGTCTTCAGGGTGAATGCGCTGAGGGGAAAGGCCGGCGCGGCATTCTCGGAACGCCGGTCGCTCCCGTCGTTTGCCGGACTGCCGAGCAAGCCGCGCCAACGATCGACATTCAGCGCCGGCGCGCTGATCGCCAGCAACACACCGCGATCGGGCATGTTGAGCGGCTCGCCCAGGGCGATCGCGCCGCGTTCGATCACCGCCCGGCCGGCCGGCTCGTTCGCATAGCGCCGGATCAGTTGCGCCTTGAGCGCCTGGCCGAGCGCAAGCTCGATCTGGTCGCGCGGGATCGTCTGCAGGGCATTGGCCGATGACTTGCCGGCGGCATTGCGCGACACCGGCATCGCCAGCGGCTTGCGTTCAAAGCGCAGGGGCATGGCATCGCCGGCACTCTTGTTGAAGGGCTCGGGCAGACTCGAAGCAATGCCCGTCAGCCGAGATTCCAGCACCACCTCGGAACTCTTCTTGCGCGCCAGCACCGTGCCGCGCCACGGGCTGCTGCCGGAAAGATGATCCAGCAGCGGATGGCTCACCTGCTTGCGCAACTCGACGACGTTCAACTGCCCATCGGCATCCACCTTCACCACGCCATTGCCCATGGTTTTGAGATCGAAGGCCAGCGGCATGCCCAGCAGCGTGGCGCGCAGGCGCTTGGCGCTCAGCGAGTCGCCGGTGAAGTGCAGTTGCCCATACACGTTGGCCAGCGCGGGCAGATCGGGATCCACGTCGATGCGATTGCCGGCAAAACGATAGCTGCCCTCGATTTTCGCCTGTTCCAGGTGCTGCAGCGGCAGCAGCAACCTGAGATCCAGAAAGCCGTTGCCCTGCGCCTTCATGTCTTCGGTGAAATGATCGATGCTCTCGCCGACCGGGCTGTTATCGATGAAATTCAGGAAATCGCCGGTCGGTCCATTCGCCTTGCCTTCGATCCGCAGCAGATTCTCGTCCGCGCTCAAGTCGTCGATTTCGGCCCTCACCTCGTTCAGCGTCACGCCGGCGATGCGCGCGCTGTCGGCACGGATCAGCATGCGGTTGCCGACGAATTCCAGCGAACCCATGATGTCGTCGATCCGCGGCCAGCCCTCGGCATAATCGAGCGTCGCGCCGTCGATGCGCCCCTTGATCTCGAAGATGCCCGAACCGTCCTCGAACGGAAAGGAGCGCAGGTCGCCCTGCAGGCGCAGGGTCGTGTCCTTGCCGCTGCCGCCGATGATCGACGTGCGCAACCAGTCGCGCACCTCCGCATCGACGGCCAGCGGAATGTAACGCCAGACCGCGTTCCCCTCGCCGTGCGTCAGGCGCGCGTCGAGGTCGATCCTGCCGGGCGTGCCGGCTTCGTCGCGGGGATAGACATAGCGGCCGACAATGCTCCCCGCCGCATCCTCATTCTTGAAGCTGGCGCGCTCCAGCCGGACTTCGATGGCCTCTTTGTGCGTCTTCCAGTCGAGCGCGGCATTCAGGCTGCCGAGTTCGACGCGCGGATCGGCAAAGACGGCCGGCAACTCCAGCGCCGCCGCCTGGCTGGCCAGACGAAAGATGCCGCCCTGCTCGTTGCCGGCGACGCTGCCGGTCAAACCGGCAAAGCCGGGCAAGGCGCCCCAGGCATTCATGCCGAGGCGATCGAAGTGCGCGCTCAGGCTGTATTTGTCCGCGCTGAACCTGCCCTGCCCGTCGAGCTTGCCGCTCCAACTGGTCTTCAGGTCGATCAGCTTGCCGCGCGGCGCGTAGTCGGCCAACTGCTTGCGCAAGCCGGCATCGAACGGCAGATAGGCGGCGAAGCGCACCAGCACGTCGAAGTCGAGCCGATCCGCATTGAAGACGCCGCTGGCCGGCTTGCGGCGGGTCGCCTCGTTCCATTCCAGCTGGAAATCCATCGGCGCGAAAGCGATGCCGTCCTGCGTCTGCAAGGAAAGCCGCCGCGCGCTCAACTGATAGCCCTGCGCGCTGCGCTTGCCCGTCAGCCGCCCGCTCAGGTTCTGCAATTCGAGGAAAGGCAGCGCCGGGTCGATGCGCACATGGACGTCGCGCAAGGCGATGTCCGCCGTCATGCCGGCCAGCCGTTGCTGTTCGAGATTCAGCCACAGGCGCAGCGCCCCGCTGCCATGCGGCAGATCGACCGGATAGTCGATCCATTGCCGCCAGATGGCAAGATCGACGTAATCGAGTTCGGCATACGCCTCGCCCTTCCAGGTTGCCGGCTGGTCGAGTTTCCGGCCGCTGAAATCGCCGCGCACGTCCAGACGCGCGGCCAGTTCGCTCGGCGGTTCGGCGGTCAAACCGAAGCGATGGCGGCGGCCGTCGTTCTGCAACTGCAGGTTGAAATGCTGCAGCGCCAGCGGCGGCGCCCCGCGCCGCTCGTCATGCCAGGTGATACGGGCATCGCGGACGATGACGCGATGCTGCAGGAGCAGCCAGTCGAGAAAATCGTTTTCGCTGTCCGCCGCCTGGGTGTCGAGCTGCAGGCCGGCAATGAAAATGCGCCCGGCGCGGTCGCGGCGAATATCCAGGTGCGGCGCAAGAATCTCGAGCCGCTTCAAACGCAGCTCGAAATGGAGCAGCGAAGTCCAGGAAACCTCGGCCTCGACATTGTCGAAAGTCAGCGCCGGACGCCCCGCCTGATCGTGGATCTGCATGCCGCGCAGGGTCAGGTGAGGGGAAAACCCCCGCCAGCGGGCGTCGATGCGGCTGATGGCCACCGGCAGGTTGAGCGAGTTGGCCAGGGCCTGCTCGATGTTGCCGCGATAGTCCTCGATATGCGGAAACACCGCATGGCGCAAGACCAGAATCAGCAGCCCGAAGACGAAATACAGGGTCAGCGCCAACCGCCACAACAGACGCTTCAGCCGCGCGGACAGCAGTCCGCCTGGCAGTGTGCCCAGATACCTGGTGGCGCGCGCAGGCAGCGTGGAAATGGTGGAAATGGCGGGTTTGATGACAGAAATCTTCTGACGATACGGGTGAAGCACCTGGTGACGGCGGGCTGCCGGCGCATGATCGCGGCCGCCACGCCGGCCGCCCCAAGGCCCTGGCCGGGCACTAGAATGGCGGCTTGACCTTCGATGCTCCGAAGCTGCCGATTTTACCTGAATGCCAAGCACTCCGACGCCCGCCGACATCCTGCACAGGATACTGCCCTGGTCGCGCGCCCTGGCACGCCTGCTGGCCGCCCGCCCCGCGCTGGTCGATGAAATCGACAGCCAACTGAGCGCGCCGCTCGACAGCGCCGGCCTGCTCGGCTTCCTGCCGGCAACGCTCGATGAGGACAGCCTGAAGCCGGCCCTGCGCCACTTCAAGCAGCGCGCCTACGCCCGCCTCGCCGCCCGCGATCTGGCGGGTCTGGCCAGCCTGGGCGAAGTCACCGAAAGCATGACGCTGATTGCCGAAACCGCCCTGGCGACGGCCCAGCGCGTGCTCATGCAGGCACTCGTCGCCCGCTACGGCCAGCCGCGGAGCGAAGCGGGGGAGCCGCAGCAGCTCATCGTCATCGGCATGGGCAAGCTGGGCGGACGCGAATTGAACGTCTCTTCCGACATCGACCTGATTTTCCTCTACCCGGAAAACGGCCAGACCGATGGCACGGGCAGCAACGGCAAGCACCTCGACAACTTCGAGTTCTTCACCCGCCTCGGCCGCGGGCTGATCGGCGCCATCGGCGAAATCACCGAAGATGGCCAGGTCTTTCGCGTCGACATGCGCCTGCGGCCGAATGGCGATTCCGGTCCGCTGGTCTGCTGCTTCGACATGCTGGAAAACTATTTCATCACCCAGGGCCGCGAGTGGGAGCGCTACGCCTGGATCAAGGCGCGGGCGCTGCCGACCGCCGGCGAATCGCCGCACTGGCCGGCCTGGATGAGCGCCCTCGAGGATCTGCGCCGGCCCTTCGTGTTCCGCAAGTATCTCGACTTCGGCAGCATCGAGGCGATGCGCGAATTGCACGTGCAAATCCGTCGCGAAGTCGCGCGCAAGGACATGGCCGACAACATCAAGCTCGGCCCCGGCGGCATCCGCGAAATCGAATTCATCGCCCAGGCCTTTCAACTGATCCGCGGCGGCCGCGATGAGCGCCTGCGCATCCGGCCGACCCTGCAGGTGCTGCCGCTGCTCGCCGAACGCCGCCAACTGAGCCAGGCATCGGCCGATGAACTGGCCGCCGCCTATGGCTTTCTGCGCCGCCTCGAACACCGCCTGCAATATCTCGACGACGCGCAGACCCACGAGCTCCCCGACCCGCCCGCCGACCAGGCGCTGATTGCCGCCGCCATGGGCCATGCCGACTACGCGGCGCTGCTGGCCGAACTCGACGGCCACCGCGCCATCGTGTCGCGGCATTTCGACGCCGTGTTTGCCGATCCGCACCTCGGCCGCAATCGCGAAACGGATGACGGTCCCTGGCACGGCGACCTGGCGGATGCGCAGCCGGACGGCAACCATCGCACGGCTGAACGCCTGGTGGCGCAGGGCTATCACGATGGCGCCGGCGTGGCCGTCCGACTCGCCGCGCTGCATGCCGGCAATCGCTATCAGCAGATGCCCAGTCCGGCGCGCAAGCGCTTCGATGCCCTGATGCCGCACGTCATCGAAACCTGCGCGGCAACCACCCGGCCGGATGCGGCGCTGTTCCGCGTGCTCGACCTGCTCGAAGCCGTCAGCCGCCGGCCGGCCTATCTGTCGCTGCTGCTGCAATACCCGCTGACGCTGCAAAAGCTGGCCCAGCTTGCCGCCGCCTCGCTGTGGGCGGCGGAATACCTGAAGACCCACCCGATCCTGCTGGACGAATTGCTCGACCCGAGCATTCTCGATATCGCGCCCGACTGGCAGGCATTTCGCCAATCGCTGGAGCTGTCGCTGGAAGCCGCCGAGCCGGATACCGAACAGCAGATGAACCTCCTGCGCGAGGCGCATCACAGCCAGGTGTTCCGGCTGCTGGTACAGGACATCGACGGCGTGCTGACGGTGGAAAAACTCGCCGATCACCTCTCCGCCCTGGCCGACCTGATGCTCGAGCTCGCGCTCAAATACGCTTGGCGCAAGATCGCCAGGCGGCATGTCGACACCCCGCGTTTTGCCATCATCAGCTACGGCAAGCTGGGCGGCAAGGAACTGGGCTATGCCTCCGATCTCGACCTGATTTTCGTCATGGACGATCCCGATCCAGCCGCGGGAGAAAACTACGCTCGCCTGGCCACCCGCCTCAACACCTGGCTCTCCAGCCAGACGACCGCCGGCAGCCTGTTCGACATCGACCTGCGCCTGCGGCCGAATGGCGAATCCGGGCTCACCGTGGTCTCGCTCGACGCCTTGCGCCAGTACCAGCTCGAATCGGCCTGGGTGTGGGAGCACCAGGCACTGACGCGCGCGCGCTTTTCCGCCGGCGACCGAAAAATCGGCGCGGCCTTCGAGAACATCCGCGACGAAATTCTGCGCCAGCCGCGCGACCGCGCCGCCCTGCGCCGCGAAGTATCGGGCATGCGCCATAAAATGCACGCCGCTCACGCCACCCCGGCCGCCCAGGCCGCGACCACGTTCGACCTCAAGCACGATCGCGGCGGCCTGGTCGATGTCGAATTCATCGTCCAGTACCTGGTGCTCGGCTACGCCCACGACCATCCGCAACTCACCGGCAATCTGGGCAACATCGCCCTGCTGAAAATCGCCGGCGAACTCGGCCTGATCCCGCCCGAACTCGCCGAAGCCGTGCGCAACGCCTATCGCGATTACCGCCGCCTGCAGCACGGCGCCCGCCTCAACAACGCCAAGGCCCGAGTCGCCCCGGACAACATTGCCGCCCACATCAGCGCCGTACGCGCGCTATGGCTGCAGGTTTTCGGCAGCGAATAATCCTTCACTCGTCCGCTCTCCCACCTTTCTCTCATCCATTCATCCAGGAACAGCGCATCATGCCCGTGAATTACGCCACGCCCCCCGCCGACCGGCTCCATCCCGTTGCCGGCGTCCGCCTCGGCTGCACCGAAGCCGGCATCCGCAAAGCCAACCGGCGCGACCTGACGCTGATCGAACTAGCGCCGGGCAGCCGCATCGCCGGCGTATTCACGCAGAACCGCTTCTGCGCCGCGCCGGTGCGAATCTGCAAGCAGCACCTGGCCGGCGGCGAGATTCGCGCGCTGGTCATCAACACCGGCATTGCCAACGCCGGCACCGGCGAGCCGGGGATCCAGGCAGCGCACGCCACTTGCGAAGCGGCGGCGCAACTACTCGGCTGCGCGGCAAACCAGGTGCTGCCTTTCTCCACCGGCGTGATCATGGAGCCGTTGCCCGCCGAACGCCTCGCCGCCGGCCTGCCCAAATGCCAGGCCGCGCTGCGCGGCGATGCCCAGGCATGGCACGACGCCGCGCACGCCATCATGACCACCGACACCGTCGCCAAGGCCGCATCGCGGCAAGTCGCCATCGGCGGCAAGACGATCAATGTCACCGGCATCTCGAAGGGCGCGGGCATGATCAAGCCGAACATGGCGACCATGCTCGGCTTCATCGCCAGCGACGCCGCCATTGCGCAACCGCTGCTGGAACGCCTGGTGAAGGAAGCGGCCGACGCCTCCTTCAACTGCATCAGCGTCGATGGCGACACCTCGACCAACGATTCCTTCGTGCTGATCGCCACGGGCGCGGCCGGCAACGCCGAGATCGCCGATGCCGGCTCGGCGGACTACGCCGCGCTGCGCGATGCGGTGACTGCCGTCGCCGCCGAACTCGCCCAGGCCATCGTGCGCGACGGCGAAGGCGCCACCAAGTTCATCGAGATCGCCGTCGCCGGCGGCCGCGACCATGCCGAATGCAAGGCCGTCGGCTATGCCATCGCCCACTCGCCGCTGGTGAAAACCGCTTTCTTCGCGTCCGACCCCAACCTCGGCCGCATCCTCGCCGCCATCGGCAACGCCGCCCAGGCGCACGCCACGCTCGGCGATCTCGACGTGACGAAAGTGAAGCTCTGGCTGGGCGAGACCCTGGTCGCGGAAAACGGCGGCCCCGCCGCCAGCTACCGGGAAGCCGACGGCGCGCGCGAAATGGCGCCGGCGGAAATCGTCATGCGCATCGACCTGGCCCGCGGCCAGGCTCAGGCCAAGGTGTGGACCTGCGATTTCTCCTACGACTACGTGAAGATCAACGCCGACTATCGCAGTTGATCTGGGTTGGCATTGCAAATGCGTAAAGACCAGTTTGTTGACTGGCTGCGGCAAAGAGTATCGGTATCGGAGGCCGCCACATGAACATCGCGCATTTACTCTTGCATCAGGCGCAAAAGCAACCGGATGCGCTGGCAATCAGGTATGCGGGCGATGACTTTACGTACGAGCAGTTCGCTCAGCGTGTCCTGCAGGCCAGCGCTGGTTTGGAAGCCGCCGGTATCGCCGCCGGCGATGTGATGGCGATTGCATTGGCAGATCCGCTGGACCACTGGTGTGCAACCTTGGCCCTCGCTCACCGTGGGGCAACGGTACTCAGTATTCCCCGGTCGATGGCGGATGCGCAAATGATCCGTCTGCTGAACCTGACGCAGTGCACGCGGGTGCTGGTGGATGGCGAACACCGGATGTCGACGGCTGGCCCACACCTGAGCACCGTGTCATGGGCTGAGGTGAAGGCGCATGCCTTGCCCAACGCGCTGGCAGCCCCGGCTCTGGACGCTGATCGTCCATGGATTCTCGTGAGTGGTTCTGGATCAACCGGGCAGCCGAAGATCATGCCGGTAACGCATCGTGCGCAATGGCACCGCGCCACGCTGGGTCGCCAGTGGCTTCCCTATGGTGATGAGGATATCTTGCTGTCCTTGGTCAGCATGCACTTCTATGCCGCCAAACAACGCTGCCTGGAAGCGCTGGCAATGGGCGCCGCGATTTTTCTGGATGTGCCAGGGCGCGTTGATCACCGCAAAGAGGTGGCTGCCGGCGAGGTGACAGCCATTTACGGCACGGTCTCCCACGTCGAGCTGCTCTTGCGCTCACTGCCCGCCGACCATGACCTGCACTACGGACGATTGCGAGCCCTGATGGTGGGTGGGTCGGTGGTGCCAATGCGTTTGCGCGAGCAGATTCGCCAACGGCTGACGCCCAAGCTTCACGTGCTGTGGGGTTCGAACGAGTCGCACACGGCGACCATCACCAGCCTGAATGAAGTTTTCGTGACCGAAGGCGGCGTGGGACGTCCGTTTCCCGGCGTCAGGCTTGAGGTCGTTGACGACGAGGGTGTACCCGTGGCGCCAGGTGTTGACGGCCACATCAGAGTGTCGTCCGCCGCGTCGATTACGGCTTACCTGGGAGACCCGGAAGCAACACAAAAAGTATTTCGGGATGATTGGTTCTACCCCGGTGACATTGGTCACTTCACACTGGATGGGCAACTGGTACACCGCGGTCGTACCGACGACATGATGATCGTCAGCGGAGTGAATGTGTATCCGGCCGAAATTGAGGAATGCTTGCGCAGCTTTCCCGGTGTTGCAGACGCATTCGCAACCCCTTTGCGTCATCGGCAATTGCAGGACTTGCCGGTGGCCCTGGTGGTCGCGGCAGCTGGTGTGTCTCTCGACGCCCGGACATTGGTGCAGCATGTGCGCAATCAAATCGGTCGTCATACGCTCCACGATCTGGTCTTCGTGGAACGTATTCCCCGCAATGAGCAAGGCAAGATCCAACGCAAAGTCGTCTCCGGGATCGTGCGCGCCAAGTGGGAAACGAGTGGAAAGCCTGCCGCCACCCCGGCCACAAGAACAGGCAGCAATGCCTCGCTCCCTATGGGCACATTGACTTTGGGATTCAGGCGACCACCTGGAGGGAAGCCGGGAGCCTTGAATGCCTGGCTGACGGTATTGGAGGTACCGGACGACCAACTGTTGCCTGTCGACCTGTCAGACACGGACCAAAGTGCAGCAGACGACGGTCAGATCTGGCTGCATCAAGTACTCACCCTGGCACGGGGCCTGTTACACGTTTTGCGTGTTCCCCTGTTCGACCCGATAGACGTTGTTCAGTGCCGCCGCGCGGCGCCTGAAAGCAAGCACTGGGAAGCCGTCTGCCGTGTGCCCGATCCCTCCTTGGTCGCTCGACCGCTGTTCGAGGGCGTGCTCAAAGTTGCTTTCCGATTGGCCGCATGGGTCAGCAAGGCAGACGTCGAATCCACTGCCGACCGGGAACGCTTCTTCCAGACGATAGAGAAGGACGTTGTGCGCGCCTTTGCGAAAGTCCAGCCGAACGGCAAATCGACGTTTGAAGTGCTGCGCGTGGCGCACAGCCTGGGAGTACCTTACCTGCCATTGCCGAATGGGGCATTCCAATTGGGCTGGGGCCGCCACGCGCGACGCATCGATCGCAGCACGACGGACCGGGACAGCGCCATGGGCATGCACTGGACGCAGAACAAACTGTTGACGGCTCAATTGCTGCGTCAGGCTGGACTGCCCGGGCCGACTCATGCCGTGGTGAAATCCTTCGAGCAGGCGAGGGAGGCCGCAGAACGCTTCGGATACCCCGTGGTGGTCAAACCCGCAGACCTGGAACGCGGTGAAGGCGTGAGCGTCGACGTCCGGGCCGAGGATCTCGAGGCTGCGTTCAACGATGCGCATAAACGCTCGCCCGGCAAACTGGTGCTGGTGGAGCAACAAGTACCGGGTGTGTGCCACCGTCTATTCATCACGGCGGGCAAGCTGCTTTATGCGGTCAAGCGACTGCCGATTGGCGTGTATGCCGATGGACGCTCCACCATCCGCGCCTTGGTGGCCGCCGAATACGAGGCTCAGCAACGGATTCCACCCTGGAAACGCTCTGGTATTCGACCCTTGGATGAGTTGGCGCTGCACATGCTGCGTCGTCAAGGTTGGCAGCCGGAAGCGGTTCCTCAGGCTGGCCAGTTCGTGGCCCTGCGGCGGATCGAAACCACCGCCTGGGGCGGCGTGGATGAAGAAGTGACCCACACGATTCACCCCGACAACGTGAGCGCGGCCATCGTCGCCACGCAGATCCTGGAGCTGGAAGTGGCGGGCGTGGACATGATCAGCCGCAACATTCAGCAACCATGGCATGCCAACGGCGCGGTCATCAATGAAGTCAATTACGCGCCACTGCTAGGTGGCGGCGAGATTTCGCGGCGCTACATCGGTGAATACCTTTCGCGGCTTCTCAAGAACCGCGGGCAGATACCGATCCACGTGTATGCAGGTGGTAAAGATGCCTGGCTCAAGGGAAAGACGCACTACGAGGAATTGCGGGCCGCAGGGGTCGACGCGTATCTGGTCGACGAACACAGAACGCTGGACTCCAAGGGACATCCCTGTGTCATCGCGTCCAACAGCATTGAGACCAAAGTTAGAGCCTTGCTGATGCGCCAGGATGTACAGGCTTTGGTCCTGTTGGCCCCCTCTTCTCACACGCCAGGATGGATCGATCGGTTGGCAGGAAGAGTTTTCACGCCACCGCACGGCGATCATGCCATTGAAATTTCTGCCGGATCTGGAGGGACAAACTGATGGCAGGTCATCTCGTTCTAACCGGCGCCACAGGTTATCTCGGTCATGCTGTGCTTGATGAACTCAGGCGTACGAAGCGCACGTCGGGCTTTGATCGCATTACGGCCACATTTCATCGGCATAAGGTGACGAGTAGCGCCCCATCCGTCCCATCCGTTGAATTCCTTTCATTTGCCGAACTTCTACATGGAAGCTTTGACTTCGGTGATGTAGACATTGTTTGCCATCTGGGCGTGCCAAGGGTCAAGCCCGACGATCCACAGTTGGCATCGTCAGTGACGGATTTGCAGTTGCTGTTGATCAAGGCCGCCAACGCGGGAGTGCGGGGATTCATCTACGCATCGTCACAGGCGGTCTATGGCGTGACCAGGCCTGTCTGGCATGAAAGCTCGCCGCTGGCGCCAGTAACGGCTCATGGGTGGGGCAAGTTGGCTGGAGAACAGTTGGTCAAAACCGTCTCGGAAAGTCTGTCTGACCTAACGGGAATTTCTTTGCGTCTGCCCAAACTGATCGGGCCCGGCAGCGGCTTCCGAATGAATCAGGGTGAATGGGTACACGCGCTGGTCCATGCTGCGCTCCAAGGAAGGAAAATTTCGCTCAGTCAGCAGTTTCTCGCGCAACAGTTCGACTTCATGGACGTCAGAGATGCTGCATCTGTTATCACCTGTATTCTGGCTCGTCCACCCAAAACCTGGCCAAAAGTCCTGAACATTGGTCTTGGCAGTCACATGACGGGCAAGGAACTGATCGCTGTAGTGAGCGAATTCTGCGAAATGAAATACAACAAGCCCTTGCGATACGACGTTGAGGCCTCACCCCTGCACTCGCGAAACTTTGGCATGGATGTCACGGCCCTCTCCGAGTATTTGAATGGTTTTTCGAAGCGAGCGCTCGAAGATACGATTGCGGATATCTGCGAGTTCGTCATTGGACATTGAACAAGAAAGTTAGTCGCGGCTAGTGGTTGAGTTGCAGTCAGGCGGCGGAAAGTCCGTGGCGCCTTCCGCCAATCGGCCGTACTGCCCGTTGCCGGGCAGCAAACCAAGCTGCCTGCGCAGGGTTGCGGCGGGCATCACTTGCTTGCCCAGGGCGCGAATGATGTCGTGCATGCGCTTCAGACAATCCGCGTTGCTTGCCAGGCGCGTCCGTTCGGGATCGAACCAGATATTGTCTTCCAGACCGACGCGAATGCCGCCCCCGGCGGCAATACCGAGCAGGTTCATGTCGAGTTGGGCATTGCCGATGCCGCCCAGGCTCCAGAAGGCATCGGGCGGCAGCTCGCGAAGCATGACGCCGATATGCAGCAGATCGGCCTGGGCGCTGGCGATATTTCCGGCGATCAGATTGAAGTAGTGCGGCGGCTTGAGCAAGCCCTTCTTTTCCAGATAGCGGGCATAGTTGATCATGCCGGGATCGAATGCCTCGAGCTCCGGCAGGATCCCGCGCGCCAGCATCAACTGCGCAAGCGCCTGAATCATGTCGGGCGCGTTGATGCTGGCCTGGTGGCTGAAGTTGAGCGAACTCAACGTCAGACTGCCCATGTCCGGCTTTGCCGATCCATCGAGCCTGAGCACGGCGCTGCGCTGCTCGAAGGTATTGGCATGGCGGCCGCTGCAGGTTACGCAAAGAATGAGTTCCGGCGCGTAGGCGCGTATGCCTTCGATGATGCTGGCGAACACCTCCGCCCGGGAAGTCGGCACGCCGCTGATCTCGTCGCGCGCATGCAGATGCGCCATGGTGATGCCGATCTCATTCGCCCGCAGGACATCCTCGACGATCTCGCTGACCGACAGCGGCACATGCGGGGTTTCGGACTTGCCCGGCAGCATGCCGGTCGGGGCAAAGTTGAGGATTACTTCATTCATGAGTCAATGGTTACTTCGTCATTTCGTTACTTCGAGCGAGTTGCGCCCGATCTTACGCGCGGGATTGCCGACATAAACGGCATCCGGTTCGGTATCCGCGACGACCACGGCACCGGCGCCGATGAAGCTTCTTTCGGCGATGACCAGACCATCCCTGATGACCGCGCCCAAGCCGACAAAAGCCTGTTTGCCGACGGTCACGCCGCCACCCAGCACGGCGCCCGCCGCGATGAAAGCATGGTCTTCGATTCTGCAGTGGTGTGAAACATGCGCATTGCTCCGTATCAGCACATTGTCGCCGATGACGGCAAATGGCTGAATCACGGCGCCTTCATAGACCAGGCAGTTCCTGCCGATGACGAGGTCCGGCCAGACGCTGGCCCGGCTCGACAGATACGATGCCACCTCATAACCCATATCGAGCGTCTGCAAAAAGCGATCGCGGCGCAGCCCGTTGATGGCATGGTAACCAAGCGGCAGCAAAACCCCGAAGGAATCAGGCGGGTATCTTTGCGCCAGCTCCTCGAAAGGAACGACAGGCAATCCCTCGTGGGTTCCCCCGTTCCCCATGTAATTTCTGTCAACCGTGAATGCGGCAACCTGGTACGGGCTGTCATGCGACAGGCAGTACCAGGCCAGACTGGAAAACATGGAACTACCAAACAATATCAGCGGCTTGTCTGAATGAATTGCCAAGGCTGGTTTCCTCTTGAAAAGCTGGATGTGGCGAGGCTAACGCTTCACTCGCAGCAGAAAAATCGATCTCGTTTATTTCATCAATTTCAGTTTTATGAATGTCTTGATATTGTCCGGCACCATGGCTTTGATTTTCTTCACCTGGAAAAGCTTGAAGAGATATTCTTTCGACAGGGTAAACCAATCTGCACGCTCGAGTATCGCCCTGACAACTTTCCTGTAATAGGCATCGGCATACGCCGGCTTTCCAATACGCTTGTAATACCTGTACATCCAGAACCACGTATTCAACTGCGCGTCCATCTTGTTTGCTTCGCTCAACATGGACCAAACACCGCCCGCATGAATACGGTATGCCGAGTTTTCTATATCGGCATGGTGATGGCTGCCGCCAAAAGCGCCAAACATGCTGGTACGGAAAGTATCGCCATTCAGCACCTTTTCCTGCTCCGGCGCAAAGTCAATTGGAACATTCCTGTACATCCAGTTCAGGGTCAACAGCCAGACTTTGCCAAGCGCCAGATCTTCGCCGGAGAAATCCCTTTTCTGAAAATCGGGCAACTGCGAGTTTTCGATGATATTGCCTTTTTCATCGATGACGAACGCGTCGTGGCTGCTGATGAAAACATCAGGGTTGCTTCTCAGAAACCCGGCTTGAATGGACAATTTATTCCGGTCGCACCAGAAGTCATCGCCATCGCAGAATGCCACGAACTCACCCGCAAAGTGCCTTTCCATCAAATGGATGGGCTTCCTTCCTTGGGAAAACCGATTTTCTTTCTGGCAAATCGATTTAATGATTCTCGGGTACCTTGCTTCGTATTCCCTGATGATTTCCGCAGTTCCGTCCGTAGAAGCATCATCGTGAATGACGATCTCAAAGGGAAAATCCGTCTTCTGTATCAGGAATCCCTTCAAGGCATCCCTTATGTAGTTTTCATGGTTGTACGCAACGCAGGCTATGCTGACCACGGGCCTGCCTTCCGAATCTTTCCAACCCGAGACGATTTCCTCTTCGATTGGAAGAGGCAATGCGCGAAAGTTCTGCAGGACCTGCGCTGGGGAATTCATGAATCAAACCCTTCTCAATGGACCTGCCGTCGCATCGTCACCAGCATGCAGTGACAGGCCCAGGTGAGCAGTTTCAAGATGGCGCCGCCGCTCATGCCGCCGCCTCCACGATCACGCCCACGATGCGTTCCTGTTGCTCGTCGGTCAGCGCCGGATAAATCGGCAGGCACAGCACCTGTGCCGCCGCATGGGTCGCCACCGGCAGATTGGCGCGGTCGGCCGAGGGCAGGTGCCGGTACATGGGAAAGTCGGGAATCAGCGGATAAAAGTAGCGCCTTGCGTGGATGCCCCGGTCTTTGAGCTTTTGGTAGAGCGCATCGCGGCCCAAAGGGTAGCCGGGCTGCACCAGCACCGGGAAGTAAGCGTGGTTGGCGCTGCGCTGCCCGGCCTGCGGCAGGCAGTGGATGCCTTCGATGCCTTGCAACTGCTGGCGGTAGCGGGCATCGATCTCGGCGCGGCGCCGCATGACCCCGGGCATGTGCTGCAGTTGCAGCAAGCCAAAGGCGGCGTTGATTTCGCTCATCTTGGCATTGATGCCGGGAACGACGACGGTGGTTTCATCGACGAAACCGAAGTTCTTCAGGTGGTCGATGCGCTGCTTGGTCTCGGCGTCGGGGCAAATGATGGCGCCGCCCTCGAAAGTGTTGAAGACCTTGGTGGCGTGAAAACTCAGCACCGACAAATCGCCATGACGCAGCACGCTGCCACCTTCATCCTGCACGGCAAAGGCATGAGCGGCATCGTAGATGACGCGCAGCTTGTAATCGTCGGCAATCTTCCGGATAGCCGCGGTGTCGCAGGGGTTGCCGTAGCAGTGCACCGGCATGATGGCGGTGGTGCGCGGAGTAATGGCAGCCTCGATCCTGGCGGGGTCGAGGTTGAGGGTGCGCGGCTCCACATCCACGAATACGGGTTCGCAGCCATGCCACAGCAACGCGTGGGCGGTAGCGACGAAGGAATACGGCGTGGTGATGACTTCACCCGTCACGCGCAGAGCCTGCAGCGCGGTGATGAGGGACAGGGTGCCGTTGGAGAGCAGCGCGACGTGCGGCACACCCAGATGGTTGCACAGGGCTTGTTCGAACTGCTGATGAAAGGGACCGCCGTTGGTGAGAATTTTATTGGCCCAGATTTTTTCCAGATAGGGCGTGAATTCTTCCAGCGGAGGCAGGTAGGGCTGGGTGACGCAGATGGGTTGATCGCTCATGCTTTGTCCTTGCCCGGTCCCGGCAGGCATATTCAGCTTTTTACAGCAAGGCCGCAAACCAAAGAAACGAAAAAACCCCGGAAATTCCGGGGTTCTCATGGCTTGCCGGGAGATCAAGGCAGACGTGTGCCTCCCTGAAATGATTGGTCGGCTGGATGTTGACGACTACAAACCGCGCCAACGCTCTATGTGCGCTTCGGCGGAAGCGCCCCGCAGTGAACTGCCGAACGGAGGTTTGCGACCGGACCAACTGGCGCGCGTCATACACAACGGCATACCACAAAAATGTCATCAATGTAATGCATTGTCATCAATGTAACTACCACGGCATAATTCGTCCTTCATGAAATTGTATTCAAGAAGAATGACGTATGCAGGACGTGCCTCAGGAACCTGTCCATCTACAGGATGGCGTAATCACACAAACCGCCGTTTCGCGTCCTCTCTTTCTCTCTGGCCGCCGGCAAATCTGGCTGGACGCAGCCGCCACACAAGAAGCGCAAGTACCGCCCGCCCTGCGCAAATGGCAGGAGCGCGTGCCGGATGTGCGCTTGCCACAACCCGAAGCGACTCAGCGCATGGAACGTCTGCCCGAGTCGGCTTTCGAGCAAACCCGCTGCAACTCCGAACTCGTCCCCGACAAGATGGCAATGCGGGTGTCGGATAGGGCAGACGAAGAATCCGGAGAAAGCAGGCGAAGCATGTTCCTGAAAAAGATTTTCCAACTGCGGAGCAATCCGTATTCATTTGTAAAGGAGTCGTAATGAAGCAATCCAATTTCCTGCGTCTGGCCGCTGTGTTGTCCTTGTCGCTATACGCCGTTTCGAGTCTTGCGGCAGACGCTGGAACGGGCTGGTATGGCGGCGGCGGAGTCGGCGTCAGCCGTGTGAAGGACGATGCGGCGGGCAACGGTTATGTGATCAACCGGGATGCACGCGACACGGGCTACAAGATTTTCGGGGGCTATCGCTTCACGCCGCATGTCGGCCTGGAAGGAAGCTATCTCGACCTGGGCAAGGAGAATTTCAACTGGCGCTACAACGCGAACGAAAGCGGCGTGGGGACGATTGCAGCGCGGGCTTTCTCCCTGGCGGCGGTGGGTCGACTGCCCGTGGGTTCGGGGTTCTCACTGCTGGGCAAGCTGGGCGTAGCGAACCTGCAGGCCAAGTACCGGGAAAACTGGTCGCAGTTGGGATACAGCGGGACGATCAGCCAGAATCACTCGAAAACGGTAGCGACCTACGGCGTGGGCGCGGAATACGCGATCGACCAGAATTTGAGCATGCGCGCCGAGTACGAAGCCTTTGACAAGGCGAAAGCGAATGGCGTCGGAATCAAGACCAACTTGTTGTCGGTAGGCCTGGAATATCGCTTCTGATGACGCCTGGCTTGTCGCAATACGTGCCCGGCGTGATGGCGGCCTCGATCCTGGCAGGATCGAGGTCGAGGGCACTCTCATGAAATGATTGATCAGACGTTGAACAAGAAATTGAGCACATCCCCATCCTTGACCACGTATTCCTTGCCTTCGGCGCGCATCTTGCCGGCTTCCTTGGCGCCGGCTTCGCCCTTGTAGCGGATGAAGTCGTCGAAGGCGATGGTCTGGGCGCGGATGAAGCCGCGTTCGAAGTCGGTGTGGATGACGCCGGCCGCCTGCGGCGCGGTGTCGCCGGCGTGGATGGTCCAGGCGCGGACTTCCTTGACGCCGGCGGTGAAGTAGGTCTGTAGTCCCAGCAGCTTGTAGCCGGCGCGGATCAGGCGGTCGAGGCCGGGTTCGGCCAGGCCCATGGATTCGAGGAAGTCTTGCTTGTCGGCGTCGTCGAGGTCGGCGATTTCGGCTTCGATGGCGGCGCACAGGGCGACGACTTCGGCGCCTTCCCTGGCGGCATGATCACGCACGGCGTCGAGGTGGGGATTGTTCTCGAAGCCGTCTTCGGCGACGTTGGCGGCGTAGAGTACCGGCTTGGCGGTGATCAGGCAGAAGGGTTTGAGATTGGCCCACTCTTCCCTGGAAAGGTCGAGCGCGCGCACCGGCTTGGCCTGGTCGAGCTGGGCCTGGCATTTTTCCAATACATCGACCAGCAGCCTGGCTTCCTTGTCGCCGCCGGCCCTGGCCTGCTTGGAGTAGCGGGCGAGCGCCTTTTCGACGGTGCTCATGTCGGCCAGGGCGAGTTCGGTGTCGATGACTTCGATGTCGCGGATCGGGTCGACCGAGCCGGAGACATGCACCACGTTGTCATCATGAAAGCAGCGCACGACATGGACGATGGCATCGGTTTCGCGGATGTTGGCGAGGAACTGGTTGCCCAGGCCTTCGCCCTTGCTGGCGCCGGCAACCAGGCCGGCGATGTCCACGAATTCGACGATGGCATGCTGCACCTTCTGCGGCTTGACGATTTCAGCCAGTTGCGCCAGGCGCGGATCGGGCACTTCGACGATGCCGATGTTCGGCTCAATGGTGCAGAAGGGATAGTTGGCGGCTTCGATGCCGGCCTTGGTGAGGGCGTTGAAGAGGGTGGACTTGCCGACGTTGGGTAGGCCGACGATGCCGCATTTGAGGCTCATGGTGTTCTCCGGTGAAACGTGAAGCGTGAGGCGTCAGGCGCTGGCATCGGGCTTGACGTTGAGTTTCTGCATGGCGTTCCGCCAGTCGCCGCCAGCCAGCAGCGGCCAAGCCAGCAGCGCCCGGTCGAGCGCCGTGTCGATGGCTTCCTGCTCGGCTTTCTGTGGCGGCTTGAGGACGAAATTGACCACCTGGTTGCGATCGCCCGGATGACCGATGCCCACACGCAGCCGCCAGTAGTCCTGCGTGCCCAGGTGGGCGGTGATGTCCTTGAGGCCGTTGTGGCCGCCCAGGCCGCCGCCGAACTTGAGGCGCAGTTGGCCCGGCGGCAGATCGAGTTCATCGTGCACCACCAGCATTTCATCGACTTCGATGCGATAGAACTGCGCCAGCGCGCGCACCGCCTGGCCGGAGCGATTCATGAAGGTCTGCGGCAGCAGCAGCCAGAGGCCGTGCGGCGTGTTGCCGCCGGCGCGGGCGCTGCCGACGATGCCGTGGAAGCGCGTTTCCTTCGCCAGCGGGATGCCGAGGTCAGCGGCAAGCCGCTCACAAAACCAAAACCCGGCGTTGTGCCGGGTTTTGGCGTATTCGGCGCCGGGGTTGCCCAGGCCGACGATCAGACGCGGCGGTCTTTGCATGCCGATCGTAAGCCCTCGAACCGCCGCGCTGCTTATTTCTTCTCGGCCGGCGCTTCGGCAGCCGCAGCCTCATCGCTGGCGGCACCACGCGGAATGACGATGGTCACGACCACCGGATCCTCGCCCTTGTGCGCGACGACTTCGACGCCCTTGGGCATCACCAGGGCGGAAAGATGGATGGAGTGGCCGGCAGACAGATCCTTGACATCGACTTCGATGAAGTCGGGCAGATCGGCTGGCAGGCACTTGACTTCGACTTCATTGATGACGTGCGAGACGATGCCGCCCTGCAGCTTGACGCCCGGCGCGATTTCGCTGTTGATGAAGTGCAGCGGCACTTTCAGGTGGATGGCCTGCTTGGCATCGACGCGCTGGAAGTCCAGATGCAGGATCTGGCGCTTGAACGGGTGCATCTGCACGTCGCGCAGCAGCACGCTTTCGGCAGCGCCATCGAGCTTCAGGGTGAGGATGGAAGCGTGAAAGACTTCCTGGCGCAGCTTGTGCCAGATTTCGTTGTGATCGATGTCGATCGCCTGTGCGGCCTTGTCACCACCATACACAACGCCCGGTACACGGCCGGACTTGCGCAGGCGGCGGCTCGCTCCGGTGCCCTGCAGTGTGCGCGCTTGCGCATTGAATTCCAACAGCATTTGCAGCTCCTAAGTAAAACTGCCCGCGACCAGGCAGTGGGGGTTGTGAGCGAGTCGCCTCACTCCATGAAAAGCGATGACACTGAATCCTCGTTGCTGATGCGCAGCATGGTTTCGGCCAGCAGGCCGCCGATGGAAACCTGGCGGATGCGTGAGCAGGCGCGCGCGTCCTCGCGCAAGGGGATGGTATCGGTGACGACCAGTTCGTCGAGCTCGGACGCGGCGATGCGCTCGATGGCGCTGCCGGAAAGCACCGGGTGGGTACAGTAGGCGATGACTTTCAGCGCGCCGCGCTCCTTCAGGGCCTGGGCGGCCTTGCACAGGGTGCCGGCGGTGTCGACCATGTCATCCATGATGACGCAGGTGCGGCCCTTGACTTCGCCGATGATGTTCATGACTTCCGAGACGTTGGCTTTCGGACGGCGCTTGTCGATGATCGCCAGATCGGATTCGAGATGCTTGGCCAGCGCGCGGGCGCGCACCACGCCGCCGATGTCCGGCGAGACGACGAGGAGCTCCTCGTGGCGCTGCTTCCAGATGTCGCCGAGCAGGATCGGGCCGGCGTAGATGTTGTCGACCGGGATGTCGAAGAAGCCCTGGATCTGGTCGGCATGCAGGTCGACCGTCAGCAGACGCTGCACGCCGACGGCCTGCAGCATGTTGGCAACCACCTTGGCAGTGATCGCCACGCGCGCCGAGCGCGGGCGGCGGTCCTGCCGGGCGTAGCCGAAATAGGGAATCACCGCGGTGATGCGGCCGGCCGACGAGCGCTTCAGCGCATCCACCATGATGAGCAATTCCATCAGGTTGTCATTGGTCGGCTGGCAGGTCGATTGCAGCACGAATACGTCGCGGCCACGCACGTTTTCGAGGATTTCGACATTCACCTCGCCGTCGGAGAAGCGGCCGATGGTGGCGCGACCGAGCGAGATGCTGAGCGGCTTGACGACATCGGCTGCCAGCTTGGGATTGGCGTTGCCGGTGAACACCATCAGGCTATCGTAGGCCATGTGAAGCTCGTTGAATGTGTGGTGTGACTGGAGCGATGAGAGGGATGCGGGCTACAGCGCGTAGTGTCGCAATGTGTGTGCAAGGCGGCCAAAAATACAAGCCACAGAACGACACAAAACCACAAAACGGCTGGCTGGGGAGGAAGGATTCGAACCTTCGCATGCCGGAATCAAAATCCGGTGCCTTAACCAGCTTGGCGACTCCCCAACTCGATCGGCGGCTACGGACATCAATACATCGACCGTCGATGAAAGCCGGGCATTCTGCCGTCTTTCCCGCGGTATGTCAATTACACTGGCGCATTTTTGGCGCCCGACGGCAAGATATTGTTAGAATTCGCCGTTTCCAGATTCTGCGTTTGAGGAAAACCCCATGTCCATTCGCGCCATTTCCGCTCTCCGTGACGCCCTGCCTTCCCGTTCACTTCGTCCGCTGGCGCTGGCCGGCGTCCTGAGCCTGATCTGCGCCGCCGGCGCCGCGCAGGCCATGGGCAACAAGCCGCAAGCCAATGACGATGAAGGCATCGCCTCGCGCATCCAGCCGGTTGGCCGGGTTGTTTTTGCCGACGACGCGACAGGAACGGAAGCGGCTGGTGCGACCGCGGCAGCCGGTGCCGACGAGGCAATCGCTGCGGCTGCCGGCACGGACAAGCCCGCGCGTCCCGGCGATAAAGTCTACAACTCCACCTGCAGCGCCTGCCATGCGACGGGTGCTGCCGGCGCGCCGATGGTTGGCGACAAGGCCGCCTGGCAACCCCGTTTGGCGAAGGGGCTCGATGGCCTGCTGAAGTCGGCCATCAGCGGCCTGAACGCCATGCCGCCCCGGGGCGGTTCCAGCGCCACCGATCTGGAACTGGCGCGGGCCATTGTCTACATGGCCAACAAGTCCGGCGGCAACTTGACGGAACCGGCGCAATAACGCGTATTTCCACGCCGACTCACCGTTCGCCCACGGAAACGCTGAAGAAATTCAGCGTTTCTTTTTTGTGCCATTCATATTGATTGATCGCCGCTCAGCAGCGCCTTGAACTGCGCCAGCCGGGCGCGGCCCGCGGCCTTGTCCTGCGGCGTGTCCTCCTTGCTGCCGCCGAGGAATTTCAGATCGCCGCCCATCTCGCCGATGAAGCGTGACGGCTCGCAACTGCGCCACTCCTTGCCCTGCTTGCGGCGCTGGCACCAGCTCAGGTGCAGGCTGCGCTCGGCGCGGGTGATGCCGACGTACATCAGGCGCCGCTCCTCGGCGATGCGTCCTTCGGCTTCGGCATCGCGATGCGGCAGCAGCCCTTCCTCGATACCGACCAGGAAGACGTGCTTGAACTCCAGGCCCTTGGCGGCGTGCAGCGTGGCGAGCTGTACCGCGTCGGCGTCCGCGTCGTTCTTGTCGAGCATCGAGATCAGCGCCACCGACTGGGTCAGTTCGAGCAGGTTCTTGTTCTCCTCCTCGCCCTTGCGGCCGAGCCAGCCGACGAAGTCGCGCACGTTGGCCCACTTGCTCTCCGCCTCGCGCGGTTCGCAGGATTCGAACAGCCAGTTCTCATAGCCGAGCGACTTGAGCAATTCCTCCAGCAGTTCGCCCGCCGGCTCGCGCGCGGCGCGCGACGCCATGCGATTGATGAAGACGCCGAATTCACGCGCCGCGGCAAGCTGCCTGACATTCACATGGCTTTCCGCACCGACCTCGAAGGCCGCCGCGAACAGGCTGATGCGCCGCTGCCCGGCATAGCGGCCGAGCGCCTCGATGGTGGCAGCGCCGATGCCGCGTTTGGGCGTGGTGACGGCGCGGATGAAGGCCGGATCGTCGTCGTTGTTGGCGATCAGGCGCAGGTAGCAGGTGATGTCCTTGATCTCGGCGCGATCGAAAAAGGACTGGCCGCCCGACATGACGTAGGGAATCCGGTTGTCGCGCAACTGTTGCTCGAAGGCGCGCGCCTGATGGTTGCCGCGATAGAGGATGGCGTAGTCGGCAAAGCGGGTGCGCTGCTGGAACTTGTGCGCCTGCAGCTTCATGACCACCAGCTCGGCCTCGTGCTCGCCGTCGCGGCAGGCATGCACCTGGATGGCATCGCCATGGCCGTGTTCCGACCAGAGCTTCTTTTCAAAGAGTTTCGGATTGTGGGCGATCAGGCTGTTGGCGGCCTGGAGTATGCGCACCGTCGAACGGTAGTTCTGCTCGAGCTTGATGACCTTGAGCTGCGGGAAATCCTTTTGCAGCAGATGCAGGTTTTCCACGTCCGCGCCGCGCCAGGCGTAGATCGACTGGTCGTCATCGCCCACCGCGGTGAATGCGGCGCGCGGACCGGCCAGCAGCTTGAGCATGCGGTACTGGCACTTGTTGGTGTCCTGGTATTCATCGACCAGCAGATGGCGCAGGCGTCCCTGCCAACGCGCCAGCACCTCCGGCGCCTTGTCGAGCAGGCGCACCGGCAGGCCGATCAGATCGTCGAAATCCACCGCCTGATAGGCGCGCAGCGTGCGTTCGTATTCCGCATACAGCCGCGCCGTCGCCGCCTCGATGGCTTCGCCGGCGTTCTCCAGCGCCTGTTCCGGATCGACGAGATCGTTTTTCCACCTCGAGATGCGCCCTTGCGCGGCGCGAACCTGCGCCTTGTCGGCATTGCGCATCAACTCGCCGAGGATGCCCAGGCAATCGCCAGCGTCGAGGATGGAAAAGCCCGGCTTCAGCTCGCACAGCTTCGCTTCCTGACGCAGCATCCGCGCGCCGAGCGAATGGAAGGTGCTGATCGTCAAGCCCTGCAACGAGCGGCCCGGCATCAGCCTGGCGATGCGCTCCTGCATTTCACGCGCCGCCTTGTTGGTGAAAGTGATCGCGGCAATGTGCGCCGGCTGCACTTCGCACTCTTCGATCAGATAGGCAATCTTGTGAGTGATCACCCGTGTCTTGCCGGAACCCGCGCCCGCCAGCACCAGCAGGGGGCCGTCGAGATGGCGGATGGCTTCGCGCTGCGGGGGATTGAGTTTGGCGGACATCGAAAACGCGAAAACGGCGAGGACGGAAAATGCGGGAAAGCTCGCCAGTTTATCCGCGATGCGGCGCTTTTTCGTCGTTGCCGTCGCTGCCGTCGTTTCCGTCACTCATCGCAGTCGCCAGAAAGGAGCGGGTGATATGCAGCACCGCCGCGCGGAAAGCCTCGGGCTCCCAGAGCGTGGCCAGTTGCGGCGCCATTTCGGCCACGCCCTTGAACTGCTGGACACCCACCATCTGCAAGCCGAGCTCGAGCAACTGGCTGTATTCCGCCGGCCGCTCATCCTCGCCGCCGCTGCCACCGCCACTGACAACAACCCGCCGCATTTCCTGGTTCATCAGTACCACCGAGCCGATGGTATAGGCCATCAGCATGTGATACAGCGCTGCCGCGTGTTGCGGCGCAAAACCGGCGGCGCGCAAGCGGCACAGAATGGTATCCATCACCTGCAAGGCATTGCGGCCGCGATAGGAGGTGGTGAATGCGGCATTGTCGAGCAGGCCCATCAGGCCGGGGTGGGCGCACAGTCCCTCGCGCATGCGGGAGAAGGTGCGTTGCAGCCACTCCAGCCAGTCGGCCTCGTCATGGTTGGTGACGTCGTAGTAGCCCACCACGTGATCGACCAGCGCCACCTCGATGTCGGCCTTGCTGCGGAAGTGGCGGTACAGCGACATCGTCGAGGCACCCAGCCGCGTGGCGATCTTGCGCAGACTCAGGCCGCCGATGCCTTCCTCGTCGATGAGTTCCAGCGCCGACTGCAGAATGCGCTCCTGCGTCAGCACGCCGCGGGTGAGTGCGGTTTTTGGCGATCTCGATCTGCTCGGTCTCGGGCTGCGCTTGGTCATGGCGTGGCTATCCTATCCCAATTTGCCGCGCCCCAAACAGCAAAACAAGACGGCAAGAAGCGGGGAATTCCGCGCGCAAATCCATTCTTGACAGCGTCGCGTACGCTGTATATTCTGTGCCGGAAACCCTAGTCGAGGCATGGATATGCAAATTCCCAGGATCACCGCTGCCGCCAGCGAGCTTGGGCAGATCGACGCCCGGATCTGGCAGCACGCGCCCAGCCGGCGCATCCGCCTGATCGGCACGCCGGTCGCCCTGCAGCCTTCGGCCTACATCACCGATGTCTGGCGCGACAAGTCCGTCGGACGCATCGAGGCGGTCGATTTCAGCGCCCTGCACAATGGCGAGGCCATCGCCCTGCGCCTGTCCTGGGCCGCGCCGCGGCCTACCGCCACCCTTACCGACAACGACAGTTTTGCCGATGGCGCGGCGGTGATGTTTCCCATCGGAGAGGACGCCCCGCTGGTAACCATGGGTTCGCCGGAGCAGCCGGTGAATGCCTGGCACTGGCGCGCCGACCGGCCGCAGACGGCGCACAGCAATGTCGCCAGCGGCCTGGGCAGCACGCGCGTCAGCCCCGGCGTGGAAATCCTCACCCGCGCCCAACACAGCCGGGGGCGCTGGCATCTGATCTTCCTGCGCCGGCTGGGCATCGCGGATGACAAGCAGGCCAGCAGCGTGACGCGTCTGGAAGCCGGCGGCCGCAACAGGATCGCCTTCGCCGTCTGGGACGGCAGCGCCGGCGAACGCGCCGGGTTGAAAGCCTTTTCTCCGGAATGGCTGGACGTCGCGCTGGCGTAGCATCAACGTCAGCCTCACCCCTCAATCCGAGGAAGCACACATGGCAAAGAATCTCACCGGCCGCCTGATCGACGGCAAGCTGCACAGGCCCAAACGCCAGTTGGCCATGGTCTTCGATCTCAACAAATGCCTGGGCTGCCACACCTGCGCGATTGCCTGCAAGACGCAATGGACGCGCGAGGAAGGCCAGCAGGACATGTGGTGGACGCTGGTAAACACCCTGCCCGGCGAAGGTTCGCCCAAGGGCTGGGAGCAGATGGGCGGCGGCTTCGATGCCCAGAACGCCGCGCGCGCCGGGCGGATTCCGCGCAAGACCGATTACGGCGAGCACATGGACTTCAATCACGACGAAGTCTTCAAGGAAGGCAAAGCGCAGACGGTGCATTTCCATCCCAAAACGCCTTCCGGCAAGCCGCCGGCCTGGGGCGCCAACTGGGACGAGGATCACGGCGGCGGCGAGTATCCGAACTCCTATTACTTCTATCTGCCGCGCCTGTGCAACCACTGCACCCATCCGGCCTGCCTCGAAGCCTGCCCGCGCGGCGCCATCAGCAAGCGCGAGAAGGACGGCATCGTGCTCATCAACGAAAAGCGCTGCAAGGGCTATCGCTTCTGCGTCGAAGCCTGTCCCTACAAGCGCATCTATTTCAATCCGCTGCAGGATCTCAGCCAGAAGTGCATCTTCTGTTTTCCGCGGGTGGAAAAAGGTGTGGCACCGGCCTGCGTGCGTCAGTGTCCGGGACGCATGCGCTTCTTCGGTTATCTGGATGACCAGGACGGCCCGATCCATCAACTGGTCGAGAAGTGGAAGATCGCCCTGCCGCTGCACGCCGAATACCACACCCAGCCCAACGTCTATTACGTACCGCCGCTGTCGCCGCCCAAGGTCGACGCCGCAGGCAACCTCACCGACGAGCCGCGCATTCCCATCGAATACCTGCGTTCCCTGTTCGGCCCGCGCGTGGATGAAGTGCTCGCCACCTTGCAGCGCGAAATGGATCGCAAGGCGCGCGGCGAGAAATCCGAACTGCTCGATGCCCTGATCGTCTATCGCTGGCCGGAGGACATCTTCCCCGGCTTCGGCAAGGACCCGCTGACGCTGGAGCGTGCCAAATGAAACCAGGCAAAAACCCAGGCATGGAATCGAAACCCGGCATGATCGGCATGGACAGGCGCAGCTTCCTCAAGGCCGGCGGCAGCGCGCTGGCGCTGTCGCTATGCCATCTCGAACTGCTGCCGATGAACGCCATGGCCCAGGCTGCCGGCAAGGACGGCAACGGCAACAAGGCGGCGGCCGAACTCAGTCCCCTTGAAGCGGCGGCCGAGCTGGAATACCGCAGCTTCGAGGATCTCTACCGCAAGAAATGGCACTGGGATTCGGTCGCCAAGAGCACGCACTTCGTCAACTGCTGGTACCAGCGCAACTGCAGCTGGAACGTGTATGTGAAGAACGGCATCGCCTGGCGCGAGGAACAGGCGGCGACCTATGAACAGGTCGATCCCAACGTCCCCGACTACAATCCGCGCGGCTGCCAGAAAGGCGCCTGCTACAGCCAGCGCATGTACGATGCCGGGCGGCTGACCCATCCGCTCAGGCGCGTCGGCGCACGCGGCGAGGGCAAGTGGATGCGCGTCTCCTGGGACGAGGCGCTGGCCGACATCGCCGACCGGATGATCGACGTGATGCGCACGGACGGCCCCGGCGCCATCACCTGGGATCCGGGCACGGCGAATGCCGGCGGCGGCGCGTCCACCGCGCCCTATCGCCTCGGCTTCATCCTCGATACGCCGATGATCGACGTGAATACCGAAGTCGGCGACCACCACCAGGGCGCCCAGGTCACCGTCGGCAAGATTTCCTTCTCCGGCTCCATGGACGACCTGTTCTACTCGGACCTGATCCTGGTCTGGGGCGCCAATCCGGTATACACCCAGATTCCCAACGCCCATTTCATCAACGAGGCGCGCTACAACGGCGCCAAGGTCGTCAGCATCGCGCCGGATTACAACGCCTCATCGATCCATGCCGACCTGTGGATCGGGGTGAATTCCGGCAGCGATGCCGCGCTGGGCCTGTCGCTGGCCCAGGTCATCATCGAGGAAAAACTGCACCAGCCCGACTTCATCCGCGAGCAGACCGACCTGCCGCTGCTGGTGCGCGAAGACAATCAACAGTATCTGCGCCAGCGCGATCTCAAGAAGGACGGCCGCGAGGACGTCTTCTACGTCTGGGACGAAAAGACCCGCAGCCTGCGCCAGGCGCCGCAGAAATCGCTGGCGCTGGGCAAGCTGCGGCCGGCACTCGAAGGACGCTATCAGGTGACGCTGCCGGATGGCCGCAAGGTCTTCGTGCAGACCGTCTTTTCCCGCCTGCGCCAGCAGCTCGACAGCCGCTGGAAACCCGAGCAGACGGCCGCAACGACCGGCGTGGCGCCAGCCACCGTGCGCCGCCTGGCGCGCATGATCGGCAAGGCCCGCGCGGCCATCTACCTCACGCAATCGACCTTCTCCAAGTATTACCACGGCATCGAGATGGAGCGCTGCCAGATCCTGGTGCTGACCCTGTGCGGCCACATCGGCAAGAAAGGCAGCGGCATCACCGGCTTTCCGGCGGTGTCGATCGACGGCGCGCAGAGCGCGGTGATCGCCCCGGGCAATCTGCCGCCGTCCCTCGGCGGGCTGGTGGTGGCCGCCGGGGCGGCGCCGGCCTTCATCAAGGGCAAGATCGCCGGCAAGAGCGACGAGGCCATCATCTACGACATCGTCGCCGACAAATACCGCGAGGGCAGCTTCATTGCCGGCAACCTGTTCTATTACCACGTCGGCCTGCAGGCGCTCTACGGCAGTTCGAAAAAATACGACAAGACCATGAAGCGCGAGCTGGCGAGCTTCCTGGAAGAGTCCTATCAAAAAGGCTGGCAGATCCGCCCGCCGCAGAACAAGCAGCGCATCTTCTTCGAGCTCGGCGGCAACATCCTGCGCCGCGCGCGCGGCTACGACGTGCTGGAAAAAACCCTGGTCAAGGAACTCGACCTGCTGGTGACCATCGACTGGCGCATGAGCAACACGGCGCTGCACAGCGACTATGTGCTGCCGGCCGCCGGCTGGTACGAGAAGGACGACATCCTCTGGGCCACGCCGCTGTCGCCCTACATCCACATCATCAGCCGCGCCATCGAGCCGCTGGGTGAGTCGAAAGCCGAATACGCCATCCTCTGCCTGCTGATGAAAGCCATCCAGCAGCGTGCCAAGGCGCGCGACATCAGGCATTTCAATGATCGCACCGGCAAGCAGCGGCGGCTGGACAACGTCTATGACGAATTCACCTTCAATGGCCGCTTCCCGGAAGACAAGCCCGAGGCGCTGCTGGAGCATGTGCTGTCGCAGACCACCATGCTCAACGGCATCGACTGGAAAACGCTGAAGCAGAAGGGCTACGAGCGCATCACCGGGCTGGGCATGAACTTCATCAACATCGGCAATGCCACCGACATCAAGCCCAACGAGACGATCACCGCAAACACCTGGCACACGGAAAAGAAACAGCCCTGGCCCACGCTCACCAGGCGCATCCAGTTCTACATCGATCATCCCTATTACCTGGAACAGGGCGAGCAACTGCCCACGCACAAGGACAGCCCGCCGATCGGCGGCGACTATCCGTTGATCCTCAACGGCGCCCACACGCGCTGGTCCATCCACGCCGCCTGGCGCGACCATCCGAACCTGCTGCGCCTGGGCGGGCGCGGCGAGCCGACGGTATGGATGGGCACGCGGGATGCGGCCAGCCGCGGCATCCAGGACAACGACCGGGTGCGCGTCTACAACGACATCGGCGCATTCGAAACGCTGGCGAAGGTCGTGCCCAGCCTGCGTCCCGGCCAGGTCATCATCTACCATGCCTGGGAGCCCTACCAGTACAAAAACCACAAATCCTACGGCACGCTGACG
Organism: Sterolibacterium denitrificans; assembly: GCF_900174485.1. NCBI lineage: Bacteria > Pseudomonadati > Pseudomonadota > Betaproteobacteria > Nitrosomonadales > Sterolibacteriaceae > Sterolibacterium > Sterolibacterium denitrificans. The sequence goes on along the minus strand of NZ_LT837803.1, from coordinate 857,805 downwards.
CCGAATCCGTTCAATCCGCTCTCGCTGGCCGGCGGTTACGGCCACCTGCAACCCCTGCCGGAAGCCAACACGCCGGGCCCCACCGATCGCGACACCCGCGTGGAAATCGAAAAGATCGGCGCCAGGACAGCGGCAGCGGCACGCCAATCCGCTGCCGCTGCCAAACCCAAACCCTAACCCCAAGGTCGCTGAAATGAACGAACAACCCCGCATCGCCGACGCACAGCAGGCCAGGACGCGCAGTGCGCTATATACACTGTTCGCCTTCCTGTTTGCCTATCCGGATCAGGATTTGGTCGCCGCGATCCGCGGCGGCGAGGTGGCGCGGTGCATGACGGCGCTGTGCAGTGCGCTGGACAGCGAGCCGCCGCTGCAGCCGGAACCAGATACCGCCGCACTGAGCGATGCGGGCGGCAGCGACGAGGATCTGGCCGTCGAATACACCCGCCTCTTCGATACCGGGCCGATCCCGCTCTACGGCGGCCTCAACCACGGCACGCGCATGCAGGTGATGGAAGAAGTGCTGCGCTTCTTTGAACACTTCGGCCTCGCCCCGAATACGCAGTTGAACGAACTGCCCGATCATCTGGTCAGCGAACTCGAATTCATGCATTTCCTCTGCCATCGCGAGGCCGATGCCCTGGAAACCGGCGGCGATGCCGACCCCTACCGGCGCGCCCAGCGCGATTTCCTGGCGCGCCAGCTCGGCCGCTGGGCGCCGCAGCTGCATCCGCGCCTCGTCGAGCAATCGGCCCTGGCTTTTTTCCTTGAGGTCACGCGCCTGCTGGCGGCGTTCCTCGCCAGCGAAACCCGGCTGCTGCAAATCGCAACCGGCGCAACCGTGATCCGGGAAACGGCGGCCAGGTCTACCCGGACCATCCACGCGGTTCAGGCGATATAGGGCAGATCGATCAGATCGCTGCGCGCGGCACCCGCCGTCATCGCCTGACAGGCGGCGAGAAATTCCCGCAGCACGGTGGTCTGGTATTTGTCGCGATGCCAGAGAAACTGGAAGCGCCGGCGCAGATCCAATTGCGGCGTTTCCATGGCAACCAGGCTGCCGCGCCGGAAAGCCTCCTTCAGCGCCAGGCGCGAAATGCAACTGATTCCCAGACCTGACTCGACGGCGCGCTTGATGGCCTCGGTATGTTCGAGTTCGAGGCGGATCGACGGTTCGAGGTGATGGCGCCGCAAGGCCTGCTCAAGAACTTCGCGCGTGCCCGAACCCTGCTCGCGCAGGATCCAGCGCTCCTGCATGAGGCGTTCCAGCGTCACCACGCCCTGCCCGGCCAGCGGATGATCGGGCGCGGCGAAAACCACCAGCTCGTCCTCGACCCAGGGCTGGGTCACCAGACTCGGATGCCGGCAGGCGCCCTCGATGAGTCCCAGATCCAATTCGTATTGCGCCACCTGCTCGACGATGGTGGCGGTGTTGTGCACCGTCAACTGCACCCGCGCCTCGGGATGGCGCTGGAGAAAATCGGCGATGATCAGGGTCGCCAGATAGTTGCCGATGGTCAGCGTCGCGCCGATGCGCAGCGAACCCAGTCCGGTGCGGCCTTCGAGCAAGGCCTCGACCTCGGCGGCGCGATCGAGCAGTTCGACCGCCTTGGGCAAAAGCTGCTCGCCCAGCGGATTGATCCGCAGGCTCTTGCCGATGCGTTCGAACAGCCGGCAATCGAACTGACGCTCGAATTCGGACAGCGCCATGCTTACCGCCGACTGCGACAGCGCAATGGCATCGGCCGCCGCCGAGACGCTGCCCAAGCGAGCCACGGCAACGAAAACCTCGATCTGACGCAGGCTGAATTTCATATCAACAAAATAGAACAATGATCTCAATAAAATCAATTTTACAGATAAACGGCGCTTACCTAGAATTACCCCCATTCACTATAAGGAATGGAGTCCATGAGCAATCTCAACACCGAGCGCGTCCTCAGCGTCCATCACTGGAACGATACCCTGTTCAGCTTCCGCACGACCCGCGATCCGAGTCTGCGCTTCGAAAATGGACAATTCGTCATGATCGGCCTGGAGGTCGAAGGCAAGCCGCTGATGCGCGCCTACAGCATCGCCAGCGCCAACCATGCCGACCATCTGGAATTCTTCAGCATCAAGGTGCAGGACGGCCCGCTCACCTCGCGCCTGCAGCACCTGCAAGAGGGACAGAACATCATGGTCAGCAAGAAACCGACCGGCACCCTGGTGCTGCCCGATCTGCTGCCCGGCAAGTACCTCTACCTATTCGGCACCGGCACCGGCCTGGCACCCTTCCTTAGCCTGATCCAGGACCCGGCAACCTATGAGCGCTTCGAGAAGGTCGTGCTGGTGCATGGCGTGCGTCAGGTCAATGAGCTGGCCTACTCCGACTTCATCAGCCGCGAATTGCGCGAGCACGAATTCTTCGGCGAAGACGTGCGCGCCAAACTGATCTATTACCCGACCGTGACGCGCGAACCCTTCCGCAACCGCGGCCGCCTGACCGACCTGATCGAAAGCGGCAAGCTGTTCGAGGACATCGGCCTGCCGCCGCTCGACCCGGCGCGCGACCGCGCCATGCTCTGCGGCAGCCCGAGCATGCTCAAGGACACCTGCGCCCTGCTCGACGCGCGCGGCTTCAAAATCTCGCCGCGCACCGGCGTGGCCGGCGATTACGTGATCGAGCGGGCTTTCGTCGAGAAGTAACAGCCTCGCAGGCCCTCGCCGGGGCGGGGCGGAAGACTCGCCGGAAGAAATGGGAGTGACGCTCGTCCGGCAGAGCGGAATAGGCCTGCGATTCGATTTCGCAGGCCTGTTTTTTTTGGTACGCCAATGCCAGTCGGCAAGGGCAAACCAGCCCATTCAACCAATTGCGCTTATCTCCACCTCCCGGGCATTGCACGCCTCCACCATCAATGAGAGAATAAGAATCATTATCAATAGCAAGCCACCTACCCGGTAGTCAGCCAGAATTTTTCCCGTTCCCCGGAGCCTGACGTGTCTGCCGCCAACCCCGTCGCCGAACTCTACCGCAACCACCATGGCTGGCTATGCGCCTGGCTGCGCCGCCGGCTCGATTGTCCGGAACGCGCCGCCGATCTGGCGCAAGACACTTTCCTGCGCATCATCACCTCGCGCGATGCCCTGTTCGCCATGCGCGCGCCGCGCGCCTATCTGACGACCACGGCGAACCGCCTGCTCATCGACCAGACGCGTCGCGCGGCCATCGAACGAGCCTATCTGGCCGAACTGGCCGGCGCTGCAAACAGCCTGGCCGTGGCCGGACACCCTTCGCCGGAAGACCTCCTGATCGCCACGCAGACGCTCGTGCAAATCGGCGATGCGCTGCAACAGGTACCGCGCAAGGCCGGCGAGGCTTTCCTGCTGCATTATCTGGACGGACTGGGCCATGCCGAGGTCGCCGCCCGGCTCAAGGTCAGCACGCGCATGGTGCGCAAATACCTGGTCCAATGCCTGGTTCGGTGCGCCAGCCCTGGGCTTCCCAGCGGCATGACGTCATGAATTCTCCGGCAGCGATGGACGGCGTGGCGCAACAAGCCGCCGAATGGATCGTCCGCCTCGGTACCGACGATCCCCAGGAGCGGCAGGCGGCGGCGAGCGGCTACGCCGCCTGGCAAGCGGCCGATCCACGACACGCGGTTGCCGCCGAACGCTTGGAGAAACTGATGGACGGTCTGGAACACATCCGGCGCAGTGGCACGCAGGAGACGGCGCGCAAGGCCTTGCGCGCCGCGCCGGATGCCGCATGGACGCGCCTCCAGGGCAGCACGGTCGCCATCCTGCTGGTCTGCGCGCTGGCGCTATCCCTATCCGTCTGGCAGGTCTGGCAGGACGACCCGGCCGGCCGGATGCTGGCCAATCTGCGCACCGAACGCGGCGAATGGGCCTCGCACACGCTGGATGACGGTAGCCGCCTGTCGCTGGGCGGAGCGAGCGAGGTCAGCCTCGATTTCAACGCCCGGCAGCGCACCGTCAAGCTATTGCAGGGCGCCATCCTGGTCAATGTCGCCAGCGAGGCAGGCCGGCCTTTCGTGGTCGAAACCGAACATGGCCGCATCCGGGCGCTGGGTACGCGTTTCCTGGTCAGCAAGGAAGCAGGCTGCACCCGGCTCGGCATGCGCGAATCACGCGTCGAGGTCCGCGCCGCGCCAGCGGGTTTTCCTGCAGTCGTGCGCGCTGGCGAAAGCCTGGCCTTCGGGCCGGCATGCCACGAAGACCCGCTCCCTCAGCCGATCGACGCCGACCTGCTGGAAGCGGCATGGCAGACTCACCAGATGGTGGTGCGTGACCGCCCGCTGGGCGAGGTGCTCGACGCGCTTGCCCGCCAGCGTTACGGCTACATCCACTACGACCGCGAGGCAATCGCCAACATTCGCGTCTCCGCCGTGCTGTCGCTGACCGACACCGACCGGTCGCTGCAATTGCTCGCCAACAGCTTTCCGGCATTACGGATACGCAGCCTGACGCCTTACCTCGTCGTCGTCAGCCGGAAGGCAGAGCGCTGACTCCTGATTTTTTGGCCGTCCGGTTCCGCTTTGGCAATTTCGTTCGTCAACCCGAACGATGGACGATGTTGGATAGCCAAGCAGGCCGGACATTCTTGCGTTAGCCAGTTCCCGCAGTCATCGATTTTCCGCGAGCAATCGCCAACCATTCGATGGAACCCGCTGACCATGAAACCTGAAATCCGCAGTTGCCGCATCCGCGCCACCGCAATCAGAAACCGCTGCTCCCTGCTGCTCGGCCTGGCCTTCGCCGGCCACCTGGCGTTCGCGCTGCCGGCCGCCGCCCAGACGCCGACGGCACGCCATTACGACATTCCCGCCGGCCCGCTGGATGCGACGCTCAACCGCTTCGCGCTGCAAACCGGCGTGCCGCTGGCGATCGACGCCGAAAAACTGAAGGGACTGCGCAGCGACGGCCTGCACGGCGATTACGACATCGCCGGCGGCTTCGCCGCGCTGCTGCGCGGTTCCGGCTACACCATGGAGCAGACGGCTTCCGGCTACATACTGGTCGCCATCCCGGCGCTGCGCACCGGCGCTTCCGGCGAAAGCGGCAGCGCAACGGCGCTGGCCCCGGTACTGGTCGTCGACGGACGCGAATGGATGGGCGCATCGACCATCGACCGCCACACGATAGAGGCCCAGCCTGGCGGCAACGGCGACATCACCAGCCTGCTGAAAATCAACCCGAGCGTAGCCTTCGACAATCTGCAACTGAGCAGCAAGACGCCTGGCGAAATTGCGCCGGCCGACATCAGCATCAACGGAGCCAAGTTCTACCAGAACGCCTTCGTCGTCGACGGCGTCAACATGAACAACGACATCGACCCGGGACAAAGCAACCCGAACCTGCTGGCCGATGTGCCGGGCCGCAGCCAGGGCCTGGCGCTCGACACCGACCTGCTCGAAAGCATCGTCGTCTACGACAGCAACGTGCCCGCCGCCTACGGCCGCTTCAACGGCGGCGTGGTCGAGGCGAATACCCGCAGGCCGAGCAAGGAACCGAGCGGCAAGATTTCCTACCAGAGCACCCGCTCGTCCTGGACGCGCTACCACATCGACGAAGCCCAGCAGTACAGCTTCGAGAATTCGGGCAATTACAACGAGCAGCCCGAGTTCGACAAGACCATCGTGCGCGCCACGCTGGAAGGACACCTGACCGACAACTTCGGCCTGCTCGCCAACATCAGCCAGAAGCGTTCGAGCATGCCGACCAGTTTCTATTCGTCCAACAATGTCGCCGCCATGGGCAGCGAAAAGCGCGACCAGAAGCGCGAGATCGACAATTATTTCGTCAAGGCCTTCTGGAAACCGGCCGACCGCCTGGAGATCGAATCCAGCCTCGCCTACGCGCCGGAAAACAACATTTACTGGCGCAGCAACTCCGCCAATTCGTCTTTCGAGACGCAATCCGGCGGCACCCAGCTCAACCTCAAGGCGCGCTGGGACGGCGACCTGGCCAAGGTCGAGCACAACCTGTCCTACGGCAAGCTGGAGCAGTCGCGTGATTCGGCTTACGACGACTGGTTCACCTGGCGCAAATCCACGACCAAGGACTGGGGCATCGGCAACACGGCGACCACCAGCAGCAACGAAGGCGGCTATGGCGACGTCGATCAAGCCCAGAAAACCCTGTCCTACCGCATCAACGCCGACTGGAAATCCTTCTCTCTGCTTGGTGCGACGCACCGCCTGCAGACCGGCCTGGAGCTTTCCCGGCAATACGTGCGCTACGCGCGGCTGACCGAGAGCAGCACCTACGTGACGCCGGTAGCGACCAGCACCTGCACCAACGGCAGCGGCGTCACCGACAGCGTGGCCTGCGACATAGGCACGACGCTGGCTGGCTGGAACGGCCAGTTCTTCACCCAGCGCACCCGCTACGCCACTGGCGCGTTCGACTTCACCACGAACCAGCAGACGGCCTGGCTGCAGGATGAGATCGACTTCGGCAAGCTCAATCTGCGCCCCGGCCTGCGACTGGACAGCGACGACTACATGAACAAGACCACGCTCGCCCCGCGCCTTGCGGCGCAGTACGACGTTTTCGCCGATCGCGGCACGGTGCTGAACGCCGGCGCCAACCGCTACTACGGCCGCAGCATCACCAGCTGGCGCCTGCAGGAAGGCCGCAACCAACTGCGCTACAACACGGAAAAGCGCACCACGCTGGACGACGCCTGGACGCTGGGCACCCAGGCCACCAACCTGGTCAAATTCAGCGAACTGGAGATTCCCTACGACGACGAGTTGATGGCCGGCATCGGCCAGCGCTGGCTCGGCGCGCAGTACGACCTCAAGTACGTCAACCGCAAGGGCCGCGACCAGGTCATCCAGGTGTCGGGTACGAGCATCGGCCAGCCATCGACCGACCCGACGCTCTCCCCCAGCTACACCACCTACACCAACGGCGGCAGGAGCGAAACCGACATCGTGACCCTGACGGTGACGCCCCTGCAGGAAATCCGCTGGCTCGGCACGCGAACGACGGGGCAACTGGCGCTGGACTGGACCGACAAAAAACAGAACGCCCCCGACTACCTGTATGACAGCGTCGACAGTACCAACTACATACTCAACCCCTACATTCAATACAACGGCCAGATCATGCGCTACGCCGACCGGCCGGCCGACAACTACAACCGCCCATGGACCTTGCGCCTGTCGAGTCTCACCAACATCCCGCAATGGAATCTGACCTGGACCAACTTCCTGCGCTACCGGGCCGCCTACTCCAAGATTGCCCAAACGACTTCGGCCGCCAGTTCACCCATCGTTCATGATGGCCAGAAAGTCGCCATCTGGTCGAAGCGCAAGTTCAGCAACGCCCTGACCTGGGATATGCGTCTCGGTTGGGAAATCCCGCTCGCGCGCAAGCAGGCCCTGTTCGTCAATCTCGACGTATTCAACGTGCTCGACGCGGTCTCGGTAGCCGACAGCAACACGGCCATCAGCACCGGCATTCCCGTCTATGAAGTCGGCCGCCAATTCTGGCTGGAAGTCGGCTACCGTTTCTGACGGCATGCGCACCATGATGAAACGCCTGCTGCCGGCCGTCCTGCTCGCCGTGCCGTCGTTTGCCGCCGCCGCTGCCGCGGACTGCCCCGCGGACGGCGGCGACATCGCCTGCCTGCGCCGGGCTTACGCGCAGCCGATCACACAGTGGCCGGCGGCGCAGGTCGAAGGCAAGGTCGCCTGGCGGGAAATGGCAGCGGCGGCAGCACCCGATCTGCCGGCACCGCCCGCACCGCTGCTGGGCCTGGGTACCCGACTGTTCTTCGATACGGCGCTCTCCGCTTCCGGCAAGATCGCCTGCGCCTCCTGCCACCGGCCGGATCACGCCTACGCCGACGCCCAGCCGGTCACGCCGGGACATCTGGGTCGCAAGGGGCGGCGCAATGCGCCGGCCCTGGTCGGCGTCAGGCATGCGCAGAGCCTGTTCTGGGATGGACGCGCACCCAGCCTCGAATTGCAGGCGCTCGGCCCGATCGCCGACCAGGCGGAAATGGCCATGGATATCAACCGCCTGCCGGACAAGCTCGCTGCGATATCCGGCTACGCCGAGGCATTCACCGCAGCCTGGGGCGATGCGGAAATCTCGCTGCCGCGCATCCAGGCCGCGCTGGCCGCCTACCAGCGCACCCTGGCGCCGGCGCCGACGGCCTTCGACGCCTTCCTGAAGGGCGACGCCCAGGCGCTCGACGACAAACAGTTGCGCGGCCTGCACCTGTACCGCACCAAGGCACGCTGCATGACCTGCCACGATGGCCCGGCGCTCAGCGACAGCCAGTTCCACAACCTGGGCCTGACCTACTTCGGGCGCAAGTACGAAGACCTGGGGCGCTACGGCGTGACCGGCGACAATGCGGACGTCGGCAAATTCAAGACACCGACGCTGCGCAACGTCTCGCGCAGCGGACCGTGGATGCACAACGGCCTGTTTCCTTCGCTGCGCGGCATTCTCAACGCCTATAACGCCGGCATGTTCCGTCCCCGGCCGGCCAATGCCGCGCAGGCTGCCGATCCCCGCTTCCCGGTGACGTCTCCGCTGCTGGCGCCGCTCCAGTTGAGACCCGATGAAATCGAAGCGCTGGAGGCCTTCCTGAAGGTTCTGTAGTTCAGCAACGGGGCGACAGAGAGGCCACGACGCCTCTCGGACTGCCGACCAAAACCTGATTTCGACTGCACCCCGACGGCTGGACGCCGATCCAGCCTTTGGGGTGTTTTTCATGGCAAGCATGGTGAAGTATGGCGAACGTTTCAAGCCCGCCGGGATGGTCGGCGCAGACGGCACGGCATGCCACGGGTTTAGTCCCATCGGACGATGCCCCGATTGCGCCCTGTGGAAAAAATGAGCGGTTGCCGAAAATCAGCCGGGTATCGGCTGCACTGGCGTCAGGATGGTTTGAACTCTTAAAGGACAGGAACATGGGAATCTGCGATCAGCGTACCGTCATCATCACCGGCTCCGGCAGCGGCCTGGGCAAGGCCTACGCGCTGGCCTTCGCCGCCGAGGGCGCCAACGTGGTGGTCAATGACATCCGCGTCGAAGCGGCCGAGGCCGTGCGCGACGAGATCATCAAGGCCGGCGGCAAGGCCATCGCCACCTGCGACGACATCACCCGCATGGATACGGCGCAGAAGATCGTCGATGCCGCCGTCGCCGCCTTCGGCGACGTGCATGTGATCGTCAACAACGCCGGCATCGTGCGCGACCGCATGTTCGTCAGCCTTAGCGAGGACGACTGGGATCAGGTCATGCGCGTGCATCTGCGCGGCCACTTCTGCCTGGCCAACATTCTCGCCAAGCGCTGGCGCGATCAATCCAAGGCCGGCCAGGCCGTGGATGCGCGCATCATCAACACTACCTCCGGCGCCGGCCTGCAGGGCTCCATCGGACAAAGCAACTACTCCGCCGCCAAGGGCGGCATCGCCACGCTGACCCTGGTGCAGGCTGCCGAACTCGGCCGCTACGGCATCACCGCCAACGCGCTGGCCCCGTCGGCGCGCACGCTAATGACCGAAGGCCCGTTCGCCGAAATGATGAAGAAACCTGAAGACGGCAGCTTCGATTACTACGATCCGGCCAACGTCGCGCCGCTCGTCGTCTGGCTCGGCAGCCCGCTGTCCAAGGGCATCACCGGCCGCACCTTCGAAGTCGCCGGCGGCCAGGTGATGCTGGCCGATGGCTGGCGCTTCGGCCCGGCGCGCGACAAGAAAGCGCGCTGGAACCCGGGCGAGCTGACCGAAGTGGTTCAGGATCTGATCAAGGAAGCCGTGCCGCCGCAAAAGGTCTACGGTTCCTGATTCGAAGTACCTCAGGCCCCGGGAAGTGTCATTCCCGCGCAGGCGGGAATCCAGCCTTTTCAGGTGATCCATGGATCCCCGCCTGCGCGGGGATGACGGGAATCCGGGGTTTCATCCAGCATAGAGGACCCTCATGGATTTTGCCCTCAGCTCCGATCAGGAGATGATCCGCGACACGGCCGAGGCGTTTCTCGCCGAAGCCAGTTCTTCCGCCGCCGTGCGCGCGGCGATGGAAACCGCAACCGGCTTCGACCCGGCCGTCTGGACCCGGGTCGGCCAGGAACTCGGCTGGTGCGCGACACCGATTCCCGAGGCCTATGAAGGCTTGGGCCTGGGCAGCGTCGAGCTGGTATTGCTCATGGAACAGATGGGCCGCCGCCTGCTGTGCGCGCCGTTCTACGCCACCGTCGGCCTCGCCGCGCAGGTGCTGCTCGAAGTCGCTGAAGACTCTGCGAAGCAGCGCTACCTGCCGGCCATCGCTTCCGGCGAGCTGACGGCCACCGTTGCCCTCGCCAAGCGGGGCATGGACTGGCAGCCGCGGGGTGACAATGGTATCGATGCGGCGATCAGCGTCGGTGCCGGCGGCAACGTCATCAATGGCAGCTTCGCCATCGTCGCCGACGGCGCCACGGCCGATCTGCTGATCGTGCCGGCGCGCGACATCACGGGCGCCGTCGCGCTGTATGCCTTCCCGTCCACGCTATCGGGCATCACGCGCACGCCGCTGAAGAATTTCGACCTGACGCGGCGCGTCGCCAGCGTCACCCTGAATAACGTCCAGTTGCCCGCCGACGCGCAGATCGCCACGCCACAGCAGGTGGCCGCGGCCATGCCGCGCGCCGTCGCCAAGGCGCAACTGGCATTGGCCGCCGAGCAGCTCGGCGGCGCCCAGCAGTGTCTCGACCTCACCGTGGCCTACACCTCGGAGCGCGTGCAGTTCGGCCGCACCATCGCCTCGTTCCAGGCGATCAAGCACCGCTGCGCCGAAATGATGGTGAAGATCGAAGCGACGCGCTCGGCGATCTACGGCGCTGCAGCCGTCGCCGAGAATCCCGCGCTGGCTGCCGACTTCCTGCTCGAAGCGGCGGCCGCCAAGGCGCTGGCCTCGGACACCTACTGCCACTGCGCCGCCGAGGCGATCCAGTTGCATGGCGGCGTCGGCTTCACCTGGGAATACGATCCCCAGCTCTACTTCAAGCGCGCCCAGGCCAGCGCGCACTGGCTGGGCAGCAGCGATGCGCTGCGCGAGCGTATTGCCGGCGCACTGCTGGATGCAGCCTGAATCGCGGGAAAAGGATCAAACATGCAGATAGAGTTTTCAGCAGCCGACGAGACCTTCCGCAAGGAAGTGGCCGCCTGGATGCAGGCCCACCTGATCGGCGAATTCGCCCCGCTCAGGCATCGCGGCGGCCCCGGCGATGAGGATGCCTTTCCCGAACTGCGCAAGGAATGGGAGAAGAAACTGGCGGCCGGCGGCTGGACCTGCGTCGGCTGGCCCAAGGAGCACGGCGGACGCGGTTTGAGCTTGGCGCAGCAACTGATCTTCCATGAGGAATACGCGCGCGCCGGCGGCCCCGGCCGCGTCGGCCATATCGGCGAAGGCCTGATCGGCCCGACGCTGATCGCCATGGGTTCCGAGGCGCAGAAGCAGCGCTTCCTGCCGGGCATCAGAAACGGCACGGAGCTGTGGTGCCAAGGCTATTCCGAGCCGGGCGCGGGTTCCGACCTGGCCAACGTGCGCACCCGCGCGCGTCAGGAAGCCAATGGCGACTGGGTGGTCGATGGCCAGAAAGTATGGACTTCGCTGGCCCACGAGTCGCAATGGATCTTCGTCGTCGCGCGCTGCGATCCGGATAGCCAGGGCAGCAAGGGCCTGGTCTTCCTGCTGATGCCGCTGGACCAGCCGGGCATCGAAATCCGCCCGATCCGCCAGCTCACCGGCACCGCCGAATTCAACGAAGTGTTCTTCGACGGCGCGCGCACCACGGCCGACCACATCATCGGCCAGCCCGGCGAAGGCTGGAAGGTGGCGATGGCGCTGCTCGGCTTCGAGCGCGGCGCCTCCACGCTGGGCCAGCAGATGCACTTCCTGCACGAATTCGAACTGGTCTGCCAGGCCGCCAAAGCCAATGGCACAGCGCAGAATCCGCAGATCCGCCAGCGCATCGCCGCGGCCTGGAGCGGCCTCAAGGTGATGCGCTACAACGCCCTGCGCATGCTCTCCGGCACCCAGGACGGCACGCTGCCGCGCGCCGGCATGATGTACAAGTACTACTGGTCGAACTGGCACCGCGACCTGGGCAAGCTGGCGATGGACATCTACGGCTGCGAGGGCGAGATCCTCGACGAGCGGGACGATGCGTTCAACCTCGCGCGCGCCCACCTGCAGCGCATCTACATGTTCAGCCGCGCCGACACCATCTACGCCGGCACCAACGAAATCCAGCTCAACATCATCTCCGAGCGCGCCCTGGGCATGCCCAAGGAACCGAGAGAAAAATAACCAGAGGCGCCACCGCATCAGACATCGTCATTCCCACGCAGGCGGGAATCCATGTATCCGCGCCCCCTGGATTCCCGCCTGCGCGGGAATGACGGAAGTAACGATACGCCTGGCTGCCAATCAATGACCAGTTTCTAAAGTTTCACTAAGGACCACATCATGCGAGCACCTCCCCCCTACGTTCCCGGCCACGGCCTGCTGACCGGCAAGTCCGTCCTGATCACCGCCGCCGCCGGCGCCGGCATCGGCTTTTCCACGGCGCAGAAGTGCGTCGAGGAAGGCTGCCGGGCGATCGTGATTTCCGACATGCACGAGCGCCGCCTGAGCGAATCGGTCGAGAAACTGAAGGCCATCGCCGGCGACCGTCCCGTGTTCGGCCAGCTCTGCGACGTCACCAAGGAAGAGCAGGTGCAGGCGCTCATCGACTTTGCCGAAGACAAGCTCGGCGGCGTCGACGTGCTGATCAACAACGCCGGCCTGGGCGGCTCCAAGCTGCTGGTCGAGATGACCGACGATGAGTGGAACAAGGTCATCGACATCACCCTGACCGGCACCTTCCGCATGACGCGGGCGATGCTCAAGGTCATGCAGCCGCGCGGGCGCGGCGTCATCGTGAACAATGCCTCGGTGCTCGGCTGGCGCGCGCAGAAGGAGCAGGCGCACTACGCCGCCGCCAAGGCCGGCGTGATGGCGTTGACCCGCTGCAGCGCGGTCGAAGCCGCCGACCATGGCGTGCGCATCAATGCCGTCTCGCCGAGCATCGCCCTGCACGAGTTCCTCAAGAAATCGGCCTCCGAGGAACTGCTGCAGAAACTCACCGCCAACGAGGCCTTCGGCCGTGCCGCCGAAGTCTGGGAAATCGCCAACGTCATCATGTTCCTGGCCAGCGACTACTCGTCCTACATGACCGGCGAAATCGTCTCGGTCAGCAGCCAGCGCGCCTGATCAAGGAGGATGCACATGACCACCGTCTTCTCTTCCGCCGCTGAAGTTCTCGCCGCCGCCGGCACGGACCTGGGCGCGACCGACTGGATCGAACTGACCCAGGAGCGCATCAATAAATTTGCCGACGCCACCGACGACCACCAGTGGATCCACGTCGATCCGGTACGCGCCAAGAACGGCCCGTTCGGCGCCTGCGTGGCCCATGGCTATCTCACCCTGTCGCTGGCCAACCTGTTCCTGCCGCAACTGATCGAAATCCGCAACATGAAGATGGGCGTGAATTACGGTTGTGAAAAGGTTCGCTTCCCCGCGCCGGTGAAAGCCGGCAAGCGCATCCGCGGCCGTGGCGAAATCGTCGCCGTCGACAAGGCCGGCGAGGGCGTGCAGGCGACCATCCGCATCACCATCGATATCGAAGGCGAAGCCAAGCCGGGTTGCGTGGTCGACACCATCAGCAGGTATTATTTCTGAGCTGCCGCGCACCGCTGGCCGGCACGAATGGTCGTCACTTTCAGGAGAATGCCATGCCCAGCAGTGAAGAAATGAAAGCCGCCATGCGCAGCTACGTCGAGCGCCTCAATGCCGCCGATCTCGAAGGCGTGCTGGCGCTGTTTACCGACGATGCCACGGTCGAGGATCCGGTGGGCGCGGGCGTGCACAGCGGTGCCGAGGCGGTGCGCGCCTTCTACGCCATGGCAATCGCCAGTGGCGCCAGGCTCAGCATCGTCGGGCCGCAGCGCGGCTCGACCAGCGATGCGGCCGCCATGGCCCTGGATGTACTGGTCGCGCCGCCCGGCGCGCCGACGATGAAGGTCGGAGTGATCGAGACCATGCGCTTCAATGAGGCCGGCAAGATCGTCGAGATGCGCGCCTATTGGGGGCCAGAGGACATGGCGCCGGCGGACTGACCACACTCTGTCTGGCCGAGCCGTCGCGCTTGTCACGCCATCGTTCCGCCTCACACCTCTACGATCCAATTCAGCAAACACCGTCGCAAGGAAACGCCATGTCGCCGTTGCCGCAAACCATTCCCGGCCTGATCGAAGCCGCCGCCCGCAATCATCCGCAACGCATCGCCATCCGCGAGGCGGGCGTCGAACTGAGCTTCGCCGGCCTCGACGCGCTGCGCCTCCAGGCGGCGCGCGCGCTGATGAGCGCGGGCATCCAGGCCGGCGACCGCGTCGCCGTGTGGGCGCCGAACTGTCATGAGTGGGTGGCCGCCGCGCTGGGCATCCACAGCGTCGGGGCGATCCTGATCCCGATCAACACGCGCATGAAGGGCGTCGAGGCGGCCGACATCCTCGAACAGAGCGGCGCGCGCCTGCTGTTCTGCGTCGGCGAATTTCTCAACGACTATTTCCCGGCGATGCTGCAAGGACAGAAGCTGCCTCAGCTTGAACGCATCGTCGTGCTCGGCAAGTCGCGCGGCTCGGATACGACCTGGCAGGATTTCCTCACCCTGGCCGACGAGACACCGGAAGCAACAGCGCGCGAGCGCGCCGCGGCGGTAAAGCCGGAAGACCTCTCCGACATCATGTTCACCTCCGGCACCACCGGCCGGCCCAAGGGCGTGATGACCTGCCACGGCCAGAACATCCGCGCCTTCGACGAGTGGGCGCGCTGCGTCGATCTGCAGGCCGATGACCGCTACCTGATCATCAACCCGTTCTTCCATTCCTTCGGCTACAAGGCCGGCTGGCTGGCGGCGCTGATGCGCGGCTGCACCATCTATCCGCTGGCGGTGTTCGACACCGATGGCGTGCTGGCGCTGATCGGCCGCGAGCGCATCAGCTTCCTGCCCGGTTCGCCGACGCTGTTCCTCTCCTTCCTCGCCCACCCGAAGCTCAAGGATTTCGACCTCTCCAGCCTGCGCGTGGCCGTCACCGGTGCCGCGGCCATCGCGCCGTCGATGATTCACCGCATGCGCGATGAACTCGGCTTCAAGATCGTCGTCACCGCCTACGGCCTGACCGAATGCTGCGGCGTGGCGACCATCTGCGACCGCGATGCCGACGCCGAGACCATCGCCACCACCAGCGGGCGCGCCTTGCCCGGCATCGAACTGCGCTGCGTCGATGAAGAGGGCAAGGATGTGCCGGCCGGCGGCGAAGGCGAAGTGGTGATGCGCGGCTACAACGTCATGCAGGGCTATTTCAACCATCCCGAGGCAACGGCGGAGACCATCAAGGATGGCTGGCTGCACACCGGTGACATCGGCATCCTCGATGCCAACGGCAACCTGAAGATCACCGATCGCATGAAGGATATGTACATCGTCGGCGGCTTCAACTGCTATCCGGCGGAAGTCGAGCGCATCCTCACGGCGCATCCGGCCATCGCCCAGGTGGCGGTGATCGGCGTGCCCGACGCGCGCCAGGGCGAGGTCGGCAAGGCCTACGTCGTACTGCGCCCGGATGCCACGCTCGACGCCGCCGGGTTGATCGCCTGGGCGCGCGACAACATGGCCAACTACAAGGTGCCGCGCCATGTCGAGATCGTCGCGGCGCTGCCGATGAATGCCTCGGGCAAGGTGCTCAAGTATCAGTTGCGCTGATTCGTACTCCCTCTCCCCCAACTCCTCCCCCGCGAAGGGGAAGTCAGCGGCTTTGATATAGTTTCGGGTCGATCTTTCCAACATCCAGCGCCCATGGCACAAGGCATCACCTACACCGCCCTGCAGGGCATCAAGCACATCCAGCCCGGCGACGACCTGGCTGCGATCGTGCAGGACGGCCTGCGCCGCAACGCGCTGCAGGCACGCGACGGCGACGTGCTGGTGCTGGCGCAGAAGATCGTCTCCAAAGCCGAAGGCCGCAGCGTCGATCTATCCTCGGTGCAGCCCTCGCCGCATGCCCTGGAACTGGCGCAGATCGTGAAGAAGGATGCGCGCCTCGTCGAACTGGTGCTGTCCGAATCGACCGACATCCTGCGGGCGATTCCCAACGTGCTGATCGTGCGCCATCGCTGCGGCTACGTAATGGCGAACGCCGGCATCGACCACTCGAACGTGGACGGTGGCGTGGGCGATCGCGTGCTGCTGCTGCCCGTCGATGCCGACGCTTCGGCGGCGGTGCTGCGCGAGCAACTCAACGCCGCGCTCGGCTGTGAAATCGGCATCGTCATCAGCGACAGCTTCGGCCGCCCTTGGCGCAATGGCGTGGTGAATGTGGCGCTGGGCAGTGCCGGTCTGCCGGCGCTGATCGACCGCCGGGGCGAGCGGGACATGTATGGCCGCACGCTGGAGGTGACCCAGGTCGCCTATGCCGATGCAATCGCCGCCGCTGCCGGCCTGGCGATGGGCGAGGGTGCCGAAGGGACGCCGCTGGTGCTGGTGCAGGGTCTGGCCTGGCAAGCACCGGAGCGCAACGCGCAAAGCCTGATCCGTCCGCTCGACGAAGACCTGTTCAAATGAATGCCGCCGCGCCAGCACGCCGCATCGTGGCGCTTTCCGGTGGCGTGGGCGGGGCCAAGATGGCACTGGGCCTGCTGCACGTCGTGCCGTCCGGGCAATTGACGGTGATCGTCAATACCGGCGATGACTTCGAGCATCTGGGACTCAACATCTCGCCCGATCTGGACACGGCCCTGTATTCGCTGGCCGGCCTCGCCAACCCCGAAACCGGCTGGGGCCGCCGCGATGAAACCTGGAGTTTCATGCAGGCGCTGGAAAGCTTCGGCGGCGAAACCTGGTTCCGTCTCGGCGACGGCGATCTGGCGCTGCACGTCGAGCGCACACGGCGCCTGAAAGCAGGCCAGACATTGACCCGGGTGACCCGCGACATCGCCCAGCACCTGGGCATCCAGGCGCAGTTGCTGCCGATGTCCGACGCGGCGGTACGTACCCGCGTCACCACCGACATCGGCGAGCTCGACTTCCAGGACTACTTCGTGCGCCACCAGTGCCAACCGCGCGTCGCCGCCCTGCGCTTTGCCGGCGCCGAAGCCGCTGCGCCGACGGCGGAAGTCTGCGCGACGCTGACCGCCCCCGACGTCGATGCCATCATCATCTGCCCGTCGAATCCCTATCTGAGCATCGACCCCATCCTCGCCCTGCCGGGGGTGCGTGAGCTGCTGCGCCAAGCCGCAGCGCCGGTGATCGCCATCTCGCCGCTGATCGGCGGCGCGGCGGTGAAAGGGCCGACGGCCAAGATCATGCGGGAACTGGGCATCTCGGTCTCGCCACTGGCCGTGGCGCAGCACTACGGCGAGCTGCTCGACGGCTTCGTGCTCGACGTGCGCGATGCGGACGTCGAAGCCGGACTCGCGGCCATCGGCCTGCCGACGCTGGTCGCCGACACCCTGATGAAAACCCTCGACGACCGCCAGCGCCTGGCCCGCGAAACGCTGGACTATGCCCGAACGCTCGGCAAACGCCGGGGGAAGCGCGCATGAGCTGCTGGGCGCTGATTGCGCTGAAATCGCCCGCCGCCGCCAAGGGCCGGCTGGCCGAAACACTCGACACCGCAACCCGCCGCCGCCTCGTCGAGCAAATGTTTGCCGACGTGCTGGCCGCCCTGCGCGCCGCGCGCCAGATTGCCGGAATCGCCGTAGTGACTGCCGAAACGCTGGCCGACGCGAGCCTGATGCGCATCGACGATCCCGGTCACGGCCTGAATGCCGCGCTGGCGCATGGCGCGGCCGAACTCGCCGCGCGCGGCGTCGACGAATTGCTGATCCTGCATGCCGACCTGCCGCTGGCCAGCGGCACGGAAATCGACCAGCTCATTGCCGCCGGCCGCGCGCAAGGACTGGCCATCGCACCAGACAAGGCCGGGCAGGGCAGCAATGCGCTCTATCTGCCACTCTCGGCAGCGTTCAACTTTCGCCTTCACTTCGGTCCCGACAGTTTCCGGCTGCATCAGACCGAAGCCGCCGCCCATGCGCAAACCCTGGCGCGCGTCGATGTGCCGGGATTGAGCTTCGACGTGGATGAGCCGCGCGACCTCGAGCAGCTGCTGGCGGCAACCGGCGGACGCTACGATTTCCTCCGTGGCGCACTGCAACAAAGCTGAATGCGACGGCAGGGTACACTGACACCGCTATTACGAAAGTAATTTTTCACGTACTCGGTACTTATACCCGGCATATCGGTTGCATCGAAATATTGAACCCCTTTATCATCCTTCCTGTCTTCGTGCAGGCATGTCGATCGCGGGGCCGGAATGCCCGACGCCATGCAGATACGGCCGGAGCAGGAACTCAGGAGCAAGCATGAAATATACGGGGCAGCGCAAAGGCCCAACCAATCATCTAGTCGGCTTTAGCATCGTCGTGCTGTTGCATGTGGTGACCGCCTATGCCCTGATGACGGGACTAGCGCGCAAAGTGGTCGAGGTCGTCCGGGCACCGATCGAAACCAAGATCATCGAAGAAGTGCAAAAGCAGCCGGAGGTCGAACTGCCCCCGCCGCCGCCACCCAAGCTGGCGCCGCCGCCACCGCCTTATATTCCGCCGCCCGAGGTGACGCTTGCCGTGCAGCCGAGCGCGCCCAGCAATGCCATCACCGTCGTTACGACGACCAAGCCGGTTGCCCCACCACCGCCGGCACCGGCGCCGGCACAGCCCAGCGTGCGCACGGCGCCGGTGATCGACGCCGCGCGTTCCTGCGAAAAACCCGAATATCCTCCGGCATCCAAACGCCTGGAAGAAGAAGGCACGGTGACGCTGAATTTCCTGATCGACGTCGATGGCAAGGTCATCGACAGCCGGGTCGAGAAATCGAGCGGCTTTGCCCGCCTCGACCAGGCAGCCCGCGCAGCACTCGGCAAATGCAAATTCAAGCCCGGCACGGTCGATGGCAAAGCCGAGCAGAGCTGGGCCAGCATCAAGTACACTTGGCGCCTGGAGCAGTGATGCAGTGATAGCCACCGCCGATCCACCACCAGCAACACCTTTCGTACAAGCACGACAACACATCAAACACCCGGGGCATCGACCTCATCGCATCATTGATTCACCGACTCATTGAAGCGCAGAACTGCAGAACCGAAAACTGAACGCAACGGAGAAACCATGGCCACCAAAAAATATCTGACCTCCCTGCTTGCCGCCCTCATGCTCACGGGGGGAGGCGTGACGGCGCTGGTTTCGCCTACCCTGGCCCATGCCCAGGAGCAGGCGGCTGCCGTCGGGAGCGACGCAGAAAACGCGGTCGAAAACAGCGCACCGCCCGCCATCGAAGAAGAAGCGCCCGCACCGGCGCCGCTGGCGGCCAGCGTCACCGACCAGGAAGTCGTCGATAACCCCTACGGCATCGACGCCCTGTGGAAGCAGGGAGATTTCGTCTCGCGAGGAACCTTGATCATCCTGCTGATCATGTCCTTCGGTTCCTGGTACATCCTGGCGATCAAGCTCTACGAACAATACAAGCTGCGCCAGCAGGCCAAGCACATGCAGGAAACCTTCTGGGCAGCCGGCTCCATCGAAAAGGGTATCGCGGGACTCAGCCAGGAAGGGCCGTTCCGCTATATCGCGGAAACGACGAGGGATGCGGTCGGCAAATTCCAGCAATCCAGCAGCCAGGAAGTCGATCTGAACTCCTGGATCATCATGACCATCCAGCGCGCCGTCGATTCGGTGCAGGCCCGTATGCAGGATGGCTTGTCCTTCCTCGCCACGGTCGGTTCGACCGCGCCCTTCGTCGGACTGTTCGGCACCGTCTGGGGCATCTACCACGCCCTGACGGCAATCGGCATTTCCGGCCAGGCCTCGATCGACAAAGTGGCCGGCCCGGTGGGCGAAGCGCTGATCATGACCGCCATCGGCCTGGCGGTTGCCGTGCCGGCGGTACTCTCCTATAACTGGCTGGTGCGCCGCAACAAGCTGGTGATGGAAGACATCCGCGGCTTCAGCAGTGAGCTGCATACCACCCTGCTGCTGCGTGGAAAGAACGGAGCCTGAGCATGGCGACCACCCGCAAGGCCACCTTGCTGCCGAGCTTCAATGCCGCCGGCGATGAGGACGAAGCGATCTCGACGATCAACACCACACCGCTGGTCGACGTGATGCTGGTCTTGCTGATCATCTTCCTGATCACCATTCCGGTGGTGGTGCATACCGTACCAGTGGAGCTCCCCCAGGAAACCAACCAGCCGACCCAGACCAAGCCGGAAAACATCATCATTTCGGTCACGCGCGACGGCGACGTGTATTGGAACCTGAAGGAAGTCGGCGACATGGAAAACCTGGTCGACCGCCTCAAGGAAGTGGCCGTGATGCTGCCGCAACCCGAAGTGCACATTCGTGGCGACCAGGAAGGCCGCTACGAATCGGTAGGCAAGGTGGTCTTCGCCTGCCAGCGCGCCGGCATCCAGAAAATCGCCTTCATCACCGAGCCGCCGGCACGCGGCGGCTGAAACGGGGAACACACCATGGCCATGAATGTAGGGACGGGCGGCGGCTCGGGCGATCCGGAAGAAATGGTGGACATCAACACCACGCCGCTGATCGACGTGATGCTGGTGCTCCTGATCATGCTGATCATCACCATTCCGATCCAGACGCACGCCGTCAAGATGAACATGCCGACCGGCAGCCCGCCAGCGACCAGCGTCGAGCCCGAAGTCATCCGCATCGACATCGATTTCGACGGCACCATCCTCTGGGATGGCGAAATCATTCCCGACAGCCGGGTGCTCGACAACCGCCTGCGTGCCATCGCAGCACGCGCGGATCAGCCCGAAGTCCATCTGCGCCCCAACAAGCTGGTCACCTATCGCAGCGTCGCCGCCGTCATGGCCGCGGCACAACGGCTGGGCGTCACCAAGATCGGCCTGGTGGGCAACGAGCAGTTCGCCAATTGATGCAAGAGCAAGGGATTCCAATGAACTCGCGCGCCTCATCCCCCATCGTTTCCTTACTGCTGGCCTCCCTGCTGGCCCTGTCGCTGACGGCGGGCAACGCCCATGCCCAGGAAACCTTGCGGCCGGAAATCAGCAAGCCGCTGGTGGCGGCGCAGGATCTCATCAAGGCGAAGAAATACCGCGAAGCGCTGGCAAAAATCCGCGATGCCGATGCCGTTGCCGGCAAGACGCCCCATGAAACCCTCACCATCGAGCGCATGCGTCTGGCGGCCGCGAATGAAGCCGGTGACGCCGACAGCGCGGCAAAAGCCGTCAACGCGCTGCTGGCTTCGGGCAAGCTGAGCGCCAGCGAGAAGCACAACTTCATTCAGGCCGTGGCAGTGGCCTACTATCGCAACAAGAATTACGCCCAGGCCATCGACTGGGCCCAGCGCTATTTCAAGGAAGGCGGCAGGGATGGCCAGATGCGCACCTTGCAGGTGCAGTCCTACTACCTGAACGGCGATTACGCGAATGCGGCCAGGCAGCTCTCCGCCGATATCGCGGCCGAGGAAAAAGCCGGCGGCCGGCCCGGCGTGGACAGCCTGCAGATGCTGGCCAGCTGCTATCTGCAACTGAACGACATGACGGGTTATGTCACGGCGCTGGAAAAACTGGTGACCTGGCATCCCAAACCGGAATACTGGGCCGATCTGCTGCATCGCCTGCAACGCAAGTCCGGTTTCGCCGACCGCCTGGCGCTCGACCTCGCCCGCCTCAAATTCGTCAGCGACAATCTCGGCGGAACCGGCGACTACATGGAAATGGCCCAGCTCGCGCTGCAGGCCGGCTATCCGGCCGAGGCCAGGAAAATCGTCGACGCGGGCTATGCCAAAAACCTGCTCGGCACCGGGCCGGCGGCTGAAGTCAATCGCCACAAGCGCCTGCGCGATCTGGTCAATAAACAACTGGCCGAAGACCAGAAGAATCTCGCCCAGGGCGAGCGGCAGGCAAATGCCGCCAAGGATGGCACGGGGCTGGTCAATATCGGCTACAACCTGGTACTCAACGGCCAGTTCGACAAGGGCCTGGGAATGATGGAACAAGGCCTGGCCAAGGGCGGCCTCAAGCGGCCCGAGGATGCCAAGCTGCACCTGGGCCACGCCTACCTGCTCGCCGGCCAGAAGGACAAGGCCGTGCAGACGCTGCAGACGGTGCAAGGCACGGACGGGACGGCCGATCTGGCACGTCTGTGGATACTGCAGGCGCAGCGCTGAGTGTACTCATTTATTCAGGTTACTCAGTGTATCCTGCGTAAGCTTCACCCTGCGCACCGGCACGCCGCTGGGGCCAAACAACCAACGACCAAACGACAACAACAAACCCAACCATCTCAGGAGGAATCATGCGCTTTACATTGATGACCGGCATCGGCGGTCACGAAGACTACATCGCCATCGCCCAGGCTGCCGAAGACGCCGGCTGGGCGACGATCAGCGTGCCCGACAGCTTCTTTTTCCCGAAGACGACCGAATCGGAATACCCGTACTCCGACCACGACATGATCCGCGGCTTCCTCGAGGTCTCGCCGTTCATCGAACCCATCGTCGCCATGTCCTTCATGGCCGCGGCGACCAAAAAGATCCGCTTCTGCTGCGGCGTCATGAAAGTGCCGATGCGCCAGCCGCTGATCCTCGCCAAGCAACTCACCTCGCTGGCCGTGATGAGCGGCGAGCGTCTCGACTTCGGCGCCGGCATCAGCCCGTGGAAGGAAGACTTCACCTACAACGGCGTGCCGTTCGAGAAGCGCGGCGAGCGCTTCGACGAAGTCATCGACATCATCCGCGAAGCCCAGAAAGGCAGCTATTTCGAGCATCACAGCGCCAACTACGACTTCGGCCCACTGCGCCTGTGCCCGGTGCCGAAGCAGTCCATTCCGGTGATCATCGGCGGCCACGCCAAGCCGGCCCTGCAGCGCGCCGCGCGACTGGGCGACGGCTGGTTCTCGGCCAACAGCGATCCCGATACGCTCAAGCAGATGATCGACGAACTGAACGGCTACCGGCGTGAATACAGAACCGACAGGCACCCGGACTTCCGCATCCATGCCTTCAACCAGTTCGCGCAGAGCGCCGACGACTTCAAGCCACTGCGCGACATGGGTGCGACCGACCTGTGCGCGATGGGCTGGAACCCGTTCGAGGAAAACCTCACCACGCAGGCCAAGATCGACAGCATCCGCCGCTTCGGCGACGAGGTGATCGCCAAGGTGTAGGCGTGCAAGTGTAGATGTAACTGCATCTCCGTCATTTCCGCTTGCGCGGGAATGACGATGCCCACCATGAACCACGCAAGGAGAATGCAATGAGCATTACCGAAAGCGAGTTCGCCCGGCTCAAGCGCGACGTGCAGATCCTCAAGGATATCGAGGCCATCAAGCGTCTCAAGCATGCCTATTTCCGCGGCATCGACAGCGCCGATCTCAAGCTGCTGGCAAGCCTGCTGCACAGGGACGTGAAGGCGCATTTCATCGGCGGCATGTACGAATGGAAGATCACCGGACGCAACGAATATCTCGAAGCCATCGGCCAGAACTTCAACAGCGACGTGGCCTGCCAGCACAACGGCCATCATCCCGAGATCGACATCGTCAGCGAAACCGAGGCCACCGGCATCTGGTATCTGCATGACATTTTCTACAACCTCGAGCTGAAGGTGCTGACGCAGGGCACGGCGTTCTACCAGGATCGCTACGTCAAGGAAGACGGCCAATGGTGGCTGATCGACACCTACTACAA
This sequence comes from Sterolibacterium denitrificans, assembly GCF_900174485.1. Classification (NCBI taxonomy): domain Bacteria; kingdom Pseudomonadati; phylum Pseudomonadota; class Betaproteobacteria; order Nitrosomonadales; family Sterolibacteriaceae; genus Sterolibacterium; species Sterolibacterium denitrificans. The sequence continues at coordinate 833,963 of NZ_LT837803.1, read as the reverse complement.
GCGCCATTACGAGATCGTCGAAATGGGCGACGAACACATGCCCAACATCACCATGCGCTATCTCGCCGAGCACGGCCGCAAGGTTGAATATTGACCCATGCGACGCCCACGATGACGGCCGTCGCCCCGGAGATTCTTTCCGCCGCACAACTGGCCGGACTCGCCGCTTCTCCCTATACGCCAACGCCAACGCCGTTCGATGCGCAGCCTGCGCTGCTGATCCGGACGGCCCCGCAACCCTCCATCGACCAGGCCAGCCGCGCAGCCGTTGCCGCCTGGCTGTTGCGTCAGACCTGCCCGGTCATCGCCATCGGCGATACCGCCCTGGATCCCTGGGGCGAAATCTATGATGTCGCGGTCGAGGATGAAGCCGCCGCCAGCGTTCTGCTCACCAGCATCCGGCAAGCGCCACTGGCGGCCAGCGTGCTGGTACAGACCCTGCGCATCACCGCCGGGCTGCCCGTGGCAGCAGCGCTCACCGTCGAATCACTGGCCTTCGCCGCCCTGCAAGGCGGCCGCGAATTCAGCGCCTGGTCGGTCGCGCATCCGCCGCGGACGGTCACGCCGACCGACGACGGCCCGCCCCTGCTGCTCGAGCGCGTGGGCGATCACCTCGACATCCGCCTGAATCGCCCGACCCGCCGCAACGCCATCTCCGTCGAGATGCGCAATGCGCTGGTCGAGGCCATGCAGCTCCTGCTCGCCGACGGCACCATCGCCTCCGCCACGGTCAGCGGCAATGGCGACTGCTTCAGCATCGGCGGCGACCTCGACGAATTCGGCACCGCGCCCGATCCCGCCAGCGCCCATGCCATCCGCAGCCTGCGCCTGCCCGCGCCGCTGCTCGCCCGCTGCGCCGGACGCGTCGAATTCCGTCTGCATGGCGCCTGCATCGGCGCGGGCATCGAGCTGCCGGCTTTCGCCGGTCGCGTGGTGGCTGCGCAGAAAACCTTCTTTCAGTTGCCGGAGCTGAAGTTCGGCCTGATCCCCGGCGCCGGCGGCTGCGTCAGCCTGCCCCGACGCATCGGCCGCCAACGCACCGCCTGGCTGGCGCTGTCGGGGCGGCGCATCAACGCGGCAACGGCCCTGGCGTGGGGGCTGATCGACGCCATCGTCGATGATTGAACGCGGTTGCGCCGGTGGCGGTGGTAACTCCGACGCCGGCCCTGGCTACAGGCTGCCGTCGTAATCGATCACCAGCGGCGCGTGGTCGGAAAAACGCTGTTCCTTGTAGACGCTGGCCTGGCGGACGCTGGCCGCGAAGCCGGGTGTGGCGATCTGATAGTCGATGCGCCAGCCGACGTTGTTGGCCCAGGCCTGGCCGCGATTACTCCACCAGGTGTAAGCCTCACCCGTCGCCTCCGGGTAAAGCCGACGATACACATCGACCCAGCCGAGTTCATCGAGCACTTTCGTCAGCCAGGCGCGCTCCTCGGGCAGGAAGCCGGAATTCTTCTGGTTGGATTTCCAGTTCTTCAGATCGATTTCACGATGGGCGATGTTCCAGTCGCCGCACAGCACGATTTCGCGGCCGCTTTGGCGCAACTCGGCCAAGCGCGGGAGAAATTGCGCCATGAAGGCAAACTTCGCCGCCTGCCTGTGCTCGCCGCTGGAACCGGAAGGCAGGTACAGTGAAATCACCGAGAGCTTGCCGAACTGCGCTTCCAGGTAGCGCCCTTCGGCATCGATTTCATCTATCCCCAGACCTTCGATGATGCGCTCGGGCGCCTGGCGGCTGTAGATGCCCACGCCGCTGTAGCCTTTCTTCTCGGCGTAGTGGAAGCAACCGTGATAGCCCGGTGGCGCCAGCATTTCCGGGCTCATGTCGGCAGCCTGGGCCTTGAGTTCCTGCACGCAAAGGATGTCGGCGTTCTGGCCGGGCAGCCAGTCGAAAACGCCTTTTTTCTGTGCCGAGCGGATGCCGTTGAGGTTCAGGGATATGATGCGCAGCATGTAGAATTGACGGCGTGTCGATCGAACCAGGGGAAGCCGTGAATTTTAGCCGGGATTTCATCGAGTTCGCCTGTCAGCGCGAAGTACTGCGCTTTGGTGAATTCCAAACCAAGTCGGGGCGGACTTCGCCCTATTTCTTCAATGCCGGGTTGTTCAACGATGGCGAGGCCCTGGGCAAGCTGTGCGAGTTCTACGCGCGCGCCATCCTCGACAGCAAGCTGGCATTCGACATCCTGTTCGGCCCGGCCTACAAGGGCATCCCGCTGGCCGCCGGCACCGCCATCGCCCTGGCGCAGGCCGGCCGCAATACGCCCTACTGCTTCAATCGCAAGGAAGCCAAGGATCATGGCGAAGGCGGCCAACTGGTCGGCGCACCGCTCAAGGGCCGGGTGCTGATCATCGATGATGTCATCACCGCCGGCACTTCGGTGCGCGAGTCGGTGGACATCATCAAGGCTGCCGGCGCCACGCCGGCGGGCGTGGTCATCGCGCTGGACCGCATGGAATGCGGCAGCGGCGATCTGTCCGCCGTGCAGGAAGTGCAGGTGAATTACGGCATTCCGGTCGTGGCTGTGGCCAGCCTGCAGGATCTGATCAACTATCTGCGTAGCCAGCCGGAATTGCAGGCGCATCTGGCTGCCGTCAAGGCCTATCGCATGCAATACGGCACGGGCATCGCCAATCAGGGATAGGAGTGAACCATGACAGCGAACGCGGCAAACGCAGCGAACGAAACGAACGCACTGCCAGGCAAATACCTCGCCGCATTATTCGTCGCCGGCCTCCTGACCAGCGCGGCGGCGCACGCCGGGCAAATCACTTACTGCTGCACGACGGCGCAGGGACGCAACGCCTGTGGCGACATCCTGCCGCAGGAGTGCCATGGCCGGGCCTATCGTGAGCTGAATGCGCGCGGTACCCTCATCCGTCAGGTCGAGGCGCCGCTGACCGCGGAACAGCTCGCGCAACGCGATGCCGAAGCAAAGCGCAAAAAGCAGGCGGAATCGGCCGCCCGCGATGAACAACGCCGCAACCAGGCGCTGCTCAGCACCTACGCCACCGCGGATGAAATTGATTTCGTGCGTGATCGCGCGCTCGATCAGATCGGCATCAGCACCAGGAATCTACAGGCCAAATACAACGAAACCCTGAAACGCCGGCAGCAGTTGAATGCCGAACTGGCCAGCTACCAGTCCAGCCCCGCCCCAAAGGCACTGAAGGAGCGTATCCGCGCCAACGAGCTTGACCTGCAGGCGCAACTGGCCGCCACCGAAGAGAAGAAGCGTGAAATGGAGCAGGTGATCAAACGCTTTGCCGAGGAAAAGCGCCGCTACACCGAACTGAGGCAAGGTGCCGGCGCAACTCCGACAAACAATACGTATTGAGCGGAGTCGAGCAGAGTCAAGCCGGACTCAGGGATCGAGCGGGGTTGCGCGCCGCACGCCGTACACCCCGAGCCTCTGCGCTCAACCCAGCTTCCGGCGCAGCAATTCATTCACCTGCTGCGGATTGGCCTTGCCTTTGGTCGCTTTCATCGCCTGTCCCACCAGCGCGTTGAAAGCCTTGCCCTTGCCGGCGCGGAACTCCTCGACCGATTTCTGGTTCGCCGCCAGCACTTCGTCGATGATCGCCTCGATGGCGCCGACATCGGTGATCTGCTTGAGACCGCGGGCCTCGATGATGGCATCGACGGCCTGGCCCTCGCCTGACCACAGGGCATCGAAAACTTCCTTGGCGGTCTTGCTGGACAGAGTGCTGTCGGCGATACGCTGCACCAGTTGCGCCAGTTGCGCAGGACTTACCGGCGCGGCGTCGAGCTCGCGCTCTTCCTTGTTGAGACGCGCGGCAAGCTCGCCCATCACCCAGTTGGCGCACAGCTTGGCCTGCGCCTTGCCGGCGGCAGCCACCGCATTTTCAAAATACTGCGCCACGGCTTGAGAGGCCGTCAGCGTCGTGGCGTCATACGCCGACAGACCGTAATCGCGCTCGAAACGGGCTTTCATGGCGCTGGGCAACTCCGGCATGGCGGCACGGATGCGCGCGATCCAGTCACTGGAAATTTCCAGCGGCAGCAGGTCGGGATCGGGGAAATAGCGGTAGTCCTGGGCGTCTTCCTTGCTGCGCATGGCGCGAGTTTCACCCGTGGCCGGATCGAACAGCACGGTGGCCTGCTGGATCTTGCCGCCATCTTCCAGCGTCTCGATCTGCCAGCCGATTTCATAGTCGATGGCCTGCTGCAGGAAGCGGAAGGAGTTGAGATTCTTGATCTCGCGCCGCGTGCCCAGCGGCCCGCCGGGACGACGCACCGAAACGTTGGCATCGCAACGGAAGGAGCCTTCCTGCATGTTGCCGTCGCAGATGCCGATCCACACCACCAGCGCGTGCAGCGCCTTGGCATAGGCCACCGCCTCGCTCGATGAGCGCATGTCCGGCTCGGTAACGATTTCCAGCAGCGGCGTGCCGGCGCGGTTCAGATCGATGCCCGACTTGCCGTGAAAATCTTCGTGCAGCGATTTGCCGGCATCCTCTTCGAGGTGAGCGCGCGTCAGATGCACGGTTTTTTCGTAGGCCTCGGCGTTACCACTACCCTGTCCCACCTGTATGGTCAGCGTGCCGCCGCTGACCACCGGCAGCTCGAACTGGCTGATCTGGTAGCCCTTGGGCAGGTCCGGATAGAAGTAATTCTTGCGGGCGAAAACCGAACGCGGCGCGATGCCGGCATCGATCGCCAGACCGAACTTGATGGCGCATTCGACCGCTGCCTTGTTGAGCACCGGCAACACGCCGGGCAGCGCCAGATCGACGATCGACGCCTGGGTATTGGGCGCAGCGCCGAACGCCGTCGACGCGCCGGAAAATATCTTCGATTTGGTTTGCAGCTGGACGTGGGTTTCCAGACCGATGACGACTTCCCAACTCATTTGAATTCCTCCGGCATGCGCGCGTGCCAGTCGGTGACGAGCTGGTACTGATGCGCCACATTCAGCATGCGCGCCTCGTCGAAATAATTGCCGATCAGTTGCAGGCCCACCGGCAGCGGCTTGTCCGCCGTTGCGCCGGCGGCAAGACCGCAGGGCAGCGACATGCCGGGCAGGCCGGCCAGGTTGGTGGAGATGGTATAGATGTCGGACAGGTACATCTGCACCGGGTCCTGGCTCTTGGCGCCGAAAGGAAAGGCCGCGCCCGGCGTGGTCGGGCCGGCGATGAGGTCGCAGTGCTTGAAGGCTTCCTCGAAGTCGCGGGCGATCAGGCGGCGGATCTTCTGCGCCTGCAGGTAGTAGGCATCGTAGTAGCCGTGCGAAAGCACGTAGGTGCCGATCAGGATGCGGCGCTTGACTTCGTCGCCGAAGCCTTCGGCGCGCGTCCTGGCATACATGTCGTTGAGATCGCCGTACTCGGCGGCGCGGTGGCCGTAGCGCACGCCGTCGAAGCGACTCAGATTGGAGCTGGCTTCAGCGGGGGCCAGCACGTAATAGGCCGGCACCGACAGCGCCGTATTCGGCAGGCTGATGTCCACCGTCACGGCACCCAGCTTGCGGTATTCGGCCAGCGCGGCTTCGACGGCCGCGCGCACGTCGTCATCCATGCCGGCGGCGAAGAATTCCCTGGGCAGACCGATGCGCCGGCCGGCCAACGGTTTGTCCAGCTCGCGGAGGTAATCTTCGGCGGGGCGATCCAGCGAAGTCGAATCGCGTTCATCGAAACCGGCCATGGCATTCAGGAGCAGCGCACAGTCCTCCGCCGAGCGGCCCATCGGCCCGGCCTGGTCGAGCGAGGAAGCGAAGGCGATCATGCCGTAACGCGAAACCACGCCATAGGTCGGCTTGAGTCCGGTCAGGCCGCAGAAGGCCGCCGGCTGACGGATCGAGCCGCCGGTATCGGTGCCGGTGGCGATCGGCGCCAGGCGCGCGGCCACTGCCGCTGCCGAACCGCCGGAAGAGCCGCCGGGGACGCAGCGCATATCCCACGGATTCTTGACCGGGCCGTACCAGGAAGTCTCGTTCGACGACCCCATGGCGAACTCGTCCATGTTGCACTTGCCTAGCGTCACCATGCCGGCGGCATCGAGCCGTTCGACGACGTGGGCATCGTAGGGACTGACGAAGTTGGAAAGCATCTTCGAGGCGCAGGTGGTCAACCAGCCCTCGGCGCAGAAAATATCCTTGTGCGCCAGCGGAATGCCGGTCAGCGGCCCGGCCTCGCCGGCCGCGATGCGCGCATCGGCCGCCCGCGCCTGGCTCAGGCTGCGCTCGGGATCGGTGCTGATATAGGCATTCAGCGTCGTGTTATGGCGCTCGATGCGCTCAAGGTAAAGCTGGGTCAGTTCGACGGCGGAAATGCGCCCTGCCGCCAGCGCCTGTCCCAGTTGTTTCAGGGATGCATGGATCATTTTGGTCGGGAGCGCAGAACGAGTGAGCGAACGACCACTCCTCACCCCTCACCCCTCACTCCTCACTATTCAATGACTTTGGGCACCAGATAGAGGCCGGCTTCGACCTCCGGGGCGATGGCTTGATAGGTTGCGCGGCGGTCGCTGGCGGTGACCACGTCCTCACGCAGCCGCTGGCTGCCATCCAGCGCATGGGCCATCGGCGCGACACCCTGGGTATCGGCGGCCTGAAGCTGTTCGATCAGACCGAGGATGGCATTCAGTTGAGCGCCGGTGGCGGCGACTTCAGCCGGCGCCAGTTCGATGCGGGCAAGGCGCGCGATACGCGCCACCTGTTCGGGATTCAAGGACATGCGGACACTTTCGGGCTTCTTTTCTGGCTCATTTCCGGCTCTTTTCCGACTCTTTTCTGGCTCATTCCAGACTTAATTTACCAAGCCCGATAGGGTATCATAAGCGCCTTTGGCTTCGCAGCCCCCTTCAGCTTCGGTGCCAACTGTGCCCTTCCCGGATGCGCGTACATGTGCCGCATGCAACATGTGCCTGGATATCGCCATCGCGCCGCCAGGGTCGCAGGCGCAGCGGGCATCCTGGTACGTCGGGGCCATCGAGCGCCAGCGAAACGCCAGCGCATCTGCAGCATACCCGGAATCTCTGAAATATCTGGATACCTACTTGATCGGAAGCCTTGATGCTCAATTTTCTACGTTCCTATTTTTCCAATGACCTTGCCATCGATCTGGGCACGGCCAACACGCTGATCTATGCGCGCAGCCAGGGGCTCGTCCTGAACGAACCCTCGGTGGTGGCGATCCGCACCGAAGGCGGGCCGAACGCCAAGAAATCCATCCAGGCCGTCGGCATGGCCGCCAAGCAGATGCTCGGCAAGACGCCCGGCAACATCACCGCCATCCGCCCGATGAAGGACGGGGTGATCGCCGACTTCACCGTCACCGAGCAGATGCTGAAGCAGTTCATCAAGAAAGTGCATGACTCGCGTCTGTTCTCGCCCAGCCCGCGCATCATCATCTGCGTGCCCTGCGGCTCGACCCAGGTCGAGCGCCGCGCGATCCGCGAATCGGCGCTCGGCGCCGGCGCCAGCCACGTCTATCTGATCGAGGAGCCGATGGCGGCGGCGATCGGCGCCGGCATGCCGGTGTCGGATGCGACCGGCTCGATGGTCGTCGACATCGGCGGCGGCACCACCGAAGTCGGCGTCATTTCGCTGGGCGGCATGGTCTATGCCGGCAGCGTGCGCGTCGGCGGCGACCGCTTCGACGACGCCATCATCAACTACATCCGCCGCAACTACGGCATGCTGATCGGCGAAACCACCGCCGAGCAGATCAAGAAGGAAATCGGCTCCGCCTTCCCCGGCTCCGAAGTCAGGGAAATGGAAGTCAAGGGCCGCAACCTCGCCGAGGGCATCCCGCGCAGCTTCACGATTTCCTCGAACGAAATTCTCGAAGCGCTGACCGATCCGCTGAACGCCATTGTCTCCGCCGTCAAGTCCGGCCTCGAACAGACCCCGCCGGAGCTGGGCGCAGACATTGCCGAAAAGGGCATGGTACTGACCGGTGGCGGCGCGCTGCTGCGCGACATCGACCGCCTGCTGATGGAAGAAACCGGCCTGCCGGTGATCGTTGCCGACGATCCGCTGACCTGCGTGGTACGCGGCTCCGGGCTGGCGCTGGAAAAAATGGATCACCTGGGCAGCATATTTGCCAACGAGTGAGGAGTAAGGCGTGAGGCGTCCCACAGGGATTCCCTTCGGTCACGAGGCATATCCGTGCCACAGCCGCCTTTCTCTCACCCATCACGCGCTTTTCTTCACGCCATCGCTCACGCAACGCCCGGGGAGCAGAACGATGGCGGCCGGCCGTGTCTGCGCGCCGGCTCCTCACCCCTCACGCCTCATCCCTCACTGAGCCAATGGCCGTCGCCGATCATTCGCCCCCTCCATTCTTCAAGCGCGGCCCGACACCGCTGGTACGGCTGGTGTTCTATGCCAGCCTTGCGCTGACCATACTGGTCGTCGATCTGCGCTTCCACGTGCTCGAATGGGTACGTCACGGCATCGAGGTGGCGACCTATCCCCTGCAATTGCTGGCCTATGCGCCCGTGCAAGGTCTCGAAGAGGGCGGCGGCTATCTGGCCGGCGTGGTCAAGCTGCAGCAGGAAAATCAGCAACTGCGCAAACAGCAACTGCAAACCGCCAACCTGCTGCTGCGCCAGGAACATCTCGAACAGGAAAACCAGCGTCTGCGCTCCCTGCTCGACATGCAGCAGCGCCAGCCGGTCGCCGGCCAGATTGCCGAGATACTCTACGCGGCCCGCGATCCGTTTTCACGCCGGGTCATCATCAACCGGGGCTCGCAGCACGACGTCGGCACCGGCCAGATCGTCGTCGACGAATTCGGCGTGGTCGGCCAGATCACCCGCGTGTACCCACTGCTCTCCGAGCTGACCCTGATCACCGACAAGGATCAGGCCGTGCCGGTACAGATCGTGCGCAACGGCTTGCGCGCAGTGCTCTTCGGCAGCGGCGACGGCAATCTCGAACTGCGCTTCCTCGATGTCAATGCCGACGTCCAGGAAGGCGATGCCGTGGTCACCTCGGGACTCGACGGCATCTATCTGCCCGGTCTGCCGGTCGCCACCGTCAAACAGGTCCGCCGCGAAGCCAGCTATGCCTTTGCCCGCATCCTCTGCGAACCGATTGCCGGCGTCGAGCGTCACGACATGGTGCTGATTCTCGGCCGGCGCGAAGCGCCGCCGCCGCCACCCACCGGCTGGGAAGACGGCAGCAAGGAACCACCCGTCGGCAAGCACCGGGAATGACATGACGCAACCCACCCATTTCTCGAATCGCATCCTGCGCCCGGTCAAACCATGGTTCATCGGCCTGACCCTGCTGCTGAGCATATTCGCCAACATGATTCCCGTCGGCAATCTGCCCGGCATTCCGGACTGGACGGCCCTGATCCTGACCTTCTGGTGCATCCGCGAACCACTCAAGGTCAGCATGGGCCTGGCCTTCCTGCTTGGTCTGACCATGGATGTCGCCAATGGCAGCATCATCGGCCAGCACGCCCTGGCCTATGTCCTGCTGGCCTACGCGGCGAACAGACTGTCACGGCGCATCCTCTGGTTTCCGCTGCTGCAGCAGGCGCTGCAGATCCTGCCTCTGCTGCTGTTGGCGCAGCTCTCCATGCTCGCGGCACGCCTGCTCGCCGGTGCCCACTTCCCCGGCCTGGAATATTTTCTCGGCAGCCTGGTCTCCGCCCTGCTCTGGTATCCCCTGACCTATCTGCTGCTGCTGCCGCAGTACCGGCCGGCGGAAAAGGATGAGAACCGGCCGATATGAGGACACGCCTCATCCCCTTCCGCGCCACCGAACGGATGCGGTCACGGGCGGAACCCTGGGCGGATGAATTCAATCGATATCTCTCTACCGACTAACCCCTGGCCCCGTGGAATTCAAGAACCCCAAGCAGGAAATCAAGCGCTACCGCATCCGGTTGCTGGTTGCGCTGGGCCTCGTGCTACTGACGTTCATGCTGCTGTTCGCGCGGTTTTTCTGGCTGCAGGTGATGCAACATGAGTACTACCGGACACGGGCGGAGAACAACCGCATCTCGTTGATACCGATCCAGCCGAATCGCGGGCTGATCGTCGATCGCAACGGGGTGATCATGGCGCGCAATTACTCGGCCTACACGCTGGAAATCATGCCTTCGCGGGTCGGCAATCTGGAGGAAACCATCGACCGCCTGACCGAAGTCATCGAAGTCCGCCCCAAGGATCGCGCGCACTTCAAGAAGCTGTTGCGCGAAAGCAAGAACTTCGAATCGCTGCCGATCCGCACGCGCCTGTCCGACGAGGAAGTCGCCCGTTTCATCGCCCGCCGCTTCCAGTTTCCCGGTGTGGACATCAAGGCCCGGCTGTTCCGCCAATACCCCAATAACGAATCCGGCGCCCATCTGGTCGGCTATATCGGACGCATCAGCACGCCCGATATCGAACGCATCGAAAACCAGACGCAGGAAGACAACTATCGCGGTACCGAGCACATCGGCAAGACGGGGCTGGAGCGCCATTATGAATTCGACCTGCACGGCCAGACCGGCTTCGAGCAGGTCGAAGTCGATGCCGGCGGCCATGCCGTGCGCGTGCTCTCGCGCACGCCGCCGGTGGTCGGCAACAACCTGACGCTGACGGTCGATGCCAAACTGCAGGCCATGGCGGAAAAGGCCTTCGGCAATCGACGCGGCGCCCTGGTGGCCATCGAACCGGCGACCGGCGGCATTCTCGCCCTGGTCTCGGTGCCGAGCTATGACCCCAATCTGTTCGTCGACGGCATCACCTCGGCCGACTGGCAGGAGCTCAACGAGTCACCCGACAGGCCGCTGGTCAACCGCGCCCTCAACGGCGCCTATCCGCCCGGCTCGACGTTCAAGCCTTTCATGGCGCTGGCCGCGCTCAGCCTGGGCAAGCGCACGGCATATCAAACCTTCGCCGATCCGGGCTTCTTCAACTTCGGCGGCCGTACCTTCATGGACGACAAGAAAGGCGGCCATGGCAGCGTGGACATGTACGCATCCATCGTCCAATCCTGCAATACCTATTACTACATGCTGGCCAATGACCTGGGCATCGACGGCATCGCCGGCTTCATGGCGCCCTTCGGCTTCGGCAGTCCGACAGGCATCGACATCGAAGGCGAATCGCGCGGCGTACTGCCCTCGCCCGCCTGGAAAAAGCAGCGCTTCAAGAAGCCCGAGCAGCAGCGCTGGTATGCCGGTGAAACCATCTCCGTCGGCATCGGCCAGGGCTACAACGCCTACACGCCGATCCAGCTGGCGCAGGCCACCGCCACCCTGGCCAACGACGGCGTGATGTTCCGCCCGCATCTGGTCCGGCACATCACCGACAGCCGCAGCGGCGAAATCACCCGCATCGAGCCGCATCCGCTGCGCACCATTCCGCTGCGGCGCGAACATCTCGACACCATCAAGCACGCCATGGTCGGCGTGAACCGGGAAGGCACGGCGGCGCGCGCCTTTGCCGGTGCCGAATACGTCTCCGCCGGCAAGACCGGTACGGCGCAGGTCTATAGCCTGCGGGGCGAAAAATACGTGGCCGGCAAGGTGCAGGAACGCCTGCGCGACCACGCGCTGTTCATCGCCTTCGCGCCAGTCGATCAACCGAAGATCGCCCTGGCGGTACTGGTGGAAAATGCCGGTTTCGGCGCCCAGTCCGCCGCACCGATCGCCCGCATGGTGATGGACTACTACCTGCTCGGCAAGGAGCCGCAAGGCATGGCTGCCGACATGGCAGGCGAGGCGGAGGAGGATTGATGGAACTGAATCTCAAGGCACACTGGCGGCGCTTGATCGAACCCATCGATCCGCCATTGATGCTGTTCACCCTGCTGCTGTTCGGCTATGCGCTGCTGATGGTGAGCAGTGCTTCCGCAGAACGCATCAACGCCCAGTTGATGAACATGCTGATCGCCCTGGTGGTGATCCGCATCGGCGCCGAATTCCCGCCGCAGAAGCTGATGCGCTTCGCCCTGCCGGTCTTCGTCCTCGGCGTGCTGCTGCTGCTTGCCGTGGCGCTGTTCGGCGACATCATCAAGGGCGCGCGGCGCTGGCTCAACCTCGGCTTCATGCGTTTCCAGCCGTCGGAAATCATGAAAATCGCCATGCCGCTGATGCTCGCCTGGTATTTCCAGAAACACGAATCCCAACTGCGCCTGCGCGACTACGCCGTCGCCTCGCTGATCCTGCTGATCCCGGTCGGCCTGATCGCGCGCCAGCCCGATCTGGGCACGGCCATTCTGGTATTTGCCGCCGGCTTCTTCGTCATCTTCTTCGCCGGCCTGCCCTGGCTGGTGATCGGCGGCCTCGCCACCGCCGCCGTCGCCGCCGCGCCGCTGGCCTGGACCTACGTGCTGCACGACTACCAGCGCCACCGCGTCATGACCCTGCTCAACCCCGAAGCCGATCCGCTCGGCAAAGGCTTCCACATCATCCAGTCGACCATCGCCATCGGCTCTGGCGGCATACTCGGCAAGGGCTGGGGAAAGGGTACCCAGACGCAGCTCGAATTCCTGCCCGAACGCCACACCGACTTCATCTTCGCCGTGCTTTCCGAGGAGTTCGGCCTGATCGGCAACTCGCTGCTGCTGATCCTCTACATCCTGCTGATCGGCCGCTGCATGATGATTGCGGCGAATGCGCCGACCTTGTTCTCGCGCCTGCTCGCCGGCAGCATCACCATGATTTTCTTCACCTACGCCTTCGTGAACATGGGCATGGTCAGCGGCATCCTGCCCGTCGTCGGCGTGCCGCTGCCCCTCGTCAGCTACGGCGGCACGGCACTCGTCACGCTGTCCTTCGGCATCGGCATCCTGATGAGCATCCACAAACATCGCATGCTGGTGCAGAAGTGAAACCACACCCCCCGCCTCCCTCTCAAGAGGGGGAGCCCACTTCCTCGCTACGCTCGCCTGTCACGGGGCGCGTCGTGGGGGCATCGGCGCGTGCCGTCCTGCCTTGGGGCGGCCCGGCGGCAGGACTGCTGTTTGCTCTGACCACCCTGACGCTGTCCGCCTGCTCCGGTACGCCTCACCGAGCAGGGGCCGAGCGTGCGCCTGCGCCCGCGGCGAAGCCGGCACCCGCCTCTCCCTCGCCGTCTCCCGCGCCTTCGGCCAAGCGGGGCGGAGGTTATTACCTCGACGACGGGCCGGGCGACAACCCGCCCAGCGATGAAGCGCTCGCCGCGATTCCCGACGCGGTTCCCCGCGCCGAGCCGCTGCACCGCTTCGCCAACCGGCCGTATGTCGTGTTCAACCGCGAATACCGGCCGATGACCGCCATCACCCCCTACAAGGCGCAGGGCATCGGCAGTTGGTACGGGCGCAAGTTTCACGGCCAGCGCACTTCGAGCGGCGAAATCTACGACATGTTCGGCATGACGGCCGCCCACACCACCCTGCCGATTCCCAGCTATGCGCGCGTCACCAATCCGGCCAACGGCCGCGCTATCGTCGTGCGCGTGAATGATCGCGGCCCCTTCCATGCCGATCGCCTCATCGACCTCTCATACGCCGCCGCCTGGAAACTCGGCTACATCGGTAGCGGCAGCACGCAACTGGAAGTCGAAAACATCCTGCCCGGCGCCGGACTGCTGGCCAGCGCATCCAGCACTCCGGCAGACCCGCTGGCCGAAATGATTCGACGCACGGAGCAAAACACCACGCTACCCCGCGCACCAACTGCCAGCCTGCTGCCGGAAATCAAGGAATCGCGCGGCATCTTCCTGCAGCTCGGCGCCTTCAGCAATGCCGACAACGCCGAGAACCTGAAGGCCCATCTCGCTCGCGAACTGACTGGACTACCCGGCCAGGCGAATCAATCTGATCAATCCGATCAATCCAACCAAACCGGCAATGGCGATCTGAGCAGCAAACTCGTCGTCCAGGCCCGCGCCGGCATCTACCGCCTGCAACTCGGCCCCTGGCCGGACCGCGCCGCAGCCCAGCGCATCGCCGAACTGCTGCGCGCGACCTTCGACATCAAACCGCTGCTGGTACAGCAATGATCCGGCCGGCGCCGGCGAAAGTCGGCGAAGTGTTCCTGTTCCGTTCCGTCCCGTCCAGAAAACGCCAGGGCATTCGGTACACGCTGACACTGCCTTTATAATCGGCGGTTTCGCAACAGGTACAGGTACTCGCCATGTTCCGTCCTTCCGCCCTGCTACCGCTGATCTCCGCATTGTCATTGCTGCTGGCGCTGTCCGGCGGCGCATGGGCGCAATTGGCGGCGCCATCCATCGATATCGCGGCGAAATCCTGGTACCTGCATGACGCCGGCTCCGGGCAGGAGTTGGCCAGTTCCAATCCCGACGAACGCATCGAGCCGGCCTCGCTGACCAAGCTGATGACGGCCTATCTGGCCTTTGCCGCCGTCAAGCAAGGCAAGCTCAAGCTGGATCAGACCCTGCCGGTATCGGAACATGCCTGGCGTGCCGAGGGATCGCGGATGTTCATCGAGCCCAAGACCCCGGTTACGGTGGATGAGTTGCTGCATGGCATGATCATCCAGTCCGGCAACGACGCCAGCATCGCGCTGGCCGAGGCGATCGGCGGCAGCGAGGAAGGCTTCGCCAGAATGATGAACCGCGAAGCGCAGCGCCTGGGCCTGAAGAACTCCAGCTTCCGCAATGCCACCGGCCTGCCCGATCCGCAGCATTACTCGACGGCGCGCGACATGGCGGCCCTGGCCAACGCGCTGATCCGCGACTTTCCCGAGTATTACCCGCTGTATTCGACCAAGCAATACCGCTACAACAACATCACCCAGCCGAACCGCAACCGTCTGCTGTGGAGCGACCCGCATGTCGACGGCATGAAGACCGGCCACACCAAGGCGGCCGGCTATTGCCTGGTCGCCTCGGCAAAACGTGGCGAGCGGCGGCTCATTTCCGTGGTGCTGGGCACGGCTTCGGAAAACGCCCGCGCCAACGAATCGCAGCGCCTGCTGAACTTCGGCTTCCAGGCGTTCGACAGCGTCAAGCTCTACACGGGCAACCAGGCGATTTCGCAGTTGCCGGTCTACAAGGGCGCCCAGCGCAAAGTCAAGGCCGGCTTCGGCCACGACTTCATGATTTCCGTCCCCGCGGGACAAAGCCGGCAGCTCAAGGTAGAGCTGGTCAGCCTGCAGCCCTTGCTGGCGCCGGTCACGGCCGGCCAGCAGGTGGCGCGGCTGAAGCTGACGCTGGGCGAGAAGCCCTACGGCGAGTTTCCCGTCATCGCCCTCGAAGCCGTCCCCACGGGCGGCATCTTCAGCCGCGCCTGGGACACCCTGCGGCTGTGGTTTGAATGATTCCCGCCTGCCTGCCGGCCGCACGCACGCCGACTCGACGATGACCTCGATCCCGACGATCTACCTGAACGGCGAGTTCATGCCGCTGGCCGAGGCCCGCGTGCCGGTGATGGATCGCGGCTTTCTGTTCGGCGATGGCGTGTATGAAGTCATTCCCGTCTACTCGCGCCGACCGTTCCGTCTGGACGAACACCTGGGCCGCCTGCAGCGCAGTCTCGACGGCATCCGCCTGGCCAATCCGCTGCGCGGCGATGCGTGGACGGCCCTGATCGCGCAGATCATCGCGGCCAACGAAGGCGAGGATCAGCAGATCTATCTGCAGGTGACGCGCGGCGCCGACGGCAAGCGCAATCACGCCTTCCCCAAGGAGATACAGCCGACGGTCTTCGTGATGAGCGAACCGCTACTGCCGCCGCCGGCCGCGCAGCGCGCGCAGGGGATTGCGGCCATCAGCGCGGCCGACAACCGCTGGCACCGCTGCGACATCAAGGCCACTTCGCTGCTCGCCAACTGTCTTTTGCGCCAGCGCGCCATCGACGCCGGCTGCGCCGAAACCCTGCTGCTGCGCGACGGTTTTCTGACCGAAGGCGCGGCTTCCAACATCTTTGTCGTGAAGAACGACGTGATTCTCGCGCCGCCGAAAAATCACCTGATGCTGCCCGGCGTCACCTACGACGTGATCCTCGAACTGGCCGCCCGGCACGGCCTGCCGCACCAGGCGCGCGATGTGCTCGAAGAGGAAGTGCGCACGGCCGACGAACTCTGGCTGACCTCCTCGACCAAGGAAGTCCTGCCCATCGTTCGCCTCGACGACAAACCCGTCGGCGGCGGCCGACCCGGCCCGCTGTACGCGCAAATGCTGGCCTGGTACCAGGACTACAAGCGCGCCGTGATGCGCAGCCATGTCGATGCATGAGGACATCGCATCATGAGCCAAGGCGAAACCCTGCTCGAATTTCCCTGCGACTTCCCGCTGAAAATCATGGGTGCGCGCTGCGACGACTACGCCCAGGCGGTGCTCGAAGTCGTCCTGCGCCACTTTCCCGACTACGACGCCGCCGGCATGGAAATGCGCCCGTCGGCCAAGGGCAACTATCTCAGCCTGACCTGCACCGTGCGCGCCACCTCGAAGATCCAGCTCGACGACCTCTATCGGGAACTCACCGCGCATCCGCTGGTGAAGGTGGTGCTTTGAACAAACTGGAAATCCGGCATCTGGAACGGGTCGAATTTGAGCCCACTTGGCGTGCCATGCAGGATTTCACGGCCCGCCGCACGGCCGAAACGCCCGATGAAATCTGGCTCTGCGAACATCCGCCGGTGTTCACCCTCGGCCAGGCCGGCAAACCCGAACACCTGCTGCGCGACATCGGCGTGCCGCTGGTCAAGATCGACCGGGGCGGGCAGATCACCTACCACGGCCCCGGCCAACTGGTCGTCTATCTGCTGCTCGACCTGCAGCGGCGCGGCCTCAAGGTGCGCGAACTGGTGAAACGCATCGAGCAGGCGCTGATCGACCTGCTGGAAGAATACGGCATCGCGGCCGAACGCCTGGCCGGCGCGCCGGGCGTTTATGTCGCCGGCGCCAAGATCGCCGCGCTGGGCCTGCGCATCCGCAACGCGCGCAGTTATCACGGCCTGTGCCTCAACATCGACATGGATCTCGCGCCCTACGCCGCCATCAATCCCTGCGGTTACGCCGGCATGGCGGTGACGCAGATGCGCGATCTGTGCGACGAAACCAACGTGCAGCGCGTTGCCGCGCGCCTGCTCCAGCATCTGCAGGCACAACTGCCATGACTCGCGAAAAACAGAAGGGCGCGGAAAAAACCGCGCGCATCCCGATCAAGATCGTTCCCGTCGAACCGCTCCGGAAACCGTCGTGGATCCGCGTCAAGGCCGGCACCGATGCCTCGCGCTACAACGAAGTGAAAGGCGTCCTGCGCGAACGCCAGTTGCACACCGTCTGCGAGGAGGCCGCCTGCCCCAACATCGGCGAATGCTTCGGCAAGGGGACGGCGACCTTCATGATCCTCGGCGATCTATGCACGCGGCGCTGTCCGTTCTGCGACGTCGGCCACGGCAAGCCGCTGCCGCCCGATCCGCAGGAGCCACAAAAACTTGCCGAATCCATCGCCGCGCTCAGGCTGAAGTACGTCGTCATCACCAGCGTCGACCGCGACGATCTGCGCGACGGCGGCGCCCAGCACTTTGCCGACTGCATCGCGCAGATCCGCGCGCAGTCGCCGCACACCCGCATCGAAATCCTGGTGCCGGATTTCCGTGGCCGCATGGAGATCGCCATCGACATCCTCAGCGCCACGCCGCCCGACGTCTTCAACCACAACCTCGAAACCGTGTCGCGCCTCTACAAGCAGGCCCGCCCCGGCGCCGACTATGCGCATTCGCTGCTGCTGCTGAAGCAATTCAAGGCACGCAATCCCGGCATCCCCGCCAAATCCGGCCTGATGGTCGGCCTGGGTGAAACCGACGAGGAAATCCTCCAGGTCATGCGCGACCTGCGCGCCCATGATGTCGACATGCTGACCATCGGCCAGTACCTCGCGCCTTCGACCCACCACCTGCCGGTGCTACGCTACGTGCATCCCGATATCTTCGCCATGTACGCCCGCGAAGCGCAGGCCATGGGCTTCACCCACGCCGCCAGCGGCCCCCTGGTGCGCTCGAGCTACCATGCCGATCTGCAGGCGCAGGGGGCGGGAATCGAAGGGTTGAAGGGTGAGGGTGAAAGGTAACCCCGGGCGCTGAATGTCCCGCGCCGCCGGCAAACCGCCTCAATCCATGAATGGATTGTGCTGGGGCGCCTGCGCTGCCGCTGCCGGGGAAGAAACCGGCAATTCCGGTTCCGCTTGCGCTGCCGTCGGCGTTCCCTGCACGCCTGCGGCATCCACTCGGGACTGGGGGGCTGCGGAACTGGGAGAGTGAGGCTGCGCCGCTATCGGCGCGGGCTTCGGCTTGCGTACCGGCGGAGGCGCTTCACGGTGAAAAAACACACCGGCAAGAAAAGCAAAGAAAATTGCGTTGGCCGGAATGTGCAGGTTGAAATCGATCAGCCCATGCAACCCCATCAGCAACAGGCTGATGCCTGCCGCCACCTGGACGAAGCGCAGGTGCGACCAGGCTTCGCTGCTCCACACCTGGCGCCAGCGCAGGAGGTAGAGCGCCAAAAACACCGCAATCAGCGCACCGGCCACCAGGCCGCCTTCAAACAGCCATTCCAGATAATCGTTGTGCGCGTGATTGACGAACATCGGAATGTCTTCGGTCTGAAAGCGGCGATACACTCCGGGGAAGGTACCGATGCCGCTGCCCAGCGGAAAGAATTCACCGATGCCGGCCAGCGTGCCGGCATAGATCGACCAGCGCGAATCCTCTGCCACGCTCTGATCGGTGAAGCGCTCCAGCACGGGAACCAAGCCGATTTCCAGCGCCAGCATCATGCCAACGACCGTGATCAACGAAATCAGCCCGGTCGACCGGCCGCCGCCGATACGCCGGGCAAACATCAGGGTACTGAGAAAAATCGCCAGCATGCCCAGCGCCACGCCGGTACGCGAACGCGTGAACACCAGGCCGAGCAGGATGGCGATGCTGGCCGCGCCCAGCAAGGCCGCGTGATTGAACCTGAATTCATGGGAAAACAGCATCGCCAGACGCTGGCGCAACTGCGGACGGTGATGATGACGCACCTTGGGACTGCCGGACGACCCGCCGCCTTGAAGACTCGCCGCCAGCAGCGCCAGGGCCAATGGCAAGGCCATCTCCAGCAGACCGGCCAGATGATCGCGATTGGCATAGGTACCAATCGCGCTGTTGCCATGCAGCCCGCCCTGCGCGCCCAATATGGTGGCAGACCCCGTACCGAACTGCGCCAGTCCGATGACGGCCTCGAACACCGCGATACCGATGAAAAGCTGCACCAACATCTTTAGCCGGGCGTCGGGCAGGCCCGCCGTCACCACGAACACCACCACCGGCACCAGCAGCGCCAGCCAGGAAAACTCCGTCATCTGCGGAATCAGCGAGAGTGGCCGCATGCCCAGCTCGATATCGGCCGAGGCCAGCGCGCCGGCATAAAAATCACGGCCCGGCAGCGCCGTCCATACGGCTTCGGGCAACGGCAGCAGATGCAGCAGCGGCATGAGCAGCAAGGCCGCCAGTGCCGCCAGCATGGTGCGGGAAAGATGGCGGAGAAAATCCGGCCGAGGCTGGCTGAGCACCTGCACCAGCAAGGCCAGCGCCAGCAACTCGAGAATCAGCAGGGGAATGGGCCGGTTGCCCGCCTGGATCAGGGGGGCAAAAACCAGCACCACCGCCAAAAGCGGCGCACCATGAAAAGCAAACCCCGCTTCTTGCGAAGCGGGGCGGGGAATAGTCATCACGCGTGGACGGCCTTCAGCCTGACAACGACAGCAATCAATCAACTTGTGGGTAAAAAACCACCATGACCACCCCGACAATTACATCGGGCTGACGGGCGTGTCATTGCTGTTATGGGAAGTATAGGCACCCGCCGCACCGGCAGCGACACCAAAGCCCACCAAACCCCAAATACCATTGGTGACAGGCAGATCGGTCGCAAAGGTCTCGCCGGAAAGAACCTCGCGATCGGTCGTCGCGCCGGCACCCGCCGGGCTGCCATCGTTCATCGTGCCGCCGATGGCCTGGGCGTACTGCACCGGCTGCTTGGCCGAGGCGACCTTGAACGGCTCCTTGCCGCAGGCGGTGAACTTGTCGAAAGCCAGCAGGCTGTTTTCCGGCATCTGGGTCACGCAGCCATCCTGATAAACCACGGAAGCCGTCGCGCCATTGAGGGAAATCACCCGGTCACCCTCGCCCAGCGAAGTACCGGACTTGGCCGATACATAACCGTTGCCCTTATTGACCAGCACCTTGCCATTCACATCCGACAAGGTGGCGATCTGAGCCTGACCGGCTGCCTGCGCACCAACCATACCTGCAGCAAAGATGCCGGCAACGATGGAAGTAGTGATGAGGGTCTTTTTCATTGGGCCATTCCTTTTTTGTTTATGTCGTGTAACCACACTGCAAATACTGACACCTCCGGCAAGAGGCACGTGGGGCGATTCTACTGCCACCCGGTTTCAAGTCAACCCAAACTTCGGAAATTCTCCGACAACCGCCGTGAATCACGTCACGATGAACCATCGAGGCATTGAATCGCAATTTGTTGCACAGCGCATAGCGACGCAAGCCACCGGCAAGGCGCCATCCTTGGTGCCGGAACAAGCCAGTGAAAAAATTTCTCGGCCACCGTCAACTGGATAAAAAATCCAGCGTTATCAACACTGGCACCCCGGCACTTTCTGCTTCACAGACGTGGTTGCCGATGCACCATCACCCATCTCCCATCATTGATCACTCTCCGAAAGGCATGAAAATGAAACTGCTGACCACCCTGCTTGCGACCGCTTTCGCCGCCACTGCCGCCACGGCTGCATTTGCCGCCGACACCCCGAAAGCCACCGCCCCCGCAGCCACCGCCACTGCACCGGCCGCCGCTCCTGCTGCTGAAGCGGCCGCGCCGGCTGCCGCAGCCCCCAAGGCCAAAAAGCACCACAGCAAGAAAAAGGCCGAAAAGAAGGCTGAAACGGCAGGTGAGCCTGCTGCCACGCCCCAGTAATTCCGCTTCGAGCCTGCTCGAAATCAGGGAGGCCGCAGCCTCCCTTTTTCACGCCCTGACCCAGCCTGTCCGCCTCTTGCCCCGTCATGCCGGGGATTCGGGGGTAGCGAAGGCAATGACCGCAACGATCAATCCAGTTTTTGCCGTTCGATCACCAGATCATCGAACCAGATCCCGCCGCGGGCTTCGAGATCCAGCGCCGCGCGCCCGACGAGTTCGAGGCGCAGGGTCTGCGCTGCGCAGTTCTCCTCGGGCACCTCGAACTGCGTGGAAAAATAGCGCCACTGATCACTGCCAAGAAAGCGTTCGCTGGTTCCCAGTGCCTGTGCCTGCGCATCACCCTGGCACGAAATTGCCCACTGCAAACCCTGGCTGGTTTCCAGGCTTTCCGGCCGCACCCGGCCGCGCAAGGTATAGCGCCCGGCGGGCAGCAGCAGATGTTGGTACAAATGACGATATTTCAGCTTCGAACCCTGAAAGCTCACATGCAGCGCGCGGCTGCCGGTGCTGCCGAAAGTCGCCGCCGTCTCCACCTGCACCTGCGGCACTTTATTGGCGATCCAGTCGAAGCCCAGATTGCTCAGCGGATACTCAAAACCGCCGTTGAACAGATTGCCCACCGAATTGACCTGATCCCCCGGCAGATTATTTAGCCAGACGAAGTACGCATCGGTCCACAGCCCCTCGCGCTGCAGACGACCGACGAAGGTACGCAACGCCGCCTCGGTAATCGTGTTCGGCCCTTTCTGCTGCAGTGCGAACAACGCATGCACCGTCTCGACCTGCTTGGCCTGGTCGGCGGCAAAAGCAAAAAACGCCGGCCACCACGCCAACTGTTTCTTCAGCAGCGGCGCGAATGCCGGCTGCGTCGCCGGATTTTCCGCCAACTGCAGCAGGCCCGGAAACAAGGTCTTGCGCACCTCGCCATTGAAGGCCAGCGCGATATCCCAGTGCTGCAGCGCGCGCGCCACATCGCCGCGGCGCATCCAGAAGGACGCCACTTCCATCTGCACATCGGTCCGCCGTGGCGACATCAGCGCCGCCGACTCCATTGCCGCCTGCGCCGCCGGGAGATTTCCCGCCGCTTCCTGCAAACGGCCCAGCACCACATAACTGCGGCCACTGGCCGGATTCGCCCGCAGCGCCTCGCGCATCTGTTCCAGCGTCGTTTCCGTTGCCGCCCCGGCCTTGGCGCTTGCCATCCCCTGCAGAAACAGGGCGCGCGGATGCTGCGACTGCCACTGCAGGGCCGCCGCTTCACGCCCCGGCTCCCGGGCAAAATATTCCGCCACATTGACCGCCAGCACCCGCCAGGCCAGCAAGCCGACCACGGCAAACATCAGCACCCCGGCCAGCCACACCGGCAAACGCCGTTCCTCATGCATCATGCTCGATCACTCGACAATCACCCGGTTCCAAAACAAACGGCAAGTGCCCATGACAAATGGCGACACAGCCACGAAAGCGATGGATTTTATCCAAACCCGCAACACCACGGCGGAGGAGCACAGCCTCGCCGCGCCTGTCCAGTTCAATGCGTCGAATGCGTCAATACGCATTCCCATCCCTGAAGCCGCGCACGATGGTCAGGGCGATGATTTTCAGGTCCAGCCACAGCGACCAGTTTTCGATGTAGTACAGGTCATGCTCGATCCGTTTTTCCATCTTCTCCAGCGTATCCGTTTCGCCGCGAAAACCGTTGATCTGCGCCCAGCCGGTGATGCCCGGCTTCATCAGATGGCGCAGCATGTAGCGATCCACCAGTTCCTTGTACTGCTCGTTGTGCGCCAACGCATGCGGCCGCGGACCAACGATGGACATTTCCCCGCACAGCACATTGAAGAACTGCGGCAATTCATCCAGGCTGGTGCGGCGCAGAAAAGCACCGAACGGCGTCACCCGCGCATCGTTTTTCGTCGCCTGCGTCACCTGTCCCGGCGCATCCTCGTGCAACTTCATGCTGCGGAACTTCAGCACCGTGATCTCTTCGCCGCCCAGGCCCAGCCGCTGCTGGCGGAACAGCACCGGCCCAGGCGAACTCAGCTTCACGCCGAGGGCAATCAGCAGCAGCAACGGACTGATCAACAACAGGATCAGCGCCGACAGCAGCCGATCCTCGATGGTCTTGAGCAAGCCATTCACGCCATCCATCGGCGTACTCGCCAGATTCACCACGGGGAAACCCGCCACCTCGCCGAGCGACTGATTCAGCAGGCGCAAACCGGAAATATCCGGCACATAGCGCAGCGGCACCGGCGAATGGCGCAACTCATGCAACACCACGCGGATCGTTTCCTCCTCCTTCAGCGGCAGCACGATCCACACCTGATCGACGGGCTCCCGCCGCACATAATCCGCCAGCGTCGTCAGCCCATCGAAACGCGCCACCGACCGGGACAGCGCCCCGCCATCTGCTTTCTCCTCATCCGCACGACAGCTCGCCGCATCCGCCGTGCAAAACAGCGCCGCCACCTTCAAACCCGTCCAGGGAGCCGCCTCGAGGCCACGCGCCACCTCCACCCCCAGCCGGTTGCTGTGCACGATGACAATCCGCCGCAGGTTATAGCCGCGCCGCCGCAAAGCCTGCAGCAACCAGCGCAACGCACCGCGCTCCAGTATGAAAGTCAGCCATCCCAGCACCGACCAGATCAAAAACCAGCCGCGCGAAAAATCGCCGCCGCGCTTGGTCAAAAACATGATCAACGTCAGCGTCGTCAACACCGCACACCAGGCCAGCGACACCGCCCACAGCTCCTTGTGCAGCGGACTGCCGCGACGGGCACGGTAAACATCGAACAGCGGAAACACCACCAGCACCAGCAACATCCCGCGCACCAGACCCAGATCATAGCCATCGAGCTCCATCGGATCCGCATGCAGATAAATGAGCAGCGCCAGCCAGCCCGTCACCCCGGCCAGCAACGCATCACCGATGCGCAGCAGCACATCCAGTACCGACGCATGCTCCTTGAGCACCCCGCGAAACCCCATATCAACTTTCTTGTTTCTGCAGGAAGCCGGCCCTCTGGCCGATGGGATGGCTGAAGCGCATTTGCAATGGCTTTCCCAGCATCACCCCGCCACCGCAAAACCGCGCCGGCGCAACCACCACAGCGTCCACAACCCCAGACTCACGCCCAGCAAATCCGCCGCCCAATCCGTCACACTCGCTGAACGCCCCGGCAACGCCAACTGATGCCACTCATCCATCGCGCCCACCCCTGCCGCCGCCAGCGCCACGACCGCCAGCGGCCAGGAAAAACCTTGTCCCAACAACAAGGTCAGCACGAAAAAACACCCCACATGCGCCAGCTTGTCCCAAGGCGCGGGCACCAACCCCACCGCCTCCGGCTGCGCACCGCCGACAAACAACGCAACGACGATGCCGACCACCAACAGCCGGAATAGCCATACAAACATAACGAACATCCTGAAAATTGCCGACAATGCTTAAGCGGCGAATGTTAACACGCCAGACAAAGCCATAGCCGTCACCCTGCGCAAAGTCGCAGAGTACAAGCGGCGTTTCAGCCGCCTGCAACCCGCCATTCAAACCCTCGTCATCGCGAGGAGCGCAGTCGACGCGGCAATCAGCGCCCACGCAGTTGCCTGATTTTCTCCTTGAGCAACAGCCAGGCGAATTTGCTGTTGGTGACCAAGTAGCGCTTCCACATCCGGCCTGGCTCCTGAATCACGCGGTACAGCCACTCCAGCCCCCAGCGCTGCATCCAGAGCGGCGCGCGCTTGACCTTGCCGGCGACCACATCAAAGGTACCGCCGACACCCATCACAAAAGTCACGCCCAACTGATCACGCCAACGGTTGATGAAGTTTTCCTTTTTCGGTGAGGTCATGGCGACGAACAGCAACTGCGCACCGGAGGCGCGAATGCGTTCCACCATGGCCTGCTCGTCATTCCAGAAATAGCCATGGTGATAACCGGCAAGCTGCAGGCCAGAGTAACGCTGTTGCACACGACGAGCAGTTTCAGCAACAACCTCATCCCTGGCTCCGAGCAAAAACACCGAATAGCCGCGGCGTGCGCTCATGGCCAGCAAGGCATGGAACAAATCCACGCCAGTCACCCGCTCCGGCACATCATGGCCCAACAGGCGGGCGCCCAATACGACCCCCATGCCGTCGATATTGATGATGTCACACTCGCGCACCGAGGCATCCAGTTCCAGGTCCTTGCGCATGTTCACCAGCTTGGCAACATTGACCACCACATGCTGGGTAAAGCGGCCCCCGGCCAGTGCTGAATCAATCAGATCGACGGTTTCGTCCATACTGGCCACGTCCATGGGGCAGCCAAGGACATCAATCCTTTGCATCAGCCTCTCCTGAGCCAAAGAAGTACTCTTGGTACCAAAGCGCAAGCATCATCAAGGCAAAAATCTGCCGGCTACGATCCGGCTTACAAACAAGATGTTGTCGCCAAATACGTTCGACGCCCTCTCTATGCAACAGACCATTTAAGCCATCCAGCAGAAGCGGCTCCAGCCATCCTCGCCATTCATTACGCGACCAAGCACCGAAAGGTACTTGAAAGCCTTTTTTGGGGCGGTGAACAATATCTGCCGGCAGGTAGCGCTCAGCCATGGCCTTATGGACAATCTTTCCCTTGCCCCAACGCAGACGGTACTCAATAGGCAAGGATTCAACGAATTGCACCAGTTCGATATCCAGCATTGGCACTCGCATTTCCAAAGAGGAAGCCATGGAAATCTTGTCTGCATACAACAACAGATCATCGGCCAGATTCATGCGCGTATCCATGCGCATCATACGTTCAGCGCCGCTCAGTGCGAGGGTAGGAGACAGCCACTGCAACCATTGCTGCAACTGCCCGCTAGCCCCGCCATCGCCGGGCAACCCCGTTAGCGACTCCCGCTCTGCGGCAGTAAACAAACAGGCGGCCTCAATCATCTGCTCGGCGGGTTGTGCCTCCGAGAGCGATCGAAGCCCTCTTTCCAGCGCCTCCGGCTTGCCTTTCCATGGCGAAAGCATCGCCCCGGCAACTCGCCATAGCGCAGGCATGCCCATAATGTTGCGCAGTAGTTCAACCTGATAACGGTAATAGCCACCCCAAGGCTCATCGGTACCCTGGCCAGTCAGCACCACAGTTACATCTTCCCGTGCACGCTTGACCAGTTCCCACATGGGCATCACGGACGTTGTTCCCAAAGGCTCCTCGATACTGCGAACAATCGACGGTAAAACCGACTTCAACTGTTCCGGCGAAATAAGCACTTTGTTGAGCGGGAACCCCAGAACGCTTGCGGTATAGATGGCATTCTCAATCTCGCACTCCCAGTGCCCACCACCAAATCCGACCGTAAAGCAGGGAACCTCCACGCCGGCATCCTTGGCCATTGCAGCAACCAGTGCCGAGTCGATACCCCCTGAAAGCAGGATGCCAACCGGCACATCGGACAGCAGTTGTCGTTCGACCGCCTGAGCGAGCTTGCCTTGGTAGGCTGCTATTGCATCTTCCAGAGTGCCACTGAAACGCTCATTGGTTGCCGGGGCAAAGCAACGCTGACTACTAGCAGCCGTAGCCAAGTTAACACTGAGCACATGCCCCGGCGCCAACCGCTGTACACCTTGCCAAAGAGTCAGAGGAGATGGTGTGTACCTGAGCGTCAGAAATTGCTGCAAGGCCGAGTGATCCAGACCAAGGGCCGGTAAGCCACCTGCTTGCAGGGCTGCCTTGATTGCCCGCACTTCCGAAGCAAATACCAACTTCTGATCACTGTTGAAAAAATACAGCGGCTTGATACCAAAGGGATCACGGGCCAGATGCAGCTTGCCCGTCAAGGTGTCCAGGGCGGCAAAGGCAAACATGCCGTTCAATCGTGGAAGAACTGACTCCACCCCTTGAACGGCAATCAGCTCGACCAGGGTTTCTGTATCCGAGTGGCCGCGAAACGGGCCAGTCAACTCCTTGCGCAGTTCCCGGTGGTTGTAAATTTCCCCATTAAAGACCATCCACCAGCGGCCGTCCCGGCTTTGCATGGGCTGATGGCCCGCAGGGGAAAGATCAAGGATCGACAAGCGCGCGTGCGCCAGCCATACAGTTCGGCCAGCACAGCGTATCGCCTCAAAACCCTGCCCATCAGGCCCGCGGTGCCGTAACAATAACAATGCCGCCTCGTCGATTGGGAGATCAACGGCCCCCAGTACGCCACACATCAATTCGCTCCTGTATGAAGCTGTTTCAGGCGATGCTTGTGATAAAGATATGGAGCGATACCCCAACGAAGAAAATTCTTGCCCCAGCGACGACCAAGAATATCTATTCGACAGTACCAATGCCCATTCTTGAAGAACCTATCCTCCACCCTCTGAATAAATTGCTGAGCTTCATCATAAAGTGAGAAATCGACCAAAAGCCCCAGGTACTCCGCTTGATCATATAGATCCCAACGAAATGGATCATGATGGGAACGCTGACTGAAGCGCCGGCACAAACCATATTGAGAGTCATATAAATAGTCGTGAATATAGGACCATCCCTTGTCAACTGTAGGCTGAATACTCTCAGCCAATCCGGGTAATAGCTTTTTTACTTTTATGAGGTTCTTAATTACAAAACAGGAGTGAAAACAATCAATAAAATTCCCACCCTCATTATCAGCGTAATAGAACCAGCTCCCATCTACTTGCTGTTGGGCTATCAACCAAGCAACCAAACGCCCAGCGCGCGCACTTGCAATATTTTTGTTCTTATCATTTCCATGCTCAGCGTGCAAGGCATAGGCAAATGCAGCGTAACTATTCGCATTATTTACCTTTCTTGGCTCATGGATAGGAGCGTAGGAAAGCGCCAGTTCCGAATGAGTTGAATACATCACCTCCAAACTCTCAAGAAACCTCCAAGTCTGCTCAAAGAGCTGTTCCGACTCAGCTTGGTACTCAGGCTGGCCTGCTATTGAAATCAGGGCTTCCATTACGTAAGGCGTATTGGTTATGTATGGAGTATTGGCTGAATAGACCCCATTCTTTGAAAACCAGGAAAATGGCAAGCCCCAAGCACTACCACAAACTCTGGACACCCTGAATACCTGTAGTGCTTCACTTGGTGAAAGATCACCAAGCTGATATCGCATGGCCTCAACATGGGCAAATGTATGCGGCTGTACTCTCAGACCTTTTCGCAAAAGGTTGGGAACCAGAACCTCCAAAAGTCCTATCAATGGGATCAGCAACGCCGATCCTTTTTGTCCACGCGTCCATTTGCTCTTTAATTCACCTAAGGCAGGCACTGACCAGATGTCATAGGGATCATAAAACTTCATTTAGCGTCCTTACGATAACGTATAACCTTAGCTGGAACACCTACCGCAACACTCCAATCAGGCAGATCCCTGGTGACGACTGAACCTGCACCAACAATCACTCCCGATCCAATAGTAATCCCCGGCATTACAATGACATTTTGTCCGAGCCAGACATCATCTCCGATTACTGTAAGCTGACGCAGGGATGCGCCCTGCTGCGTCATCGGTATGTCAATCCGGGAAAAATTATGCTGCCTATCAAGCAGTACCACTCCTGGTGCGATCATTACATCATTGCCAATGCGAGCAGATTTAATTGAAGTATTCTGATTGATCTGACAGTGATTGCCTATGGAGAGGTCTGGCCTAAAACCGACATCGATACCTGGCTCAAGTTCACACTCCTGGCCAACCCGACATCCCATTCCAATCAGAAAATAACGCCTTAAGGTGCTGAACAAGACACCTCCCGGCCAAAAACTGTGGGGAAGATGCATAGCCACCAAGCGGTAGGCCAACAAGCAGAAAAGACGGACGGTTCGCTTCATTGAGACAGAGACTCCAGAAGTCGCTTTACATTTTGCGCAACACGGGACACAGCGAATTTGTCCAGCACCCAGAGCCTGGCTGCTTCACCCAATATTTTTCGACAGTTGGCAGACTCCATACGCTTGATGGATTCGGCCAGAGCCGCAGGCGTGTACTCCGCAGCCAAATAACCACAACGGTTATCGGCTACAACATCAGCAATCGGTCCCCAGTCATACGCTATAACTGGCAATCCATTGGCCATCGCTTCCAGATAACCCATGCCGAAAGAATCATAGCGGCTAGGCAAACAGAAAATATCGGCCTGATCGAATAACGCCTGCTTTTCCACACCCGACACCCACCCATAAAAGTGCACGCGTTGTTGCAAACCCAATGCCTTGACCCGATTCTCCAAGTCCGCCTGCTGCGCTCCGGTACCTGCGATTACAAGGCTATAGTTTTCAGGCAACAACGCCATGGCCTCAATCAGATCATCGACGCCTTTGCCTCGCACCAGCCGAGTTACGGTCAAAATGCTTATGAGCCCCGAACTCTCGTGGCAAGCCCGCGGCCGCGTTGCCCGCTCCTCCCAGGCAGCAGGCAGGGGATTGGGAATAACGTATACAGGCTTGGCAATCCCGGCTCCCTGCAGACATGACTGCCACCAAAGCGTCAAGACCGCAACCGCGCCTGCCGGCGCCAGCAACGCTGCGAATATGCGCCGGCCGAAGCCGGAAGCCAGGTAATTATCTACCTCTAGTCCGTGCAGTTGCATGATTACCTGCCCGCCTGACAGTCTCGCCAGACAGGCCAGCACGAATTTGCGCAGCATGGACAGCGCCCCACCGCCGACGTGGCAGATGACGATGGAACGGCGCGCCGCTTTTTGGGCCGATAGCAGTTGCCTCAGCAATACCGGTATGGCCTGGAGCCAAGGTAACCACTTGCCGAGAAAGTCGGTGGAAGAATGTGTCGCAATAAATACGGGCTCGATACCGAGCACCCGATAAGCCGCCAGATGCCCTGGGATAGCAAAAGCAATACCACCAGCCTTTTGTGTGGGGTCAGTACCGAGGACGATCAGAACAATATGTTTAACAGGCGTCATCTAAAACTATAGTCTAGTTATCTTGATGGTTTCTCATCGGTTTTTTCTCGTGAGAACAGAAGCATACAAATTACTGCCGAAAGAAAATAAGGAACAGATAATATTGAAAAAGAGAAAAAGGTATCAGCCAGTAATGCAATAGAAATAATCATCCAAGGTGTAGTTCTTTTGCTCTGGCCATAACGAAACAAAAAAAGCAGGTAAATTATACCGCCTAGCAAACCTAACTCTACAAACAGGTGAGGATAAAATGTATCCGTTGTGGTTAGATTGATTGTGTTGTGCCAGTCAAAGTTGTACTTTGAATACAAAGGGGAGCCGTATTTAGTTGACGCTGGGCCACCAAACATCCCCAATCCCTCACCGGTAAAGTTTGGTTGTGCCAACGATTCAAGCATTACCCGATATGATTCAGCTCTGGCTGAGTTCCGCTCTGTAATATAAAATGCAATCTTGCTATCTACGACTGCAAGAAAGGTTTCAGCCAGATCCTTCTGAGAGTGAGCAAATACAGTAATAGATAATAAAAGAATAGCCCCCCATATTGGTATCGTTTTATTCTTGGCATTAAATACCACAAGTGCCATATATGCAAAAGCTAGCTTAAATGAGGCCGAGAGTAATGAAAAAACCATGAATACAGCGCTTAACAGATTCTTGTTCTTCTCCTCATATAGACCCGTGTACCTAACAATCATCAAAGCACAGAAATTCATAAAACCAAAAAGAGAGAAGAAGCCTACCCAGCCTTCTGCCCTAATAATATATCCAGCTTCAAATCTAATAGGTATCAGGACAGGCAAACCATTAAAATAGGCAAAGTATGCATAGGCCTGATAAAGATCATTAGAAAGCACTATCCAAATGAAGGCCTTTGCCAAAATGTCAATAGACTTTCTATTGGCGTATAGCGTCAGCAGTATCAGCATGGGTAACAAGTACCTCAACAGTTCTTCTGCAGCTGCAGCAGCTACCGCACCTCTAAAATAATTAACAAAAAGAAATAAAAGAATTAGTGGAACCAAGAATAGCCACCTATCAAAGTAGCGGCCCAGGAATATGGTGAAAATAATTGCTACTGTTGCTAGTAGTTTCAGCTGAAAAGCAATATCATCCCCAATTGATAAAAAGGACTCACTTATAAAAAATAAAAGCATCGAAATACATAAAACCAGGCTACTAATCTGTTTTTTTCTAATAATCATCTAGCTATTACCAAGTACTTGATCTTAGATAAGTTGGCTGGGAGTTCTGGCAACAAACATATCAATATAGGCACATTTTTACCTATAAAGGATATTGAGGAAATAAAGGCAGGCCAGCCAAAGCCCATCCTTTACTTAAATAAAAATAATACTGCCATCTATTCTTACTACCTTGACAACACAAAAGCTCGAAGAGCCTTGATTCCTAGTGGTACCCACTGCATCAACTGCCGCACAAACTTGTCTCCCATTACCCACACCATGGCCACATACACGAACGTCCCGAATATGATTTTTCCAGCCAGACCCACAAAACTTGTGCCCCATGGCAAAAAATATACGACAGTAAACATGATAGCGGACGCAGCGATGTATGGGCGCGCGACACCCAGCTGCGCGATACCTCCAAATCCAAATATCTTTCCCGGATACCAAGCATTGATGAAAAAGGCGATGAACGAACTACAGACCATAGCCCAGGCGAGCCCCTCGACACCATAAGGCAAAGCTAGAAAAAGTGCAGTAATTGCAATTGGTATCTTGGACAAGCTTACCTTTAGGAAGAGATCTGATCGTCCCACGACGTTGACCATATTTGCATTGATGGAGCTTACAGGCGTTACGGTACGAGCAATGGATAGTGCAATCAGTATGGGAATAGTTGGCCTCCAGGCATCTCCCAGAAGTAGAAGGACAACATCATTTGCGACGGCGGCAAAACCACTCAGGAGAGGCAGGCAAACCAGCATGGACACAGAGATCATTTGTTTGAAAATGCTGACCAGCCGCTCATGCTCATCCTTGATTGAGGTCATTATCGGATAAGAAACCCCTTGCAGGCTTGAAGAAATAAAGCCAGACAAATAGTTACTGAGATTGGCTGCCTGAGTAAAGAACCCTACTTGTGATACATTGTAAAAATAGCCTATCAAAGGTGCGTAGAGATTATCAACGACGGTAGTAATAGAGCCTGCCAACATCAGCTTGGAGCCAAAACCAAATAGAGTTGTAAAGGATGCACGAGACAACCGCCACCGAGGTAGCCAACGGCAAAACCACCACACCCCAAGAGATGCTATCACCGCCTTGCTCACCATCAGCCAGATCAGTGCCCAGTAGCCATACCCACGCTGCGCGAGCAACGCTGCCAAAGCGCTGCTGAGCACAGTAGCGCTGGTATTGGCAATAGCCTGGCTCTTGAAATCTACTGCGATTGTTAGTTTAGCCCGTGCCACTACACTAAAGGCATTAATGATAATTACTAAGAACAGCACACGTGCGACACCGATCAACTCAGGCTGGCGATAAAACTGAGCAATCCATGGCGCAGCTACAAATAGCACTGCATATATGAGCGTACCCCAACCCAGGTTGACCCAGAACACCGTGCATGCATCATCCTCTGTCAATTGCTGGCTGCGCTGAACCAAGGCATTACTAAAGCCATTGCTTACGACACTATCGGCCAACAGCGTGAAGATGGCAAGCATGCCAATCAGGCCGAAACTCTCTGGCCCGATGAGGCGGGCCAGATACACCGTAACCGCCAAATAGCCCAACTGGTTGATGAGCTTATCGGCCAGACTCCAGCTCAAAGCGCTGACAGCCTTGAATTTAAGAGACATTTAATTGCGCTTGAAAAGGAAGTACTTTTGCTTTGTTTCAATACGATTATTATGAGCAGCATTAGCAAATACATCAGCGGACTCTTCCAGTCTAAACCCAGCAGGACCAAGGACATCCATGCACACTGAAATCAGCTCACCCTCTGTGCGATAGATTGCACTGTAGAATTGATCCATATCCCCAGAAAAATGCTCCTTTATGGTTAAACGGCTTTCAACTCCAATAGGCTCTCGAAGCAAAAGGGTACAACTTTTATCTGCGACAGCAGATATACCCCCAAGTGCCTTAGGTATATCCACATCATTGAGGTACATAAAAACCCCAAAGATAATTATTTTGCCAAATGGCAGGGTTTCATTTAAATTTGAAAATGAAATATCCGTACATGGCAGACAGCTGAACCTTGCACGTTCTGAAGGAATTCTATTCTTGGCCTCTTCAAGTAATTCTTCCACTAAATCGGCACCATGGTAGTGACCTACACTATCAGCTACAGCCTCTGCCCAACGACCAGTACCACAACCAACATCTAGAAGCCTGTCATCTTGTGTAAGCTTTAATTTTGGTAAAAGTAATGACTTTTCCACAAAATCCCGTTCTTCTGCCAAATCGCCACTTTTATCTTGATATATAATTGCTTGCTTATACGAGACATCTCCTCTTTTTAACTTATCCGCCCTCTCAAGAAAAAAATGTTTAATTCTGTCCTGATCTATTACAGGAGTCTCTTTGTCACCTTCAGGCGTGTAAATTCTAGCCATACCCACTTTCCTATCAATAGCCATTATTTAAATCTGCAGTTATCAAAGTAAAAGCCTTTCCGGGAGTTTAGCACATAATATATTTTATAGCATCTTTTGCCAAAGCTTCATTTGAATCTATTACAGTGAACCCTTGTTTTTCTATAAAGCTTTTAATGTGCGAAAGCTCGGTACAACCCAGTATTATACTTGTCACACCCTTTCTTTCTAAATCATTTAAAAAACATATTAATCCCCCTTCTAACTCCTTAGTACCGCCATTTTTTTTTATACTCTCAATTATAGAGGTTATTAGCTGCTGCTCTTTTAACTCTATATCTACGACTTTAACGCCACCTTTTTCTAGCAAACTAGAATAAAGCCTTCTACTAGTAGTCGTAATCGTTCCAAGGGCTGTAATCTTACCGCCTAGTCTCTTTGCTTCGCTTACAACAGCATCAACTATGCTAATAATTGGTACAGGACTTGCCTCACTCCACTTATCTTGGATGATATGCACTGTATTGCAAGGGATAAGAATACAGTCAGCTCCATTTGAAGCCAGTTCTTTTATTGTTTGAGCTATATATGAAGAAGGCTCCTCTTCATTTAGTTCAAAATACCTACCTCTACTTGGTATTTTGGTATTTATGTCTAGTAGCACCCTAGGATACTGCCATTCTTTTGTAGCCGGGATCAGACTGTAAAAGGTATTAAGAAAATTAAGTACCGCAAACGGTGACATTCCTACTATACCTAGAGTTTTTTCGTTTTGTGACCAAGTTTGTACAGAATTGATGGGGTCTATTTTTGGCATTTATACCTTCCTTTCAAACAATACACTTCTGAAGTCTCTCAAACCTTCTTGGTATTACTTATTTCCTTTTCCATTTCTACTACTTGATAAGAAAGATATTCCTTGACGCCATTCTGTTCCTTTATATACTCATTTACTATACTCAGCTCCTCATCCAACTCACTAATATATTGCTTATCCGCTTCTATTTCGTCAGCAAGCGTACAGTTTTCAATAAGATAATCAATATTTCTAGGTTCGGCTTTCTCCAATTGCTCTAAGCAAACAGGATAATCAATTTTTCTAAAAGGAAAAAAATGCCTGGTTGTTCTTGCTCTAAAAAGATTCTCATTTAATGCTCTTGATACAACTTCAGACTTTGAAATAACGAAATTCTCATCAACTAAATATCTATGCTTTAAATGATTTCCAACAAAAATTGAATCATCTTCATAGTTCACAACGATCACAGGAGCATATTTATAACCATACTTGAGTAGAAAAGCATAGCGATGCGATCCATCAAGAACAATATTGTATCTTGCATCAATAATTATTGGCCTCTTCATCACGCCATCCTTAAGAATAAGCTTCTCAATATTCCTAAAATGTGATGGATAAACCAGCTCTAGTGGCTTCAATAAAACAGTCGGAAGAATTTTGAAATTATAGCCTTGGGTTCGATTCTCGATATATGTACTACTTTTACTTTCAATCAGGCTCCTTATCTCACTCCCGCTATACCCTTTACCTTCTGTGCGAGATTGGAACTTGACTCTATAACCGCGCCTTTGCAGAATATCCAGTACTTTTTGGTTTCCTGAAACAACAACATCAAAATCCAGATTGTCTATATTTGAGGTGCCACCCTCTATGGTGCCCTCTATTGTTTCCACAAGGATATTTTTATTAGCCTCAAAAACTTCTTGTAGAATACGTTTCACATCCTTATATTCCATAACCTTTGGCTCACCCATGGTGATTCCAACAGTTACAAAATCAAATTCCTTAGATATTTTTAGAATAGTTCTGATATGCCCCAAGTGCGGCGGCTGGAACTTACCTAGAAATATAGCTCTCATTTATTCAATTCCCTTACACTGCTTTTTATTATGTCAACAATGGCAGAGGAGGACTTATTTACTTCAAGGCCATTTAAATACCAAGCAATAAATTTCCGCCTACTCTCCAGCATACCATCAGAATTTGCCATTAGATCACTTATGAAAGCCCTGATGTCTTTTCCATTCCATGCTTCCGAGGCAGTATTCAAACACTGATTTCCAAAATCATTTAAGTTTTTTCTTGTACGACTATTCATGAGATAAAGCATTGGCTTATCTGTAAATATATATTCAGCAATAAATGCCGCACTATCGTGGATCAACGCATCTGACTGTACAAACAGGTCTATGTAGCCACCTTCATCCAGTTGTGAATTGGGTTGACTTGCCCAGAAACCATAGTAGGCATCGGTTCTATCAGCCCCCCATTCTTTATGCGCATAAAGCTTTGACTTCAAGATAGGGTGGGGCTTGAATGACCATGTTATATCTTTTCTTGTATCCATAACCAACTGCTTCATTAATTCGGCAAACTCCAGAAAATTGCCTAATTGAAGAGAGGAATCCTTATTTATAGTGTGATGTGGTGCAAAAATAACCTTCTTATGTGTATTGAAATTTTTCCATGCACTCTTACAATCAGCCTTTGAGGCCAACAAGTCTTCTATTATTGCATCGAGAACAATATGTAAACCTTCTGTATCACGATACGAATATCTCAAGAATTGGTCATACATATTTTTGTTCTGAACAAAGATCTTCCAGCAGGCGTTATGGAAATCCTGGTTATATTGTGATTGGCCATTATTGTAGTCCACTACGGATATCCCATAGCCAGCATAACAACTTAAATAATTCAAATATGCATTTTCATAGTATTCTTTGAAAGTTAACCTGTTTGGGTTTGTAAAGAAAACAATATCTGGTGCCATCTCCTTCAGTTTAACCCAACACTTTTTATTATTGTTATATGCTGAACAGATCGGGTAGCCTTTTCCGTTGAAGTACTCAAGCCCCTCAAGCATATCAATCCACATCTGCTCTTCACCATGGACGATAAAAGGGCAAATTAGAACGATTGGCTCAAAGAAGGGATCAGTCAACATTTTTTGAAATACCGGGTCAACTTTCCACATACTCTTATGGATTACTAGAAAAACCACACGTATACGCTGCTTTCCATTGAGCAGCTTCAAAAGCCGCTGATGCCTCTTGTGCATATGGCGAACTAGCCATATTTTGTACCTGTCACCTACCGTCTTTTGGTAAAGGGGCGCCAGGTAGGTTTTTAGAGAGGATGGAACAATCCTTTTGATCCTGTGGAACATGCTGCTTATCCCTTCAACAAATTGCAGCGCTGGTATCCTGGTCACACCTGCAAAATGCTACAGGCCTTTATAAATTGCTTATTCGACCAATTACTCTTCGGTATCTCTCGAAACGATTTATGCGCCACCAAAAGAACGGCAATTTGCATTTTCTGAATGGCTGCTTCGGCAGAAACAAGCGCTACCTTGTCTGACAGACTCGCTGGTTTCGCTTTGATGTTGGGCTCCACCGCCAGAACTGGACCAGGGTGTTGATCAGCAAGACTTTGGACAATATCCATCGCCGGACTCTCGCGCAGATCATCAATATCCGCCTTGAAGGCCAAGCCAAAGCAGGCAATGGTGACATCCCTGGCGGTCTTTTCTGGGTTGGCCTGCAGGTAATCGGCTACGGTCAGCTTGACTTTGTTGATGACCCATTCGGGTTTGCTGTCGTTCACTTCGCGGGCGGCGCGGATCAGGCGGGCTTGTTCCGGCGTTTTGCTGACGATGAACCAGGGATCGACGGCGATGCAGTGGCCGCCCACGCCGGGGCCGGGTTGCAAGATGTTGACTCGCGGGTGGCGGTTGGCCAAGCGGATCAGCTCCCACACATTGATGTCGAGCTTGTCGCAGATGATCGAGAGTTCGTTGGCGAAGGCGATATTGACGTCGCGGAAGCTGTTTTCGGTCAACTTGCACATTTCGGCGGTGCGGGCGTTGGTGATAACGCATTCGCCCACCACAAAGGTTTTGTAGAGGCGTGCTGCCGCTGCCGAGCACTTGGGCGTCATGCCACCGATTACCCGGTCGTTCTGCACCAGCTCACGCAGCACATGGCCAGGCAGGACACGCTCGGGGCAGTGGGCGATGCGGATATCCGAGGCTTCGCCATGGGTTTGCGGGAAGCTCAAGTCCGGGCGTGCTTCGGCCAGCCAGGCGGCCAACTGTTCGGTGGCACCGACGGGGGAAGTGGATTCGAGGATGACCAGGTTGCCTTTTTGCAGTACCGGAGCGATGGCCTTCGCAGCTGAGGCTATGTAACTCAGATCCGGTGCGCGATTGTTGGTTTGCTTTCCATTGTCGATAAAGGGCGTGGGCACGGCAATCAGAAAGGCTTCGGCTGGCTCCGGGGTGGTCGTAGCACGCAGGTAGCCTTCACTGACTGCGGCGTGCACCACCATGTCCAGGTCGGGTTCGACAATGTGTATCTGGCCCTTGTTGATGGTCTCCACTGCGTGTTGGTTTATATCAACACCAATCACCTTGACCTTGCGCGAGGCAAAAGCGGCTGCGGTGGGCAGGCCGATGTAACCAAGGCCGATCATCGAGATAGTGTTGAAGCTCATGCGTATTCCTTGCGGGTTGCTTGCCAGTCGATCAGTACTTGCCGGATACGGTCACAGGCTTTGCCGTCGCCATAAGGGTTATGCGCCATGGCCATGCTGCTGTAAGCCTGCTGGTCTTGCAACAGACGGTTGATCTGTTGGCAGATGGCGTCAGTATGAGTGCCGACCAGTTCGACCGTGCCCGCTTCGATGGCTTCCGGGCGCTCGGTGGTGTCGCGCATGACCAGTACTGGCTTGCCAAGAGAGGGGGCCTCTTCCTGGATGCCGCCGGAGTCGGTGAGGATGAAGTGGGCCCGGCTCATCAGGTGGACGAAGGGCAGGTAGTCCAGCGGTTCAATGAGATGGATGTTGGCGATGCCTTTGAGCAGGCGATTGACCGGCTCGCACACGTTGGGGTTGAGGTGCACTGGATAGACGATATCCACCTCCGGGTGCTGCCGGGCCACTTCAATCAGCGCTTGGCAGATGCGCTCGAAGCCGCCGCCAAAGCTTTCACGGCGGTGGCCGGTAACCAGGATGATGCGCCGCGCCGCGTCAAGAAAGGCTGTGGGCGCGGCGGCCTGGGCGCGCAGGTTGTCATCCCGCTCAAGCTTGTTCACTACATCGAGCAGTGCATCGATCACCGTGTTGCCGGTAACCACGATACTTTCCGGAGCGATGCCTTCGCGCAACAGGTTGGCTTTGGATAGCTCGGTGGGGGCGAAGTGCAGGACGGCCAGTGCACTGGTGAGCTTGCGGTTGGCTTCTTCCGGCCAGGGTGAATACAGGTTGCCGGTACGCAGGCCGGCTTCGACATGGGCGACTGGGATCTGTTGGTAATAGGCTGCCAGCGTGGCGGCAAAGGTGGTGGCGGTATCGCCGTGAACCAGCACGATGTCGGGCTGGCAGTCGGACAGTACGCCTTTCATGCCCTGCAGAATGACGCTGGTGATATCGGTCAGGTCTTGGCCCGGCTGCATGATGTCGAGGTCGTAGTCGGGCGTAAGGGCAAACAGGCCGAGCACCTGATCGAGCATTTCGCGGTGCTGAGCGGTGACGCAGACCCTGGCATCAAAACGGCCGTCGGCGGCAAGCGCCAGCGCGAGCGGTGCCATCTTGATTGCCTCCGGGCGCGTACCGAAGATACTCAAGACTTTCAGGGGGGACACCATGCTATTGGGCACCCGGAGCGGGTGCTGCAGCGTGAGTTTCGGTTACCTGGTCTGCGTCCTGGCGCAGTGCCTTGATCTCGACCCAGAGTGCTTCGTATTCGGCTTCCTTGCGGGCGAGGTAGGCCTTGGTGAGGGCCATGCGGTTGCGAATACCTTCCGGCGTGAGCAGGTAGGCGACTTTGCCGACCTTGCCGTTGTTATTACTGAAGCTTTCAATCTTGAGCAGCCCTTTTTCAATCAGGGCGTTCATCAGGTAGTGCACCTTGCCATTGCTGACGCCCAGCATCCGGGCAATTTCACGCTGGGTGATCTGCGGATTGAGCTCGATGGCACGCAGTATCTTGAAGTGGGTCTGCTCTTTTGGAGTCACAGGGCACCGGGCAAGTCGGTTAAAAAATGAGCAAAATTGTATGAGGGTTTGGGAGGATGGACAAGCGGTTACAAGCGCTTGTCCAGAAGAATCACGGTTCCATATTTATTCCTACCGTTCGGTCAGCGCGATTAACGAGTCAGGAAAAGCTTCGAATAAATCCCGCTCCATTGGGAACTGGGACAGTCGCTCGCGAACCCGGACTGATTCAGTCACTGCCGAACAGATCACGTGTATAGACCTTGTCGGCGACGTCGGCGAGTTCTGGGGTCTGGCGGTTGGCGACGATGAGGCTGGCCTGGCGCTTGAAGCTGTCCAGATCGTTGACCACACGTGAATGAAAGAAGGTGTGTTCCCTGAGCGCGGGTTCGTGGACGATGACTTCGATGCCCTTGGCCTTGATGCGCTTCATCACGCCCTGGATGGCCGAGGCGCGGAAGTTGTCGCTGCCGGTTTTCATCGCCAGGCGATAGATACCCACCATTTCGGGATTGCGGCGCAGGATGTCTTCGGCGATGAAGTCCTTTCGCGTGGTGTTGGCGTCGACGATGGCGCGGATGAGGGTTTGCGGCACGTGCTGGTAGTTGGCGAGGAGTTGCTTGGTGTCCTTGGGCAGGCAGTAGCCGCCGTAGCCGAAGCTGGGGTTGTTGTAGTGGTTGCCGATGCGCGGGTCGAGGCCCACGCCTTCGATGATCTGGCGGGGATCGAGACCGTGGCTGGCGGCGTAGGTGTCGAGTTCGTTGAAGTAGGCCACGCGCATGGCGAGGTAGGTGTTGGCGAAGAGTTTGATGGCTTCGGCTTCGGCGCTGCCGGTAAACAGCGTGGGAATGTTTTGTTTGATGGCGCCTTGCTGCAGCAGGCGGGCGAAGGTTTGCGCACGTTCGCTTCGCTCGCCGACGACGATGCGCGAGGGATGGAGGTTGTCGTAGAGCGCCTTGCCTTCGCGCAGGAATTCGGGGGAGAAGATGAGCTTGTCGATGCCCAGGGTTTGCCGCATTTTGGCGGTGTAGCCGACGGGAACGGTGGATTTGATGACCATCACCGCCTGCGGGTTGATGGCGATGACGTCGCGGATGACGGTTTCGATGGAGGCGGTGTTGAAGTGGTTGCTGGCCGGATCGTAGTCGGTGGGCGTGGCGATGATGATGTAGTCGGCGCCCCGATAGGCGTCATGCTTGTCGAGCGTGGCGCGGAAGTCGAGGGATCTGCGCGCCAGGTAGTCCTGGATTTCGGCGTCTTCGATGGGGGATTGCCTGCGGTTGAGCAGGGTGACCTTTTCGGCAACGATATCGAGCGCGACGACTTCGTTGTGCTGGGCGAGCAGCAGAGCGTTGGAGAGGCCGACGTAGCCGGTTCCGGCGATGGTGATTTTCATGGCTGGGCGGATCGCATGATGGGGAATTGTTTTATTATCGCCCGATGATCGATCTGCATTGCCATATGTTGCCGGGCATCGATGATGGCGCGCCGGATCTGGAGACTTCGCTGGAGATGGCGCGGGTGGCGGTGGCCGATGGCATCGCGGTCACGGCGTGTACGTCGCATATTTATCCCGGCGTGTTCGAGAATACCGGCGAGATCATCCGCAGCGGCGTGGCGCGCCTGCAGGCGGCACTGGACGAGGCGGAGATCGCCCTGCGCCTGACGACGGGAGCGGATGCGCATCTGGCGCCGGAGCTGCCGGCGCGGCTGCGTTCGGGCGATGTACCGACGCTGGGCGGGACGCGGTATTTTTTGCTGGAGCCGCCGCATCATGTCGCGCCGCCGCGTTTCGATGAGTTCGTGTTCAATCTGCTGGCGACGGGTTATGTGCCGCTGATCACGCATCCCGAGCGGCTGACCTGGATCAGTGACCATTACCCGACCTTCTGCGCGCTGGTCGATCAGGGGGCGTGGATGCAGATCACCTCGGGCAGCCTGACCGGGCGTTTCGGCAGCGAGGCGCGCTACTGGGGCGAGCGCATGCTGGACGAGGGCCGGGTGCATGTGCTGGCGACGGATTCGCATGGCGTGCAGCGCCGTCCGCCGCTGCTGACGGAAGGACGCGAGGCGGCGGCAAAATGGGTGGGCGCGGAGGAGGCGACTCACTTGGTGGAGACCCGGCCTGCAGGTATACTGCGCAATCTTGCACCCGATGAAATGCCGCCTTTGCCGGAGCGTAACCGAGGTAGCCGTCGGCACGGCAGAAAATCGGGTTTCTGGGCGCGTTTGTGGGGACGTTCCGCTTCCTGAGCTTGTCCGGGCACCCCGCCCGGCCTCGCCGCTTTGAATTTTCAGCCTTCAGCCCACGGCCTGCGAAAGCGAACGCGAACGTCATGTCATTTCACGTCACTCTGATCTCCGATGCCGGGTGGCGTATCTGTCTTCGATAGGTGACCGTATGAGACAGCAGATTTTCTATGGCCTTGGCGCAGCGCTTTGGCTGATGGCCAGCAGCGTGGCGCTGGCCGAAGAGACCGCGCCGCAGAATGTGGCCGCGGATGTGGATAAGGCCGCAGATGCTGCGCCGGCTTCGACTCCAGCTCCAACTCCAGCACCGGCGCAGACATTCGGACAGCAGGTCGATGAGTACAGGATCGGCGTCCATGACCTGCTCGAAATTTCGGTGTTCCAGGTACCGGATCTTTCGCGCTCGGTGCGGGTGAACTCGCGCGGCCAGATCACGCTGCCGATGATCGGCGCCGTGCAGGCGGGCGGTCTGTCGGCGCAGGAGCTGGAGGACACGCTGGCGGCCAAGCTCGCCGAAAACATGTTGCAGGATCCGCAAGTGAGCGTGTTCATCAAGGAATACGTCAGCCAGCGCGTGATCATCGAGGGTGAAGTCAGAAAGACCGGCAGCTATCCGATCCAGGGACGCACGACGCTGCTTTCCGCCTTGGCGCGGGCCGAAGGGCTGGGTTCGCTGGCGGATGAAAACGAGATCAAGATCATCCGGGCGCTGCCGAATGGCGAAAAGGAAATCATGGTCTTCGACCTGGAACAGATCCGCAACGGGCGTGCCGAAGATCCCATGATCAAGGGTGATGACGTCGTGGTGGTCGAAAGATCGGCCGGACGTTCCATGCTCACCCGCATCCTTGATCCGATCCGCGGCTTCGTCAGTTATGGAACCTTGAGATGACCGATTCAACGAATCAAAACGCCAGCAATCCCGAACCGGAAAACGAGAAGCCGAAAAGTGTCGGCGCACTGGTCGAGCGTCGCGACATGCTGCCATCCACCCTGCTGCTGCAGGAGCCGCGCGGACGGCAGGATGATGAAGACGACGATACGATCGACCTGCGCGAGTTGTGGAACGTCATCGTCAAGC
Source organism: Sterolibacterium denitrificans (assembly GCF_900174485.1). Classification (NCBI taxonomy): domain Bacteria; kingdom Pseudomonadati; phylum Pseudomonadota; class Betaproteobacteria; order Nitrosomonadales; family Sterolibacteriaceae; genus Sterolibacterium; species Sterolibacterium denitrificans. Next base: position 791,224 of record NZ_LT837803.1, on the reverse strand, counting down.
GCAAGGGCACGGTGCTGACGTTCTTCCTGATCACCGTGGTGGCGGTGCTGACGGCCACCTTCCTGATGACCAAGATCTATCGCGCCAGCATGACCCTGCAGATCGAGCAGCAGGAAGCCAAGGTGATGAAGATCGAGGAGGTCTCGCCCAGCGAAACGAGCGGCAGCAGCAAGGATTTCTACCAGACGCAGTATGAATTGCTGAAGAGCCGCACGCTCGCCCAGCGGGTGATCGAACAGCTCAACCTGGCCGAGCACCCGCTGTACAGGAAAGACGAAAAGGAGAAGGAAACCTGGGGCAAGCTGCTGGGCGGCAGCCAGGACGATCCGGCGCGGGAAACCGTCGAGGGCGAGACGGAAGCCAAGCTGGTGAATACCTTCCTCGATCAACTGACCATCGAGCCGCTGCGCAATTCCCGCCTGGTCAAGGTGCATTTCGACAGTCCCGACGCCAGGCTGGCGGCGCGAGTGGCGAATACGGTCGCGACGGTGTTCATCAACCTGAACCTGGAACGCCGCATGGATGCGTCTTCCTATGCCAAGACGTTTCTGCAGGAACGCCTGCAGCAGATCAAGGTGAAACTGGAGGATTCCGAAAAAGCCCTGAACGAGTTCACCCGCAAGGAAGGCATCGTCAAGCCCGGAGAAAAACAGCCCAGCCCGGATTCGCAGGCGATGCAGGAGTTCACCACGGCGCTGGCCAAGGCGCAGGGCGAGCGGATCCAGGCGGAATCGCTCTACAGACAGGTGCAAGCGGGCGATTCCTCGGCGCTGCCGGCCGTGCTGGAAAGCAAGGTGATCCAGGAATACAAGGCGCGCAGGGCCCAACTGGAGGGCGATTATCAGGAGGGGCTGAAAATCTACAAGCCGGCCTATCCGAAGATGCAGCAGATAGAAGCGCAGATTGCCGAGCTGCAGGCGAAGATCGACGAGGAAATCAACGCCATTCGCGGCGCGCTGAAGGCCAAGTACGAAGCCGCGCTGGCTCAGGAAGCGCTGTTTGCCGGCAAGCTGCAGGAGAGCAAATCGACCGTGCTGGACGTGCAGGATCGCAGCTTCCAGTACAACCTGCTGCAGCGCGAAGTGGATACCAACCGTCAGCTCTACGAAGGACTGCTGCAGCGCTACAAGGAAGTCGGCGTGGCCGGCGGCGTCGGGGTGAATAACATCACGGTGGTGGACAAGGCCGAAGTGCCGCTGTTGCCGTTCAAACCGAAAGTGATGCTCAATGCGCTGATCGCGGCCTTCCTCGGACTGTTCGGCGGCATCGGCCTGGCCTTCCTGTTCGAGCATCTGGATGACACCATCAAGCAACCGGAAGATCTGGAGAAGCTGCTCGGTCTGCCGGTGCTGGGCATCGTGCCGGCGGTGAAGGGCACGGCGGACGGTCAGGAACTGGCGGTGACAGAAAATGCCGATCCCCGCTCGGGCTTTGCCGAGGCACACCGTTCGATCCGCACGGCCTTGCAGTTCTCCACGGCGGAAGGCATGCCCAAGGTGCTGATGCTGACGAGTACCTCGATGGGCGAAGGCAAGAGCACCACGGCGTTGAGCCTGGCCATTCACTTCGCCCAGGCAGGCAAGACCGTGCTGCTGGTCGACTGTGACTTGCGCAAGGCCTCGCTGCACAAGAAGCTGTCCATCAGCAATGAAACCGGATTGACGAATCATCTGGCCGGCGAAGCCCAACCGGCGGCGATCACCCGCGCCACGCATGTGCCGAAGCTGTTCCTGGTGCCTTCCGGGCCGCTGCCGCCCAATCCGGCGGAACTGCTGGGCAGCAGCAAGATGGTGCAATTCCTCAATCTGGCGGCGGAAAAATTCGATCACGTGCTCATCGACGGGCCGCCGGTGCTGGGACTGGCCGATGCGCCGCTGCTGGGCAGTCTGGCCGAGGCCACGCTGCTGGTGGTCGAAGCCGGCAGCACCGGACGGGATCATGCGCGCAATGCCGTGAAGCGGCTGCTCGCCACGCGCAGCCGGCTGATCGGCGGCATCCTGACCAAGGTGGGCGCGCGCGGCAGTTCCTATGGCTACTACAATAACTATTACTACTATCAGTACGGCGAAAGCAAGCCGGAACGCCCGATGGCATGAGTGAAACGAGCGGCATGAACGGCGGGCGCGACGGAAACGGCAGCTTGCCGGACGGCCTGTCGCTCGCGCTTGCCGTTCATCAAACGCCCAGCCAGTTTTACGAGCTGCTGCACGGCAAGGCCGATCTGCCGGACGACATCGGCTTGCTGCTGCGCCTGGCCGGCGGCGCGGCGCTGCCGGAAGGCATGGCACTGCCGCCCTTCTCCGCCCCGACGGATGTCCGCGAAGCGGCGCTGTTCTTCATCGAGCAGGTGCTGCTGGCACACGATGCAAACCATTACCGCGTGCTGGGGGTGCGTCCCACGGCCAGCCTCGACGAGCTCAAGGAAAACCATCGCCTGCTGATGCGCCTGTTCCACCCGGATCGCCGCGTGCTGGCAATGGAAAGCGAGCGCAAGGCGGCGCATGCCGCGCGCATCAATCTGGCCTATACCACGCTGCGCCAGCCGGCCACGCGCACGGCTTACGACTTATCATTGCGCCAGGCACGCCAGGCGGCCATCCAGATGCCGCAGATGCGCCCGACGCTGCGCCGCCACGCGCCGGAACCTGCCACACCCATCCTCTCCCCCCGCGTGGCCCGGCACCTGCCGCAACTCGTGCTGGGCGGCTTCGCGCTGCTCGCCATGGCCGCAGTTGGCGTGGTCTATCTCAACCAGACGCCGACGGGCGCCATCGGCATGGGGGATGATTTTTCGCAAGCGCAAGCGCTGCCTGCCACATCCGCGCCCGTGGCGACACAGCATGACAACCCGCAGATCGAACGCCTGAAGGAACTTGCAGCGGCCTGGTCGGATGATGAAACCTCAACCGAGGCACCCGGTGGCCTGCAATTACCAGCCATGGCAATGGCAACAACCACGACTGCAACGAGTGACGCCGACAAACTGGCGACGGCGCCGTCCGCTGTTCCCGCCGTGACTGCCGCAGCGGCAACAACAACGGCAACCATTCCGCTGCCTGCCAAAGCGATTACCATTTCCGCACCGCCAACAGCATCCACATCCTCCACACCGCCCGCATCGGCAAAATCTGCACTGGCAGCACCCCGGCCAACGGCACCAGCACCTGCTCCCGCATCTGTGGCCAAACCGCAAACAGCGAGCAGTCCGCTCCCCAGACTTCCCGTCACCGCAACCTCACTGCCCGCAGAGCAACCGCGCCGCAAGGAGGCAATGGCGGCCCCCGTCGCGCCAACAACGCCGCCCGTTGCCGCGCGCGCTGAAACGCCGCCCACGCCAGCCCCGATCATCGTGACGAATGTAACTCCAACTCCGACGCCAACCCCTGCACCCGAAGCCCAACCCACTGTCGACAACCGCCAGGAAAGCCTGGACACCCTGCTGGGCGCATTCACCCTGCTGTATGAAAAGGGCGACCTGGAAGCCTTTCTCGCCCTGTTCGACGAAAACGCGCGCGCGGAAAACGGCGGCAAGACGCGCATCCGCAACGATTACGACAACCTGTTCCGCACCACCGCCGCGCGCAAGCTATACATCTACGACATGAACTGGGTGCAGGACGGCGACATCTATCGCGGCCAGGGCGGTTTTCAAGCCAAAGTGCGGCCCAAAGGCGCTGCGAGTCAACGCATCTACGACGGCATCATCACCCTGGAAATCCTCAAGCGCCCCGCCCCGGCTTCCCTGCTCATCCGCAAAATTTCCCACAAGACGGGGTAATGCGCCGGAAACGGTGACGAAGCCAAAAGGTGCAAGAGGAGTGAGTACCCTGCTTGGCAGGGCTCCTTGCTGCAGCAAGGAATGGCGCGCCTGAGACGATTCGAACGTCCGACCCCTGCCTTCGGAGGGCAGTACTCTATCCAACTGAGCTACAGGCGCATGTGCCGGTTCGTGAAGCTGCGGCGCGGGGGATTTTACAACACAAACCCGGGCCGCCACCGGAGCGATCAAGCGTGCCTTGCGTATTTGCCGCCAGGCGGCGCTCGATCTACTCCAGGTTCTGCACCTGCTCACGCATCTGTTCGATGAGGAGCTTCATTTCCAGGGCGGCGGCGGTGATGTCGGCGGAGACGGATTTCGAGGCGAGCGTGTTGGCTTCGCGGTTGAGCTCCTGCATCAGGAAATCGAGACGCTTGCCGACGGCGCCGCCCTTGTCGAGGATGCGTTCGAGTTCGCCGAGATGAGCGGTCAGCCGCGAAAGTTCCTCGGCGACGTCGATGCGTGCGGCATAGACGCCGATTTCCTGGCGGATGCGATCTTCGTCGAGCGCGGCGACGGCTTCGCGCAGCCGGGTGGCGAGGCGCTCCTGATAATCGGCCAGCGCGCGTGGCAGCAGCGGGGCGACTTCGTTCACCAGTTCGCGCATGCGCATGACGCGCTCGCGGATCATCTCCGCCAGCTTGCGGCCCTCGCGCGCGCGGGTGGCGAGGAATTCGTCGATGGCGCGCGCGGCAAGGGAGAGGCATTCGCGTTGCAGGGTGTCCTGCGCCAGGGTTTGTTCGCTGATGACGCCGGGCCAGCGCAGGATGTCGGCCACCGTGAGCGACGCGGCAGCGGGCAAGGTAAGGCGCACCTGCTCCTGCAGTGTGGCAAGCTGCGCGAGCAGTTCCGGATTCGGCGCCAGGCTGCGCTGGCTACTGGCGGTGGCCGGACTGAGGCTGCCGCGGCATTCGAGCTTGCCGCGCCCGATCCGCGCGGCGATCATCTCGCGCAGCGGCATTTCGAGAAAGCGCAATTCATCGCCGACGCGGAAGTTGATGTCGAGATAGCGCGAATTGACGCCCTTGAGTTCCAGATTGAGGATAACGGGACCGAGGTCCTGTTGCACGGCTGCGTAGCCGGTCATGCTTTGGATCATGGCGAGGTTTCGTCCGTGGGCTGAAAGTGGATGCGGAAACAGGTCTAGGTCTGCGGTCTGCGGCTTGACGAAAGCGGCTTCCGACTACGACAATGCAGGCCACAGTGTAACGCCCGCGCCATGTCCCAACAACCGATCCAACCGTTGCCGCCCGGCTTTCAGCTCGACGGCTATCGCATCGAGCGCCAGCTGGCTCACGGCGGTTTCTCCATCGTTTATCTGGCCCGCGACGCCAACGACGCGCCGGTGGCGATCAAGGAGTATCTGCCGGCACGCCTGGCCACGCGCACCGGCGACAGCCCCGTACCCATCATCGCCGAGGAAAACCTGGCCTCCTTCCGCCGGGGCATGAAGAGTTTTTTCGAGGAGGGCCGGGTGCTGGCCGGCCTCGATCATCCAAATGTCGTGCGCGTGCTGAATTTCTTCCGCGCCAATGAAACCGCCTATCTGGTGATGCGCTATGAGCGCGGCCGCACCCTGCAGGAGCACATCCAGCGCCATCCGGGCACGCTCGGCGAGACTTTCATCCGCAACGTGTTCACCCGCCTGCTCAACGGCCTGCGCGAAATCCACATGCGCAAGCTGCTGCATCTGGACATCAAGCCGGCAAATATCTATCTGCGCATGGACGGTCATCCGGTGCTGCTCGATTTCGGCGCCACGCGCCAGGGACTGGGCGACAACGATCAGGCGCTGGGCAGCGTGCACACGCCCGGCTATGCCGCGCCGGAGCAGACCAGCGGCGGCTCGGGCGAGGCGCAGGGACCATGGACCGACATCTACGCCGTTGGCGCCACCCTGTATGCCTGCCTGGCCGGCAGCACGCCGCTGTCCGCCGAGCAGCGCGCCAAGGGCGAAGTGCTGGAGCCGGCCCAGCAGCGCTGGCGCAAGGCCTATACGCTGCAATTGCTGGAGCTGATCGACTGGTGCATGCGGCTGCCGGTTGCCGAACGGCCGCAGAGCGTGTTCGCCCTGCAGAAAGTGCTCAACGGGGAGTTGCTCGATCTCGTCGATCCCGCGTGGTTCGATACTTCGCCGCCTTCGACCTGGCAGGCCGGGAAGGACGAGACATGAAATTCTCGATCTTCCAGGAAAGCCGCATCGGCAAGCGCAAGAGCAACCAGGACCGGATGAACTATTCCTATACCCGCGATGCCTTGCTGATGGTCGTCGCCGATGGCATGGGCGGTCATCTGCACGGCGAGCTGGCCGCGCAGATCGCCGTGCAGACCCTCAGCGAGTCCTTCAAAAGCCAGGCCCGCACGCTGCTCGCCGATCCCTTCCAGTTTCTCTCGCGCAGCCTGAGCCAGGCGCATCTGGCGATCAACCAGTACGCCGGCAAACACGGTCTGTCCGAAGCGCCGCGCACGACCTGCATCGCCTGCGTGGTGCAGAACAATACGGCCCACTGGGCGCATGTCGGCGATTCGCGCCTGTATGTGATTCGCGACGCTGCCGTGCTGGCTCAGACGCGCGATCATTCGCACGTCAAGATGCTGCTCGAACAAGGCAAGATCGACGCGGCGGAAGCCGCCCGCCATCCGGCACGCAATCTGGTCTATAGCTGCCTGGGCGGACCGAATCCGCCGGAAATCGAGTTCTCGCGCAAGACGCCGCTGCAAAAGGGCGACGTGATCGCGCTGTGCACCGACGGCGTCTGGTCGCCCTTCACCGATGACGCGCTGGTGCGCACCCTGGCCACGCATACGCCGATGGCCGCCGTGCCGCAACTGCTCGATCAGGCCGAACATCTGGCCGGCAGGCATTGCGACAACCTGACGCTGCTGGCCATGCAATGGGAAAGCAGCCTTGCCGATTCGAGCAGCCTGGCCGGCGCCAGCAATATGGACAAGCCGTCCTGAATCGTTTCACCACCACAACCTCGCCACAGGAATCCGCATGAACCAGAACCCTGCCGCCGCGCGACCCTCGGGCCGCCAGGCCGATCAACTGCGCGACGTGCGCATCACCCGGAATTTCACCCGCCATGCCGAAGGCAGCGTGCTGGTCGAATTCGGCGACACGCGCGTGCTGTGCACCGCCAGCGTCGAGGAAAGCGTGCCGCCGTTTCTACGCGGCAAGGGCGAAGGCTGGGTGACCGCCGAATACGGCATGCTGCCGCGCTCCACCCACACCCGCTCGGCGCGCGAGGCGGCGAAAGGCAAGCAGAGCGGCCGCACCCAGGAAATCCAGCGGCTGATCGGCCGCAGCCTGCGCGCGATCACGGATCTGAAACGGCTGGGCGAGCGCCAGATCACCCTCGATTGCGACGTGCTGCAGGCCGACGGCGGCACGCGCACCGCGGCCATCACCGGCGCCTGCGTGGCGCTGCACGATGCGGTGCGCGGCCTGATTGCCGGCGGCAAGCTGGTTGAAAATCCGCTGCGCGATTTCGTCGCCGCCGTTTCGGTGGGCATCGTCGACGGCGTGCCGCTGCTCGACCTGGACTATCCGGAAGATTCCAGTTGCGATACCGACATGAACGTGGTGATGACCGGCAGCGGCGGCATCGTCGAAGTCCAGGGCACGGCCGAAGGCACGCCATTTACCCGCGCCGAACTGGATCGTCTGCTGCAACTGGCGGAAGACGGCATCCAGCGTCTGATCGAACTGCAGCGCGCGGCGCTGGCTGGCCCCGCACGCCCGTGAAACGCATCGTCCTCGCCAGCAACAATGCCGGCAAGCTGCGCGAGTTTGCGCAATTGCTGGCGCCGCTCGATTTCGAGGTGCTGCCACAGGCGGCATTGAACATTGCCGAAGCCGAGGAGCCGCACTGCAGCTTCGTCGAAAACGCGCTGGCCAAGGCGCGCCACGCCAGCCGTCTCAGCGGCCTGCCAGCGCTGGCCGACGATTCCGGCCTGTGCGTATCGGCACTGCAGGGCGCGCCCGGCGTGCATTCGGCGCGCTACGCCGGCGAGCCGAAATCCGATGCGCGCAACAACGCCCACCTGCTCGATGAGCTGGCCGGCCAGACCGACCGGCGCGCCCATTACGTCTGCGTACTGGTGCTGCTGCGCCATGCCGAAGATCCGCAACCCTTGATCGCCGAAGGCGAGTGGCATGGCGAAATTCTCGCCGCCGCGCGTGGCGAGGGCGGCTTCGGCTACGATCCCCTGTTCCTCGCGCCCGAAACCGGCCTGACCGCCGCCGAACTGGATGCCGCGCGCAAGAACCGGCTCAGCCATCGCGGCAAGGCCATGGCGCAGTTGATCGCGCGCCTGCGCGCCGGCACCGCATGAAGCGCCGCACGCTCATCCCCATCGCCGCTGCAACCGCTGCCTCCGCTGTCTCTACTGCCCCCACCGCCTCCACGACATCCGCGACCACCAGCGGCGGCTTGACCACGCTGCCGCCGCTCTCGCTCTACATCCATTACCCCTGGTGCGTGCGCAAGTGCCCCTACTGCGATTTCAATTCGCATGAAGCGCGCAGCGGCATTCCCGAGGCGGCATATCTCGCCGCGCTGATCCGGGATCTCGAAAGCGCCCTGCCGCAGATATGGGGACGCCACATCGTCAGCGTGTTCATCGGCGGCGGCACGCCCAGCCTGCTCTCCGCCCAGGCGGTCGATGCGCTGCTGGCCGCCCTGCGCGCCCGCCTGCCGCTGCTGGCGGATGCCGAAATCACCCTGGAAGCCAACCCCGGCACCGTCGAAGCGGACAAGTTCGCCGCCTTTCGCGCCACCGGCATCAACCGGCTGTCGCTGGGCATCCAGAGTTTCGACGATCGCCATCTCGCCGCGCTCGGCCGCATCCATAGCGGCGACGAAGCGCGCCGCGCCATCGAACTGGCCTTGCGCCACTTCGACAACGTCAATCTCGATCTCATGTACGCCCTGCCGCAGCAGACGCTGGCCGAAGCCCGGCGCGACATCGAAAGCGCCGCCGGCTACGGCGGCACGCATCTGTCGGCCTATCACCTGACGCTGGAGCCGAACACCGCCTTCCATCACGCGCCGCCGCCGCTGCCCGATGACGACCTGGCGGCCGACATGCAGGAGATGGTCGAAAGCACGCTGGCCGCCCAGGGCTTCGAGCACTACGAAACCTCGGCCTACGCCCGCGCCGGACGGCGCTGCGCGCACAATCTCAATTACTGGACCTATGGCGATTACCTGGGCATCGGCGCCGGCGCGCATGGCAAGATTTCCTCGCCCGGCGGCATCGTGCGCGAAGCGCGCCGCCGCCATCCGCGCGACTACCTGGCGGCGGTCGGCAGCGCAGACTTCATCCAGGAGCGCCATGCAGTCGGCCTCGCCGAGCGCCCCTTCGAATTCATGATGAACGCCCTGCGCCTTGCCGCGGGCTTTGCGCCGCCCTTGTTCGAGGCGCATACCGGCCTGCCGCTGGCCACGCAAACCGATGCCCTGCTTGCCGCGAGCCGGCAGGGATTGCTGACGGTAGACCATGAGCGCATCGCGCCGACGCCGCACGGCCAGCGCTTCCTCAACGATCTGCTGACGCTCTTTCTGCCGGCTTGACACTGTCTGGCATAAATGAAAGACTGCCTCGCTGCATCAAGCAGCGATAACTCATAACAATCAATCCGAGGGGACTCCATGAACATGCGCCTGACAGCGGCAGCCACCGCACTGGGATGGGCCTTTGCCGCAGCGACGCCGGCACTGGCCGGCGACAGCAGCAGCATCGAAAAACTGGCCACGGACAAGATGTGTTTCCACTGCCACGAGATCAAGGGCGAGAAACGCGGCCCCGCCTTCGAGGACATCGCCCGCCGCTACGCCGGCCAGGCAGATGCCCGTCCCCGCCTCGTCAAGGCCGTGCAGGCCGGCACCACCGGACCCGGCGTGATGCGTCACTGGGGCAACCTGAAAATGCCGCGCGATGCCGACCGCGTACCGGTCAGCGAGGCCGAAGCCGAACAACTGGTGGATTACATCCTCGGCCTGAAGAAATAAGCCGCAGCGACAAGCGACACAGCGGCGACACGGCGCTCAAGGAAACCGCGTATCCAGTCCGCCTTCGGCCATCTCGGCGGCGCGCAGCAGGGCTTTGGACTTGTTCTCGGTTTCCTGCCATTCGCTCTCGGGAACCGAATCGGCGACGATGCCGGCAGCGGCCTGAACGAAGAGCGTGCCGTTCTTGACGATGCCGGTACGGATGGCGATCGCCAGATCCATTTCGCCGGAAAAACTCAGATAACCGCAGGCGCCGCCATACAGGCCGCGCTTGACCGGCTCCAGTTCGTCGATGATTTCCATCGCGCGCACCTTGGGCGCGCCGGTCAGCGTGCCGGCCGGGAAGGTGGCACGAAACACGTCGAGATTGTCGAAGCCCGGCGCGAGCAGGCCCTCGACGTTGGAAACGATGTGCATGACGTGCGAGTAGCGCTCGATGACCATCTGATCTGTCACCTTGACGCTGCCTGTCCGGGCGATGCGGCCGATGTCGTTGCGCGCCAGGTCGATCAGCATGACGTGCTCGGCACGCTCCTTTTCATCCGTCAGCAGTTCCTCGGCCAGCGCGCGATCCTGCTCCGGCGTGGCGCCGCGCGGGCGCGTGCCGGCCAGCGGGCGGATGATGACCTTGCGGCCGGCCTTTGTTGCCTCCTGGCGCACCAGGATTTCCGGCGAGGCGCCGACCACCTGGAAATCGCCGAAGTCGTAGTAGTACATGTAGGGTGAAGGATTCAGCGAACGCAGCGCGCGGTACAGCGTCAATGGCGAAGCGGCAAAGGGTTTCTTGATGCGCTGGCCGATCTGCACCTGCATCATGTCGCCGTCGGTGATGTACTGCTTGGCGCGCAGCACGGCGGCCAGATAATCGTCTTTCTTGAAATCGCGGACCGCCTCGCCGCCGGGCGCCGGCTTGCTTTCGGGAATGACCAGCGGGCTGCGCAACTGCGCCGCCAATGCCTGCAAGCGCGCCTGCGCCTGCTGCCAGGCATCGGGTTGCGCCGGATCGGCATAGACGATCAGATAAATCTTGCCGGCCAGCGTATCGACGACGGCAAGCTCCTCGGTCTGCAGCAGCAGCACATCGGGCATGCCGATTTCATCGGGCTTGGCGAAACCGGCCAGTTTGCTTTCGACATAGCGGATCGCGTCATAGCCGAAGTAGCCGGCCAGCCCGCCGCAGAAGCGCGGGAAACCCTCCGGCACATGAACCTTGAAGCGCGCCTGATACTCGGCGAGAAAATCGAGCGGATTGCCCTCGTGACGCTCGACGACGACGCCATCGCACAGCACTTCGACACTGAAACCCTGCGCGCGCAGCAGCGTGCTGGCGGCCAGGCCGATGAAGGAATAACGGCCGAAGCGTTCGCCGCCGAGCACCGATTCGAGCAGGAAGCTGTTCGGCCGGTTGGCCAGCTTGAGATAGATCGACAGCGGCGTATCGAGATCGGCGAAAGTTTCCAGCGTCACCGGAATGCGGTTGTAGCCTGCGGCAGCGAGGCGCTTGAATTCGGTTTCTTGCATGATGGATGAGTTTCAGGAATGCACGGGGACGAGCAGGCGGGCCGCCGCTGCGAGCGTCGGGACTATAGCATCGCAGTCGGCCGCCTGGAGGCTGCGGCCTTCGCTGTAGCCATAGGGCACGCAAATCACCGGACAGCCGGCCGCCCGCGCGGCGCGCACGTCATTCAGCGAATCGCCGATCATCAGCGCCTCCTGCGGCGCGACGGCGAAGCGTTCGCAGGCGTGCAGCAGCGGCAACGGATCGGGCTTGACGCGCGGCACGGTGTCGCCGCAGACCAGCAAATCGAAAAATCCGGCCAGTCCCATTGCGTCCAGCAGCGGCGGCACGAAAGCCTCTGCCTTGTTGGTGACGCAGGCCAGCGGCAGGCCCAGCGCCCGCATGGCCTGCAGACCTTCGATCACGCCGGGATAGACATGCGCCTGCCGGCCATTGGTCTGGCGGTAATGTCGGCGGAAGGCCGCCAGCGCGCCCTCCGGCACCGGCTCGCTGCCGAAACAGCGCTGCACCAGATTGGCAATGCCGCGACCGACGTAGCTGCGTACCGTGTCGACCGCGAGCGCAGCGCGGCCATACTCGGCCAGCATGGCGTTGGCGGCGGCGGCCAGATCCTGCACGCTATCGACCAGCGTGCCGTCGAGGTCGATCAGCACCGCGCGCACGCGGAAGGAAGGAGGCAGCGCAGCGTTCATCCAGCGTTCATTCCGTCCGACGCCGGCTCAGAGCTTGCCCAGCTCGCCGCGCAAGGCACCGATGATGCTGTCGTAGCGATGCGCATCGTCGTCCTTGCCGGCGCCGAACACGGCCGAACCGGCGACGAAGGTATCGGCCCCGGCGCGGGCGATTTCGGCGATGTTGTCGACCTTCACGCCGCCGTCGATTTCCAACAGAATGCGCCGCCCCGTGCGCGCCGTGTAGGCGTCGATCTTCGCGCGCGTCTGGCGCAGCTTGTCGAGCGTACCGGGAATGAAGCTCTGGCCGCCGAAGCCGGGGTTCACCGACATCAGCAGAACCAGGTCGAGCCTGTCCATGACGTGATCCATGTAATGCAGGGGCGTGGCCGGATTGAAGACCAGCCCGGCCTGGCAACCGCAGTCGCGGATCAGCGCCAGCGAGCGGTCGATGTGCTCGGAAGCTTCCGGATGAAACGTGATGATGTTGGCGCCGGCCTTGGCAAAATCGGGAATGATGCGATCCACCGGCTTGACCATCAGATGCACGTCGATCGGCGCCGGCGTCAGCGGCCGTATCGCCTCGCAAACCAGCGGGCCGATGGTCAGATTGGGGACATAGTGGTTATCCATCACGTCGAAATGGATCCAGTCGGCGCCGGCGGCGACGACGTTTTCGACTTCCTCGCCGAGACGGGCGAAATTGGCGGAAAGCAGACTCGGGGCGATGCGATAGGTAGCGCTCATGGCAGAGTCCCAGAAGATGGATTCACGAATTCATGGAGTTGCGGATTTTAACTTACCGCCGCGCCCTGCCCGAAGAATTGCGGCAGAACTGAAGCGGATTCACGCTGCAGTTAGCTGTTTCGCCGCGATGTTTTTTCGTGTGCAATACACGCATGGCCGAGAGCAAGAAATACGAAATCAGCGTCAGCGTGAACACGCAATACCTGCCCGAACAATCCGATCCGGCGGCAGGACGCCATGTCTTCGCCTACACCATCGACATCCGCAACACCGGCACCGTCGCCGCCCAGTTGATCAGCCGTCACTGGATCATCACCGATGCCGAAGGCGGCGTGCAGGAAGTGCGTGGCCTGGGCGTGGTCGGCCACCAGCCGCTGCTGCAACCGGGGCAGAATTTCGAATACACCAGCGGCTGCGCCCTGACCACGCCCGTCGGCACCATGCGCGGCAGCTACCAGATGACTGCCGAGGACGGCACCAGTTTCGAGGCACCGATTGCGGAGTTTGTGCTTTCGATGCCGAGGGTGTTGCATTGAGGGTGGGGAAACGGGATTCGTCTTGGAGACGAGAGCACCGATACCGGAATTTCGCTGCGGTGGATGATTTGGGCTTACTGGATTATTTTCTTACGGTGCGCTGAAGCCGGGACTCGCCCCGGCGGGCGACCTACTTTCTTGTCGTGCGACAAGAAAGTAGGCAAAGAAGCGCACCCCGGTGTCTCGGCCCTGCGGGCTGCCCGAGTTTCGCCGCCGTCGAGCGGCCGGTTTCTAAACTCGCTGCGCTCAGACACACGAAACCGGAAAGCCCCGCTCGGCGGCGGTGAAACTCGGCGAGACACAGGGGAAAGGGGGTGCTGCTCAACGCGTGGGGGTTGAAAAGCCAAACACCAAATCGGCTGGAATATATCGGCAACTTCGTCATTCCCGCGAAAGCGGGAATCCAGTACGTTCCTGGGTCCCCGCTTTCGCGGGGACGACGAATGTAGCGCGCAACACGACACCCACTTACCCGGCGCAACGCGCCGCGCTCTGTCCGTTGAATTACGACGCTTCTCAGTCCCCTGTGCGCCGCCGAGCGTAGCCAGTGCCGGGCGGGGGTTTCCGGTTTCGTTGTTCGAGCGCAGCGAGTTTAGAAACCGGCCGCCCGGCGCTGGCGGAGCGAGGGAAGCCCGAAGGGCCGGCGCACTGGGGGCGCTTCTTTGCCTACTTTCTTGTCGCGACAAGAAAGTAGGTCGCCCGCCGGGGCGAGTCCCGGCTTCAGCGCTCCGTCAGAAAACAACCCGCCAATCCCAAATCACCCACCAAGAAGAAAACGAAATCCCGACCTTCAGGCCTTCAACAACTCCTCCCTCCCCGCCAACCACCGCTGCAAATGCGCTCGCTCGGCAACCGGATGATCGCGCATCAACTGCTCGGCAACCTGCCGAGCCCGCTCGACGAGTTCAGCGTCGTCGAGGTCGGCATAGCGCAACAGCGGCATGCCGCTTTGCCGGGCGCCGATGAATTCGCCGGGGCCGCGCAGGGCCAGGTCCTGGCGGGCGATCTCGAAGCCATCGGTATTTTCGTAAATGACCTTGAGGCGGTCGCGCGCCATTTGGCCGAGCGGCCGGCTGTAGAGCAGGACGCAGGTGGATTCGGCGGCACCACGGCCGACCCGGCCGCGCAGTTGATGCAGTTGGGCCAGGCCGAAACGCTCGGCGTGCTCGATGACCATCAGGCTGGCGTTGGGCACATCGACGCCGACTTCGATCACCGTGGTGGCCACCAGCACCTGGATTTCGTTGGCGACGAAGGCGGCCATCACCGCCGATTTTTCCGCCGGCTTGAGGCGGCCATGCACCAGGCCGACGCGCAGGTCGGGCAGTTCGGCGCCAAGACGCTCGTATGTATCCAGCGCCGTCTGCAATTGCAGGGTTTCCGATTCCTCGATCAGCGGGCACACCCAGTAAGCCTGCCGCCCCTTGCTGCAGGCCAGATGCACGCGGCTGACGACTTCGCCACGGCGGCCGTCGGCAACCAGGCGGGTGGCCACCGGCGTGCGGCCCGGTGGCAGTTCGTCGATCACCGAGACATCCAGGTCGGCGTAGTAGCTCATCGCCAGGCTGCGCGGGATCGGCGTGGCCGACATCATCAATTGATGCGGCGCGCCCTGGCTGTCGGCGCTGCCCTGCGCTTTGCCCTTCTGCCGCAGGGACAGGCGCTGGCGCACGCCGAAACGATGCTGCTCATCGACGACCGCCACGCCCAGACGGGCGAAATCGACGCACTCTTCGATCAGCGCGTGGGTGCCCACGGCCACGGCGGCGCGACCGCTGCGCACGGCTTCCAGCATCGCCGTTTTCCGGGCTTTTTTCAGGCTGCCGGCGAGCCAGGCGACTTCGACGCCGAGCGACGCCAGCCACTGGCTGAGTTTGCCGTAATGCTGTTCGGCAAGAATTTCGGTCGGCGCCATCATCGCCCCCTGCCAGCCGTTGTCTACCGCCTGCAGCATGGCCAGCGCGGCGATCACCGTCTTGCCGCTGCCCACGTCGCCCTGCAGCAGGCGCTGCATCGGATGCGGCTGGGCGAGATCGGCGGCAATCTCGCGCCAGGCGCGTTGCTGGGCGACGGTGAGACGGAACGGCAGCGCGTCAAGAAAGCGTTCGGTCAGGGCGTCCGGCTCCGTCCGCGCGGCCAGCCGCGGCGCGCCGTGCGCCCGGCGCGTGGTGTAGGCGCGGCGCAGCGAGATCTGCTGGGCGAGCAGCTCGTCGAAGCGGATGCGGCGCCAGGCCGCGCGGTTCCTGGCTTCCAGCGCCTCGGCAGAGAGTGCGGCGGGCGGCTGGTGCAGCATGCGGATGGCCTCGCCAAAGGGCATCAGGCCATGCGCTGCGCGTATTTCGTCGGGCAGGGTATCGGTCAGCGCGACGCGTTGCAGGGCGCGCTCGATCAGACGCCGCAGCGTGCCCTGCGCCAGGCCGGCGGTGGTCGGGTAGATGGGCGTCAGCGCGCTCGGCAAAGGCGTATCGTCGGTCACGGCGACGGCGCGCGGATGCACCATCTCGGGGCCGAAGTAGCCATCGCGCACTTCGCCGAACAGGCGCAGCCGGGCGCCGGGCGCGTACTGCTTCTGCTGGCTGGGGTAGAAATTCAGCAGACGCACGACGAGCACGCCGGCAAGCATGCCGTCGCCAGCGCGCGCATCGCGTACCCGGCTGATCAACTGGCGGCGCGGGCGAAAGGCGATTTCGGTGGAGACGACCTCGACTTCGACCTGGATCGGCTCGCCGGGCGGCGCTTCATGGAGCCGGTCGAGCGGGGTGATGCAAGTTTCGTCCTCGTAGCGCAGCGGCAGATGGAGGATCAATTCGGCATCGCTGCGGATGCCCAGTTTGGCGAGCCTGCCGCTCAGGCCATGCGCGGCTTTGGCTTCAGGTTTGGATTTGGGCTTTGCCGCACTTGCCACGCCTCACGCCTCACCTCGGGCTTTTCACCAGTACCGCATCCGCCTCGACCAGCGCGCCGCGCGGCAGTTCCCTGACGCCGACGGCGGCGCGCGCCGGGTAAGGCTGGGTGAAATAGCGCGCCATGATTTCGTTGACCTTGCCGAAGTTGCTCATGTCGGTGAGATAGACATTCAGTTTGACGACGTCATCGAGGCTGCTCGATGACGCCTCGGCCACGGCCTTGAGGTTCTCGAAGACGCGATTGATCTGCGCTTCGATGCCGTCCTCGAGCTGCATGCTCTGCGGATGCAGGCCGATCTGGCCGGACAGATACACCGTATCGCCAACCTGGACGGCCTGCGAATAAATACCGATAGCGGCCGGTGCATCGGCCGTCGTGATGATGGTTCGGGTCATGTCAGGAATTCGAATTTGAATTCGGCAAAGTGCAATCGAGCCTGGTGAAGACATGCTGCAGACCAAGCCGCTCGCGCGTATTGATCAGCAGCGGCGCCTTCAGGCTGGCACGTAGGGTGCCCTGAGGATTGGCGTCGACTTCGGCATCACGCCAGACGATGACGGCAACGGCAATCTCGCCCGGATCGGTGAGCTTGAGCAGCGCGCTTTCCTCGTCGTTCAGCTCGATCTCGTAGCTGAAGCCCAGCCGGGCCGGATCGGTGATCTGAAAGGCGATTTCGGGATCGTCCAGCGATTGCAGGATGAAATATTTCGACTGCGGCGTCTGTTCCTCCGGATGAAACAGCGAAAAGCGCCGGTTGTCCTCAAACCCGGCCAGGCCGTGTGGAAAGTCGATGATCTTGCCGGGCTCGATCTGCAGAGTGCCGAAGCGGGGACTTTCAATGTTCATGCGGGTTTCCTCTCCTTCCTTTCAGGAAGATATCCATGGATCGTCATTTTTTCGTAGCTACCAGCACGGCTTCTTCCAGGCCCAACTGACGCAGCTTGCCGCGCATCTGCTCGGCTTCTTCGCGGCTGGCATAGGGGCCGGCCTGTACGCGTGCTTCGATCTGCGCCGGGATGCCGTTGAGTTCCAGCTTGGCGCGTAGTTCTTCGGCATGCGTCAGGTTGTTGAAGACACCCAGTTGCAGCAGGTAGCCTTTGCCCGCAGTCGTCGCGCGCGCGGCGGCCTGGCTCAGCGGACGGGAGGCCGAAGCTGGCGCCAACGCCGGCCGCGCCTGACGCTTGAGCTCCCTGCTCGCCTCACTGCGCAGACCGGGCTGGACTTGCTCGGGCATGCCGGCCGCCTGGGGCCTGAGTGTAGCCAGCCGCGCCGTGGCAGGCTTGGTCAGCGGACGCTCGGGCGGCGTGCTGAATTCCGGCGCGGCGCTGGTTTCCTCGACGACATCCGCTGCCTTGGCTTCCCCGGCTTCCTCGGCCTCCGTGGCCTTCTCGACGTCCACCGCCCCGGCCGCCGCGTCCTCGGTCAGCGGCGGCACCTGCAGCCCGGCTGTCGAGGGCGGCGGCATGTTCGAGCGGGTCGGCCGGGTCGGCGCCTCGGCGAGATTGTCCGCCGTGTCCGCTGACTTGGGCTTGGGTGTATTCGCCTCATCGAACAGCATCAGGCCGGCCAGCAGCACGGCAATCAGCAGGGCGGCGATGCCGGCGCGCAGCAACAGGTGGCGCTTGAAATCATTGGCGCCCTCCTCGTCCCTGTCGCCTGCGGCATCAATGTCTGGGTTCGTATCGCTCGCCATGATTGGGATACTCCTGATGTTCCTGATGTTCCTGATATTCCTGCCGCTCCGGATATTCGCGGGATTCCTGGTAGTTCTGCTGATCGCGGCCGAGGGCGGCGACCAGTTCGGCCTCGCCGAGCGAAATGGCGCACTGGTCTGCAATCATCTGCGCCGAGGCGCCGCGCTGGGCGAGCTGCATGGCTTCGTTGTATTGCGGCGAAATGCGCCGCGCGACGCTCAACTGGGCAAGCGCCTCGTGCAAGGTGGCAATCTCCTGCCGCAACTGCAGCAGCTCGGCTTCAATCTGGTTGCGGAACAACTGGAATTCGAACAGGGGCACGCCGGGTGTGCTGCTGTCCACATTGTCGACGTAGGTCGCTTCGGATGCAGCGAATGGCTTTGGCTCGACCGGCCCACCCCAGGGATCTTCCGGCAGACTGGCCGCCGTGCCAGGCTCCCTGGCCTCTGCCGCAAACGAAGGCGAAAGCCGATTCGCCGGCCGCTTGCCCGGTCGCCGGATCTGGCTCAGACGCAGCAGCGCGATCAGCAGGTAGACGGCGGCCACGCCGATCCCCAGTATGACTGCATCCCGCGCGCTGAATGCGCTGAAATTTGCCAGATCCAAAATGTGTCGTCCGTTTATCGCGTTCTCTGCGTTTCCGCTGCTCTGTTTCCGGGCCTGCGCTGGCAACCGCGCCAGTCATGGAACCGTGGGCGCCCCACGACACCCGCACAATTCGCACGATGCGCACAATGCGCCAAACTCGCCGATGATAACCGGCCACCCGGCCGGCAATAGGGCGAACAACCGCGGAATTCTCCCATGTTTCCCGGCGACTGCCGCTCCGGAACCGGCTTGATGGGATAATCCGCCGCTCTCCTCCATGCAAGAGCCGCGACATGCCTCCCTCGCCCCATCTGACCCTGATCGCCGCCGTCGCCCGCAACGGCGTGATCGGCCTCGACAACGCCCTGCCCTGGCGCCTGCCCGAAGACCTCAGGCGCTTCAAGGCGCTGACCCTCGGCCATCCGGTCATCATGGGGCGCAAGACCTGGGAGTCGCTCGGCCGCCCGCTGCCGGGACGCAGCAACATCGTCATCAGCCGCGATCCGCAGTATGTCGCCAGCGGCGCGACGACGGCCAGCACGCTGGAACAGGCCATCGCCGCTGCAGCGCGCGAAGAAGACCAGGAAATTTTCGTCATCGGCGGCGCCGAAATCTACCGCCTGGCCCTGCCGCTCGCACAACGCCTGCAGCTCACCGAAATCGACCGGGATTTCGCCGGCGATGCCCGTTTCCCGGCCGTCGACCAGCGCATCTGGCGGGAAACCTCACGCGAACGGCACCGCGCCGAAGCAGGTTTCGACTATGCCTTCGTGACTTACGAACGCAGTTGAGGCCGCAGTCGGAGCATTGAAAGCCGCGCGGCGCTGCTAGTGTCGTGCTGCATTCTTGACGGAATATATAAATATTAGCTTCGTCATTCCCGCGCAGGCGGGAATCCAGTACGTACCTGGGTCCCCGCTTTCGCGGGGACGACAAATGTATGGTTCTTTATGCACCAATCAGCGTGCAACGCAACACTACACTAGACGTCCTGACGCACGCAATCCACGTAGTAGTTCACCTTGCCGCTGTCCATATCCACTTCCTTGACCAGGCCGTGGATGTCGGTCTCGAAGCCGGGGAAGCGTTCGTTGAAGTCGCGGGCGAACTGCAGGTAGCGGACGATGGTGCGGTTGAAGCGCTCGCCGGGAATCAGCAGCGGAATGCCGGGCGGATAAGGCGTCAGCAGCACGCTGGTGATGCGTCCCTCGAGTTCGTCGATGGCGACCCGGTCGATCTCGCGGTGGGCCATGCGGGCAAAGGCATCGGCCGGACGCATCGCCGGCACCATGTCGGACAGGTACATTTCGGTGGTCAGACGCGCCACGTCGTTGCCCTTGTAGACGGTATGGATCAGGATGCATAGATCCTTCAGGCCGACGCGCTCATAGCGCGGATGCTTGGTGACGAACTCCGGCAGCGCGCGCCACAGCGGCTGATTGCTGTCGTAATCGTCCTTGAACTGCTGCAGCGCGGTCACCAGGGTATTCCAGCGGCCCTTGGTGATGCCGATGGTGAACATGATGAAGAAGCTGTAGAGGCCGCACTTCTCGACGATCACTCCATGCTCGGCGAGATATTTGGTGACGATGGCGGCGGGGATGCCGATGTCGTCGGAGAAATCGCCGCCGACGTCCAGGCCCGGCGTGATCACCGTGGCCTTGATCGGATCGAGCAGATTGAAACCCTTGGCGAGATTGCCGAAACCATGCCAGCGGTCGCCGGCCTTGAGCATCCAGGCTTCGCGTTCCTCGATGCCTTCCTCGGAAAGATCGCTCGGCCCCCACACCTGGAACCACCAGTCGGTTCCCCACTCCTTGTCGACCTTGCGCATGGCACGGCGGAAGTTGAGCGCTTCGGCAATCGACTCCTCGACCAGCGCGGTGCCGCCCGGCGCTTCCATCATTGCCGCGGCGACGTCGCAGGAGGCGATGATCGAATACTGCGGCGAGGTCGAGGTGTGCATGAGATAGGCCTCATTGAACACGTCGCGGTCGAGTTTGCCGTTCTCGGCATCCTGGACGAGGATCTGCGAAGCCTGCGACAGACCGGCAAGCAGCTTGTGCGTCGATTGCGTCGAAAACACCATCGACTCCCGGCAGCGCGGCCGGTCGGCGCCGATAGCGTGGTAGTCGCCGTAAAAATCATGGAAGGCGGCGTGCGGCAGCCAGGCTTCGTCGAAGTGCAGCGTGTCGATCCTGCCATCGAGCTCCGCCTTGATATCCTCGACGTTGTAGAGAATACCGTCGTAAGTGCTCTGGGTGATGGTCAGCACGCGCGGCTTGCCCTGCACCTGGCTGGCGAAGGGATGGGCGGCGATCTTCCTCTGGATGTTCTGCCAACTGAACTCTTCCTTCGGAATCGGCCCGATGATGCCGTAGTTGTTGCGCGTCGGCATCAGGAACACCGGGATCGCGCCGGTCATGATGATGGAGTGCAGGATGGACTTGTGGCAGTTGCGATCGACGATGACGATGTCGCCGGGCGCGACCGTCGAATGCCAGACGATCTTGTTCGAGGTCGAAGTGCCGTTGGTGACGAAGTAGAGATGGTCGCAGTTGAAGATACGCGCCGCATTGCGCTCGGAAGCGGCGACCGGGCCGGTATGGTCGAGCAACTGGCCGAGCTCCTCGACGGCGTTGCAGACGTCGGCGCGCAGCATGTTCTCGCCGAAGAACTGGTGGAACATCTGGCCGACCGGACTCTTCAGGAAAGCCACGCCGCCGGAATGCCCCGGGCAATGCCAGGAATAGGAGCCGTCACCGGCGTAATTCACCAGGGCGCGGAAGAACGGCGGCGGCAGCGAATCGAGATAGTCCTTGACCTCGCGCTTGATGCTGCGCGCGATGAACTCCGGCGTATCCTCGTACATGTGGATGAAGCCGTGCAGCTCGCGCAGGATGTCGTTGGGGATGTGCCGGCTGGTGCGCGTCTCGCCGTGCAGGAAGAGCGGAATCTCGGCATTCTTGGCACGGATTTCATTGACGAAGGCGCGCAACTCGGCAATCGTTTCCTCTTCCTCGTGCGCCAGCTCCTCGTCATCCACCGAAAGGATGAAGGCCGAAGCGCGGCTTTGCTGCTGGGCGAAGGAAGCCAGATCACCATAGCTGGTCACGCCGAGCACTTCCATGCCCTCCGCCTCGATGGCATTCGCCAGCGCACGGATACCCAGACCGGAAGCATTCTCGGAACGGAAATCTTCGTCGATGATAACGACGGGAAAGCGGAATTTCATGGAGGGCTCCGTGCGGAGTAAGGAGTGAGTGGAAGAAGCGAATCGTGAATCGGCGCGTGTGGAAATACGGAAGTACGCAACGTACGTTCCTCACCCCCTCATGACCGAAGGAAACCCAAATCCCTGCAGGACTATATCTTGGGCAGCGTGACGCCGACCTGGCCCTGATACTTGCCGCCGCGATCCTTGTAAGACGTCTCGCAGACTTCGTCGGATTCGAAGAACAGCACCTGGGCGCAGCCTTCGCCGGCGTAGATCTTGGCGGGCAGCGGCGTGGTGTTGGAGAATTCCAGCGTCACGTAACCTTCCCACTCCGGCTCGAAGGGTGTGACATTGACGATGATGCCGCAGCGCGCGTAGGTGCTCTTGCCCAGACAGACGGTCAGCACATTGCGCGGGATGCGGAAATACTCGACGGTGCGCGCCAGGGCGAAGGAATTCGGCGGGATGATGCAGTGATCGGCATTGACCTCGACGAAGGAGTTCTGGTCGAAGTTCTTCGGATCGACGATGGTGCTGTTGATGTTGGTGAACAGCTTGAATTCGTTCGAGCAGCGGATGTCGTAACCATAGCTGGACGTGCCATAGGAGACGATGCGCCGGCCGTCGATCTCGCGCACCTGGCCGGGCTCGAAAGGCTCGATCATCTGGTAGGTTTCCGCCATGCGGCGAATCCATTTGTCGGATTTGATGGTCATGCGCGCGGGTGATCGGGTCAGGGGAAAAGAGGCGCCCAGTATAAAGGATGTTGGGGTTTGGCAAATGGCGCGAAGTGGCGCGGCCTGGGTGGAAAAACCCGCCGCGGCCGACCGGCAAATGCGCCTGTATCCCGCGTAATCACGGCAAACCGGATAAAATGTCCGGCTTCATGCCGCCTGCTAGCTGCCGGGTCATGCCTGCGCTCTGGCGGCCGCTCATCCCGGGCGGAATACAGAATATAGAAACAGGATACACATACCGTGCTCGTCGCATCCAACATCACCATGCAGTTCGGGGCCAAGCCCCTGTTCGAAAACATTTCCGTCAAGTTCGGCGAAGGCAACCGCTACGGCCTGATCGGGGCCAACGGCTCGGGCAAGTCCACGCTGATGAAAATCCTCGCCGGCACGCTCGAAGCCACGGCCGGCAACGTCGCGCTCGACGCCCACGAACGCATGGCCTTCCTCAAGCAGGACCAGTTCGCCTACGAGGAGCAGCGCGTGCTCGACGTGGTGCTGCAGGGTCACCAGGAAATGTGGGCCTGCATGCAGGAAAAGGATGCGATCTACGCCAATCCCGAAGCCAGCGAAGAGGATTATCTGCACGCCGCCGAGCTGGAAGGCCGCTTTGCCGAGTACGACGGCTATACCGCCGAGGCGCGCGCCGGCGAGCTGCTGCATGGCGTGGGCATTCCGACCGAGCAGCATTTCGGCTCGATGAGTGCCGTCGCTCCGGGCTGGAAGCTGCGCGTGCTGCTGGCCCAGGCGCTGTTCGCCAATCCCGACATCCTGCTGCTCGACGAACCGACCAACAACCTCGACATCAACACCATCCGCTGGCTGGAGAACGTGCTCAACGAACGCGAGAGCACGATGATCATCATTTCCCACGACCGCCACTTCCTCAACCAGGTGTGCACCCACATGGCCGATCTGGATTACGGCACGCTGAAGGTGTACCCGGGCAATTACGACGACTACATGGAAGCCTCCACCGCCGCCCGTAGCCGCCAGTTGGCGGCCAACGCCAAGGCCAAGGAGCGGGTGCAGGAACTCCAGGAATTCGTCCGCCGCTTCTCGGCCAACAAGTCCAAGGCGCGCCAGGCCACCTCGCGCGCCAAGCTGATCGAGAAGATCAAGGTCGACGATGTCAAGCCGTCCTCGCGCCAATATCCGTGGATCCGCTTCGAATACGACGACAAGGAAAAACTGCATCGCCAGGCCGTGGAAATCGAGAACCTGCGCCACGGCTACGACCGGACCCTGTTCGCCGATTTCAGCACCATCATCGAAGCCGGCGAGAAAGTCGCCATCATCGGCGAAAACGGTGTCGGCAAGACCACGCTGCTGCGCTGCCTGGCCGGTCCCGCGCTGGGCGGCCTGACGCCACAGAGCGGCACGGTGAAATGGGCGGAAAAGGCGCGGCCGGGCTATTTCGCCCAGGATCATTCGGAGGATTTCGCCCAGGATGAAACCCTCGTCGACTGGGTGCAGCGCTGGGCGCGAGCGGGCGACGACGAGCAGATCGTGCGCAGCACCCTGGGCCGCCTGCTGTTCACCGGGGACGACGGCAAGAAGTCGGTCAAAGTGCTTTCCGGCGGCGAGCAGGGACGCATGCTCTTCGGCAAGCTGATCCTGATGCAGCCCAACGTGCTGCTGATGGACGAGCCGACCAACCACCTCGACATGGAATCCATCGAATCGCTCAACACCGCGCTGGCCAAGTACACCGGCACGCTGATCTTCGTCTCCCATGACCGCGAATTCGTCTCCTCCATCGCCACGCGCATTTTCGAAATCAGGGACGGCGGCATCATCGACTACCACGGCAACTACGAGGACTATCTGGCCAGCCAGGGAATAGAGTGAGCGCATGAACTCGGGCTGGAATCTTTTTTCCTGGTTGTGCCGCGGGGCGCTGCGCCTGGCTGGCTGGCGCGTGATCGAACCGCCGATGAGCACGGCCAAGGCGGTGATCATGGTCTATCCGCATACCTCGAACTGGGATTTCATCATCGGCATCCTGTTCCGTTTTGCTTCGCGCCTGCCGATCCGCTGGGCCGCCAAGGACACGCTGTTCGCCGGCCTGGCCGGGCCTTTCTTCCGGGCGCTGGGCGGCGTGCCGGTAAACCGGCGCGAGCGCACCGGTTTCGTCGAGCAAATGGTGCAGGCCTATGCAAACCATGCGCGTTTCTATCTGGCGATCACGCCGGAAGGCACGCGCGGCACGGTGAATCATCTGAAGAGCGGCTTCTACCGCCTGGCCTTGACGGCTGAAGTGCCTCTGGCGCTGGGCTGCATCGATTACGCCCGGCGCGAAGTGGGCATCATCGGCTTTTATCAGCCGACGGGCGACGAAGCGGCCGACCTGGCCGCGCTGGAAGCCGCTTACGCGGAACGGCGCGGCAAGTTTCCTGCCCAGCAAGGCCCCTTCGTCTTCATCGACATGGATCAGGCCTGGCGCGAACGGGGCGGCGCATGATATTGCTGCGCAAGCTGGGCTTCGCCCGGGGCGGCCGGATGCTGGTCGAGGATGCCAACCTGCAACTGCATCCGGGCTGGAAAGTCGGCCTGATCGGCGCCAACGGCAGCGGCAAGTCCTCCTTCCTGGCGCTCTTGCGCAATGAGCTGCACGCCGAATGCGGCGACCTGGAAATCCCTGCCGCCTGGGTCGTCGCCCATGTCGCCCAGGAAACGCCGGCGCTGCCCGATGCGGCGCTCGAATTCACGCTCGACGGCGATGCCGAACTGCGCCGCATCGAAGCCGAGCTGGCCGCACTCGAATCCAGTTCCAGTCCCAGTTCCGACGCGGCCGCCGGTCAGCGCATCGGCGAGCTGCATGGCCGCCTCGGCGAAATCGGCGGCTACGCGGCCCGCGCCCGCGCCGCCGCGCTGTTGCACGGCCTCGGTTTTTCGGACGCCGACTTCGTTCGCCCGGTGGCGGATTTTTCCGGCGGCTGGCGGGTACGCCTGAATCTGGCGCGCGCCCTGATGTGCCGCTCGGATTTATTGCTGCTCGACGAGCCGACCAACCACCTCGACCTGGATGCCGTGCTGTGGCTGGAAGACTGGTTGAAGAGCTATCCCGGCACGCTGCTGATGATTTCGCACGACCGCGATTTCCTCGATGCGGTGGTCGATCACACATTGCATCTGGAAAACCGGCAGATCAAACTCTACAGCGGCGGCTACAGCGATTTCGAGCGCCAGCGCGCCGCCCAGCTCGCCCTGCAGCAGGCGATGTTCGAGAAGCAGCAGCGCGAGCGAGCGCACCTGACCAGCTACATCGAACGCTTCCGCGCCAAGGCCACCAAGGCACGCCAGGCGCAAAGCCGCATCAAGGCACTGGCGCGCATGGAAGACGCGGCGGCAGCGCATGTCGACACCCCCTTCACTTTCCGCTTTCGCGACACCGAGGCGGCACCCGATCCCTTGCTGGTGCTGGAAAAGGCAGCGGCCGGCTACGGCGAGCGGCGCATCATCGACCAGGTCACGCTGACCCTGCGCCCCGGCCAGCGTCTGGCGCTGCTCGGCCGCAACGGCGCGGGCAAATCGACGCTGGTGAAACTGCTCGCCGGTCAACTCGCGCCGCAAGCCGGCACCCGCGTGGCGGCCAAGGATTTGAAAATCGGCTACTTCGCCCAGCATCAGCTCGAACAATTGCGCCCCGACGAGACACCCCTGCAACACATGATCCGCCTCGACCCGAGAACGCGCGAAGCGGAGCTGCGCAGTTACCTCGGCAGCTTCGACTTCCGTGGCGACCAGGCCACGGCCGCCTGCGGCCGCTTTTCCGGCGGAGAGAAATCGCGTCTGGCGCTGGCCATGCTGATCTGGCAACGCCCCAACCTGCTGCTGCTCGACGAGCCGACCAACCACCTCGACCTGGAAATGCGCGAGGCGCTGAATCTCGCGCTGCAGGAGTACGAAGGCTGCGTGGTGCTGGTCTCGCATGACCGCCATCTACTGCAAACCACCGCCGACGAACTGTGGCTGGTGGCGGATGGCGCCGCCAATCCCTTCGATGGCGACCTCGACGATTACGCCCGCTGGCTGGCCACGCAGCGAGCTGCCACCAGCAGCGCGCCCCGGGAATCCGCTGCTGCCGTCAACAGCGGCGCGGGCGCGCCCGGCAACCGCGAAAAACGCGCCGAGCAACAGCGACAGCAAAATCAGCAGCGCACCCTGCAAAAGGAAGCCGACAAACTGGAAAGGCAACTGGCCGCCTGGCAGGCGGAAATGGCGCTGCTGGAAACGCGTCTGGCCGATCCTTCCCTCTACACTGCCGGCAGCGATGCGGCATTGGCCCAGGCATTGCAGCAACGGCGCGGAGAACTCGGCGCGGCGATTGCGCAAACGGAAGAACGCTGGCTGGAAACACAAGTGGCACTCGAGGCAGGATAAATAAGCCAGGCCTTGCCCAGGCTCAGGCAAGGCGCATCCGGTATCACGGGTGCGCGGGTATATTGTGGCGTGACTGCACCCATGAAATCTCGTGTTACAAAGAAATTACTCACTTGGTCAATTTTTTGTGGCTATAATTTTCTTGCCAGCTTCGGCATCCGGCACGCCAGTGCCTCTCTATGCGTTCAGCAGCGCTGAAGCCCTTTGGCAAGGGAAGAGATTGGTTCCTTCTGTTTTCTTATAAGCAACAAAATCAAGTCGGGGGAGTAACAATGGAATTCAAGTATCTGAAAATCGCAGTTTCCGTAGCCGCCATGCTGGGTGCCGCCGGTACCGTCCATGCCAAGGCAACGCCGGAAGAGCTCGCCCGGCTGGGCAAGGACCTGACCTGCATGGGTGCCGAAAAAGCTGGCTCGGCCAGCGGCGTGGCTGAATTCACCGGCAAGTGGCTCGGCCCGGGCCCCGGCATGACCACCGAAATCGGCAAGCATCCGATCGACCCGTATGCCAACGAGAAGCCGCTGTTCACCATCACCGCGCAGAACCTGGCGCAATACGCCGACAAGCTCTCGCCCGGCCAGCAGGCGATGTTCAAGAAGTACCCGAACACCTACAAGATGCACGTCTATCCCTCGCATCGCGATTTCCGCATGGAGGATTCAGTCTGCACCACGGTTGCCAAGAACGGCGCCACGACCGAGCTTGGCGCCAATGGCAAGACGCTCAACAATTACGGCATGGGCGTGATTCCCTTCCCCTTCCCGAAATCCGGGCTTGAGGCGGTGTGGAACGGCATGTTCCCGACCATCGTCAACGTCGAGTTCCGCGACGAGGATGCCGCCGTGGTCTATCCGAACGGCAACATCACCTGGGGCCAGCAGCAGATGTGGCAGTACTGCCGCCGCAACGACCCCGCGCTGCGCGGCAAGCCGCATGAGGGCATCTCGGCGCATACGCGTCTCCTCACCCTGATGCCGCTGCGCGACAAGGGCTCCGTCGTCAAGACCATGGACAACTTCACCATGGAAGAAGGCGCCCGTCTGGCCTGGCAGTACATCCCGGCGGTGCGTCGCGTGCGTCAGGCGCCGGGCTTCGGCTTCGACAGCCCGATTCCTTCGACCTCCAACACCGTGACCGTCGATGAAGTGCGCATGTACAACGGTTCGGCCGAGCGTTACAACTGGAAGCTGGTGGGCAAGAAGGAGATGTACATCCCATACAACAACTTCAAGCTCGAAGGCAAGGCGGCGGGTGAGAACAAGTACGCCAACCTGCTCAAGCCCGGCCATGAGAATCCCGACTTCGTGCGCTGGGAACTGCATCGCGTGCATGTGCTGGAAGGCAAGCTGAAGGAAGGCTACCGCCACCTCTATCCGACCCGCGTGCTGTATGCCGACGAGGACACCTGGCTGTACGTGATGTCCGACATCTACGATGCCCAGGGCAATCTGTGGCGCTACAACTGGATCAACAACTTCTACGCCCCCGGCCCGAAGGTGTTCGCCCAGGGCAGCGCCTTCTACCACGATCTGATTTCCGGCACCTACACGGCCTTCGATCTGCTGCAGGGCAAGGACAAGCATCTGGTCATCGACCAGCCGGGCGCCGAGTACGCCAAGGTCGAGTTCTACTCGACCGACAACATGAAGGTCAGCGGTTACTGATCAACGATCCAACGATCAACCGCGGATACCTGCAAGACCTGCGCCCCGGACCTTCACAGGCCGGGGCGTTTTTCTTGTTGCGTTCTTCTTGTTTGTTTTCTTGCCGAGCCCACAGCCCACCACCCGCCATTCACCTTTCAGTCTGCCGGTTGATGCGTCAGACCCAGCGGTACGAATTGGGGCAGGGCCGCAATGGCCGCGCGACGGCCTTCTTCGATGGCTTCCGCGCCACGATGAAAATCGTACAGCGACATATGGCCAAGCCGGGGAGTGATCAAGGCGTCCGGCGGATCGCCGGCCATGCGGCTGCGCGAAATGCGCACCTGCATGATGTTCAGGCTGGAAGCCAGCACGCTGAACATCGATGGCATTTCGGACTTGCTGGCGGCACGCTCCGCCAATAGATTGTCCAGGCCGGACTTCAGCCGCCGGACAAAGCCCGCATCGTCGTTGTCGGATGGCTCATCCTCGATTGCCTCGGTTGCCATCGTTGCCGCCATCGCATCCTGTATTTCATCGGCTTCATCCGCCGCTGGTCCATTCACATTCAGATAGCGGCCCAGCACATCGCTGTTGAGATCCACGGCAATCACCACGTCGGCCCCCATCGCGCGCGCCAGCGATACCGGCACGGGATTCACCAACCCGCCATCCACCAGCACCCGGCCTTCGCTCATGATCGGCGTGAAGATGCCCGGCAAGGCAATCGAGGCGCGCACCGCATCCATGGTCGAGCCTTCACGCAGCCAGATTTCCGCACCCGTCGACAAGGCCGTCGCCACCGCGGCAAACGGCATGGGCATGTCTTCGATCGGCAGGTCGCTGAAGTTGTCGCGCAAGTATTGCGTCAGGCGCTCGCCCTTGAGCAACCCCGCCGACAGACGAAAATCCAGGAAGCGCAGGACATCGCCCACGCCCATGCCGCGCACCCAGTCTTCCAGGCGATCGAGTTCGCCCACCGCATAGGCAGCACCCACCAGTGCGCCGATCGACGTGCCGCAGACCAGATCGGGGCGCACGCCCAATTCTTCCAGCGCCCGCAGGACGCCGATATGCGCCCAGCCGCGCGCCGAGCCACCGCCCAGGGCAATGCCCAGCTTGCGCCGACGTCTGCCGGAGCGGACTTGCGATTTGTTCGTCATGATAGAAAAAGCGCTGCGCAGCAGCCTGCCCCGCGTCGATGTGGAGCCGCTCAGGATAACCGATTGCGCATCCGCCGGTCATCCCTGCTCACAGCAAATCACACGCCGCCCATAGCGCCCATGGCTTCCGGCATGCCGCTTTATGCGTTAGCATGCGATGCTCGACACGTGCTCATTGCGCCGGATTTTCATCCTGTTTCCCGCCTGCTCCGCGAGGTATGCCATGTCTCAGCTTCCCGCCGATTTGAAAACCTGTCTTGAACACCAGAGAACCGCCTATCTGGCCGATCCGGAACCGGATTACGCCACCCGGCGCGCCGATCTCGACCAACTGGCGCGCCTGCTGAAGGAAAACCGCGCGGCGCTGATCGAGGCGATCAACCGGGATTACGGCAACCGTTCGCATTTCGAGACGCTGTTCGTCGAATTCTTCGTTGCCCTCGACGAAATCAAGGACACGCGCCGGCATTTGCGCAAGTGGATGAAGCCGCAACGTCGCCACGCCGATCTGCTCACCTACCCCGGCGCGCGCAACCGGCTGATCCCGCAGCCGCTGGGCGTCGTCGGCGTCATCGTGCCGTGGAACTTTCCGCTGCTGCTGTCCATCGGCCCGCTGATCGCCATCTTCGCCGCCGGCAACCGGGCGATGGTGAAAATGTCGGAAAACTCGCAGCATCTGGCCCGCCTGCTGGCCGAACTGAGTCCGAACTATTTTCCCGCAGACAAACTGACGTTCTTCGTTGACGATGGCGGCGGCACGCTCGGCCCGGCCTTTTCGCAACTGCCTTTCGACCATCTGCTGTTTACCGGCTCCAGCCGCACCGGGCAGGCGGTCATGGCGAACGCCGCGCAGAACCTCACGCCCGTCACCCTGGAGCTGGGCGGCAAATCGCCCGCCGTGGTCGCGCCGGACTTTCCGCTCAAGACCGCCGCCGAGCGCATCCTCTGGGTCAAGCTGCTGAATGCCGGACAGATCTGCACCACGGTCGACTACCTGTTCCTGCCCGCAGGCAAGGTGGATGAATTCATCGCCCAGGCGCAGCGTCTGGTGGCCGCGCGCTATCCCGATCTCGACAGCCCGGACTACACCGCCATCATCGACGAACCCGCCTACCAGCGCCTGACCGCCGCGCTGGCGGACGCGGAGGCGAAAGGCGCGCGCCTGATCAACCTGGCGCCCGCGCAAACGCCGGCGGCCGGCGCGCGCAAGTTCGTGCCGCATCTGGTGCTCGACGTCAGCGATGAAATGGAGCTGATGCAGCGTGAAATCTTCGGCCCCATCCTGCCGATCAAGACCTACCGGCAGCCGCAGGAAGTCGTCGATTACGTGAATGCGCACCCGCGCCCATTGGCTTTCTACCCCTTCACCCATGACCGGAAGCTGCAGGACTGGTACCTTCGCCGCATCATGTCGGGCGGCGTCTCGGTGAATGACGCGCTGCTGCATGTCGGCCAGCACGACCTGCCCTTCGGCGGCGTGGGCGCCAGCGGCATGGGTCACTACCACGGTCGCGAAGGCTTCATGACCTTCTCCAAGCTGCGGCCGGTGTTCTACCAAGGGCCGGTTTCGGCAGTCCAGATGCTGTTCCAGCCACCCTATGGCAAACGCGCTTTCGCGCTGATCGAACTGTTGCTGAAGCTGAAAGGCTGAATCACCGTATCCTGCTGCGTCTTGATTGCCGGCTACAGCCACCACATCAGGGCAAACGCCCCGAGCATCGCCATCACGATGCCCAGCTTGAGCGCCACGGCAACGATGAAGGAAAGCCCCGCCGCCGTACCGACGCGAGCAGCCTGGCCGTGACTGCGGCCGGCCAGCCACTCGCCCAGCATGGCCCCGATCACCGGACCGATGATGATGCCCGGCAAGCCGCCGAGAAAACCCAGCAAGCCGCCGACCAAGGCGCCGATGATCGCCTGCCGGCTCGCCCCGGCGCGCTGCACGCCCATGACCGCCGCCAGATGATCCACCGCAAAGGCGAGCAGGGCAAGCAGGCCCAGCAGCCACAACGTTCCCGCGCCGACATGCGCATAGCCGTCGAGAAAAGCCAGCAGCCACAGCCCGGCAAACACCAGCGGCGTGCCCGGCAGCAGGGGCACGATGGTACCGGCGATGCCGCCGAGTATCGTCAGCACGGCAAGTATCAGCAGCAGGATTTCCATGTGGTGGATTCTACCGGTCGCCCGGAAAGGGAAAACCGATTGCCATCACCGTCCCCCTGCGGCGGACACTCTGGCAATATGCGCGGAACAGGCTGGGGCGAGCATCGACGACCAACCGCCAACTGTCACTGACCTGCCCGACTTTTTCCGTATCTCATGTCCGATCATCGCGATCATCGCCTGCACCGCTCTTCCCTGCTGCGCGCCCTGCTCTGGATCTGCGGCGCGGTTTTCCTGGCCCTCGGCATCATCGGCATCGCCCTGCCCGGCCTGCCGACCACGCCCTTCGTGCTCCTGTCCGCCGCCTGCTTCGTGCGCGCCTCGCCGCGCGCCCATCGCTGGCTGCTGCAACATCCCAGCTTCGGACCGACACTGCGCGCCTGGGAAGAACAGCGAACGATTTCGCGCCGCATCCGCAATGTCGCCCTGATCTCGATGCTGTTGACCGGCAGTTTCTCGGTCTGGTTTCTCGCCGGCAACCCCTGGCTGCAGGCCGTGGTCGCCATGGCCATCGTCACGGGATTGATCGTGGTGCTGCGCTTGAAAATCCGTGATCCAAACCAGAACCCGCCAGCGGCAGACGCAGACTGATCACGAATTCGGCAGAACTTGCTCGCTGCCGTGGTTTTCCCTCATGGCCTGCTCAATCGCGCCATGAGGAAATATCCGCCGTATCCGCTCTTCGGCATGGGCCAGCAGGTGAGCTGCCGATAAGCCTGCAGCAGCATGGCGCGATTGGCTTCGATTTCGCAGAGCAGGCGGTAGTTTTCTTCGGCACTCAGACTCACGGCGTCATCTCTTGCTGGATTTTCCTTAGTTCATCAATATCGATCTGATCCTTGCTGCGCAAGGTAACAGACTTCATGACGATCGCCTGAACCTAGTGGATACCATGGATACAGATAACAGATACGACGCGGCCCGCTGCTCCATTCATTTGAATGAAGCAACGGGCCGGGAAGGACTTCAGTCGTAGATTAGATCGTCAGCCCGACATTCGCCCCATGCCGCGTCGATTCGGCCATGTGGCGCGGCAGCCAGGCGGCGCCGGCGATGTACAGTTCCTGCACGCTGCCGTCGGCCTTGAGCTGGTCGTACAGCTCGCACTGCGGCGTCGAGGCGTACACCAGCACCACGCTGTCGAAGCCTTCCTCGCGGTAGGTCTTGCCGCCCCACGACGAGGCGAGTTCGATGGCCTTGCCGTCGATCTTCTTCAACACCAGGTTGGTCTTGACGGCGATGTCGAACTCTTCCATGCGCTTGTGCACCATGCCGACGGAATAGCGGGCGATCTCCGAACCCAAGTGCACGGACTTGTGGAACACCGTGACCTGCTTGCCTTGGGCGGCAAGAAACTCGGCCACGCAGGGCGTCTCGTAATAATCTTCCTGCGAGATGACGGCCACACGCTGGCCGGTCTGCGCCTTGCCGGCCATGACGTCCCAGCCCTGCACGACGTGCGGCTGGTCGAGCCCTTCGACATCATGCGGCACGCGCGGCAACGAACCCGTGGCAATCACCACGGCATCCGGCTTGAGCGCCTTGATGGCCGCCAAATCGGCGCTGGCTTCGAGCTGGACGGTGACGCCGCTGCGCACCATTTCGTTTTCCTCGAAATAGATCTGGTCTTCGAAGGAATCGCGGCCGGCGACCTTGGAGGCAATCAGCAACTGGCCGCCCAAACGCTTGTTCTTTTCCAGCAGGGTGACCTTGTGGCCGCGCTTGGCGGCGATGCGCGCGGCTTCGCAGCCGGCCAG
Organism: Sterolibacterium denitrificans; assembly: GCF_900174485.1. Taxonomy (NCBI): domain Bacteria; kingdom Pseudomonadati; phylum Pseudomonadota; class Betaproteobacteria; order Nitrosomonadales; family Sterolibacteriaceae; genus Sterolibacterium; species Sterolibacterium denitrificans. The sequence goes on along the minus strand of NZ_LT837803.1, from coordinate 757,665 downwards.
GCCGCCGCCGACGACGACGACGTTCTTCTGCTGCGCGGCGGGTTTGAACTGCTCTTCCCAGCGCAGTTCGCTGCCGATCACCGGGTTGATCGAGCACATCGGCGTGTATGGGAAGGTGGCGGGCTCGGAGGCTTCGTCGATGCAGCGCGTGCAGGCGATGCAGCGGCGGATTTCGTCCAGACGGCCTTCCTTGGCCTTGATGGCGAATTCCGGATCGGCGATGCCGGCGCGCACCATGCCGACCAGGTCGCAGTAGCCGTTCTTGAGCAATTCTTCGGCGACGACGGGATCGTTGATGCGGCCGGTGAACAGCACCTTGATCTTCGGATCGAGGTCGACGCGCGCGCCCTTGCCGACGTCGCGGAACTGGCCGTGGCCGTAATAGGAATTCGGCACGTAGGACGGCGCGCCCCAGCAGTGGCCGACGTCGAGATCCACGAAGTCGAGCAGGCCGGTATCGGCGATCAGGTAGAGCATTTCGCGCATCTGCAGGTTGTCGTAGCCGCCTTCGCGGAACTCCATACCGGCCATGCGGATGCCGACCGCCAGCTTGTCGCCGACGCGGGCGCGGATGCGTTTGAGCGCTTCGACGGCGAAGCGGATGCGGTTCTCAGGCTCACCGCCCCATTGGTCGGTACGGCGGTTGGTTACCGGCGAGAGGAAGCTGTAGGCCAGCGTTTCATGCGCGCAGTGGATTTCGACGCCATCGGCACCGCAGTTCAGCGCGGCTTCGGCGGCATCGGCATAGATGTCCAGATGCGCCTGGATTTCGGCTTCGCCGAGCACATGCGGGGTGTAATCCTGCGCGCCGATCACCGGCACGGCGGACGGCGCCCAGACGGCATTCAGATGGGTCAACTGGACGACGACCACCGCGCCCTGCTTGTGGATTTCCTCGCAGAACTTCTTCTTGCCTTCGAGGAAGGCCGGATTCTGGTAGCTGGCGAACGGCGTGCCGAAGCCCACGGCCAGGCCGATTTCCGGCGGCGTCACGGGCGGGAAGGGGGAATTCAGCAGCCAGGTTTCGCTGCCGATCCAGCCGGTACCGCCCTTGGCCTTGGCGCCGTGGTGGGCGATGAAATGTTCGTCGATCAGGCCGGGGGCCATCGACGAGTTGATGGTATTGGTGGTTTCGCAGATGCGGTTGGGCACCGTCATCGGGCCGACCTGCAGCGGCGAGAACAGGTGATCAAAGTTCACGTTGGCCATTTTGCATTCTTCTCCAGGTGTGGGGCGGACATTCAAATGCCGGGCAATGATTATTGGACGTCATCCCCGCGCAGGCGGGGATCCAGCAGTTCGGGCGCTCATGGATTCCCGCTTTCGCGGGAATGACAGCATCCTTGGGGACACACTCATCGCGCACAAGCGACAGGCCCAGGTCTGAGCCTGGGCCTGGGCTGAAATCACCGCACTTCAGAGCTTCTTCTGGATTTCCAGGCTGACCATCGGAAACTTGCGCTCGGTCTGCTTCTGGAAGTAACCCCAGGCCGGGAAGACCTGATCGAGCTGAGGCCACAGGGCGGCACGCTCCTCGTCGGTAACATCGCGGCCGATGCAAACGTATTTGTCATGATCCTTCTGCACCCAGCAGGTGCGGTTGGTCTTCATGTTCACATACCAAGTCGGATCCTGATCGTAGCCGGCCAGTGAACCGACGACCACCATGTGCTCGCCCCACTGCAGGAAGACCAGCGGCGTGGTGCGCTGCTCGCCCGACTTGCGGCCGGTAACGGTCAGCAGCAGGGTGGGCAGGCCCGAGGGCGAGCCTTTGCCGGTGGACCAGCCTTCGGGATTGGCGCGGTAGCGCTCGACATCCGCCTTGGCGTCGCCACGGACACGATCCAGCGAGTTGGTGGCATCGAGCAGGCCCTGAAATTGTTCTTCGGTCAGGAAATCGGGTTTGACCAGCTTGTCGCGATTATCGGTTGCCATGTGCTTCGCCTTTCTTTTGATGATGTTCGGTGGAATTATGGTCGGTGACTTGGCGGCCGGGTGGCCAAGTGGCCGGGTGGGCCTGTGCAACGGCCATGTTGCCGTTGCCGGGGGCACGGTACAGGCACGGTGTACGTATCGTATACGCGCGCCAGATCACCCTCTGGCCGAGATTCTCGAACGGGCGATTCTGGCCGTTTTTGCTGGAATTTGCAATGTTTTCCGCTACAGATGCCGGCGGCAGAAACGACAGCATTCCCGTGGCGCGGCCGTCAGCCGAGCAGCGCCTGCAGCCGGCCGAAGAACGCCTGGTCACGTGCGTATTGTTCGGCGGAAAGCTGGCTGCGGAAATGTTCGAGCATGTCGAGAAAAGCGGCGACGAGCTGGCGATAGCTAGCCATCGCCTCGGCCGGCATGCGGCGCAGCGGCTGCTCGCCGAGCGTGTGCATGCCGATGAACATTTTCAAGCCGTAAGTGGAGATATCCATTTCATTCATGTCCTGCGTGGCCACGCGCCAGGCGTCGAGAAATTCCGCCGGCGCGTCGAGAGGCGGAAACTGGACGAGACGCGCGGCGCCGACTTCGACGAGATCATTCTTGTCGAGGTCGACACGCCAGCCTTCGGGCAGCAACAGGTTGCAAGCACCCTCGCGGCTCAGGCGCGCAGGATCGATGCGCTCGGCCAGGCAGTGATTGCGCTGAACGACGGCCAGTTCGGCAGGCGTGAGCGACGCGAGAAAACCCGCAGGGTCGGCCATGCCGCCGCCGGCGTAGGCGCGGTTGAGAATTTCCGCATAGGCGGCCTGATCCGCGCTGCCGACGCCGCGCCGCGCGGAAAGCGCGGTGTGGACTTCACCGAGCAGATCGGCCACGGCCAGCAGGCGCTCGGCCACCGGCGCGGCAGCAGCGGCATCGGTTGCGCTGGCGGCCGTATTTTCCGCAGCGGCCGCATAGCCGGCAAAAGCCTGCACATAGGCCGTGAAAAATCTTTCGTCCGGCGTCTGGCGCCAGGTCATGCGCTGGTTCAGCGTGAGCGGGTTCTGTGTCGTGGCGGCGGTGATGCTCATGGGGCGCTCCTTGCGTGTCATGACGCCGCGGCAGGGATTGCCGGCGCGCGCTGGTCATGGTCTGAAGTGCAAGAAGCCTGCCAACCCCAAACCCTATTTTCAGCCGAAAAAAAAATGCGCCCCGACCGAAGCCGGAGCGCATTTTCGGCGGACTGCCGCGCTTCGGTATCAGCGCTTGAGAATCGCCGCCGTGGCGTTACCGCCCAGGCCCAGCGTCTGCGCCAGGCCGACCTTGGCATTGGGCACCTGGCGCGCGCCCGACTGGCCGCGCAATTGCCAGGTCAACTCGGCGATCTGGAACACGCCCATGGCGGTGGTGGCTTCGCCGAAGGAGACGAAGCCGCCCGAGGGATTGATCGGCATCTTGCCGGTCGGCATGGTTTCGCCGGCTTCCAGCAGTTTCTCGGCTTCGCCCGGCTGGCACAGGCCCCATTCTTCGGGGAAGGCCAGTTCGTAATAGCAGGTGTTGTCCTGCAGTTCGGTGAAGCTGATGTCCTTGGGACCGATGCCGGCCTTCTCGAACGCCTTCTGCACCGCCGCCTTGGCTTCGGTGTGGTAGCTGTGGCCCGTGGGCACCGGGCCGGCCAGGCCGCGCGGCAGGGCGTCGTCGAAAGTCATCGTGGCGACGGCGCTGGAGGCGACCCAGACCGGCGGATTGTTGGTGAATTTCTTCGCCATTTCCTTCGAGCAGATCACCGCCGCGGCGGCACCGTTGGAGACCGGGCAGATCTCGAACAGACGCAGCGGGTTGCTGACGTAGGGCGACTTCAGCACGTCTTCCAGGGTGATTTCCTTCTGGAAACGCGCATACGGGTTGCCGACCGAGCACTTGCGCGCCTTGACGGTGACCTTGGCGTACTGCTCCTCGGTGGTGCCGTAGTCGGCCATGCGGCGGCGAGCCAGCGTGGCCCAGAACGACGGGCCGGGGAAGCCGATGCAGCGCTGGCGGAGGAATTCGGGGTCATTCGGATCTTCGAGGCCGGAGGTCTGGATCATGCCCTTGGGCATGACTTCGCCGCCGACCACCAGCACCATGTCGTACACACCGCCGGCCACCAGCGAGTAGCCGACGTTGAAGGCATTGCCGCCGGCGGCGCAGCCGGCCGACATGTTGTAGACCGGGATGCCGGTGGAGCCGAGATCCTCGACCACGTCGTTGCCGTTGAGGCCCCAGCCCTTGCCGCCCGAAAAGCGCGAACTGGCGGCGGCGACGGCCTGGATCTGCTTCCAGGACACGCCGGCGTCCTTCAGCGCCTGATCGACGGCCACGCGGCACAGTTCGGTGACGGACTTGGTGCCGACGATGTCATCGCCGGTCTTGCCGAAGCGGTGGAGGCCTACGCCCAATACTGCGACTTCTTGCATGTTCTTTCTCCTCGCTTCTCGTTAGACCAGTTTGAACTTCCAGGAGGTGAACGTCTTGTCCTCCTCGTGGTACAGGGCATCGACGACCAGTTCGACCTTGGCGCCGACGGAGACTTTTTCCAGCGGATCGACCATCTGGCCGACCAGGCGCAGGCCGTTCTCCATGTCGATGACGCCGATCACATAGGGCTTGAACGGCTTGTCGTGCTTGTGCGGGGCCGGCGGCGCGAAGTCGGCCACCGAATAGCTCCAGATCACGCCCTGGCCGCCGAAATCGCAATCGACGATCTTCGACTCGCTGCAGTTCGGGTTGTGACAGGCGGCTTTCTTCGGGAAGTAGGGCGTGCCGCAGGTCGTGCACTTGGAGCCATGGATCTTGGCGCCGCCTTCTTCCGTGAACAACCCTGCTACGCAGGGGACGCGGGTTTCACTCATTTGCTTTCACTCCATGTTGTAAGAGCCGCCGGGCGACTCGGTGATCCCGCCTGTACGGATGCAGGCGGGCCGGGAGGGGATCCGCAGGCGGTCGGCTAGGAAGCCTTGGCCAGCTTGATCAGTTCGGGCAGCACTTCCACCGCGTCGGCGACGATGCCGTAGCGGGCATAGCGGTAGATCGAAGCGTCCTGATCCTTGTTGATGGCGACGATGGTCTTCGCCGCCGAGCAGCCGGCCATGTGCTGGCTGGCGCCGGAAATGCCGGCCGCCAGATAGAGGCCCGGACGGGTGATCTTGCCGGTCAGGCCGACCTGACGGGCCGAAGTGATCCAGCCTTCATCGACGATCAGGCGCGAGCCGCCCCACATGCCGCCCATGGCGTCGGCCAGTTGCTTGACCAGCTCGTAGTTCTGCGCATTGCCCAGGCCGCGGCCACCGGAGACGATGATCTGCGCATCTTCCAGGCGCGGGCCTTCGACCTTGGCCGGCACGGTGACCTTGAAGCGCTCATCGATGCTCGCCAGATTCACCGCGATGTCGCGGCGCGCCGGGCTGCTGGCCGAAGCGGCGGCTTCGGCGGCGATGGAAGTGGTGATGACGCCGATGACATTCACCGGCGCGGCGAGCCGATAGACGACGTGCGTATCGCCGCCGAAAGCCGTGGCGGTGACGTTCAGGCCGGCACCGCTCACTTCGATCGCGTAGGCGTTCATCGCCACCGGCACGCCCAGCTTGCCGGCCAGGCGCGGGGCGATCAGGCGGGCAGCGGAAGTCTGATTGAACAGGATGGTCTGCGGCCGGGCCTGGGCAACGTATTGGGCCAGGGCCTCGACCAGCGCATCCGGGCCGAAGTCGGCCAGCTTGGCATCGCTGATGACGTCCAGACCCTGCACGCCGTAGTCGGCGGCAATGGCGGCGGCATCGCTGGCCACGCCACCGATCACTACCCAATGCAGCGGCAGATTGGCTGCGGCAGCCGTCTTGCGCGCCAGCGTCAGCGCTTCCTGGCTACCGCCCTCGAGAATATTGCCCCAGGTACACAGAACCACGGTCATGATGCGGATCCTTCCTCTTGCTGAAATTCATACGACGAATCTGACGACGGGCCTGCGCGTTCGCACAAGACGCGTTGCACCACTGCACGCAACACCCGCCATATTGACTGGCCGATTCTAATGGAGCCGGAGAAGCCCCGTCAGTTTTCGAGCCAACTCTGATCCGGACTTCGGCATTTCAAAAGCGGACAGCCCGCCGCTCACCGCGTCGGCGCAGACGCGGGCGGCATCATGCCGTTCGGCAACAGCACCCACATGCGCCCCTGCTGGCTCATCTTGCCGGCCTGGGCGCCGGCGGCCTGGCCGCTGCCCCAGTAGAAGTCGGCGCGCACCGGGCCGCGGATCGCGCCGCCGGTATCCTGCGCCACCATCAGGCGAGTCAGTGGCTGCTCACTGTTGGGATAGGTCGTGTCCAGCCAGACCGGTACGCCCAGCGGCGTGATGCGCGGATCGATGGCGATGCTGCGTTCGGGGGTGAGCGCCAGCCCCATCGCCCCCGGCGGCCCGTCGCCGACCACCGGCAGTTCGCGGAAGAAGACATAGCTGGGATTGGTATCGAGCAGCTCCTGCGCGCGCGCCGGGTTGTTCTTCACCCAGTTGCGGATGCCCTGCATCGAAGCCTGGCCGGGCTTCAGCTCGCCCTGGTCGAGCAGCCAGCGACCGATGGAACGATAGGGATGGCCGTTCTGGTTGGCGTAGCCCACGCGGATGCGGCTGCCATCGTCGAGCTGTACCTGGCCCGAGCCCTGGATCTGCAGGAAGAAGACATCGATCGCATCATCCGCCCAGACCAGCGCCTTGGCCCGGTTGTCGCGCTGTTTTTCCTGGCGCTGCTCCCACTCGGCGCGCGACCAGTAGGGCACCAGCCGGTTGCCTTCGAGACGGCCGCGCAGACGCATGTGCCTGAGCTCGGGATACAGCCCGGCCAGATCGACTTCGATCAGGTCGTCCGGCACCGCATAGATGGGGTATCTGTACGCTGCCTTGCGCACGCGGCTGGCTTTCAGCAAAGGCTCGTAATAGCCGGTGATCAGGCCGCTGCGGCTGCCATCCGGATTGACCAGTTGCCAGGGCTGCAGATGCGCTTCGAACCAAGCGCGCAGCGTCGCCTCATCGCGGCCATCGAGTTGCCCGGCGGCGGCACAGGCAGCCTGCCAGGCCGGCTCGCGCGTCAGGCGTTGGCAGGAAGCGAGGAAAGCCTGGAAGGACGGCCCCAGGCCATCGCTGCCGGGCCAGTTGGGCAACTCATCCCAGCGTGCCGCGGCAAAAGGCGGCGCGGCGGGCGGCGGCTCGACGATCGTCGGCTTGCAAACCGGACAGACTTCGCACACTGGACATGGCGCGGCATGCGAAACGGAAGCGGCGGATTCGCCCTCCCGAAGCTCGGGACGCAGGGCGCAACCGGCAAGCAGCAAAGTAAAAGACAGGGCGGCAACGACGAGCAAACGGCTGGGGCGTGGGGACATGGTTCTGCTAGAGTTCGGAGCTCTGCCTACGCAAACGCAAACCGCAAGCTTACCTCATCGAGCACGCATCCATGACTGAACTGGCCGATTTTCTTGCCCGCGCCGAGCATTTGCTGGCGCGCATCGAAGCGTTGCTGCCGGCGCCGCCAACGCCGCCCGACTGGGATGCCGCCGTGGCCTTCCGCTGGCTGCGCGGATCGCGCAATGCGCGTCACGGCCAACTGCTGGCCGTGCCCAGACCGCACCGGATTCGCCTCGACAACCTGCAGGGTATCGATGAACAGGCGCAGCGCATCGACCGGAACACCCGCCAGTTCGTCGCCGGACGCAGCGCCAACAACGTGCTGCTGACCGGCGCGCGCGGCACCGGCAAATCCTCGCTGGTCAAGGCCATGTTCGATCGCTATGCGGCGCAGGGCCTGCGGCTGATCGAGGTGGACAAGCAGGATCTGATCGACCTGCCGGAAATCGTCGAACTGGTGGCCGGCCGGCCGGAACGCTTCATCGTCTTCAGCGACGACCTGTCCTTCGAAGCCAGCGATCCCGGCTACAAGGCGCTGAAAAGCGTGCTCGACGGCTCCATCGCCGGCGTGCCGGAAAATCTGCTGATCTACGCCACCTCCAACCGCCGCCACCTGATGCCGGAATACATGAGCGAGAATCTCGACACGCACCGTCTTGGCGACGAGATTCATCCCGGCGAAACCACCGAGGAAAAGATTTCGCTGTCCGAGCGCTTCGGCCTCTGGCTGTCCTTCTATCCTTTCGATCAGGACCACTACCTGGCCATCTGCCGGCACTGGCTGCGCGAATCGGGCATCGACCAGTGGGATGAGCAACTGCGCCAGGAAGCCCTGCAATGGGCGCTTTCGCGCGGCTCGCGCAGCGGCCGGGTGGCCTGGCAATTCGCTCGCGATTTCGCCGGGCGCAACGTAGCGGACGCAGCGCGCACGATGGAAGACGGCAGCGCATGAAAATCACCGAAGTCGCCGCCGCCGTCATCCTGCGCGAGGACGGCGCCTTCCTGCTCGGCCGGCGGCCGCCGGGCAGCGTGTATGCCGGCTACTGGGAATTTCCCGGCGGCAAGGTCGAAGCCGGTGAAACGCCGCGCGACGCCCTGATCCGCGAGCTGCACGAGGAGCTCGGCATCCGCGTCGGGCAAGCCGATCCATGGCTGGTCCGCGAGTTCATCTATGAGCACGCCCACGTCCGCCTCCACTTCTTCCGCGTGCGGCGCTGGCAGGGCGAGCTGCGCGATCTGCAGCACGACGCGCTGGCCTGGCAGCAGCCCGGCGCCGTCGATGTCGCCCCGCTGCTGCCGGCCAATGCGCCCATCCTCGCGGCGCTGGCGCTGCCGGATGTTTACGCCATCACCCATGCCGGCGGGCCGCGCGGCATCGGCGTCGAGGCGCAGTTGGCGGCGCTGGAAGCAGCGCTGGCGCGCGGCCTGCGCCTGGTGCAACTGCGCGAGCCGCTGCTCGACGCGGCGCAGCGCGATGAGTTCGCCATGCGCGCCGTCGCCCTGTGCCGCCGGCACGGCGCGCGGCTGCTGGTGAATGGCGATGCCGAACTGGCACGCCGTTGCGGCGCCGACGGCCTGCACCTACCGGCAGCCCAGTTGATGCCGCTCGACCAGCGACCGGATTTTCCGCTCGTCGCCGCCTCCTGCCACGATGCCGCCGAACTCGCCCAGGCGGCGCATCTGCAACTGGACTTTGCCGTGCTCGGCGCAATCGGGGAAACCGCCAGCCATCCCGGCCAACCGGGCATCGGCTGGAAGGCTTGCGCTGCCTTGCTGGCGGGCTATCCGCTGCCGGTCTATGCGCTTGGCGGCCTGTCAAGCGACGATCTGCCCGCCGCCTGGCACAGCGGTGCCCACGGCATCGCCGCCATCCGCGCGGCCTGGGAACGGCGGTAGCCGGACAGATCAGGCGATCAGGCTATTCAGACTCGCCTGGCAGTTCCGCTTCGGTCTCGGAAGTCTCGGGGACGCGATATTCCTCGGCCGCCCAGGCGCCGAAATCGATGGACTTGCAGCGTTCCGAGCAGAACGGCCGATAAGGATTTTCCACGCTCCACGGCAATGGCTTGCCGCAGGTCGGGCAAGCGACGAGGCGGGGCGCGGTCGCGGGCGTGCTCACCATCGCTGCGTCGCTACAGATTGCAGAACGTCAGCTCGAAATGGACGTTCTCGCCGCATTGCCGCGGGCGGTGGTCTTCGCCGTCGGGCGCGACGAAACGGATGTTCAGCGCATATTTGTTGGCGCTGATTTCCGGGATGAAGGGGGCGTTGTGGTCGACGCGCAGGCGCAGCATCAAGGCCGTGCGCCCGGCCAGCATCAACTGGAAGGCGCCGTGCGTGGCAACCTGTTGTTCGGGACGGCCGGAAGCGCGCAGCAGGCGCAGGACGATGGACAGGCCGGCGCGGATCGGCAGGATCGGCGCAATCCAGTCGTTGAGCGCATTGCGCCGGACGGCCGGATCGCGGTGCAGCCAATAGTGATAGGCGGGCAGATCGAATTCGCAGACGCCGCCGGGAATCGCCGCGCGATTCTTGATGGCCATCAGCCAGTCGTTGTCGCGCAGGTATTGGCCGATCTTGCCGTGCATGGCGAGCATCTGGGCGCTGGACAGCTCGATTTCATACAGCGCGCCGGACAGCGCCTCTTCGGAAATTTCCGGATTGTTGCGGAAGCCAAGCAGCGTTTGACGCTGGCGTTCGAGCTCCTGGATCAGGTCGAACTTGAGATCGGCGCGCGCGGCGACTTCGAGCACCTCGAACAGCGTCAGCAACGCCACGTGGTGATTTTCGGCGGCGTCGGAATTGGCAAAGTGCTGAAACTTGTCGAACAGATCCTCAAGACGCAGCAGGGTGCGGATGCGTTCGTTGAGAGGATACTCGTAGGTAATCACGCTTCAAGTACGCGTCAGGCGCCGGCCATGGGAGTTGGGAGAACGGGATTGCGCGATTCTGAACGATTCTCCGGCAAACCTCAACCTCCGGCCAGGGATTTTTTTGCCGCCAGCATGTCGAGGTATTTGCGATGAAGCGCCTCGATCTGCGGGCGCAAATGCGCCGGCGGACCCTCGTTGTCGATGACGTCATCCGCCACCGCGAGACGTTCGGCGCGACCGGCCTGCGCGGCCATGATGCGCTGGACATCTTCCCGGCCCAGGCCGCTGCGGCTGATCACCCGCTCGATCTGGGTCTCCTCGCGGCAGTCGACCACGGCAATGCGCGCCACGCGGTTGCGGTAGGTGCCGGACTCGATCAGCAGCGGCACTTCGAGCACGGCATACGGCGCGGAAGCCAGCGCGGCACGGCAGCGGCGCTGGCTCTCGATGCCGATCAGCGGATGCAGGATGGCTTCCAGCTTATGCTTGGCCTGAACGTCGCCGAAGACGAGGCGACGCATCGCGGCGCGGTCGAGCGCGCCGTCGGCGCCGATCAGCGCTTCGCCGAAAATCTTGCGGATATCTCCGATGGCCGCGCCGCCCGGCGCCGTCAACTCGTGGGCGATGCGATCGACGTCGATCACCGGCACGCCCAGCTCGCCGAAGATGGCGGCCACCGCGCTCTTGCCGCTGCCGATGCCGCCGGTCAGGCCGAGCACGCGGCCGTCATGGGTGATGGGTTGGCTCATGGCGATGCAGGAGGAGTCGGGTCTTTGGTCGGGCCGCTGGTCTCGGGACAGTCGGCTACGTGCGTCCTGGCCAGACCCAGCTCATTCAGCAACTCCGGCAGGCGTTGCAGCACGAGCGCCTGCGGCCCGCGCACCTCGACCTGGGCCTTGCCCGTGGTGCCCGCAGCGGTGCGGGCGCGCTTTTCGATCACGGCCGTGCGCACGCCACGCCGCTGCATCGCTGCAAGATGCGTCTCCGCCGCTTCGGGCGTGGAGAACATGCCCAGCGAAATGGCGAAGTGATCGTCGCCGTCGCCGAGCATGGGCATGGCGTCGGTAATGCCGAGGTTTCTCAACTCCTGCAGCTTCCTGTCGACAAGCTCCCGGCTGGGCAGCGGCGGGAAATGCACCCAGTAGCGCGGCGGCAATTCGATCGGCTTGACGACGGCCTGCAATCCGGTGGCGACAGTCGCTTCCCCCTGCACGCGCTCGTACAGGCGCTGGGCATCGGCGGCGGGCAGCGCATTGTCGCCGACGAGGCGGCAGATCGCCTCATCGGCCGGCGCGGCTGCGGCGGATGCCGGGGCAGTGGAAGCAGCGGACGACTCTGGCGCCGCCGCCAGGATGCGCAGCTTTTCCGGCGCCAGTTGATGCTTGATGCGCAGCGGTTCGCGGCCATCCTCGAGACGGCCGAAATACCCCTGGCTCCAGGCAAAGAACAGCAGATTGCCGAAAATCGCCAGCAGCAAAACGATGCGCCAGAACAGCGTCATGGTCGCGCCTCCCGGGCCTCAGCCAACCTTGGGCAGATGCTGCAGCGCGGCCTCGATCGCTTCCGCCGGATAGGCGTAGTCTTCCAGCTCGCCGGCGAAATAACGGTCGTAGGAGGTCATGTCGAAATGGCCATGGCCGGACAGGCAGAACAGCAGCGTCTTCGCTTCGCCCGTCTCCTTGCAGCGCAGCGCCTCGTCGATGACCGCGCGGATGCCATGACAGGATTCCGGCGCCGGCACGATGCCTTCGGTGCGGGCGAACTGCACGCCGGCCTCGAAGGTGGCGAGCTGATTCACCGCCACGGCTTCGATCAGACCTTCGTGATAAAGCTGCGAAACCAGCGGCGAATCGCCGTGATAGCGCAGCCCGCCGGCATGGATGCCCGGCGGCACGAAATCATGGCCCAGGGTGTACATCAGCATCAGCGGCGTATAGCCGGAGGAATCGCCGTAGTCGTAGGCATAGTGGCCGCGCGTGAGCGTCGGGCAGGAACTCGGCTCGACGGCCACCAGGCGAATGTTCCTGCCGGCCGCCTTGTCGGCAAGAAAGGGAAAGGCGATGCCGCCGAAGTTGGAGCCGCCGCCGCAGGGCGCGAAGATCATGTCCGGATACTCGCCGATCTTCTCGAACTGCTTCTTCGCTTCCAGGCCGATCACCGTCTGGTGCAGGATGACGTGGTTGAGCACCGAGCCGAGCACGTAATTGGTGTCCTTGCGCGAGGCGGCTTCCTCCACCGCCTCGGCGATGGCGATGCCCAGCGAACCGGGGCTGAAGGGATCCTTGGCGAGAATGTCGCGTCCGGCCTGGGTTTGCGAGGTCGGACTGGCGAACACCTCGGCGCCCCAGGTGCGCATCAGCGAGCGGCGGGCGGCTTTCTGCTCATAGCTGACCTTGACCATATACACGCGCACTTCCATGCCGAACATCTGCCCGGCCAGGGCGATCGACGAACCCCACTGGCCGGCGCCGGTTTCGGTGCTCAGGCGCTTGATGCCGGCCTGGCGGTTATACCAGGCCTGCGGAATGGCGGTGTTCGGCTTGTGCGAGCCGGCCGGCGAGCCGCCTTCGTACTTGTAATAGATCTTCGCCGGCGTGCCCAGCGCCTGCTCCAGCCGGGTCGCCCGGCACAGCGGCGCCGGACGCCAGAGGCGATAGATTTCGCGCACTTCCTCCGGAATGGCGATCCAGCGCTCGGCGGACATCTCCTGTTCGAGCAGGTTGGGCGGGAAGATTTCCAGCATCTTCTCCGCCGCCACCGGCTGTCCATCCGGCCCCAGCGGCGGCGCCGGCGGCTTGGGCATGTCGGCCACGACGTTGTACCAGTGGGTCGGGATTTCCGAGGCGTCGAGTTGTATCCGGATGTTTTCCATTCAGCCCAGCTCCTGATGTGAGTGGTAAGTGCAAAAAAGTGAAGTGCAAAGACAGATTTCAGGCAGTCGAATCGGTCACAGCCACGGCCACGGCGATCTGCGCCAGACCTTCGAGCACGAGATTTTCGACGTGGCGCAGCGGAATGTCCAGCAGCCCGGCAAAGTGCCCGGCCGCCCCGCCCGACAGCAGACAGATCGCCGCCGGATCGGCGGCGATCGGCCGGAACATGCGTTCGATCGCGCCGGCCGTGGCCTGCAGGCAACCGCTGGCGATCGCCGCCCGCGTATTGCACGGCAATTCCTGGAAGTCCCCCTGCGCCAGCGGCAGCCGCGCAGTGTGGTGGGCGAGCGCGGTGCGCATCAGATCGACGCCCGGCAGGATCAGGCCGCCGCGGAAACTGCCATCGGCATCGAGGCGGTCGATGGTCGTCGCCGTGCCCGCCGTCACCACCAGACAGGGCGCCTGCGGCTGCAGGTGACGCGCGCCGATCAGCGCCGCCCAGCGGTCGGCGCCGAGCTGGGCGGGTTCTTCATAACCGTTCGTCACGCCGCATTGCGCGGCCTGGCTTTCGTTCCAGCGCAGCGGCGCACCGAGCGCATCGGCGCCCAGTTCGATGGCCGCGCGCGCCTCGTGATTGGCGACGATGCAGCCAACGATGCCCGCCGGCGTGCTGTAACCCGGCGAGGCGCGCACCTCCGCCGGCAGGCGGCCGATCTCCGTCAGCAGCAACGCGCCCTGCGCCAGCCAGCAGCGCCGCGCCGGATCGTACGTGCCCCACTTGAGGCGGGTATTGCCGCAGTCCAGGCACAGCAGCATGCGATCGCTCATGCCTGCGGCCTCAGGGAAACCTCGCCGCTGACGATGCGCTGCAGGCCGTCCGGGGTTTCCAGCAGCAGGGCGCCATCCGCGTCGACGCCGCGGCAGATGCCCACGCGCGGCGGATTGAAATCATCGCTCAGGCACACGGAAAGATCCGCGCAGGCATGGCGCTGCTGCCAGGCGCCGCGCAACGCCGCGAACCCCGCCGTGGCGAACGGCTCGAGCTGCGCATGCAGCGCGGCGAGCAGAGCGGCCAGCAACTGGTTCGCATCCGGCAACGCGGGCGTCACCTCCGCCAGCGCTGCCGCGCCCGCGCGAACATCGGCAGGCAGATCGGCCGGCAAACGCAGATTGAGGCCGACGCCGATGATCGCCGCCGGACCCTGCGCGGCGCGCGGCGGTGAAACCAGCTCGATGAGGATGCCGGCCAGCTTGCGCCCATGCAGCAGCACGTCGTTGGGCCATTTCAGGCGGATACCCTCGATGCCCAAATCCTCCAGCGCGCGCGCCAGCGCCACGCCCACGGCCAGCGACAGGCCATCCAGCGCGGTATCCGGCGGGAAGCGCCAAAGCAGCGAAAAAGTCAGGCTGTCGCCGGGCGCCGACGTCCAGTGGCGGCCCCGCCGGCCACGTCCGGCCGTCTGCCGCTCGGCAACGATCACCGTGCCACTGGGCGCGCCCGCCTCGGCCCGCGCCATCAACCGGCTGTTGCTGGAATCGCACTCGGCCAGAACGTCGATATCGAAACGGCACGCCAGGCCAGCGCGGGCATCGAGCGCGGCAGCGATCGCCGCGACTGCGGGCGGCGTGACTGAAACATCGGAAACATCGGGAACAGGCATGGAAAGTGGCAACAGGAATCGCAAGGGCGCCATTATCGTCGATCCTGGCCGCGCATGAGCGCATCAGCCCTGTCCCGGCATTCGGGGCTTGCCACGCGATATACATTAATATATATTGCGCCGCTGCAAACTCGGCGCCTTTGTCTCCCGGCGCCTCCAGTTCCTGAAAACCATTGATACATCAGCATGTTCAGGGGCGGGTAAAAGTAAAGCCCTTTCATTTTCGACACTCTCGTTATATCAACTCTAATATTTCGACCAGGAAGATATTGATGAAACCACAAGCACACCCCCTCCCCAACACCCGGCCGACCCTGATCGCCCTTGCCATGGCATCGGCGCTGGCTTCCGGCAGCGTTCTGGCGCAAACGAGCGCCCCCCCGTCGGGTTCGGTCTTCACGCTGGGCACGGTCGTCGTGAGCGCGACGGCGCCGCAATCCGGCGGCATCTCCGAAGACCAGGTCGCCTCGGTCGTCACCAGCGAGGAAATCCAGCAATTCAACCGTGAGAACATTGCCGACGCACTGAACCTGCTTTCCGGCATCACCCTCTCCCACGGCCAGAAGAACGAGCGGCGCGTTTCGATCCGCGGCTTCGAGACGAGCAAGGTCGGCCTGTTCATCGACGGCATTCCCGTCTATATCCCGTTCGACGGCGCGGTGGACATGAACCGCTTCACCACCGCCGATCTGGCCGCGATCCAGGTCGCCAAGGGCTTCACCTCGGTGGCCTACGGCCCCAACACCATGGCCGGCGCGATCAACCTGGTCACGCGCAAGCCGGTGAAGCAGCTCGAAGGCAACGTCCAGCTCGGCTTCGGCGAGGGCAACGAACGCAAGGCGTCGGTGAATGTCGGCAGCAACCAAGGCCTGTGGTACATCCAGGGCGGCGTCTCGTACCTGGAAAGCGACTGGTTCCGCATGTCCTCCAGCTTCGTGCCGAAACCGGGCGCGGCGCTGTACGAGGATGGCGGCGAGCGCAACAACTCCTATCGCAAGGACAGCAAGGTCTCGCTCAAGTTCGGCCTGACGCCGAATGCCACCGACGAGTACGCGATCAGCTACCTCAAGCAGGAAGGCGAAAAAGGGCAACCCACCAGCACCGCCGGCACCGGCCAGACCTGGCGCTGGCCTTACTGGAACAAGGAAAGCGTTTACCTCACCACGCGCACGGCGCTGGGTGCAAACGAGACGCTGAAGTTCAAGCTCTACCACGACACTTTCGACAACGCGATCGACATGTACACGAACGCGACGTTCACCACGATCAACGGCACCGGCTCCAGCATCTACAACGACAAGACCTACGGCGGCTCGGTGGAACTGGAATCGACGCGCATCAAGGACAACACCCTGCGCCTGTTCGCCTTCTACAAGAAGGACATCCACGACAAGAACGACTACTCATACATCCCGCCCCGCTATGACCGCATGGAGGACACGCTGGTCTCGTACGCTCTCGAGAACAACTATCAGATCCGTTCCGACCTGCTGCTCTCCCTGGGTGCCAGCCATCACGAACTGAAGCCGAACAAGATCTACAAGTCCGACAATCTGACGCTGACGCTGCCGGGCAGCCAATCGGCCAACGATTTCCAGGCCGGCCTGTTCCACGACTGGTCGTCGTCGACCCGCCTGTACGCCACCGCCTCGAAGAAGACGCGCCTGCCCTCGCTGCAGGATCGCTACAACGGAGCTCAAGGCAGATACATCGAGAACCCCAACCTGCAGCCGGAAAAGTCGGTTAACTACGAAATCGGCTACCAGGGCACGCCGTGGCAAAACGCCAAGGCCGAAGCCGCGATCTTCCACAGCACCGTCGATAACAAGATCCAGGACTGGTATCCCGATCCCAGCAAAAACTGCACCGCGCCGACGGTACCGGATCCGGTAGGCAACGTCTGCCAGCGGCGCAACGTCGGCGAAGTGCGCTACAGCGGCATCGAATTGGGCTTGCGCGGCCAGGTCTCGGCCCAGCTCGAACTGGGCGGCAACTACACCCACACGGAGCCCAAGATCATCAGCAATCCCAACAGCCGCAGCGGCGCCAAGGTCTACGACGTACCCAAGCGCAAGGCGACCGTGCATGCACGCTATCGTCCGGCCGAAAACCTCGACTTCATCGCCTTCGTCGAAAACAACAGCAAGCGCTGGGTCTCGGATACGGTTGAGCTGGGCGCCTACACCACGCTGAACCTGAAGGTCGCCTACCGGCCGATGAAGGATCTGACCCTGGAAGCCGGCGTCAACAATGCCGGCGACAAGAACTACGAGTTCTCCAGCGGCTTCCCGCAGCCCGGCCGCATGTGGTTCGCCAACGGCGTCTATACGTTCTGAGCGCTCGGCGAGCCCTTGAGACCCTTTGAAACCCTTTGATACGGCGTCTCCATCCTGATCCGTCATCCCCGCCTGCGCGGGGATGACGCTATCCGGGCACGATCCAGGCGCGGAAATGACGCTGCCTGGAGTCGCCTGATCCTGATTCAAACCTTTCGGAGCATGACATGAAGACATTGCGAACCACCCTGAGCCTGTCGTTTACCGCTGCTGCTGCCGCCACCCTCGTGCTGCTGGGCGGCAACGCCGTGGCGGCGGGCCATCACGCCGCCACGGCGGGCGGCGACGAAGCCGCAGCGACGGCGGTACTCGCCCAGAAGAGCGGCTGTCTTGCCTGCCACCGTGGCGCGGGCAAGGGCAACGGCCCCGCGTACCAGGACGTCGCGGCGAAATATGCCGGCAACAAGGCGGATGCCGAAGCCCTGCTGGCCAAGCACATCATCGAAGGCACCGGGCCGGACGGCCTGGGCTGGATGCAGGCCGGCAAGGCCAGCCTGCCCTTCATGCCGGCCAACCACGTCTCGCCTGCCGACGCGCGCAAGCTGGCGCGCTGGGTGCTGAACACCACCGGCGAGATTCCCGACATTTCGCGCCTGTTCGTCACCGAGCAGATCACCGTCACCGGCGTCGTGAAGAACCCGCTGACGCTCGATCCCGATGCGCTGCGCCGCTTCCCGCCGCAGCAGGTCGGCGAAGTACCGCTGGTCTGCCAGAGCGGCGCCGACCGGGGCAAGCTGGAGAATTTCAAGGGCGTGCGTCTCATCGACATACTCAACAAGGCCGAAATCGTCGCCCCGGGCCACAACGACGTGAAGAAACTGGCCATCGTCGCCACCGCCAGCGACGGCTACAAGGCGGTGTTCTCCTGGAACGAGATCTTCAACTCGCCGCTGGGCGAGGGTGTCATGGTGTTCTTCGAGAAAAACGGCAAGCCGCTGGGCGACACGGACGGCCGCATCGCCATGGTCTCGTCCAAGGACACCCGCACCGGCCCGCGCCATGTCAAATGGCTGCAAAACATCGAGGTCAAGAAAATCGCCGATTGAGGAATCGCCGATGGGCCGCGACACGCACGGCGGCCATCGACGACCCCGCTGAACCCGCATCTCCCCTGAGTGGGTCTATTTGGCCACTGTCCGATCGGGCAGTGGCCTTTTTCTTTTGCGCGACGGTACATGACGGTGCGAGTCAGCCGCCCCCGCTGTGGGATACCAACGAAAACAGGCTATGCTTGTCCCCTTTCCCTTTCGGGTGATACGGAAAGCACAGCATGAGAAAAGCAAGCGCAAAGCACAAGGAAGGCCAGGATCTCGCCGTGCACGGCTCGATCTGGCTGACCATGGCCGGCGAGAATTTCGGCGGCGCCGGACGCGTCGATCTGCTCGCGCGCATCGCCGAATACGGCTCGATCAGCCAGGCCGCCAAATCCATCAAGATGAGCTACAAGGCCGCCTGGGACGCCATCGATGCGATGAACAATCTGGCCGGCGAACCGCTGGTCGAACGCCTCACCGGCGGCAAGGGCGGCGGCGGCACCCGCCTGACGCAGCGCGGCGAACGGCTCGTCGCCAATTTCAGGATCATCGAACGCGAGCACCGCCAGTTCATCGAGCAACTCAGCCGGCAGGCCGAAGGCATCACCCATGATTTCCTGCTGATCCGCAGGATGAACATGAAGACCAGCGCGCGCAACCAGTTTCTCGGCCAGGTCACGGCGATCCGGCCCGGCAGCATCAATGATGAAATCGAACTGGCCATACCCGGCGGCCTGACGCTGACCGCCATCCTCACCCACGCCAGCCGCGACAGCCTCGATCTGCGCCTCGGCAGCGAAGCCTTCGCCCTCGTCAAGGCGTCTTCCATCATCGTCGTCACCGATGAGCAGAAGGCGGGATTCTCGGCGCGCAACCGCATCAGCGGCCGCATCTCGCGCCTGCAGATCGGCGCGGTGAACAGCGAAGTGATCATCGAACTACCGGCCGGCGGATCGATTGCCGCAGTCATCACCAACGAAAGCTGCCACGCGCTGGCCCTGGCGGTCGGCCAGACGGCAAGCGCGATCTTCAAGGCATCGAGCGTGATCGTCGGCGTGCCGGCCTGAGCGCGGGCGGCAGCACAGTGGCCGATGACCAGTGACCAATGACGCCGCGACGCGGGCAGGCCGGCGCCGTGGACATTTCAGAATCCAATTAGGCCACTTGCGAAGCCCCCGGACGAGACACGGGGCGCGTTCTCTCACTACAATGAAACGCTGGCCCGGGTATCCCCAACCCTGGGTGCCCGCCACCCGCACCCGTTAATCGCCATTACCACAGCCCTACATACATGGAGTCGAGCGATGGATTTTGAATTTTCCCAGGAAGAGCAGGCGTTTCTGCGCGAGGTCGATGCGTTTTTCAAGGAGAACAACGACGTCAAGTACATGGACGTGACGCGCGAGAACATGGCGCAGGTCTGCGATACGCCGGAGCGCCGCGAGTTCACCGCGAAGATGGCCAAAAAGGGCTGGCTGGGCATCACCTGGCCGAAGCAGTACGGCGGCCAGGATGGCGCGGGCTTCTACGAATTCCTGCTCAACGAGAAACTCTCCTCGGTCGGCGCGCCGCAGATCGGCAAGGGCGTGGGCATCATCGGCAAGACCCTGATCAAGGTCGGCTCGGAGAAGCTCAAGCAGGAATTCCTGCCGAAGATCCTCAACGCCGAAATCGAATTCGCCGTCGGCTATTCCGAACCCGAAGCCGGCTCGGACGCCGCCGCCATGCGTCTGAAGGCCGAGCGCAAGGGCGACGGCTGGGTGTTGAACGGCCAGAAGGTGTTCACCACCTCGGCCCACTTCGCCGACTGGTACTGGGTCGGCGCGCGCACCGATCCGGATGCCAAGAAGCACCACGGCATCACCCTGTTCCTGATCCGCATGGACGACCCGGGGCTGACCATCCACCCGATGTACACCATGGGCAAGGAGCGCACCAACGCGGTGTTCTTCGACAACGTCTTCGTCCATGACGACTACCGCGTCGGCGAACTCAACAAGGGCTTCCAGTACATCGCCGAGGCGCTGGACATCGAGCGCTTCACGATGTTCACTTTCTCGCCGATCCGCGGCCGCATGGAGTTGCTGGCCGACCACGTGAAGAACGGCAAAAAGGACGGCAAGGCGCTCAAGGACGATCCGGTGATCCGCCAGAAGATTGCCCAGTTGGCCACCGAATGCGAAGTGGCGCGCGTGCTCGGCGTGCAGTTCGTCGATGCGGCGCTGCACAGCGACAAGACGCCGTCCAACGAGGCTTCCGAATACAAGCTCTACGCCACCGAACTCTCCCGCCGTCTGGCCGATGCCACCATGGACATCGCCGGCCCCGGCTCGCAACTGTGCCTGCACACGCAGGACGCGCCGCTGAAAGGCCGCGCCGAGAGCTGCTACACCTACACCGTCATCGACACCATCGGCGGCGGCGCTTCGGAAGTGCAGAAGAACATCATCGCCCAGCGCAAGCTCGGCCTGCCGCGCAGCTTTTAAGCAGGTCGACTCATGTCATTCCTCAAAGGTTACAACGTCCTCGACCTGGCCAGCGTCGGCCCGGCGGCGCGCGCCTCGCGCATCCTCGCCGATTACGGCATGAACATCATCAAGGTCGCGCCGGTCGCCGCCAAGGGCGCCAAGCAGATCGAGCCGGTATTCCATGCCTACGGCGCCGGCCGCGGCACGCAGAAGATCCGCGTCGATCTCAAGTCGGATGCCGGCCGTGAGGCCATCCTGCGCCTGGCGAAAAGCGTCGATGTGGTGATCGAAAGCTACCGCCCCGGCGTGGCCGCGCGTCTGGGCGTGGGCTATGCAGACCTGAAGAAGGTCAATCCGAAGATCGTCTATTGCTCGACCAGCGGCTACGGCCAGGATGGGCCTTACGCGCAGTGGGTGGGACACGACATCAACTATCTGGCGGTCGGCGGCTTCCTCGGCTGCAGCGGCACGGATGCCGAAGGCAAGCCGGCGATCCCCGGCGCCACGGTGGCCGACAGCGCCGGCGGCGGCATGCAGGCGGCGCTGTCCATCATCGCCGCGCTGCTGAATGCCGAGAAGACCGGCAGCGGCTCCTATCTCGACGTGTCGATCACCGACGGCGTGCTGAACCTGATGTCGCTGTATCTGGACCAGTATCTGGCCACGGGCGAAGAAACCCGGCCGAACAATGCCGTGCTCACCGGCAAGTACGCTTGGTATGGCGTGTATACCTGCGGCGACGGCCAGCACATCTCGGTGGGTGCCATCGAGGGGCATTTCTTCAAGAATCTCTGCCGCCTGCTTGATCTCGAACAGTTCAGCGGCAGCCAGTACGACGCCGCCAGGCAGGAAGAAATGCGCGCGGCCTTCGCCGCCCGCTTCAAGACCAAAACGCGTGACGAGTGGGTGGCACTGCTCGCCGGCGCCGACACCTGCACCGCGCCCGTGCTGTCGATTGCCGAAGTGGTGCACAACGAACACCTGCGCGCGCGCCAGACCTTCATGAATGCGCGTCATCCCGAGAAAGGCGCCTTCGAGCAGCTCGGCCCGGTGCTCGCCGGCGGCGAGCGCCAGCAACCCGAGCATCAGGTGGCCGCTCCGGGCACGACGGACAGCGATACCGTGTTTGCCCGTGCCGGTTTCTCGGCTGACGAGATTGCCGCGCTGAAAACCAGCGGCGCGGTGGAATAAGGAGGACGGGATGGCAACCGAATATCCGCCGTCGGCCACCGATCTGCCGCCTGCCGTGCAGGCGCTGATCGGCCAGCCGCAATACGAGGAACAAACCGAATTCCCGATCGAGCAGGGCTATGTGCTGACCAGTTGCGCCTCGGTACAGAACGGCAATCCGCTCTACTGGCAGCCGGCAGTGGCCGAGGAACTGACCGGCGGGCCAATCGCGCCGCCGTCCATGCTGTCGGTCTGGTTCCGTCCGCACCATTGGGCGCCGGGGGCGACCGGAGAACGCACCGCGCTGATGACCCATTTCGACCTCAAGCGTCTGCTCGACCTGCCCGAAGCGGTGGTGGCGAGCAACGAAACGGTGTTCGGCGAGCCGGTGCGCATGGGCGACGTGCTGACCATCCGCCAGATCGTGCGTTCGGTGGGTGAATTGAAAGACACCAAGCTGGGCCGCGGCCGCTTCTGGACCATCGACGTCGAGACCGTCAATCAACGCGGCGAGTGGGTGGGCACCGACACCTATACCTGCCTCGGTTACAGGAAGCCCGGCCAATGAGCGCAGCGATCAACAACCGTCTGCATGGGCAGATCAAGGAAGGCGAGGAACTGCCGCCGCTGACCCATGCCGTCACCGCCACCACCGTGGTGCTGGGCGCCCTGGCCAGCCGCGACTGGCGGCCGATGCACCATGACAAGGATTTCGCCGTGAATCGCAACGGCATCCGCGACATCTTCATCAACACGCCGACCAACGCGGCCTGGTTCGAGCGCTACATCACCGACTGGACGGGCCCCAAGGGCCGCCTGGGACGGATGAAGTTCAAGATGAAAAGCTCGGTCTTTCCCGGCGACGAAATGCGCTTCAGCGGCCACGTCGTCAAGGCAGCCATCGACGATACCGGCTGCGGCTGGCTGGATCTGGAACTGGCCGTCTCGGTCGGCGACAAGGTGGCCACCGAATGCCAGGCGCGAGTGGCCGTGCCAACGAGCGAATCCGACAATCCCTGGCAGCGCCGTGGCGCCGACTGGAAACCCTGAAAAACGAATTATTTGACGAGAGGCGAACGATGGATCTCAAGTTTACCGACGAACAGAACATGTTCCGCGACATGACCCGCAACCTCTGCGCCGACTACAGCGGCATGGACGTGGTGCGCAAGATGGAGGACGATCCGGTCGGCCTGCCCACCGAACTGTGGGCGCAGATGCAGGAAACCGGCCTGCTGGGCATCCTGGTGCCGGAGGAATTCGGCGGCATGGGGCTCAACATGCTCGACTGCGCGGTGATTCTCGAGGAAATGGGGCGCACCCTGACGCCCGGTCCGTTCTTCTCCTCCTCCGTGATGGCCGCGCTGGCGCTGACCCGCGCCGGCAGCGCCGAACAGAAGCAGGCGCTGCTGCCGAAGATCGCCAGCGGCGAAGCCATCGTCGTCCCCGCCTGGCTGGAGCCGGACAACGGCTATGGCGCGGCCGGCGTGCAGATGCGCGCCCGGCTGGAAGGCAACGACTATGTGCTCAACGGCATCAAGCGCCACGTCTTCTGCGCCAGGGCCGCACAGCAGTTGATCGTGCTGGTGCGCACCGGCGACGGCGAGCAGGACGTCGATCTGCTGCTGGTCGATGCCGCTGCCGCCGGCCTGACCTACGACCAGCAGTTGAGCATGGCTTCCGACACGCAATACCGCCTGACCTTCGACAACGTCAAGGTGCCGGCGGCGAATCGCCTCGGCGCGGCCGGCTCGGGCTGGCAGGCCTGGAATGCCTGCATGCACGACGGCATCATCCTGCTCGCCGCCTTCGCGGCCGGCGGCGCCCAGCAGGCGCTGGACATCACCGTGCAATATTCCAAGGATCGCAAGCAGTTCGACAAGCCGCTGGGACAGTTCCAGGCCCTGGCGCACTACATGTCGGACGCCACCACCACGGTCGATGGCGCGCGCATGCTGGTGTATGAAGCCGCCTGGGCGCACAGCGTGGGCAAGGATACGGCGCGCCTGGCGCCGATGGCCAAGCTGTTCGCCTGCAAGACCTTCCGCGACGTGACTTCCATGGCGCAGCAGGTGCATGGCGGGATCGGCTTCACCCTCGACTACGACATCCAGCTCTACTACCGCCGCGCCAAGCAGTTGCAGCTCAACTGGTGGGATTCGCGCCATCTGGAAGAGCTGATCGCCGCCGACATCCTCGACCGCGACTTGCCGCGCACCATTCCCGACCCCTTCACCGTCTAAACCGGAACGGCTCTGGCGATTCGCCATCGCGCGATGATGCTTGCCATACCTCCGTCATTCTTGCCGCCATACCTCCGTCATTCCCGCGCAGGCGGGAATCCAGGGATGCTGGCTCGTGGATTCCCGCCTGCGCGGGAATGACGTGCTGACAACATGGTTGTGCAGAGCTGATACATGGGCACGCCTAACACCAACTACGGTTCGGGTGTCTTCCGCCGCCGCCTGCACTGGCAGGCCACGCCGGGCTGCGTGGCGGTGGCGCTGGAAGACAGCAACCACGGCTTCAGGCTGCGCCTGCGCCACGATGGCCGGCAGATCACGGCGGTCGAGGCCGAGCCGGTGCGCCATCCCTTCACCACCTGTCCGGAAGCGGTGAGCAACGTGCAGCAGATCAGCGGACTGGCGCTGGCGGATGCCGCCGGGTTGCGCGCCCGCCTGCCGCAGGCGACGAACTGCACCCACCTGGTCGACATGGCGCTGCTGGCCGCCAGCCATGCCGGCGCTGCGAGACAGGAGCGGCATTACGACATCGCCGTGGCCGATGAACGGGACGGCCTGACGGCAGCACGCATCACCTGCGATGGACAACCGATCCATGCCTGGACGATCCGCAATCACGTCATCGAAACGCCCGCCGAGCTGGCCGGCCGGCCGGTGATGCGCGGCTTCTATGCCTGGGCGGCGGCGCAGTTCGGCGAGACTAACGATTTGGCGCTGGAAGCCGCCCAGTTGCTGCAGCGCGGCTATTTCGTCGCCCAGGCGCGGCGCTCGGTCTATCTGCCGGTGGAACGCTACCCGGCCAGGAGCGATGGCATGACCGTCGGCGCCTGTTACTCCTACAATACGGGCGCCGTCGAACGCGCCTTGCGCATCCATGGTTCGGTACGCGATTACTCGAAGAGCGCCGAGCGCCTGCTGCAGTTCGATGGCACGGCGCCCTGCGGCAATCCGACAGTCCGACAGGCGCAGGAAGAGAAAAACTGACACGGAGGTTCAATGACTGAAGCAAGCAAGCCCGGCGCGCTGGCGGGCATCAAGGTGGTCGAATTCGGCCAGATGGTTTCCGCTCCCTACTGCGCCAAGCTGTTCAGCGACTACGGCGCCGACGTCATCAAGGTCGAGCTGCCCTCGGGCGATACCGCGCGCCGCGCCGGCCCCTTTCCTGGCGATGCGCCGCACCCGGAAAAAAGCGGCCTCTACTTCATCAACAACACCAACAAGCGCGGCATCACCTGCGATGTGGGCACGGCCGAGGGACGCCGCCAGTTCCTGCGCCTGCTGGCGTGGGCCGATGTGCTGGTCGAGAACAACCTGCCGCAGCAGATGCGCGCCTGGGGGCTGGATTACGCCACGCTCCAGGCCGTCAATCCGCAACTGGTGGTGATCTCCATCACACCGTTCGGCCAGACCGGCCCCTACAGCGAATGGAACGGCTACGACCTCAACGCCTTTCATTTGACCGGCGCATCCTCGCGCTACTGCGGCCGGCCGGGCGAGATGCCGCTGGAGCATGGCACCTTTTCCGCCGAGTATTTCGGCGCCATCACGGCGGCCGCCTGGGGCATGGCGGCCGTGTATGGGCGCAATGTGGTGGGTGGCGGCCAGCAGGTGGATGTCTCCTGCGCCGAAGCCATTGCGGCGGCCTTCGTCGGTGGCCAGAACATCGGCGGCTATGCCCAGGATGGCGTCTTCGACAAACGCACCGGCGTGGGCATGCCGCAGGGCGCGCCGGCCACCATCATGCCCTGCAAGGACGGCCACGTCTGGATGCTGGCGCTGGAGCCGGGCCAGTGGAACGGCCTGCGCAAGGTGATGGGCGACCCCGAATGGGCCGATCTGGACATCTTCCAGAACATGAAAACGCGCGCCGAGAATGCCGACGTGATCTATTCCTTCCTCCTCGAATGGACGATGGAACACACCAAGATGGAAATCCAGGAAAAGTGCCAGGCCGCCGGCTGCCCCATCACGGCGGTATATACCGTCGCCGAGGCCGCCGAGATGCCGCATCTCAAGGCGCGTGACTACTTCGTCGACATGGAACACCCGGAACTGGGCAAGCTGAAGAATCTAGGCGCGCCCTTCAAGCTGCCGGCCAGTCCGGGCGGGCCGGTGGAGTCGGCACCGCTGCTGGGCCAGCACAATGAAGACATCTACGGCGGCCTGCTCGGGCTGTCGGCCAGTGACATCGAGCACCTGCGCACGCAGGGCGTGATCTGAGAGGTGAAGCAGATGAGCAATGCATTGCCATTGAAGGGCATCCGCGTCGTCAATTTTGGCTGGGTGTGGGCCGGCCCCGTGGTGGGCCAGACGCTGGCCTTCCTCGGCGCCGAGGTCTACAAGATCGAGTCGCGCGCGCGCGTGGATCTCACCCGCTTCCTGCCGCCGTTTGCCGAAGGCATCCCCGATCACAACCGCAGCCTGTCCAATCATGCCTGCTGGGCGGGCAATGGTTCGGTGTCGCTGAACCTCAAGGAACCCGAGGCGCTGCAACTGGTCAAGGAGCTGATCGCCGAGTCGGATGTCGTCGTCGAAAACTTCGGCCCCGGCGTCATGGAGCGCCTCGGCCTGGGCTATGCGGAACTGAAGAAGCTCAAGCAGGACATCATCCTGTTTTCCATGCCCGGCGCCGGCCTCACCGGGCCGCTGAAGGACTTGCGCTCCTATGGCCTCAGCCTGACCTCGACCACCGGACTGGACAGCATGGTGGGCTACAAGGGCGAAGGCCCGATCCCGATGGAAAACGCCTATTCCGATCCCTATGCCGGCATCTTCGGCAGCTTTGCCATCATCACGGCGCTCAATCACCGGCGCAACAGCGGCGAGGGCCAGCACATCGACTTCTCGCAGCAGGAAGCGGTGATGCAGATGGTCGGCCCGGCCTATATGGATTACCAGCTCAACGGCCGCAGCGGCACGCCCAAGGGCAACGAGCATCCGCTCGGCACCGTGGCGCCGCATGGCGTCTTCCCCTGCAAGGGCGACGACCGCTGGATCAGCATCGTGGTGCGCACGGACGAGGAATGGCAGCAGTTGCTCAACGCCCTGGAACATCCCGAATGGCTCAAGGTCAGCGAATTCGCCACCCGCGAAGGCCGCCTCAAGTCCATCGACAGCCTGCACAAGCTGCTGGCCGACTGGACCGCCCAGCACGACGACCGCGAACTCGCCGCCCATCTGCAAAAACATGGCGTGGCCGCCGCGCCGGTGCTGAACGTGGCGGACCTGCTGCGTGACCCGCACTACCAGGCACGCCAGACCTTCGTTGAGGTGACCCATCCGCTGGGCTTCAAGGAAACCCTCTACGGCCCCTATGTGAAATTCAGCGCCAGCCAACCCACGGTCCGCCCCGGCCCGATGATCGGCCAGGACAACGAGCACGTCTTCAAGCACATCCTCGGCATGTCGGCGGAGCGCTATGACGACCTGGTGAAGCGGCAGATCATCTATTGAGACGCAAGACGCGCAGTCTGCATGGACACCTGCTCGATGTGTCGCGCCAGAGCGGCAATGCACGGCGCGAAGCGGGCGCTGAAACCGGGTGTCTGCCTGAGCCGCTGCAGGTAATCGCGCGCCAGATGTTCGGCCTGGTGCCAAAGCGCATCGGCCACGCTGGCGTGCACTCTGGCGGTGGGCAGGGTATCGGGCAGGCCACCGCCGCTGCGCGGGGCGAAAGCCATGGGCGACATGTCGTAGGCCGGCGCCAGGGCGTACGGGCAGGCGTGCTCCGCAATAAACGAGAGATTGCCGCCGTGCATGTCGGTGTTGCCGATCAGACTGCCGAAGGCCCACAGCAGAGCGGCGCTGGATACGGCGTCCGGCTGCAGCGGTACGACCTCGCGCAAACGCTGCACGACGGCGGGCCAGGGTTCGCCGCCGGCACCGACGAACTCGGCATCCAGCGCGCTCAGTGAAATCAGCGCACGCCGCCCCAGCGCGCCAACGCGATCGAAGCGCAGTACTTCCAGAAAACGCTGCCCGGCATGATCGATGATGCAGCTCCTGGCGGCCGACAACCGGGCGGCGCGCAGAGTTTCCAGCGCCAGATGCTCGGCCAGCAACAGATCTCGCCAACGCTCGCCGACCGGCCCGGCTTCCGCTTCGCTGAACTTCACGATGGCATGCGCCGGCACACCGTCGCAGGTGGTGTAACAAGTGAACTTGGGCTGTTCGCCGCCAGCCGATGACCCTGCCTGTTCACCCCGGGCGGCCTCCCGTGCCAGAGCGGCATAGGCTTGCGCCTTCTCCGCTGCGGCAATCGCCACGGGCAGTGGCGCATCGAGGAACTGCCCGCGCGCCGTTTCTCCCAATAGCAGATTGCCGATCGCATCGTGGCCGTGCGCCAGCAACGCGCGCAGCGCATGCGTATCGCTCCACTGCGTCGGGCGCTGCGGCAAGCCGAGCGCAGCGGCATGCCGTGCCGCATAGGCGCGGCCGAGATAACCTTGCGGCCGCATGTCCGTCAACCACCAGGGCAGCCCGGCGCTGTAGCGTTGCGTGCCATCTTCCCGCCGCATGAGAAAGCCTTCCGGACTGAGCGGAATCAGCACGCCCAGTCGCCCGACACGACCGTCGGCATCCACCTGATACACCGGAATGTCGGGCAAGCCGCGTGCCGTGTCGCGCAGTGCGTATTGAATGGATCTTGCCGCGCCAAAGCGCACGAGACCTGCCCCAAGATCAGCCAGCGCACGCGACATGGTTGGCTGGCTGACCCCCAGTTTTTCAAGCAGTTGGCGCGCGGCCAATGGTCCATTGGCAAGATGACGCCGGACGGCTTCGGCATGTGTCGGCATGTTCAAGAATGGTTATATGAATGGATATATGAATGGGTATCATACTGCATTTACCTGCCGATCAGGTCTAGCCGACAGACGTCCATGCAAGCACGGATGGAAATCCGGCCGGTTTTGCCGCGCTTGTCTGCGCTCTGCGGACTTATATCTGGAAAAGACCGGCAACTAACGGTAAAGTAACGAACTTCGCAGGGTGTCCGACAGGCTTTGCGACGCGTTCCGGCTTGTTTCGCCTTGGCCTGCACCTTCCTTTGCTCAACTGGAGAACTAGACGATGAAATTCGCACTCGCCGCTAGCGGCATGGACAACTATCCGCCCGCCATGGCCCCGTGGGAACCCCACGCCGGCCGCGAGGAGATCCTGCGCTATGCCAAGAAGGCCGACAGCCTCTCCTGGGATTGGCTGACCATTCCCGAACACGTGATCATGCCCAACGCGATGGTCGAGCACATGGGCACGCGCTTCGTCGAAGGCATCACCGCCGCTTCGGTGCTGATGGGCGCGACCGAGCGCATCCACATGCTGACCTTCGTGCTGGTGCTGCCCTACCGCCATCCGCTGCTGCTGGCCAAGCAGATCGCCACGATGGAATTCATCGCTGGCGGCCGCTTCACCCTGGGTACGGCCGTCGGCCACCTGCAGCACGAGTTCGACTGCCTCAACGTGCCGTTCGAGAAGCGCGGCGCCATGGCCGATGAATACATTGCCGCGCTGAAGGAAGTCTGGACTTCCGACAAGCCGAAATTCGACGGCGAGTTCGTCAAGTTCGGCGACTTCGTCTTCGAACCGAAGCCGGTGCAGAAACCGCATCCACCGATCTTCATCGGCGGCAACTCCAAACCGGCGATGCGCCGCGCCGCCAAGTTCGGCGACGGCTGGATCCCATGGCTGGTCACCGCCGAGGATCTGCCCGAGTGCATCAAGTACATGAAGAGCCTGCCCGAGTTCGAGGCGAAGAAGGACACCTTCGAATTCATGTGCACCACCACCGCCTACAACGTCAACGATGCCCACATCGACAAGGGCGAGACCCACATCTCCGCCGACCGCGACAGCGTGCTGCGCGAGGTCGAGTCGCTCAAGAAGGCCGGAGCAACCTCCGTTCAGGTGCGCCCGCCGCGCCTACCGACCTTCGAGGCCTGCCTCGAATGGATCGAGTGGTACGACAAGGAAATCATTCCGCAATTCCGTTGATGACGGTCGCCTGTGGCGCCGGATGCTGGCCATGCCAGCCTGGCGCCGCAGGCGTTTTTGCCTCTGCTCAATTTGAATGGATACACCCGCACCCATCATGGCCGAAGATTACAAATACCTGACTTTCCGCATCGAAGACAACGTCGGCATCATCACCCTGAACCGCCCCGACAAACTCAACGCGGTGAGCTGGGATCTGGCCGAGGAGCTCGCCGCCCTGCTGCTCAAGCTGCGCTATCGGGATGAAGTCCGCACCATCCTGCTGACCGGCGAAGGCCGCGCCTTCTGCGCCGGCGGCGACGTCGACTTCCTTTCCGGCGAAGGCGACCGGCCGATGCCGGGCACGTCCTCTGCCGACCGTCCCATTCCGCGTTCGCAGCGCAAGTCACCCGGCGGCCCGTTCTTCGAGGTGATGCGTCAACTGGTGCTGGTGGACAAGCCCGTCATCGCCGCGATCCACGGCCATGCCGTCGGCGCCGGTCTGGCCTACGCGCTGGCCTGCGACCGGCGTTTCGCCGACAGCACGACCAAGATGGCGGCGATCTTCACCAATGTCGGCGTCGCGCCGGATTGCGGCATGTCCTACTTCCTGCCGCGCATCGTCGGTTTTTCCAACGCGCTGATGATGGTCGAGACGGCCAAGGTCTTCAAGGCCGAGGAGTGCAAGGAACTGGGGCTGATCGACGAACTGGTGCCCGAAGGCAAGGATTTCGAAACGGCCTTCGAATACGCCCGCATGCTGGCGCAGCGCGCCAGCGTGGCGGTGGATGCGGCGCGCCGCCTGATCCACATGTCGCAATACATGACGCTGGACGAAATCCTCGAATTCGAGGGTGCCATCGGCGTCTGCGTGGCCGGCAGCGCCGATGCCAAGGAAGGCACCATGGCCTTCATGGAAAAACGCAAGCCGGTGTATCGCGGGGTCTGAGCCGCCGGCCTTGCCTGAGTCCGGTTCCGCCTTGAATCCCGCTGCCCGGGTGGCGCCGCAGCCAGCTCTGCCGCACTTGGCCGCCGCCTGGTGTATTCTCGTCTCTTTGCCGCAGGTGATAGCTTCGAGTGACTAAAGCGACCCGGACAACTCGAACCAAGGTGGCTACGGCTGCGGCAGCGTCCGTAGCCACGGCGCTGCCCGCGCAGCCGGCATCTACGACCGTAGAACAGCTGCCGCTGTCATTGTCGTTCGAGCAGTTCAGCGATCTGGTTGGCCAGATCTACGAAGGCCCGCTGGAAGACGTGCCCTGGGCCAGCGCGATGCGCCTGGTGCGCCAGTATCTCGGCGCCAACTGGGTCACGCTGATCCTGCGCCCCGCCTCGATCAGCCAGCAGGCCATCCTGGTGCGCGCCGGCGAGCATGGCGAGGATCTCTACGGCGCGGCCTACAACCAGTTTCAGGGCTTCTCGCTGGATCCCTTCGTCGGCCTGCCGCCCGACCGGGTTCTCGCCATCGACGAAATGATCGATATCCGCACCTGGATCGAAGGCGATTTCTACAAGCAGTTCATCGAACCCAACAATATCCGTTACATCATCGGCGCCGATATCCGCATCGAAGGCGGCGGCGAATGCCGTCTGCGCATCACCCGACCCGTCACGGAGAAAAATTTCAGCGAGCAGGACAAGGCGTTCTGCCAGCGCCTGCTGCCGCATCTGAAACGCTCGGTGAAGCTGCGTTCGCGCGTCGAAGGCATCGAGTCGGAACGCCGCCTGTATGCCGTCGCCATGGATCGCATGCAGATCGGCACCGTGGTGCTCAACGAACAGGGGCTGATCGTGCGCAGCAACAGCGTGGCCGACGGCATCCTCGAAGAAAAGGACGGCATCCAGGTCGTGAAAGGCAAGCTGCATGCCGAATACGCCCTGGAAGACCGCGAGCTGCAGCGCCTGATCAAGAACGGCCTGTCGAACGTCGCCAGCGCCTCGCCGGTGATCACCGAAGCCATTTCTCTGACGCGTCCTTCCGGCCAGCCCAAGCTGGGCGTGCTGGTGCGTTCGATTCCCTGCAACGATCTCTCCGAAGGCAACGACTGGCCGCAGGTCGCCGTGTTCATCCGCGATCCCAAGCACCAGCCCGCCCCCTCGCACGAACTGGTGCGCCGCCTGTTCGGTTTCACCTCGGCCGAGGTCGCCCTGGCCCTGCTGCTCACCAACGGCCTGACGCTGGACGAAGCCGCCGCCGAACTCAACATCCGCAAGAACACCGCCCGCGCCCACCTGCGCTCGATCTTCTCGAAGACCGGCGTGACGCGCCAGACCATGTTGGTGCGCCTGTTGCTCAACAGCGTGGCATCGGTGAGCTGAGCCGCATCCACGCTCCACACTCCACGCTGCCTCACTGCGCGGCCGGCAGTTCGAGGACGGCCTGCAAACCTCCCGACGCCGCTTCCTGCAGCCTCAGCTCGCCGCCGTAGAGTCGCGCCAGGTCGACGACGATGGCCAGGCCCAGGCCGCTGCCGGGCGTTCGTTCATCCGCGCGCATGCCTCGCTGCAGGATGATTTCCCGCTGGCCGGCGGGCACGCCGGGGCCGTCGTCCGCCACGCTCAGCAGCAAGCGGCCCTGTCCATGTGTTTCCTCCGCGCGCACTTCGACTTCGACCCGGCTGCGCGCCCATTTGCAGGCGTTGTCGAGGAGATTGCCGAGCATTTCCTGCAGATCGTGCTCCTCGCCACGAAAGGCCAGCGCGGCCGGCATGTCGAGCAAACGCAGTTCCAGCCCGCGTTCCGCGTGGAGGCGGCGCATGGTGCGCAACAGTCCCGCGATCACCGGCTGCACCGCCGTGCGCGCGCCGGGCAGACGCGCCGTGGCCGCCGCCCGGGCGCGGGCCAGATGGTAATCCACCTGACGACGGGCGATGCCGACCTGATCGTTCACCAGATGGGCCAGTTCGCTGTCGCGGTTTTCCGCCGCGCCGGCGGCATTGCCCAGCACGGTCAGCGGCGTTTTCAGCGCATGGGCCAGATTGCCGGCCTGGGTGCGGGCGCGGGCGACGACTTCCGCATTCTGGCCAAGCACGCTGTTGAATTCCTCGACCAGCGGCATCACTTCGCTGGGGAAGCGGCCCGCCAACTGCGGACTGTCGCCCTGGCGCACCCGGACCAGCGCCGCCTGCAAGCGGCGCAAAGGCGCCAGGCCGACATAGACCTGCACCAGGGCCGCCAGGGCCAGGCCACCGCCCAGCAGCGCCAGGGCCAGCCAGAGCGTGCCCTGGAAACGGGCCACGGGCGCATTCATCAGTTCGGCATCGGCGGCCACGGTGAGCCGCAGTTCGCGTCCATCGACGCTGATCTTGCGTTCGGCCACGACCACCGCCTGATCCTGCGGGCCAATGAAATGATGGCGCTGCATTTCGCCAGCGGCCAGTTGGTCCGCCGGCACGCTCAACGCCTCGTCCCAGAGCGAGCGCGAACGCAGGAGGCCGCGTTCGTTCGGCGAATCCACCTGCCAGTAATAGCCGGAATAGGGTCGCTGAAAACGCGGATCGCTGAGCGGCAGCCTGAGCAGGGGCCGCCCCTGGGCATCCAGATCGAGCTGGGCCGTCAATTGGTCGAGGTGGGTCTGCAGCTCGGCATGGAACTGGCGGGCCACGTGCTGCTGGAACATCCGTCCCAATCCCCAGCCGGTCAGCATGATGGAAGCCGCGATCCAGAGCAGCGTGCCCAGCAGCAGGCGCAGGCGCAGGGAACGCATGTCCGGCCGGCTGGATTGCCTTGCCGCATTTGCGCCGCGGTATCGCCAGATCAACATGCCTGCTCCTTTCATGCCGGAACTGCAATTATGCAGCTTTGCGCAACAGACACTGTCGGCGATGCCGCCGCCCGCCGCAATCGCGCGCGACCTAGGCCGCATGACACTGTAGGCTGTGGCCCGCCACGCTGACTTCGATCCGCTCATCCACCTCATGAACCTGCGCCGGCATACGGCTCCTGGCGGTTTTCTCGTCAGCGTCGCTTGTTCACTGCCGCCCTGCTTCGCCTGCAAGCCCGGCCGAGGATATTGAAACGCTGCCCGGGCGGCGGCAGTCCGCCAGCATGTCGCGTTCGCGACGATAACCGGGCGTCTGCACTTCCAGCAGACCCAGCAGCGAGGAATACAGATTGTCGTGGCTGTATCGGCCTGCGCTGCGTGCCCGCAGGCAGGCGGTGTCCAGTTGCAGGCGCCGGGCGGTGGCAGCGGGCAGCCACCACAGCATCGGCACTTCGAGCTGCTCGCGCGGGGCGATGGCCTGGGGCACGCCATGCAGAAAGAGGCCGTATTCGCCCAGCGATTCGCCATGGTCGGAAACGTACAGCAAGGCCACGTCGCGTTCGGCCGCCTGCGTTTGCAGAAAAGCAATCAACCGGGCCAGCAGGTGATCGGTATACAGCACCGCATTGTCGTAGGCATTGACGATTTCCTGCCGCGTGCATTTACCCAGATCGTCGTCGTTGCAAGCCGGCCGGTAGCGGGCAAATGCCGCCGGGTAGCGGCGATGGTAGGCCGGGCCGTGGTTGCCGAGCGGGTGCAACACCACCACGCGATCCACGATCGGGCGCCCCTCCGCGTCCGCTTGCAGTTGCTCCCGCAGGCCCGTCAGCAGGATTTCATCCAGACAGTGTTCGCCCGCGCACAGCCCGGCGTCGCGGCGCTGTCCCAGATCGACGAATTCCAGGCCGTCGCAAACCCCCTTGCAACCGCTCTGGTTATCCAGCCAACCGACGCGATAGCCGGCGCGGGCGAGCAACTGCAACAGGGATTCATGGCTGCGTATTTTCGACTCATCGTAGTCCGCGCGGCCAAAAGCGGAAAACATGCAGGGCAGCGAAACGGCGGTTGAAGTGCCGCAGGCGGTCACATGAGGGAAATTGATCACCGGCAGTCCGGCCAGCTCGGGCGTGGTCATGCGGGCATAGCCGTTGAGGCCGAAATTCGCCGCGCGCAGCGTTTCGCCGACCACCATCACCAGCAACATCGGTTTGCGCGGCATGCCGGCCGGCCGAGGCTGGCGCCGCACCGGCGCCAGCGGCGCGACCGACTGGGCATGCACCGTGCCAACGGCCAGCCTGGCCAACGACCAGACCACGTTGCCCGGCGTCAGTTGATAGCGCAGCGCCTTGTGGCTGCGCATCGCCGAGCCGAAGTCCTGAAAGCTCACCAGCAGGGCCGCGCTGCCTGCCAGCAGTGCCAGCAGCAGGCTGGCGCCGCGCACCAGCACGGCCTGGCGAGGCGGCCGGACGACGAGGCGCACGCGCCAGAGATAGAAGAGCGGCACGAGTGCCAGCGCCATGAACAGCAACAGGTCCGGATTCAGCAATTCGCGCGCCTCGCGCCAATCCGTCTGCAGGACATTGCGCAGCATGGCCGGGTCGATGACGACGCCATAGCGGCGGATGTGGTAGCCGGCCAGCATGGCAACGATGAGCAGCACGGCCAGCAAGGGACGCAGCAACAGGCGCGTGGCCAGCAGGCCGATGACCAGATAGTGCAGCGCGGCCAGGGCGACGAAGCTGGCGATGGCAAAGCGCCAGGTGGCCCATTCCTGCCAGTCGCGGCCGGCCAGCAGGCCCTGCCAGAATGGCGCATTGGCAAACAGCAGGATCAGCAGCACGGTCAGCAAAATCAGGGTCTCGGTCTGCTGACCATGCGCCTTGCCGGTGAGGAATGCGTCGATGCGCAGCAGCATTCGCTGGCGCGCATCGCTCGACCTGGACAGATAAGCCGCAGCGAAGCGTCCCCGTTCGAACAGGGATGCGCATTTGAAGCTGAACGCCGCCAGCCCCCAGCAGATCGCCGCCGCCCACAGGTTATGACTGAGAAAATGGGCGCCCTGGGCCATGCGCAGCAGACTGAAGCTGCAACCCGCGCCCAGCGCCAGCCACAGCCAGCGCCGCGCCTGGGGCAGATCCAGGGCGCGCGCCAGAAAATACAGGGCGATCAAGCTGAAGCCGCTGGCCGCATGGCCGCCGGGAAAGCAATGCCCGGCTTCGGCGCGGCTGACGAACCAGTCGCTGCTGAAGGCTGCGCTGCCACCGAATCCGGCCAGATCCCAGGGGCAGTGATGGGTGTTGATTTCCTTCAGCCAGACGACCAGCAACGGCCCCAGGGCCATGCCGGCGACGGCCGCCCAAAGCGCCGGCCGCCGGCTTGCCAGTCGCGGCTGCCACTGCCGCCAGTACTGGCTGATGATGGCGATCGCCAGCAGGGACAGCCAGATCAGCGTCACCGCCGACTTGGCCAGATGATGACCGAAGAGTTCCAGCCACGGCCAGTCATGCATCGGAAAACCGTGCGCGGCATCGGCGTAGAACAGCCGCGCCAGCGTCAAATCCAGGCCACTCCTCTGGGCCAGCAGGGCCAGCGATGCCAGCAGGCAGGGAATCAGCAGCAAGTGGAGACGGAAGAACCGTGCAGACAGTGACATGGGCTGTGTCCTCGAACAGCCCGGAACTCTACGCAGCAGGGTGTGAAACTCGCGTCGACGTATTGTCGAAATTTCGTCAACGCGAAACGGCCGATCAGCCGTGTTCCATCTGGAGGATGAAGCAACTGCCGCCGCCGACCGTGGATTCGACGCTCAACTGCCAGCCATGCAGCTCGGCAAGCTGGCGCGCAATGGCCAGTCCAATGCCGCGTTCGCGCTCAGGCTTGCTCTCATCCTCGCCCGCCGCGAGCGCTGCCGGCGCCGGCATGAAGGCCGCCGACGCATCCGTGGGTTTCGCCGCCACATCCAGCCGCTGCCCACGGTAATGGCGCTCGAAGAGCAGCGGCTGTTCCGTGGCCGGAATGCCGATGCCGTCATCCATCACCTCGATGCCGCGCGCGCCGTAACTGACGCTGCAGTGGCTGGCCGCCGCGTGTTCGGCGGCATTGCGGATCAGATTGCGCAGGATGGTGAGCAGCGCATGGCGATCGGCGCTGACGCTCACCGTCCGCGCCACGCGGTTGTCGAACCGCAGCCGCAAGATGTGCGGCGTGCCGGCCAGGCTGCTCCAGGCATGATCGACACAGTCGGCCAGATCGATGCGCTCGGTCGTCAGGGCGCGCTTCTGCGCCAGGCTTTGCGCCAGATCGAGCGCGGCGGCGATTTCATCGACGCCGTCCAGCGCGCGTTGCAGGCGTGGGCCGGCAGCCGCATCCGCTTGCAGCGCCAGCATTTCCAGATCGGTACGCAAGGCCGTCAGCGGCGTGCGGATCTCGTGGCGGGCATTGGCCATGAACTCGCGCTCCTGCGCCAGCCCTTCCTCGAAACGCGCCTGCACGCGCTGGAAGGCGGCGCGCAACCGGGCTTCCTCGTCGCGTTCTTCGCCATCCTCCATTCGTGTCGC
The DNA here is from genome assembly GCF_900174485.1 of Sterolibacterium denitrificans. NCBI lineage: Bacteria > Pseudomonadati > Pseudomonadota > Betaproteobacteria > Nitrosomonadales > Sterolibacteriaceae > Sterolibacterium > Sterolibacterium denitrificans. The sequence continues at coordinate 720,372 of NZ_LT837803.1, read as the reverse complement.
CGGCGCCCAGGCGGTGAGCTGGCGCGTCAATCGCTCCATGGGAGCGACCACGATGGCGGCCAACTGACGCGCCGCCAGAATGGCCAACGCGCTGCAGAGCAGGGTCAGACCCAACAGGAAGATGCCGAATTCGTTCACCTTCTCTTCATGCACGGCGGCGTCGTACTGCAGATAGAGGCGCCCGGCCGGCGTCGCCAATATATAGACATGCAGCTCGGCGCTCGCCTGCTTCAGGCGGTGAGGGCCGTCGCCGAGCTGAAGCAGGTAGGGCGGCAGCTCGGTCGGCGGAACGCCCGGCGACGCCGGTACCAGCCAGACGTTCAGATTCTGTCCCAGCGCGGGCGACTGCAATTGCTGTCGAGCCGCTTCCGCGCCGCGTTCCTCGATGAGCGCCTTCAGACGCAGGGCTTCGGTCTGCACCAGATCGTCGACCAGATCGTCTTCCTGCTCGGCCATCGACAGATAGGCCAGTCCACCCTGCAAGGCGACGAACAACACCACGAGCAGCGTCAAGGCCCAGACGACGCGCTGCTGCAGCGTGATGCGGACGGGAATCAGGCGCATTTGAGGCGGTAACCGACGCCATGCACGGTTTCCAGGCCATCATAGCCGGCCTGGCTCAAGGCTTTGCGCAGCAGATGAATCTGGCCGCGCAAGGCGTCGCTGCCGACGTCTTCATCCGGCCAGAGCAGGTTCTCCAGCGCCCGCCGGGTGACCACCCGGCCCGGATCGAGCAGCAGGGCTTCGAGTATCTGCATGCTGCGCGGCATCAGATGCAACACCTGATCCTGCACGCGCGCCTCACGCCGGCGCCGGTCCAGGCACAGCGTGCCGGCCTGCAGCAGGTCGCTGACCACCGTCCCGCGCGCGCGCCGGTGCAGGACTTGCACGCGCATGGCCACCTCGGCCAGGGCATAGGGCTTGACCAGGTAATCGTCAGCGCCCAGCGCCAGGGTGTCCAGCTTGCTGGACAGGGCATCGCGCGCCGTCAGCACCAGCACCGGCGTGGCCAGCCCCAGGGTATTGCGCAAATATTGCAGCACCGCCTGCCCGTCGGCGCGCGGCAGGCCCAGATCGAGGATGACGACATCGTAGGTGCGGGCGGCCAGCCGGTGCTGGGCCGCCAGGCCATCGTAGGCGACATCCACCTGGTGTCCTTGCAACTCGAGGTATTCGACCAGATTGGCGAGGATCGTCACGTCGTCCTCCACCACCAGCAACTGGCAGGCGGCAGTGTCGGCGTTGATCGCGGAGCGAGCGGTGGAATGGGCAGCAATCATGGAAGTGGCCAGCCGGTCAAACATGCGAGAATTCTCGCATGCGGAGGCAGAGGACGACGGCAGTGAAAAAGAACGACGGCAACTCGGGCTGGAGCGGCCAGGCCGGCGGTATCGGCGGCTTGCGCCGCATCTGGCGGGCGGGCGTGTATTCGCGCGACGGGCTGATCGCCGCCTTTCGCCATGAAGCGGCCTTTCGCCAGGAACTGCTGCTGATCATCCCGCTGTTGCCGCTGGCGCTGTGGCTACCGGCCAGCGGCCCGGGCAAGGCGCTGATGCTGGCCAGCCTGTTGCTGGTGCTGATCGTCGAACTGCTGAACTCCGCCATCGAAGCCGTCGTCGATCGCATTTCCACGGAACGGCATCCGCTCGCCAAACGCGCCAAGGATCTGGGCAGCGCGGCGGTGCTGATCGCCTTGCTCAACGTGCCGGTCGTCTGGTTGCTGGTGCTGTTTGGCTAGCTTGCCTTCTCGTTCAGTCGATAACCCAGGCCGCGCACGGTTTCGATCAGGCCGGACGGCAGCTTCTTGCGCAGGCGGCCGATGAAGACTTCGACGGTGTTCGAGTCGCGTTCGAAATCCTGGGCGTAGATGTGCTCGGTCAGCTCGGCGCGAGTGACGATTTCACCCGGATGATGCATCAGATAGGCCAACACGCGGTATTCGTGGCTGGTCAGACCGAGCGGCTCGCCCGCCACGCTGACCCGGCTGCTGCGCGTGTCGAGCAATAGCGGGCCGCAGACCAGTTCGCTCGTGGCATGGCCGCCGGAGCGCCGGATCAGGGCGCGCAGGCGGGCGAGCAGTTCTTCCATGTGGAAAGGCTTGGCCAGGTAGTCATCGGCGCCGGCGTCGATGCCGGCCACTTTCTCGTGCCAGTTGCCGCGCGCGGTGAGGATCAGCACCGGCATCCGACGCCCGGCGGCGCGCCATTGCTTCAGTACCGTCAGGCCGTCCAGTTGCGGCAGCCCCAGGTCGAGCACGACCGCGTCATAGGGCTCGGTGTCGCCCATGAAACGCGCGTCCATGCCATTGCCGGCGTGATCGACGACATAGCCGGCCGCCGTCACGGCCGCGCTCAACTGCTTGGCCAGCGTGGGTTCATCCTCGACGATCAGGATACGCATCAACGGGATTCCCGGTGCGGCATTTTGTTTGCGGCCTTGGGCGTTTTTTCCTTCATGCCGAGGATTTCGCCGGTGCGCGCGTCGATCTTCAGCTTGAGCAGGCTGCCTTCCGCCTTCAGCAGCTTGACTTCATAAATCCAGCCGGCCTCGGCATGCTCCCGCTCCAGTTCGACTTCCATCACCTGCCCCGGCTGCTCGCGTTCGATCCGTTCGAGGATCGCGCGCAGCGGCAGGATTTCGCCGGCCAGCAACGCCTGGCGGGCGCGGTCGTGGTCGCGCAAATCATCCGCATGGATGGGCGCGTGTGCATACGCCAACAGGGCGAGACCGGCGAAAGTGGCAAGCAGTCGTTTTTTCATGGGCTCTTTATAGCGCAGAAAAACTGAACGCAGCATGAACGAAGTCTTCAGGCCAGGTTCAGTAGCGCCTGTTTATCGTGCATCCCGTAACGGACGCAACGTACTTGTGATTTCGTGGTTTCGTGGTTTCGTTGCTTCGTTACCTCGTTACCTCGTTACTTTTCTTCCCTGCAATTTCAAGGAGCGCATCATGAAAACCAAATCATTGACCCTCGGCCTCATCCTGGCGAGCGCCATCGCCGTGCCGGCCTCGCTGAGCCTGGCCGCATCCGCAACCGCAAACACGCCGGCCACATCGAACGCATCGACCGCATCGGCGCCATGGCTGACCATCGGGCAGGTCTACAACCGGCTGGAAGCCGCCGGTTACCGCAACATCGATGAAATCGAGCGCGAACGCAGTGCTTATGAAGTCAAGGCCACCAACCAGAATGGCCAGCGCGTCAAGCTGTACGTCCATCCGCAAACCGGCGTCGTCCTCGATGTGCGGCCGCGCGATGGAAAAGACAAACGGGACGGCTGGAACCGGCGCGGCACGGCGGGCGGACAATCCGGCGCCGGCCTCGAATGCAACGAACGCCGTTGTCGCGACGATCTGCCGTCAGCCGCGGGAAGCCGGCCATGAATCGTGCCGGCCGCCTGCTCCTGGGGAGCGTCATCCTGCTCGGATTCCTCGGCTGGGCCGGACATGTGGCCACCACGACCCATACGGCCAATGCGCATCCGCTGTGGATCCTGCGCCAGGAGCTGCTCAACCTGAGCGGCCTGCTGGCCATCGGCATGATGTCGCTGGCGGTGTTCATGGCCGCCCGGCCGGCCTGGCTGGAGCGGCCGCTGCATGGACTGGACCAGATGTATCGGCTGCACAAATGGGCCGGCATCTGGGCCGGTATCCTTGCCCTCGGTCACTGGCTGATGAAGGAAGTCGTCGGCGACATTCTCAAGGCCAGCATCGGCCGGGCCGGCAAGCCGCCGAAGGAAACGATACTGGCCACGCTGGAGCCGGCGCGCGATCTGGCCAAGGACGTAGGCGAATGGGGCTTCTATATTCTGCTGGCCATGCTGGCGCTGGCCCTGTGGCAGCGCTTTCCCTATCGGCCATGGCGCCTGCTGCACCGGGCCATGCCGATACTTTATCTGGCGCTGGTCTTTCATGCCGTGATGTGGGCGCCGAGCACCTACTGGCGCCAGCCGCTGGGCCTCCTGCTGGCGCTGTTGTTCGGCTTCGGCATATATGGCAGCGTACTGGCGCTGAAGGGCGCCATCGGTCGCAGACGCCGCGTCGTCGGCAGCATCGCCGCCATCGAGCAGCCCATGCCCGGGGTGGTCAGCGTGCGCTGCCGGCTCGCCGACGGCTGGCCCGGCCATCGACCCGGCCAGTTCGTCTTCGTCACCTTCGATGCCGGCGAAGGAGCGCATCCCTTCACCATTGCCAGTGCGGATCGGGGCGACCGGAGCATCGATTTGTCGATCAAGGCCCTGGGCGACTACACGCGCGGTCTGGCCGATCGCTTGCAGGTCGGACAGGCCGTCCAGGTCGAAGGCCCCTACGGACGCTTCCAGCTCGATCGCGTGAACCGCAAGACGCGGCAGATCTGGATCGCCGGCGGCATCGGCATCACGCCCTTCCTGGCCTGGCTGGACTCATTGCAGCAGCAGCCGTCCCAGGCACCGACCGCCGAACTGCACTACTGCACGCGCGATCGCGAGGGCGATCCCTTCGTCGCCCGCCTGGAAGCGCTCTGCGCCAACCTGCCGATGGTGCGGTTGCGGGTGCATGGCGACAAACAGGGTGAAATGCTCGACGCCGGACAGTTGCGGCTCACCGACGCGGAGCGTGCACGACAACGCACGGAAATCTGGTTCTGCGGTCCGTCTGGTCTGGCGGAAAAGCTGCAGCGCGAACTGGCCGCCCTGCGGCGCACTGACGTCGGCGTCAGCTTCCGGCAGGAGGCTTTTGCAATGCGCTGAGACGCGCGGGCCTGGGTGGAAACCACCACCAGCTCAACAGCACGAGCACGCCGAATGCCGTATAGCAGACGGTGAACACCCAGGATGGCGCCGTGAAGAACATGAACTGGCGCACCCAGTAGGCGATGAAGTCGCCGCTGTAGGTGGCTTGTCCCGCCAGTTCGCGCAGCCATAGCTCCAGGGAGGTGAGCGGGCAGGCGACGCCAAGCCAGGATTCCAGCACGACCAATGCGATGCCCGCGAGATGGGCCAGGCGCAGCCAGAGCTTGCGCACCCAGGCCCATTCGCGGAAGCCGCCCCAGACGATGAGCACCAGGCCGCCAACCACGCCGATCACGAACAGGAAATGCGCGATCAGCACCGCGTTGGCCAACACTTGGTAGCACGCCGGCGACATGGCCGCGCTCGGCTCAGGCCGCGGCGGACGACGATGCGCGCGGCTTCATTGCTTGAATTCCCAATAACGGCCCGCCTGGGCATCGACGGGACGCAGGCCGAAGCGCTGGTCTGCCCGCTTGTTGTCGCGGATCAGGTAGAACATGTCCGACAGCACCGAGCGGGTCTCGGCAAAGTACGAGTGCCCGAGCAGGCTGGTATCGACCTGCGTTGCATCGACGGTCTCGATCCCCGGCACGACGACCAGGCCATTGCCCGAATCCCCTGCCCGCGCGTAACCATGCACCTTCCTGGAGGCAATCAGCGCCTTGTCCGCGGACGAGGCATACAAGGTCACCGGCCGCCCCGCGGCCGTCAGCGCTGGCGCGATGTCACGTCTGAATACCTCGGCATCGATATCCGGCGCGGTCAGGATCACCTCCGAAAGCCGGCGGCGCAAGGCCGGCTTGTCGGCCAGCAGCGAAGCCACGGCGCGGGTCAGCGCGCGGTTGCCCATGCTGTGCGCGATCAGGTAGACATGCTCGGCATCCGAGCGCGTGAAGAAGTCCTCGAGAAAGTTTCTCAGGTTGGCCTGGGCCCATTCGATGTTCTGCTCATCGACGGTATAGGCAGGCGTTGCCCCCCGCGATGGCCAGCTATAGAAGGTGGGCGCGCCGTCGAAACCGAGGTCGTAGGTGATCTGCGCGGTGCGCCGCGCCGCATCCTCGAAGGTGACGTTGTAGCCATGGACGAAGACGAACGCGCTGCCCGCTTGGGATCGGCGCACGCGTTCGGCCACGTCTGCGAAAAACCGGTCTTTCGAGGCGACCGCCGCCCTCAGCAGCACGACGTGTTTGGCGGGATCTTCGCGGAACTCCAGCCGCCAGATCGAAGGCGACTCGAGCTCGCCCATGCGATGGTCGCGCGGCACGCTGACCTCGCAGGTGCCGTAGGTGAGATTCGCGCGATCGGCCCCGAACATCTCGCCCGGGTTCGTCTTCCCGGTCTGATTCCGGTCCGTCGCGAAGAACACGCTTACCGTCGCGTAAGCCGCTTCGCGCGCCGGCGCCGAGGCCTTCCCGCAGCCGGCCAGACAGGCAATGACGATGGCAATCCATATCATTGGTATTGGGCGCATCATTGGACGCATGTTTTCTCCCGTGACGAATAACCTGGAATCGAGAACGCCCGGCACGCCCTGAATCAAGCGCCTGCCTGGCGGCCGCTGAGGTTGAGTCCAACCACGCCGACGATGATGACGAGCAGAAAGAAAATCCGCGGCGGCGTCAATTGTTCATGAAAAAATACGGCGCCGATCGCCGCGATGAGGGCAACGCCCACCGCCGACCAGATGGCGTAGGCGATGCTGATTTCCATGGTTCTCACCGCCATCGTCAGACTGACGATGCTGGAACAGTAAAACACGAAGACGCCGATCGACGGCAGCGGCCGGGTAAAGCCCTCCGACAGCTTCATGCAGGTGGTGCCGACCACCTCGAAAGCGATCGCCGTGAACAGATAAACCCAGTGCATGGGTGCTCAATTCTTTCTGGCGATGAAACGGCCCTGGGCGATCTTGCCTTCCTTCGCCAACTGGCTGAGGAACATCATTTCAGCCGCCACCGCGCCCAGCATGTCGGTATCGAAGTTGAGGATGCGCAGCGCATCGTAAGTGAGCTGCTTGTCCACCATCGCCAGATACAGATCGACGTAAGGATCGAAGCGGCCGGTGTCGGAGGCTTCGACCACCTGGCAGGCGTTCTGCTTCAGCAGTTCGACATAGCCGGGAATGGATTCGACATTCGGAAATTTCATGAAGGCGAGAAACCGGCGGCTTTCCTCGGCGCTCATCGGCACGGCGCCCAGCACCCAGTCGGTAAAGGCAATGGTGCCGCCGGATTTCACCAGGCGCGCCGCCTCGCGGATCAGCGCCGGCTTGTCGACCACATAGCACCAGGCATCCTCGCCCCAGACGAAATCCGCGCCGCCATCCGGCAAACCGCTCTGGGTGACATCGGCATGGACGAACTCGATGCGCTCGCCCAGCCCTTCCTCGGCCGAGCGCTGGCGGCCGCGCTCGATCACGGTGATCGAGGCATCGACGCCGGTCATCCTGGCGACATTGCGAAAGCGCGTCAGAAAGCGCATCCCCGCCCCGTTGCAGCAGCACAGATCGACGCCATGCGCAGCGCCCGCGATGCCGGCGCGTTCGGACAAATCCATCGACGACTGGAAACCACCGATGTGAATCTGGTGGCCCATGATGAGTTCCCACAGATCGCCTTCAGCGCCGTTGTAAACCGCCTTGACTTCATTGAGGCCGATGCCGTTGCTCATGATCGCGCTCCTTTCGGTATGCCCTGGTATCCCTGTGAAAGCGGGCAAATTTAGTTCATGCCGGCGTTGCGGACAAGACACGCCGCGCGGCTGCCGCCCGTTTTGGGCAAGCCTTGCTCACGACACTGCCGGCGGAAGCCATCCGCGCAATGCGCAGGTCTGGCCCGTCTCGAATGATCGGCGACCTGCTGGGTCGGCGATAAGCGATCAGCAATCAACGCGGCCTGGCCGCAGCCTTGCCCAGCGTGCCGCAATCGCCGCTCACGCGGCGCGCTTCGCTCTTCATGTCGACGCGGCCATGCTGTTTGCTGGTCATGTTGGCCACCGTCGAAAAATGCGTCGGGCCGTGCAGGGTGGTGGTGAAATCGCCCTGGCTTGCCGACGCCTTGCAGACGATGCGGCCGCGCCAGGTGTTGCCGCTGCGCTTGACCTGGGTAAAGGTGCAATCGCCTTCCGTCCGGCCCTCGCGGATGAAGTCATCCCTGGCATCTTCCGGGGTGATGCACATGCGCAGCGCCCCGCCCTCACCGATGCCCACGCCCATGCCGGACATCTGCTGCTCCATCATCCTGCGCGCCTCGGGCGGCAGGTTCTTCAACTGCTCGCGCATTTGCGCCATCCGTGCGTTCATGTCGGGCTGTCCGGGCATTTTCATGTCGTGACTGAATTCCCACAGACCGGGCTGCACGCCCTGCGCATGCGCACTCCCCACGCCTCCCACACTCCCGATCCCGGCCAGCATCAGCAGGGCAAGCAACTGGATCAGTGGCGTTTTCATGATGTGCGTCTCCTCTGCCGGAATATGGGCTGGTTATTTTATCCCTCCCGCCTCCACCACGTTTTGCCGAATCGCATTCGCACGGCATCGCGGGAGAGAAACATGGCACCAATCAGCGCGCAGCCCGCCAGCGCCAGCACGATCGCCGCGCCCGCGGGCAGGTCGAACAGCGCCGAGGCGATCAGCCCGACGGCATAACCCGCCGCGCCGATGAGCCAGGCCGGCAGCAGCCGGCCGCCCGAGGCCAGCGCCGGCACGATCAGGCTGGCGAACACCAGGTAGACGCCGACCACCTGCACCGAGGCCGTGACGATCAGCGCGAACAGCAGATAGAAGGCCAGCGGCGCCACGCGCGTGCTGCGCAGCGCGAACCACAGCAACAGCACCGCCGCGCTGATGCCGGTGAGCGGCAGCAGACCAAGCCAGGTGCTCCAGAGGATCTGGCCGACCAGCAGCGCCTGCATGTGCTCGCCGCCGTGCGGATCCTTGGCCAGCAGCAGGATCGCGGCGCAGGCGGCGACGACGAAGGAAACGCCGATCAAAGCCTCCTGGCGCTGCGGCGCGCGCTTCTCGGTCCAGCGCAGCAGCAAGGCACCGAGCAGCGCCGCGCCGACCGCGGCGGCCTGCGCCTGCCAGATATCGTCGCCCTCGGCCTCGCCGGCGAAGGCATGCACGGCGACGATGCCCAGCCCGGCGAACTGGGCGATGGCCAGATCCATGAAGATGATGCCGCGGCGCAGCACCTCGGCGCCGAGCGGCACGTGCGTGGCGAGCACCAGCAACCCGGCGACGAAGGCCGGCAGCAGGATGCCGGCCTGCAAACCGTCGAAGTTCATCGCGCCACCTCCGTCAACCGGTCGAGGATGTCGTCATACAGCGAAAACAAGTCGCGCGCACGCGCCGACGAACCGACGGTGAACGGCAGGATCACCACGCGCAGCGGCGTCCTGGCGGCGATCCACTCGCCGGCCCTGGGCGAGAGGAAACCGGCGCGCAGCAGCATCTTCGCCGGCCGCGCCTGCTGGCGCGCCAGCACCTGCGCCAGATGGGCGGCGGAAGGCTCGATGCCCGGCTTCGGTTCGAGGTCGGCGACCACCTCGAGGCCCAGCCAGTCGACCAGGTAGGACCAGCTTTTGTGCTGCACCAGCACCGGCACGTCCTTGAGCGCGGCGCCCTGCCGTTCCCAGCGCGCGATGGCGGCGCTCAGGCGCGCGGCGAAATCGGCGTGCCGCGCCGCGTACTCCGAGGCGCCTGCCGGGTCGAGCTCGGCCAGGCGCGTCGCCAGCGCGTCGGCGACGCGCAGCAGGTTGCGCGGATCGAGGTGCAGGTGCGGATTGCCGGCGGCGTGGATGTCGCCCTGGGATCGGTCGAGCGCGCCAGGCTTCTCGATCAACGCAACGTAGCGCGCCGCCTCGAAGTAGCCCCGCTGCCCCGGCTGGATCGCCGGATTCGCCGATTCGCGCTGCAGCAGCGGCAGCCAGCCGGCCTCCAGTTCGGCGCCGGTGCATATCAGCAGGTCGGCGCGGCGCGCCCGGGCGATCAGCGCCGGACGCGCCTCGATGTGATGCGGATCCTGCATGCCGGTGGTGGCCGAATCGACCGCAGCGCGCTCGCCGGCGATCTCGCGCGTCAGCGCCGCCCACTCGGGCTCGCAGGCGAGCACGTTGAGCACGTCGGGCGCGGCGGCGGCCGGTCCGGCGAACAGGATCAGGCCGCCGAGCAGCAATGGCGCCAGGATGGAACGGATGTGGTTCATGGCGTGCGCCTCCTAGAACTTGTGCGCGCCGTGCGCACCGAGACTGAAGATGTATTGCAGCGTCACCTGGTTGTCCGCAAGCCCCTGCTGCGCCTTGTCCCGCGCGAATTGCAGGCGGAAGCGCGAGAACTCGCTCGGCGAGTAGTCGGCCATCAGGCTGTGCCTGAGCGGCCGGTAGGCTGTCGCCGTGAACGGCAGGCCGGCGAAGTCGACGCTGCCGGGATGCAGGCGGTCGTAGCGGTAGCCCAGACGCCAGCCGGGCATGAACTGCCAGACGCCCTGCAGATAGCCGCCGCTCTGGCGCGCGCGGTAGGTGTCGACGTAACCGGCGCAAGCGCCGCCGTCGGCGAGATTATCTGCGCAGCCCAGCACGCCGTCCTCCGCGCGGCGGAACAGCTCGCCCTGCAGCTTGAAGTGCTGCGCCCGGCTGCCGCCGCCATCGCCACCATTGGGCACCCACTTCCAGACGAAATCGGCGAGCCAGGTTTTCGAATCGCCGCTGAAAGCGGTCAGCGCCTCGACATCGAGACTGTCCTCCAGATGCGCCTCGCGCTGCTTCGGCCGCGCCGCCACGTAGCCGATGCCGGCACGCCAGCTATGCGCATCGCCGACGTCGCCGCCGGTGTGCGCGAAGGCCGCCCAGGCGCCGGCGCCATTGCGATTGCCGCCGGCATCGGAACCGGGGAAGAACTGGCCACGGCCCAACTCGGCGCCGAACTCCAGCCAGACGTCGGTCGGCGCCAGCCACTTGAGCTGCACGCCGTCCTGCACCAGATGCTCGCCGAACAGCGCGCGATACATCAGGTTCTGGTCGGCGAAATCCCAGGCGTGCGCATGCTGCTCGTTGGCATAGCCGACGCCGGAAAGAAAGCGGCCGCCCTTCAGCGTCAGGCCGTTGCCCAGGCCCAGCGACTGGAACCAGGCTTCCTCGACTTCGATCTCGTCGTCGACGACCGACAGGTTGGTGTAGCCGCGGAAGTACGGATCGATATTGGCCGACAGCGTCAGTTCGGTGCCGCCCAGGGTGAAGCCGCGCGCATCGCCGCCGCCATGCTCATGGGCGCCGCCGAAAAAGCCGGTCAATTGGCGCTCCGCGACATCCTTCCGTTTGGCCAGGGCGCCTTGCAGCACCAGGGAAATTTCCGGATTGAAAGCGGTGGCGGCTGTGGCGGTGGCCGGCTCCGAAGGCGGCGGCGCTGCGGCGGGCGCGGCTTGCGCCTGACTGCTCGCCAGACGCGCTTCGAGCGCCTGCAGACGCTCCTCGTAACTTTGCTGCAGGGCTTTGAGCTTTTGCTCGAATTCGGCGCGCAGCCGCTCGGTTTCAGTTTCGGCGCCAGCCGCGCCCGGCGCGGCCAGGGCCAGCGCCATGAGGGCGCCCAGCGCCCGGATGGGGATGCGTTTCATGATCTTTCCTTCAGGCAAGTGAATATCGCGCACCCGCCGAACGGCGGACGCGCACATCAGCAGACTTCAGGAAAGCGGCGGCGGAGCCTGGCTCAGGTAGGCGTAAAAGACGGCCTGGCGCAGCCGCGCGGCAGGCAGGAGAACCTCATGCAGCGGCAATGCCGCGGCGAAATGCGGCGCGGCCGGCGCGCTGGACACGGCATTGCCGCTCTGCGCGTAGGCGCCGCACCATGCGCAGACGGTTTCCGGCGCGTGCCCCTGACCGTCATCCCCCTGCAAATGGCCGAGCGCGTGCGCCAGCGCGCCGAGCTGCGCCACGACGAGCAGCAGCACCAGCACGAAGCCGCGCAGAAAAGCCGGATAGCCGCGGAAAGCTGCAGAAGACATCGGAGATGAGAAACCTGTCCAGGGAAACCGATGCGATGATCAATGATGAATGAGGAGAAGAACGCCTGCGCATCGGTGCCGGCGAGTATACCCAATCAGGATTGTGGATTGCGAATTGCAGATTGGGCCATGCTCATGGCGAGGCGGCGGGACTGAATCCCACTTCATCCCTCCCATCATCCGCCCGCTCGGTGGCGAGATCGAAGATCGCCATCGCCAGCCTCGTGAGCATCGGCGCCAGCGACGGCGAGGCGAGCAGATCGGGGCGTTCCTCGACGAGGGTGGTCATGACGTTGCGCATGCCGCGGACGATCATGAAGGAGGCGAGGTCGCGGTCGGTTTCCCGGACTTCGCCGCGGTGGTCGGACATCATGCGCAGCGCGCTGGCGATCAGGGTCTCGGTGTTCTGCGGCTGGATGCTGATCCTGTCCTTCAGCGACAGGCCGAAGTTCAGGTGGCGCGCGTGGCGGCGGTGGAAGTCGCGGTCGAGCGCCTGCATGCGGCGCTCGACTTCGATGGAACGTTCGTAGAGCGCGCCCATCAGCTCGCGCAGCGGATGACGATAGAGATTGGCGAGCTGGTGGGTGGTGCGATCGACTTCCTCGTCCATGATCTGGCTGGCCAGATGCATGAGGATGGCGTCACGGTCGGGAAAGTACTGGTACAGCGTGCCGACGGCCACGCCGGCGCGGGCGGCGACCTGGCGCGTGGTGACGGCATCGGCGCCATGCTTGAGCAGCAGCTCGCGGGCGGCGTCGATGATGGCGGCGACGGTGAATTCGGCGCGCTTCTGCACCGGCTGCTTGCGCCGCGTCGGCGGCGCGGCGAGCGCGTCCTTGCGGCGCGGGCCGCGCGCGACGCGTGGACGACCAGCGGCGTGCGTGGCCTTGCCGGACGGGAGAAGGGTGGCGCGGGACATGGCGGCGATTATCCGCCAGAAAGCCCGTTACGTAAATAATGTTCAGTTTATATATATTAAATATATTGTTGTATATCAATATGATGGAACAATCATCATCGTGTGATGCGCTGATTGTTCATGAAATTCCGGCGTTTCCGAAGACGTAAAATGAATGCCTTTACTATGGGCGCCTCGCAGGTGCGGCGCGGCTTTGGACTCGGCTCCAGCCGTTGCAGGATGCAGAACCAGTTTCCCCTTCCCGCATTTCCAGGCTTTCGATTTTCCGCCTGCTTCAACTTTTTCCATTTCACCTCTTCAATCTTTACCCTGCATTTCGCATTCATCCATCATCAATCAGGACTTGGGAGTTTCAGATGACTGACGCCTACATTTTCGACTGCGTGCGCACGCCGCGCGGCAAGGGCAAGGCCGACGGCAAGCTGCATGAAGTGACGCCGCTCAACCTTTCCGCACAGACGCTCGTCGCCCTGCGCGAACGCAACGATCTCGACACCAGCCTGGTCGAGGACGTGATCCTCGGCTGCGTCACGCCGGTGCATGAACAGGGCGGCAACGTCGGCCGCATCGCCGCGCTGGTGGCCGATTACCCGCAGAGCGTGCCGGGCATCCAGATCAACCGCTACTGCGGTTCCGGCCTGGAAGCGGTGAACCTCGCCGCGGCCAAGGTCGGCGCCGGCCAGATCGATCTGGCCATCGGCGGCGGCGTCGAATGCATGTCGCGCGTCACCATGGGTTCGGACGGCGCCTCCTGGGCGCTCGACCCGGCGGTGGCCTTCAAGACCTATTTCGTCACGCAGGGCATCGCCGCCGACCTGATGGCGTCCAAGCTCGGCCACACCCGCGAGCGCGTCGACGCCTACGCCGTCGAAAGCCAGAAGCGCGCCGCCAAGGCCTGGGAAGAGGGCCGCTTCGCCAAGTCGGTGATCCCGGTGCGCGACATCATCGGTGAAGTGCTGCTCGACCGCGACGAGACGGTGCGCGGCAACACCACCATGGAAACGCTGGGCAACCTCGCGCCGGCCTTCGTCATGCTCGGCCAGGCCTACGGCTTCGACGGCGTGGCGATGCAGAAGTATCCCGAGATCGAGAAGATCAACCACATCCACCACCCGGGCAACAGCTCGGGCATCGTCGATGGCGCCTCGGCCGTGCTGATCGGCAGCAAGGCCGGTGGCGAGCGTGCCGGTCTGAAGGCGCGCGCGCGCATCGTCGCCACCGCGACGATCGGCTCCGAGCCGACCATCATGCTCGACGGCCCCTCCGCCGCCGCGCGCCGCTGCCTGCAGAAGGCCGGCCTCAAGGCCGAGGACATCGATCTCTACGAACTCAACGAAGCCTTCGCTTCGGTGGTGCTGGCGTTCATGGACGAGCTCCAGGTGCCGCACGACAAGATGAACGTGAACGGCGGCGCCATCGCCATGGGCCATCCGCTGGGCGCCACCGGCGGCATGCTGGTCGGCACGGTGATCGACGAGCTCGAACGCCGCAACCTGCGCTACGGCATGGTCGCCCTGTGCGAAGCCGCCGGCATGGCCACGGCCACCATCATCGAACGCATCTAAGCATCCAGACATCGAGGACATAGACAGATGAATCAGATCTTCCAACTCACCGTCGATGCCGATGGCATCGCCACGCTGCTGATCGACAAGCAGGACAGCACCATGAACACCATCGACCAGGTGTTCATCGACGAGCTCACCGAGAGCATCGACCGCATTTCCAGCGACGCCGCGATCAAGGGCGTGATCCTGACCTCCGGCAAGGAAGCCTTCCTCGCCGGCGCCGACCTGAAGGGCATCGAGGAGCGCTCCGAGAACGCGCCGAACGTGCCCAATAAGACCATGTTCGAGCAGATCTGGTCGCTCTCCAGCCAGTTCCGCCGCATGGAAAAATGCGGCAAGCCCATCGTCTGCGCCATCAACGGCACGGCGGTCGGTGGCGGCACCGAGATCGCCCTGGCCTGCCACGCGCGCATCGTCGCCGACGACGACAAGATCAAGCTCGGCCTGCCCGAAGTGCAGATCGGCCTCTTGCCCGCCGGCGGCGGCACGCAGCGCCTGCCGCGCCTGATCGGCATCCAGGAAGCCCTGCCGCTACTCTTGCAGGGCAAGTCGCTGACGCCGAAGAAGGCGCTATCCACCGGCTTCATCGACAAGGTGGTGCCCGCCGACCAGCTCATGGCCGAAGCAAAGAAGTGGCTCATGGAAACGCCCAACGCCGTGCAGCCGTGGGACAAGAAAGGCTTCCAGGTGCCCGGCGGCGCCGGGCCATCGTCGCAGAACGTCGCGCAGATGCTGGTGGTCAGCAACGCCATGCTGCAAGCGGGTACCTTCCACAACATGCCCGCCCCGCAGGCCATCGCCTCGGCGGTCTATGAAGGCACGCAACTGCCGATGGACACCGCGCTGCGCATCGAAGCCAAGTACATGGTCGGCCTGATGAAGGGCGACGTTTCGCGCGGCATGATCCGCACCCTGTTCATCAACATGGGCAAGGCCAACAAGCTGATGCACCGTCCTGAAGGCGTGGCCAAGACCGAGTTCAAGAAGATCGGCGTCATCGGCGCGGGCCTGATGGGCGCGGGCGTGGCCTACGTCTGCGCCAAGGAAGGCGTCGAGGTGGTGCTGATCGACCTCAAGCAGGAAGCCGCCGACAAGGGCAAGGAGTACACCGCCAAGAAGTACAAGAAGGCCATCGACAAGGGCCGCGCCACTCAGGCCGAAGCCGATGCCACGCTGGCGCGCATCCACCCGACCACCGATTACGCCGCGTTGAAGGACGCGCAACTGGTCGTCGAGGCCGTCTTCGAGGATCGCGGCATCAAGGCCAAGGTCATCAAGGCGCTGGAAGAAGTGCTGCCCAAGGATGCCGTCATCGCCTCGAACACCTCGGCCCTGCCGATCAACGACCTGTCCGAGAACTGCGCGCGTCCCGAGAACTTCATCGGCATGCACTTCTTCTCGCCGGTCGAGCGCATGCCGCTGATCGAAGTCATCTGCGGCAAGAAGGGCAACCCGACGGCGCTGGCCAAGGCACTGGATCTGGCCCAATTGATGGGCAAGACGCCGATCGTCGTGAATGACGGCCCCGGCTTCTTCACCACCCGCTTCATCGGCGCCTACATCACCGAGACCATGAACATGCTGATGCAGGGCGTGAGCCCCGCGCTCATCGAAAACGCCGCCAAGATCGTCGGCCTGCCGATCGGTCCGCTCTCCGTTTCCGACGAGATCGGCCTCGACGTCGCCCACCACGCCGCGCAGCAGCAGGCCAAGGATCTGGGCGACCGCTTCAAGCCGAACGCCGCTTCGGCGGTCGTCGAAACCCTGGTCGAGAAGCATGGCCGTCACGGCCGCAAGAACGGCAAGGGCTTCTTCGACTACGACGCCGAAGGCAACAAGACGCTGTGGCCCGGCCTCAACGAAATCTGGCCGCAGAAGCCGCAAAGCGAGCAGCCGAGCGCGAAGGAAGTCCAGGCGCGCATGCTTTACCCGCAGTTGGTCGATGCCGCCAAGTGCATCGAGGAAGGCGTGCTGACCTCGCCGATCGACGGCGATCTGGGCGGCATTCTCGGCGTGGGCTTCCCGCCCTACACCGGTGGCCCGTTCAGCATGATGGACGCCATCGGCATCGCCAACGTGGTCAAGGAAATGAATCGCCTGGAAGCCGCCTATGGCGAGCAGTTCAAGGCGCCGCAACTGCTGCGCGACATGGCGAAGAAGGGGCAGACCTTCTACGGTTCCAAGGCCATCGACCTGTCCAAACGCTGATTGTCCGCGACACGCACCACGCACCACGCGCCATGAACGCACCGGCCGCGTCTGCCGCTGACGAATACGATTACATCATCGTCGGCGGCGGCTCGGCCGGCAGCGTGCTGGCCGCCCGTTTGTCGGAAGACGGCAGCCAACACGTCCTGCTGCTGGAGGCCGGACGCAACCAGCGCGACCTGCTGGTCAACATGCCCGCTGGCTGGGGCAAGATCACCGAAGACGAAAAATACTGCTGGCTATACGCCTCGGAACCGGAAGTGCGCGCCAACCGGCGCCGCCTGGCACTGCCACGTGGCCGCCTGATCGGCGGCTGCTCCAGCGTGAACGGCATGGTCTACATCCGCGGCCAGGCCGAGGATTACGATCACTGGGCGAGCCTCGCGCCCGGCTGGAGCTGGCGCGAGGTATTGCCCTATTTCCTGCGTGCCGAAAACAACGCGCGCCTCAGGAACGACCCGCTGCACGGCAACGACGGCCCGCTCTTCGTCGGCGATCAGGTCGAACGCAACCCGGTCAGTCTGGCGATGATCGAGGCCTGCGCGGCCGCCGGCATTCCGCGCAACGACGATTTCAACGGCGCAAATCAGGAAGGCGCGGGACTGTTCCAGGTGCACATCCAGTACGGCCAGCGCATTTCCATGGCGCGCGCCTATCTGGAGCCGGCGCTCGGCCGTCCCAACCTCACGCTCATCGACGAGGCGCAGGCCACGCGCATCCTGTTCGACGGCCAGCGCGCCGTCGGCATCGAATATCTTCAGCGCGACAAGAGTGGCCAGACACGCCGGCAAGTGCGCGCGCGGCGCGAAGTGCTGCTGTGCGGCGGCGCCTTCAACAGTCCGCAGCTGCTCATGCTCTCCGGTATCGGCCCGGGCGCGCAACTGCAACGACTGGGCATCCACGCCCTGGTCGACAGCCCCGAGGTTGGCGCCAACCTGCAGGATCATCTGTGCATCCCCATGGGCTGGCGTCTGAAACCGGGCGCGCCCAGCTACAACCAGCGCCTGCGCGGCCTGGGCATGCTGGGCAGCGTGCTGCAATACCTGCTGATGAAGCGCGGCCCGATGACCATGCCGGCGGCCGACGTCGGCATCTTCTGCAAATCCGACCCGACGCTTGCCCGTCCCGACATCCAGTTCCACGCCCTGCCGGTGAGCGGCGACGTCGAAAGCGAAAAGAAACAGGCGGAACGCCTGCCCGGTTTCACCATGGCGCCCTGCGTGCTGCGCCCCGCGTCGCGCGGCAGCGTGAGTCTTGCATCCGGCGATCCGCTCGCGGCGCCACGGATCGCGCCGAACTACCTGGACGCCGAGGAAGATCGCCGCATCCTGCTGGCCGGCATGCGCTGGGCGCGGCGCATCGCGAGCGCGCTGCCGCTGGCCGGTCTGGTCGAAGGCGAGGTGGCGCCCGGCAGCAGCCTGAGCAGCGATGCCGCCCTGCTGGATTTCGCCGCCCGCGCCGCCTCCACCGTGCATCATCCGGTCGGCACCTGCCGCATGGGCAATGACGCGCGTTCCGTGGTCGATCCCGAACTGCGCGTGCGCGGCGTCGAAAACCTGCGCGTCATCGACGCCTCCATCATGCCGGCCATCACCTCCGGCAACACCAACGCGCCGACGGTGATGATCGCCGAACGCGCCGCCGACCTGATCCTGGGACGGCCGCTGCCGGCCTGAAAGACGCATGACCCGCCCCACCACTGCCATGAGCGTCAGCGATGCCGTCGCCCGGCGGCGTTCGACGCGCGCCTTTCTCGACACGCCCGTCGCTCCCGAGCTGCTGCGCGAAATCCTGACCAAGGCGCAGCGCGCGCCTTCCGGCGGCAACCTGCAGCCCTGGGTGGTGCATGTGCTGGCGGGTTCCGAGCTGCAGCGCTTCAAGGCGCTGATCGCCGCGCGCCGCGCCGAAAACGTGTTCGGCGAAGGGCCGGAATATCCGATTTATCCGGACCACCTGGCCGAACCCTACAAGGCGCGCCGCGGTCAGTGCGCCGAGGACATGTACGCCACCATGGGCATCGCCCGCGACGACAAGCCGGCGCGCATCGAATTCGTTTCCGGCAACTTCGATTTCTGGGGCGCGCCAGTGGCCCTGTTCGTCTGCATCGACCGCCGCCTGGGCGCGACCCAATGGGTGGATCTGGGGCTCTATCTGCAGACCTTCATGCTGTTGTGCACCGAAGCCGGGCTGGCCACCTGCGCGCAGGAGTTCTGGACGCTGTGGCACAAGACGGTGGCCGAGTTCCTGCGCCTGCCGGATACGCTGATGCCTTTCTGCGGCATGGCCGTCGGTCATGCCGATCCGGCGCATCCGGTAAACAGCCTGCGCACCGAGCGCGCGCCGCTGGACGAAGCGGTGATCTTCCATGGGCTATAGGAAAAACAGGGGATTCCCCGCTTCAGGGAATTCCCCGCAGCCGCCGACCCGACCTGAGTTAGAATTTTCAGCTTTGTAAATTCATACAAATATCCCTTGGAGGAGCGAGAGCATGGCCATATTCGAACGCGTGGAAACAGCCCCCGGTCAGCGCCGCAAGCTGCGTCTGAAAAGTCCGGTGACTTATGAGGTTCTGGGCGAAATTGAATGCGCCTCCAAGGAAGACATCGATGCTGCGGTGGCCGCGGCCCATGCGGCACAAAAAGAATGGGCGAAGAAAACGCCGGCCCAGCGCGCCAAGGTGATCCTGAAGGCGCGCGACATCGTGTTGAAGCGCCAGGACGAGATCATGGAAGTGGTGATCCGCGAAACCGGCAAGCCGCCGGCCGATGCCTTGAGCATGGAAATCTTCGCTTCCTGCGACATGATGAGCTATTACGCCAAGAATGCCGAGAAATTCCTCGCCACCGAAAAACGCAAGCTGCATGGCGTGATGAGCATGATTAAGACGCTGCGCGTGGCCTACAAGCCGCTGGGGGTGGTCGGCGTCATCACACCGTGGAACGGCCCGTTCATCCTCAGCATGAATCCGACCCAACAGGCGCTGCTGGCCGGCAATGGCGTCATTCTGAAAGGCTCGGAAGTCACTCCGGAATCGGCGCAACTGGTCGCCAGGGTGTTCAAGGAAGCCGGCCTGCCCGAAGGACTGCTGCACGTGGTCTACGGCGATGGCCAGACCGGCGCCGATCTGCTCGATGCCGACATCCAGAAAGTCTCCTTCACCGGCAGCGTGCCGACCGGACGCAAGGTGGGCGAAGCCTGCGGCCGCAACCTGATTCCCTGCTCGCTGGAACTGGGCGGTACCGACGCCATGATCATCTGCGCGGATGCCAACTTCGAGCTGGCCACCGATGCCGCGCTGTATGGTTCCTGCATCAACACCGGCCACTACTGCTGCGGTACCCAGCGCATCTACGTGGTCGAGTCGCTGTACGACAAGTTCGTCGCCCGCGTCACCGAAAAAGCCAAGGCGCTGCGCCAGGGGCAGAAATACGGCCAGGACGAGGACATCGGCGCGGTCTTCTGGGACAAGCAGGTCACCATCATCGAGGAACACGTCAAGGACGCCATCGACAAGGGCGCGCGCCTGCTTCACGGCGGCGGCCGCAACCCGGACCTCGAAGGACTCTATTTCATGCCGACGGTGCTCGCCGATTGCGATCACAGCATGCTGGCGATGCGCGAGGAAAACTTCGGCCCGCTGGTCTGCCTGCAGAAAGTCCGCGACGAGGCCGAAGCCATCCGCCTGACCAACGATTCGCCCTATGGCCTCAACGGCACGGTGTTTTCCAAGGATCGGGAAAAGGCTTTCCAGATCGCCCTGCAGATGGATACCGGCTCGGTCTGCGTGAACGACATCGCCGTCACCTACGGCGTCCCCGAAGCGCCTTTCGGCGGCCGCAAGGCCAGCGGCGTCGGCCAGGTCAATGGCGTCGATGGCCTGCGCAAATACAGCCACGCTTTCCCGGTGATCCTCAACCGCTTCAACATGCCGAAGCTGCCGGCCTCCTATCCCTATTCGGCGAAGGCCATCGGGGATACCAAGAAACTGATGAAGTTCATCTGGAAGCCGGGCAAGTAAGCTCGCCCGGCCCGGCCTTCCCAGGGAAAAGAACCCGCTTGCCCGCCTGCGGCCCGATGATTGCAGGAAGCGCTGCGGCAACGGCGCGGCGGGTCGTGTTGGTTGTGGATCGTGGGTTGCAGGTTGTGGCTGGCGCCGCGTGCCGCTTTTCCTTGAAGCGGCCCGGCGGAAAAGCCGCGCTGTCCCGTCCCGCCTTGTGATTCATTCCTTGCACCAGGAGCCTGCCATGCGCACACCCATCTGCGACCTGCTCGGCATCGACGCGCCGATCTTTGCCTTCACCCACTGCCGCGATGTCGTCGTCGAAGTGTCGAAAGCCGGCGGCTTCGGCGTGCTGGGCCTGGTCGGATTTCCGCCCGAGCGCATCAAGGAAGAACTCGACTGGATCGATGCCCGCATCGGCGACAAGCCGTATGGCATCGACATCGTCATTCCGCAGAAATACGAAGGCATGGATGCCGACATGGAACCGGCCCAACTGGAAGCGATGCTGCAATCCATGGTGCCGCAAGGCCATCGCGATTTCGCCGCCAGGCTGCTGCGCGAGCACGGCACGCCCGAGTGGCCGGCCGGCGAACCGGACATGGGGCTGCTCGGCTGGACCGAAGCCACGGCGCGGCCGATGCTGGAAGAAGCGCTGCGTCATCCCAAAGTGAGGCTGGTGGCCAATGCGCTGGGCACGCCGCCGCAGGAAGTGATCGATGAAATCCACGCCAGCGGGCGGCTGGTGGCCGCGCTGTGCGGCAAGGTCAAGCAGGGGATCAGGCACAAGGAAGCCGGCGTGGACATCGTCATCGCCCAGGGCGGCGAAGGCGGCGGCCACTGCGGCGAAATCGGCTCCATCGTGCTCTGGCCGCAGATGGTCGATGCGCTGGCGCCCACGCCGGTACTCGCCGCCGGCGGCGTGGGCAACGGCCGCCAAGTGGCCGCCGCGCTGGCGCTCGGCTGCGCCGGGGTGTGGACCGGCTCGCTGTGGCTCACCGTCACCGAGGCCGACAACGAACCGGCGCAAAAGGAAGACCTGCTGCGCGCCACTTCCGAAGACACGGTGCGCTCGCGCGCCTGGACCGGCAAGCCCTGCCGCATGATCCGCAACGACTGGACCGAAGCCTGGGAGCAACCGGAAAATCCCAAGCCGCTGGGCATGCCGCTGCAGGGTCTGGTCAGCGCCGACGCCATCCGCCGCACCCACCGCTACGCCGGCGTGGCCGATACGCAGAAAGTGTTGTTCAATCCCTGCGGCCAGGTGATCGGCCAGATCAAGCAGATCGAATCCAGCAAGGACGTGGTCTATCGGCTGATCGATGAATACGCCGATGCCGTCGGACGGCTGGAAGCCTTGAGTTCAGAGGCATAAGCCGGACATCAGCCGCTGGCGGCGGCTACCAGCCGCGCGGCTGGGCCAGGGTTTGCGTCAGGCGATCGAGAAAGGCCCGCGTCTTCTGCGGCATCAGCCGCCGCCCGGGAAATACCGCCCAGGCGCTGACCGGCGGCAGATGCCATTCGGGCAACACCCGCACCAGCCGCCCTTCGCGCACCAGCGGGGCGGCAAACAGCTCGACGGCGGCGGCGATGCCGGCTCCCGCGCTGGCCAGCCTGACCAGCAACTCGGGCGAATTGGCGCAACTGCGCAGCGGCGGCAAGCCTTCCCAGCGCTCCTTGCCGCGCAGCAGTTGCCAGGCCAGCGGCCTGCCCTGACGCCCGGAAAGCGTCAGCGCCGCATGCTGCAGCAGGAACTGCGGCGCCTCCGGCAAACCCCGCAGGGCGAGATATTCCGGCGCGGCATACAGGCCGGCCGGCAGACTGGCCAGCCGCCGCGCGGCCAAACTCGCTTCCTCGTTCAACTCACCCATGCGGATCGCCAGATCGTAGCTTTCGGCGAGCAGATCGACGCGGCGCGGCGACAGGTCGAGTTCGAGACTGACCTCGGGAAAGTCGGCAAGGAACTGCGCCAGCATCCCGGTCAGCGCCAGATTGGCGAAGTCGCCGGGCAGCGAGACGCGCAAGCGGCCGCTCGGCGCGGCCTGGCGATGCGCGGCCAGCGCGGCTGCAGCCGCCACTTCCTCATCGATCTGGCGGCCATGCTCGAGCAGGCGGCTGCCGAACTCGGTCAGCACCAGGCGACGCGTCGTGCGTTGCAGCAGGCGTTCGCCCAGCCGGTTTTCAAGCGCATTCAGGCGGCGCGAAACGGTGGCTTTCGGCAAACCGTGGCGCGCCGCCGCTTGGCTCAGACTGCCGGCCTCGACGATGCGGGCAAACAGCAGCAGATCGTTGGCATCGATATCGATTGTTTCATTCATGGAACGATCTTATCCAATTTCCGGGCTTCTGTTCATTTTTGTCGTGAGCCATAGTACGTCCCGTCACACATTACACATCACCGTCTTTTCCACGACACCAGAGGACACGCACATGAACATCCTGCAAATCAACGCCAGCATTCGCGCCGGCGAGTCGCAATCCAGCCGCCTGGCCTCGGCCATCGTCGAGCGCCTGCAGGCGCTGCGTCAAGCCGAAGGTCTGCCGCCAGCCCGCCTGACCCTGCGCGACCTGGCGCAAACGCCCCATCCGGCGCTGGATGAAAGCGCCCTGCTGGCGCTCGCCACCGCTGCCGCCGAGCGCAGCCCGCAGCAGGCCGCGCGCGTCGCGCTCGACGACCGGCTGATCGCCGAAGTCCAGGCCGCCGACGTGCTGGTGCTGGGCGTGCCGATGTACAACTTCGCCATTCCCAGCCAGTTGAAAAACTGGTTCGACGCCGTCGCCCGCGCCGGCACGACTTTCCGCTATACCGAACAAGGGCCGGAAGGGCTGCTGAAAAACAAGCAGGTGCATCTGGCCCTGGCGCGCGGCGGCATCTATCGCGATACGCAGAACGATACCCAGCTCGCCTGGCTGAAAACCATGCTGGGCTTTCTCGGTATGACGGACGTCCATTGCTTCTACGCCGAAGCCCAGTCCATGGGCGCCGAAGCCGCACAGGCCGCACAGGCGCAGGCATTGGCGGAGATCCGCAGCCATCCGCATTTCCGGATTGCACGGATTTCACCGGCAGCCATTTCCACCGCCGCATGATTTTGGAGATTGCCATGACCAGCCCTGCAACCGTCCCGGTCACCACGGCCAGCGTCGAGCGCTCGCGCCGGATCACCCGCATCGTCCCGGGCCGCGAAGTCATGGACGGCGCCGGCGTGCGCATCCAGCGCCTGCTCACCCAGGATCTGCAGCAGCGCCTCGATCCATTTTTGCTGCTGGATGCCTTTCGCAGCGATGACCCGCAGGATTACATCGCCGGTTTTCCCGATCATCCGCATCGCGGTTTCGAGACCATCACTTATATGATCCAGGGCCGCATGCGCCATCGCGACAGCGCCGGCCACGAAGGCCTGCTCGACAGCGGCGGCGTGCAATGGATGACGGCCGGGCGCGGCGTGATCCATTCGGAAATGCCCGAGCAGGCAGATGGCCGCATGGAAGGCTTCCAGCTCTGGCTCAACCTGCCTGCGCGAGACAAGCTGACGGCGCCAGGCTACCGCGACATCGCCGCCAGCGAAATTCCGGAATTCACCACACCGGACGGCGCGCGCGTGCGTCTCGTCGCCGGCCGCAGCCACGGCCTGCAAGGCGCGGTGCTGCGCCCGCATACCGAGCCGCTGTACCTGGACGTGCATCTGCCGGCCGGGGCCAGTTACAGCCAACCGCTGCCGCCTGCGCACAACGCCTTCCTCCACGTCTATCGCGGCGCCGTGAGCGTGGCCGGAGACAAAGGCGAAGACGCCCTGGAAGCCGGGCAACTGGCCATTCTCGAAAACGACCCGGCGGCCGATGGCGTGAGCATTGCCGCGCGGCCTGACCAGGACAGCCGTCTGCTGCTCATCGCCGGCCGGCCGCTGCGCGAACCCATCGTCCAGCACGGCCCTTTCGTCATGAACAGCGCGGAGGAAATCCGCCAGGCCTTTGCCGACTACCGGGCCGGGCGCTTTGCTCGATGAGGAGTGATGCGTGAAGGATAAAGGGTGAAGCGTGAGGGGTGACACTCGCCCTGATTCCGGCTATTTTCCGGTCTTTGCCAGATCCCTCCAGACTCATCATGAGCAAACCGCTTGCCGGCGTTCGCGTCCTCGATTTCTCGCAACTGCTGCCCGGGCCGCTGTGCACCCAGCATCTGGCCGACATGGGCGCCGAGGTGCTGAAGATCGAGAACCGCGCCACGGGCGATGCGGCGCGGCCGTCGCCGACCGGCGAGCTGCCGCTGCTGTTCCTGCTCGCCAACCGCAACAAGCGCTCGCTATCCGTCGATCTGCGCCAGCCCGAGGGCCAGGCGCTGGTGCACAAGCTGGCCGAGGATGCCGACGTCGTCGTCGAGGGCTTCCGCCCCGGCGTGATGGCGCGACTGGGCATGGACTACGCAACGCTCGCCGCCATCAATCCGAAGATCGTTTACTGCTCGATCACCGGCTACGGCCAGAACGGGCCGTATGCGGCCAAGGGCGGCCATGACATCAACTATCAATGCCACTCGGGCATCCTCGAACAGAGCGGCGCGGCCGGCGGCCCGCCAGCGCCGGGCAACTTCCAGGCAGCGGATCTGGGCGGCGGCGTGCTGTCGGCGGCGATGGGCATCCTCGCTGCGCTGTTCGACGCGCAGCGCAGCGGCCGCGGACGCCACGTCGACGTCGCCATGACCGACTGCGCCATGGCGCACGCCATCATGCCGCTCGCCGCCGTCGAGAGCTACGGCGCGGGTCGGCCGCTGCCGCGCGGCGACGACTACACGACGGGACGCCTGCCCTGCTATGGCGTGTATGAAACCGCCGATGGCCGTCATCTGGCGCTGGGCGCCATCGAGCCGCAGTTCTGGCAGAACTTCTGCACGGCCGCGGGGCGGCCCGATCTGATCGATCAAGGCTGGGCGTTGGGCGACGAGGCGCCGGCCGCCAAGGCCGTCATCGCCGAACTGGTCGGAAGCCGCAGTCTGGCCGAATGGAGCGCACTGCTGGAAAACGTCGACGGCTGCGCCACGCCGGTGCTGCGCCTCGACGAAGTCATCGAGCATCCGCACACCCGGGCGCGCGGCATGATCGTCAGCGGCCATCGCCCCGATGGAGACGGCAGCGCATACCGGCAGTACGCATTCCCGCTGAAGATGACGGATTTTGAATTCAGCATTGCCTGCCCGCCCCCGCTGCTGGGCGAGCACAACGACGAGATCCTCTCGGCGCTGGGTTACGGCGCGGAGGAAATCGCCGCGCTGCGTGCAAAGGGCGTGGTTTGATTTTTCCCCCAAGGCGACTAAAATCTGACCTGTCTAGTCAGAATTTTGGAGAAAACAATGTCTATATGGCAAATTCAGGAAGCCAAGGCGCAGTTTTCCGAATTGGTGAAACAGGCGCAAAGCCAGGGGCCGCAGGAAATTACGCTGCATGGCCGCCCAACCGCCGTCGTGGTTTCGCGCGAGCTGTATGACCAGTTGGCGCGGACGGATGTCTCGCTGGTGGACTTCATGCGCAATTCGCCGCTGCATGGTCTGGATGACCTTGAGTTTGAACGCGACACGAGCTTGACGCGGAACGTGGTGTTTTGAGTTATCTCATCGATACCAACGTGCTGTCCGAGCTGCGGCGCAAGCGGCCCGATGCGGGCGTCGTGGCGTGGTTCACCCAGCGGCCGGCGGATACCCTGTACCTCAGCGCCTTGACCGTGGGCGAAATACGCAAGGGCATCGAGTCCCTGCCCGGCGAGGCGAAACACTATGCGCTGCTGGACTGGCTGGAAACAGAAGTGTCGGCTTATTTTTACAATCGCATCCTGCCTGTGGATGTGCGCGTTGCCGACCGCTGGGGACGCTTGCTGGCCGCTGCGGGCAGGCCATTACCTGCCATCGACAGCCTGCTGGCCGCGACGGCGCTGGCGCATGACCTGGTGCTGGTGACCCGCAATGTCAGGGATTTTGCCGGCTTGCCGGTGGATCTCATCAATCCCTGGTCAGCCTGACGCCGGCCACTTCCCTCCGATTCATCACTATTTCTACGACAAGGATCACCATGGCACTGTTCGATGACTGGCGCGCCAATTCGCCCTATTACAACGACAGCCACGAGGAATGGGCGCAGACGGTGCGCCGCTTCGTGGCCAGGGAAATCGCGCCGCACGTCGAGGCCTGGGAAGCGGCCGGCGAAGTGCCGCGAGACGTGCATCTCAAGGCCGCCGAAATCGGTCTTTTGCAGCAGGGCTTTCCCGAGGAGTACGGCGGCATTTCGCAGGGCGTGGACATGTTCCACGGCCTGGTCGCCACCGAGGAACTGGCGAAGACCGGCGCCAGCGGCCTGCAGCCGGCGCTGATGATCCACAGCGTGGCGCTCACCCCCATCATCAAACTCGGCACGGCGGAGATGAAGCAGCGCATCGCGCCCGACGTGCTGGCCGGACGCAAGCTGATGTCGATCTGCATCACCGAGCCTTCGGGCGGCTCCGACGTTTCGGCGATCCAGACGCGCGCCGAGAAGCGCGGCGACCGCTGGGTGCTCAACGGCGCGAAAATGTTCATCAGCGGCGGCATGCGCGCCGACTACTACACCGTGGTGGCGCGCGCCGGCGGACCGGGGCCGGACGGCCTGGCGCTGTTCCTGGTCGAAAAAGGGCGCAAGGGTTTCACCCAGACCAAGCTCGACAAGATGGGCTGGCACATGTCGGACACCGCCGCGCTCTACTTCGACGATGTCGAGATTCCGCTGGAGAACATCATCGGCCCGGAGGACAACGGTTTTCTGGCGGTGGTGCACAACCTCAATGTCGAGCGCATCGGCATGGCCGCCAGCATGCTGGCCTTTGCCCGCTGCGCCATCGACGAGGCGCACGAATGGGCGAAGCAGCGCGTGACCTTCGGCAAGCCGCTGATCAAGAACCAGGTGATCCGCCACAAGTTCGCCGAAATGGTGCGCCATGTCAGCGCCAGCCAGGCGCTGGTGGATCAGCTGGTCTGGGCCTATCAGCAGGACAAGCTGGACTTCGCCCTCACCGCGCTGTGCAAGGTGCAGGCTTCGCGCACCCTGGATTTCTGTGCCCGTGAATGCGCGCAGATCCTCGGCGGCGCGAGCTTCATCAAGGGCGTGAAGATCGAACGCATCTACCGCGACGTGCGCGCCCACGTGGTGGGCGGCGGCTCCGAGGAAATCCTCCTCGACTTCGCCGCGCGCCAGTTGGGCTATGCCTGACGCTGCCTGAGTGAGGAGTGAGGGCGCGCCGTGCGCCCTACAGCGAGTCTTCGAACTGCGGCGGCCGGCCTTCCTTGCGGGCGCGGATGGCTTCCTCGAAGTTGCGCGTGGTCATGCGCACGAAAAGCTGGGCGTGGCTTTCGTGGTTCATGTGGGCGTGCATGCTGCCGGCTTCGAGGCTGGACCAGAGCATCTGCTTGGTCAGTTCCACGCCCAGGTGGCTGTAGCCGATGATGCGCTCGGCCAGTTGGTAGCAGGCATCGAGCAGTTCCTCGCCGGGCAGCACGCGCGAGACCAGGCCGATGCGTTCGGCTTCCTCGGCGCTCACATCGCGGCCGGAGAGCATGATCTCGAAGGCGCGCGAAGCGCCGATGGCGCGCGGCAGGAGGAAGGACAGGCCCAGCTCGGCCGCCGTCAGGCCGTTGTTGATGCCAGCCGGGCGGAAATAGGCGGTGTCGGACGCCAGGCGGATGTCGCAGGCCAGCGCCAGACAGAAGCCGCCGCCGATGGCCGGGCCGTTGATGGCGCCGATCACCGGCTGGTGCATGTCGCGCAGCGCGAGGATCACATCGTCGAGCACCTTCATCGCCCGGCGCGAAATGCCCGGCATGGTCAGCCCTTCGAAGATCGGCAGGAAGCCCGGATTGACCAGATCGGCACCGGAGCAGAAACCCTTCCCCGCCCCGGTCAAGACCACCACCCGGCAGTCGTTATCGAAACTGACTTCTTCGAGCGCCTCGCGCAGCGGCACCATCACGTCGAAGGCCATCGCATTCATCCGCTCGGGGCGATTGAGAATGATCTGGGTGACGTGGGGACGGGGTTTCTCGATCTGGATGAAGGACATTTTTGGTGAGGAGCAAGTCGTGGGAATGTAAAGAAAACGAGGGAAGGCGCCGGAGAGATTACCTTATCACTTTGCCGCCTCGGTCAACAAACCGTCGACCGAGCTCGAAACCACGTATCGAGCCGGGTTCTCGCCAACCGCCAACGCGCCGAAATGCGCCTTGCCGCATTCGATCCTGGCGCGTTCCTTGTCGCGCAGGTCATCGGTGAACAGGCTGCTCTTGGTTTCCACCACAAAGTACAGGCGCTGCGTGCTGTCTTCTTCAACCAGCACGGCCCAATCGGGGTTGTAGCTTCCCAGGGGCGTAGGCACCTTGAACCAGCCCGGCAGCTTGGCGTAGAGCTTGATGGCTTCGTTCTTCTCCAGCGCGTCGGCAAAATCCCACTCGGTGGCTGAGTCGTACACGACGTGCTCGTAGATCGACTTCCGGGTATCCAGCAGCATGTTCTTGAGATAACCGGTGAGCTCTTCCTTCTCGAACAGCGCTTGCGCATAAACATGTTGGTCGCCCAGCTTCTGGTACTTGATGCCATCGACCAGGGCCAGCCGTTTGCAGCGGTTGATGGTCTCGGCGGCCAACTCGATGAACTGCTGCGGGTTGCGCTTGAAGTCATCCAGGCGGCCGCTGCCGGTCAGGACGCTGACGATGCTGCGGCGGGTGAGCTGGGTGCGGTTCTGCAGGTCGGTCAGCAAGTCCGGCAACTCGATATCTGCCTCGTCCAGCACCACGGTCGCAGCGCCCGCTTTCTCTGTCGCAGCAACGCCTGCCTTGCCGATGGCGATGTCGGCCTTGCGCCATTGCAGTCGGGCCTTCGCAATCACCGGGGCCTTCTGCAAAGCCGCGGTGCAGTCCGCGACCAACTTGGCGTTGTCGAACTGCACGCGGTAGGTGGTCTGGTACTTGATGCGGTCCCACAGCGCCTTGAACTCGTCGCTCAGATAAATAGCTTTGCCATCCTTGCCCTTGCGCAGCGGAACCTGTCTGCGCTCGTCGGCATTCCTGATGTCCAGACGACCCGACACTTTGCGCAGCACCTCGGCAATCTGGCCCTTTTGCGCCGCAAACTCGGCTGGCAGCATCAAAGTGCCGTTCTTCAGTGCCGTTTTCAGCGAATCCTGCACCTTGCCCTTGGCATCGATGTGGCCAGCGGCCTTCAGGTGTTCCCATAGCGCCTTCGATTGCTCCATGCCCAACGGCGCGGCATGCCCGTCAGGGCCTGTCACGGCAATCGCGGCAAACTGGTGCGGCTCGACGATGCCGAAGCGAATGCCGGTATCCTTTTCGATCTCCTTCTGCAGGTTCTCGGCAAACTGCTCGTAATTTTCCGTGGCCACCACGGTCAGGGTGTTGACCTCGAAACCGCGTACCCGCTCGCCCTTCTGGTTGACGCACAGGCGCAGGCCGCGGCCAATGGTCTGACGGCGCTCGCGCTCGGTCTGAATGTCGCGCAGCGTGCAAATCTGGAACACGTTGGGGTTGTCCCAGCCTTCCTTGAGGGCCGAATGGGAGAAGATGAACTTCAGCGGCGTGGCGAAGGACAGCAGCTTCTCCTTCTCCTTCATGATCAGGTTGTAGGCGCGCTCGGCATTCTCCCGGTTGCCCGCATTGTTCTCGGCGGTGTCGGTCCAGCCACCTTTTTTGTCGATGGAGAAATAACCGTTGTGCACCACCTCGGCGGCAGTCTCCAGATCGATCTCGGCAAACGAGTTCTGGTAGGCCGACAGCTTGGCGGCACGGCGGTATTCCTCTTCAAAGATGCGGGCATATACGCCCTTGACCGGCTGGCCGGCTGCATCGTACTGGCGGTATTTCTCCACGCTGTCGATGAAGAACAGGCTCAACACCTTGATGCCCATGGGCCGCAGGCGCATCTCCTTGTCCAGGTGTTCCTTGATCGTGCGACGGATCATTTCACGCTGTACCGCCAGCGCATCCACATCACCGTGGGCCTGACCCGGTTTCAGGAACACTTCGCCGCCGGGGTAGCGCAGCTCCATGAACTCCGCGCCTTTGGCCGTGTTGATCTCCCCCACACGAAAATCCGCATAGATCGGGCGGCCGGCGGCGCTCTGCTGAAGGTCGTCCCCATTGCAGACCGTGACTTCAACGCGCTGCACACCACTGCGGGCCTGCTTGTCCAACTCGACCCTGGCACTGATGCGGCCGCGCTTGTTTTCCACCTTCACCAGCCGCACGAAAGGTTTGTTGTGCGCATCCTCCACCGTGGCCGATGCCACCTCGATCTGCTTGACCAGCTTGCGCTCGTAGGCATCCACCGCATCCAGGCGGAACACCATGTGATGCTTGTCCACGTGGGTGGCGGAATAGCGCAGCGTGCACAGCGGTTTCATCGCATCCAGCGCTTCCTTGCCACGACCTTCCAGGCCGCCATCCACGCTTTGCGGCTCATCCACGATGAGGATCGGCCGGGTCGCCTTGATCAGGTCGATGGGCTTCTCGCCGCCCGTCTTCTCGCTCTCCTTGTAGAGGTTGTTGACATCCTTCTTGTTGATGGCGCCCACCGTCACCACCATGATCTGGATGTTGGAACTGGTGGCGAAATTGCGCACCGGCCCCGGCTTGCCGGAGTCGTACAGAAAGTAGTCGAACGGCACGCCCGCATACAGGCCCTTGAAGTGCTCCTCAGTGATTTGCAGAGTCTTGTAGACGCCTTCCTTGATTGCCACCGAAGGCACCACGATCACGAACTTGCTGAAGCCGTAGCGCTTGTTCAGCTCGAAGATCGTGCGCAGGTACACATAGGTCTTGCCGGTACCGGTTTCCATCTCCACCGTGAAGTCGCCGGAGGTCAGCGCTCCGGAAGGCGGCAGGCCGCCACGCAACTGGATGTCCGCCAGATTCCTGTGCAGCTCGTCGTCCAGCAGGGTCAGGCGGTTGCCAACCCCCAGATCCGACTCCGCCACACCCAGCATCATCTGCTGCGGTGCCGCACCGGTGGCCGTGTCATCGGCAGCGGACACTTTCATGGTCACCGTGAACTCGGTACTGCAAGCCTCCTGCCCACGGAACAGATCGCACACGGCCTCGATGGCCTGCATCTGGTAGTCGAGGTTGGGCTCAAAGTACAGTTTCATGGGTCTGTATTTCCTGAAAAATAGTGGAGCCCCCAAGCTCCACAAAAGCTTTAGTGGAGTCTATTTCTGCGATCAGACTCCACAAATCGCTTAACTGGCCTGCATCAACCTATAGGCAGCCTCGCGCATGGCATTTCTGGCACGCAAAAGACTTGGTGAGCGAGCGGCGGCCCTTTCCGGAGACCACTCGGCTTGCACCCAGTTCACCAAAAGGCGGTTGTAGCCAATCCCCTGCCTGGCAACGACTCCTTGTTTAGCAACCAAATCGTCTCTCACTGCCCTGGGTGCTCTTTGAGCCAGTCCAAGCAGATGCTGCTTGGGGTCTGGCAACATGTCCGGTTGCATCGGAAACTGCCTCCGACTACCAAACAAACTTCCAAGCGCCTCGTGGTCAGCAAGCAGCCATGACTCAACCTCGCGCTCCGCAATACGTAACAATAGATTTTGAGGGTGTGACCGCTCAGCACCCAGCCAACTCTCCAGCAGAATCACTGGGCAGGCCACCCTGTCCAAATCGGTCAAAACGATCACAACCTGACGACTGGCCATCTGCCGCCAGCTATCCATCCGTGAGCGCAAGTACCCAAAGCCATTTTTCCTCAGCAACATCGGCGGGGTTTCTGCCAAAACTGGATGCTCTAATAACAGCTTCACGCCTACCGCTTCACTGAGTTCATCCTCAGTAGCCAATGCAACAGGCGTCATTCCCAAAACCCAAGCTGATTGACTGAAATGGGCCGTGTCTTCGGTAAAACCACCTCGGCCACCGAAAGCCCAGCTTCAAGTGCTGAGGCTTCTTCTTCTTGTAATGTCCGTCCGGTTGAGCCATCAGTCGTCGCTTCCAGCAGAATAACGCCACGACCATCGATTCCCGGATTGCTGAGCAGTGCCTCGCTGTGAGTGCTGATAATCACTTGTCGCTTTGATTTCCTGTTCTTTTGCAGGCGCTGAATAATGAGCGGAATTTCTTTCACTACCGCATCATTGAGTGATATTTCCGGCTCCTCAAGCAGCAGCATGGAGTTGCCGTCCAGAAAGGCCCACAACAATCCAAGCAACCGTAAGGTTCCATCAGAAAAATGCTCCTCTGATTGCCACCCTGCGTTGGGTCTATGATGGGAGTACAAGGCTTCCAAATGAGGGTGGCCAGAATCGTCCTTGACGAACCGAAGTTCCTTGAATTGCGGAACGGCCAATGTCAACGCTTCACTAATCTTCTTTAGTCGCGTGTTTCTAACACGCTCAGTTGTTTTTGCGATCCGCTCCAGAAAGCTTTGGCCAAACGGATCATTTTCCAAAGGCCTACCCCCCAGCTGATCCGCAAACTTCAACAGCTGAGGCACAAGATGTAAATAAGTGATCGAGCCGAAGAACTCCGCAAGCTCCCTGAACTCAGCATTTGCCGCAATTTGTTCAAGCCGTGTCTGAGTCAGCAGTACTGAATCATTGCCATCCTTCTTATCAGGTCGCGAAAACAACTGCCTGCCTTCGTGCCAAACCTCCTCTTTGGACACCAGAATACGTTGTGCTCCCTTGCCTTCTGGCTTAAATCCGAGCACATAACGCCAGTTTGGCACTTCGTCGTCCGAAGAGTCCGATAGCTCCACATCAATGCAAACCTCTGGGTCCCGGCGAGCATGAAGACAGCGTAGCTTGCTGATTCCACCTCTGGCGATCACCGCTGCCTGCAGCCCACCCCCTGCTGGTTTACTGACATCCCGCAGGAAGCGAAAAACATCCAGTAAGTTGGATTTGCCGGAAGCGTTTGGGCCGAGGATGTAAGTTACATCACGCATCGGCGCATCAAACGACCTGAAATTTCGCCAGTTCTTCAACCTGATTCTTGTCACTTGCATCGCTGATCTCCTTAAATGCTGCGCACGTTCTGGATGCCGTGCTGTTCCAGAATGGCGGCGAGGTTGGTCTTGGCCACGTCGTCGGCGAAGGCGCTGTCGCGGAATACGCAAGTGGTGTCGCCAGCGGGAGCCAGCGCCTTGTGCCAGGTAATGAGCCCCAAGGCGAGCGGCTCCGCCTGCTCGCGGGTAATTTGCTCCGCCAGGCAGGCCATCAGCACACCACCGCCCACGGCATGAACGTCCATGCCTTCGATGCGGCGCCGTTCGATGGGCACGCACAGATCAAGGCCGAGCTTGAGCAAAAGTTCATAGAGCACATCGGCTTCAGTGCGACCTTCGAGCAGGTGATCCTGATGGTCGAACAGCGTGGCTTCCAGATCGTTCGGCCTCGAATTCCAGGCGCGGATATTGGAAGTGTCGAGTTTGAAGACACGGAAGCCCAGGTCCGGCAAATATTTTTCCGAATTCGGGGAACTTTGCGAGTTTTCCATAATATCCAATCGCTGCTCGCTGCTCGCTGCTCGCTGCTCGCTGCTCGCTGCTCGCTGCTCGCTGCTCGCTGCTCGCTGCTCGCTGCTCGCTGCTCGCTGCTCGCTGCTCGCTGCTCGCTGCTCGCTGCTCGCTGCTCGCTGCTCGCTGCTCGCTGCTCGCTGCTCGCTGCTCGCTGCTCGCTGCTCGCTGCTCGCTGCTCGCTGCTCGCTGCTCGCTGCTCGCTGCTCGCTGCTCGCTGCTCGCTGCTCGCTGCTCGCTGCTCGCTGCTCGCTGCTTAATGCTTTGCGCAGCGCGGCGCAGGCGCTCCTTGGTCAGTTCGGCGATAGTGCGGGACTTGCCGAGCTTATCGCAAAACTCGACTGCCACTTTCTGATCTTTGTTTTCCGGATCGAGCGGCTCCGGAAGCTGTACCAGTACATAGCGGCGCGAACCGCCATCGGCCGCGTTTTGTGCCATGACGGCATGGCCAGTGGTACCGGAACCAGCAAAGAAATCAAGAATAATCGGCGCTTCAAAGGATTGATGTGTTTCGGGACTCGACAGCCCAAGCAACCTTTGAATTAGACGAGTCGGTTTTGGGTTGTCGAAAGCTGCTTGCCCAAAAAGCTCTTTTACTTCTTGGCCACCTTCATCGGTTGTTCCTGTGGATTTGTAATCCCATAGATCGATAGGAACCATGCCATCATCCATCTCCGCAAGGAAATTCTTTAGCCGCGGAAATTTTGCATCTCCAGATTGCCCCCACCAAAGTCTCTTTTCTCGAACGTGCCGCTCGTGCTCTGAATACTCATACTTCCATGCATGCGTGGGATGATCAATCTTTTCATCGTTAAAATGATTGATGATTGTATAAACGAGATTTGGTCTCTGCTCTTTTGTTGCCGGATTGACGTAGGAAGAGCTTGTCCATACACCTCTAGCGTCATTGTCTGGGTTCGAGTAAATTTCCTTTGACTTTTCTCCACGCGCTTCCCGCAAGATACTAACGGATTCCGATTTCCGGAATGTTACTAGCGTGTCTTTGAGAGAGTAAAACAATCGTGCATTGTTGCTGCGCGTATATCTCTTTTCCCATGAAATCATTGCCAGGAAGTTCTCTTCCCCAAAAATCTCTACCATTACAGATTTTAGGTTTGCAGACTCTCCGTCATCGATATTGACGACAATAAGGCCGTCGTCGCGTAGAAGGTTGCGCGCCAGCTTCAACCGCGGATACATCATATTCAGCCAGTCGGTATGAAACCGCCCGCTGGCCTCGGTATTGCTGCTGATTTTCTGTCCGCCTTCCACCTGCCCGGTCAGTTCCAGATAGTTCTTGATGTTGTCCTGGAAGTTGTCGGGGTAGACAAAATCCTTGCCGGTGTTGTACGGCGGGTCGATGTAGATCAGTTTGACCTTGCCGGCATAGCTCTTTTGCAGCAGCTTGAGCACTTCGAGGTTGTCGCCCTCGATCATCAGGTTCCGGGTGGTGTCCCAGTCGACGCTGTCTTCCGGGCAGGGCCGCAGCGTGCCGATGCTGGGCGTGAGCGCCAGTTGCCGGGCGCGGCGCTTGCCGTGCCAGTTGAGGCCGTATTTCTCGTCGGCATCGGTGACGGTGGCATCGCCCACCAGTGCCTTGAGCACATCCACGTTGATGGCCGCACCACCTGCGCCTTCGGTGATGAGTTCCGGAAACAGAGCCTTGAGCTGCGCGATATTGCCCGCCACCAGATCGGCGGACTGGGCTTCGGAGCTGGCTGCCGTGAGTTTTTCCATGTGCTTCTCCACCAATCGTCAATCTTCAAGGCGCAATCATTCAAGGTTGTCGGCGCGTGACGGATGCAGGCAGTGGTACCAGCGTTCATTGATCCCTTCAGGCGCGCAGCTTCTCTTCAGCGATGCGCTTGGCCCAGCGGTAGTCGGGTTTGCCGACCGGGTTGCGGAAGACTTTTTCGACGAAGACGATGTCCTTCGGCACCTTGTAGCCGGCGATGTGCTGGCGGGCGTGGTCGCGCAGCGCCTGGGCATCCGGCGTCTGTTGCGCATCGAGGGCCACCACGCCGACCACCTTGTTGCCCCAGCGCTCGTCGGGAATACCGACCACCACCGCATCGGTCACGCCGGCGTAGGAGCGCAGGGCTTCCTCGACTTCCTCGGTGTACACCTTCTCGCCGCCGGTGTTGATGCACTGCGAATCGCGGCCGAAGACGGTGATGCTGTCGTCCTCTTCCAGACGGGCGATGTCGCCGCTGATCGAGCAGCGCCGGCCTTCGATTTCGGTGAAGGTGGCGGCGGTCTTCTGCGGATCGCGGAAGTAGCCCAGCGGCAGATGACCCAGGCGCACCAGGATGCCCATTTCACCCGGCCTGGCAAAGCGCCACCGTCCCGGCGCTTCCTCGATGGCGACATCGGTGGTGGCGTTCTTCGGCAGGCTGATCAGGCCTTCGGTCGCCGGACGCGCGCCGGTGCCGGACTGGCCGGTTTCCGAGGAACCCATGGCGATCACCAGACGGGTGTAGGGCGGCAGGAATTCGGCCAGGCCCTTTTGCACATGATCGGAAAGCAGCGCGCCGGATGAGGAAATCGCCATCAGGCTGGACAGATCCCAGCGGCCCGGATGAGCCCTCAAGACGGCCAGCAGCGGCAGGCCCATGGCATCGCCGACGATCATGATGCAACTGATGCCCTCGGCGACGATCTTGTCGAGGATGTGCTCGGCATCGAAACCGGCCTGGTCGTTGAGGTGCACGGTATGCCCGGCATACAGGCCGATCAGCGTCGCCCACAGGCCGGCGCCGTGCATCAGGGGTGCCGTGGGCAGCAGCTTCATGTAGAAGCCTTCCTCGACGCGCGAGGCCAGCTCTTCCGGAGAGGCGATCGGCCCGCCCGGATGGAAGTTGCCGCCGCCGCCGAAGCCGGCGTAGAACAACGCCTTGTGCGGCCAGATCACGCCCTTGGGCATGCCGGTGGTGCCGCCGGTGTAGAGCAGGATCTGGTCGTCGTCGGACAGTTCGATGTCGTCCAGCGAGCCCGTCGCGCCCGCCAGCGCCGTCTCATACTCCACGGCGCCGGGAATACCGGATGCCTGTCCCTCCGCCGCGTGCAGGCGGGCGATGGCCGTGATTCCCGGCGCGGCAGGCAGCGCGTCCCTGACCACGTCTTCCAGCTCGACGCTGTAGATCAGCGCCTTCAACTGGGCATTGTCGTAGATGTAGCGCGCCTCCTCGGCGGTGTAGCGGTAATTGACGTTGGCCGGTAGCGCCTTCAGCTTGAAGGCGGCCAGGCAGATTTCGACGTACTCGGCGCAACTGTAGGCA
Source organism: Sterolibacterium denitrificans (assembly GCF_900174485.1). Lineage (NCBI taxonomy): Bacteria > Pseudomonadati > Pseudomonadota > Betaproteobacteria > Nitrosomonadales > Sterolibacteriaceae > Sterolibacterium > Sterolibacterium denitrificans. The sequence continues at coordinate 683,094 of NZ_LT837803.1, read as the reverse complement.
TGAATGCCGATGGTGTCACCCGCGCCGATGCCCCGGCCGCGCAGCCACAGCGCCAGGCGCGTGGCGCGCTCTTCGAGTTGGCGAAAGCTCAGGCGGCGCGCGCCGCAGACCAGCGCCTCTGCGTCCGGCTTGGTTTCGACGACGATCCGGAACAAATCGGACAAGTTGTAGGTTCTCTGCCTGCTGCTCATTACGGCCTCCAGAAATTACGGTGTCGGTTAGCGAATTGTTTTTCATCGTCATTCCCGCGCAGGCGGGCGTGACGGCGTGAGTGGTAAATGGTGAGATTGACTGCCGGACGATCCGGCAGACCCGTTACAGCGCCAGCTCGGCCATGGTGCGCACCATGTCGAGGCCGCCGTTGCCCATCACCAGCATCGTGGTCACCGGCGAATCCTCCCAGGCCTGCAGGCGATCCTTGATGCGCGCCTTCGAGCCGCACAGCGAGATTTCGTCGGCGAACTGCGTCGGCACCATGGCCATCGCCTCCTCGCGCTTGCCTTCGAAGAACAGTTCCTGAATCTTGTTGGCTTCGGCCTCGAAGCCCATGCGGCACATCAGATCCTTGTGGAAGTTCTTTTCCTTGGAACCCATGCCGCCGATGTAGAAGGCCAGCGTCATTTTCACCGGGATCAGCGCGGTTTCCAGATCGTCATCGATATTCACCTGCACCAGCGGGCAGATCTCGAAGCCGGGCTTCATGCCCTTGAGCTGGTCGGCATAGACTTCCTGGCGGAAGGGACTGTAATACACCGGCAGCCAGCCGTCGGCGATCTCGACGGTCTGGGTGACGTTCTTCGGCCCTTCGGCGCCCAGATAGATCGGCAGATCGGCGCGCAGCGGGTGGGTGATCGAGCGCAGCGGCTTGCCCATGCCGGTCGAACCCGGCCCCACATAGGGCAGCGGATAGTGCTCGCCGGCATTGGCGACCGGCGCTTCGCGGCGCATCACCTGGCGGATGATGTCGACGTACTCGCGGGTGCGCGCCAACGGCTTGGCGAAGGGCTGGCCATACCAGCCTTCGACGACCTGCGGGCCGGAAACGCCCAGGCCGAGGATCATGCGGCCGTGCGAAAGATGATCGAGCGCGAGCGCCGCCATGGCGCAGGCCGTCGGCGTGCGCGCCGAGAGCTGGGCGATGGCCGTGCCCAGCTTGATCTTCGAGGTATGCGCGCCCAGCCAGGCCAGCGGCGTAAAGGCGTCGTTGCCCCACGACTCGGCCGTCCAGATCGAGTCATAGCCGAGCTTCTCCGCCTCCTGGGCGAGTTCCACGTTGGCATCCGCCGGAGGGCTGGCATACCAGTAACCGAATTGCAGACCGAGTTTCATGCGCTGTCCTTGGAGAGTAGGAGATGAGGAAAGAAGGGGAAGACAGCTGCGCGCGGCGCAGGCGTCAAGCCGTTTATTTTGCCTTGAAAGCCGCCCTCATGGGGCGGAAAAATACAAAGTAAACATCCGCCTCCGGCTGAAATGCACGACCACCTGGCCTATCATCCGGAATTTCCCGCCGCCTCTTCTGGAGCCCGCCATGAACGAACGCAGCAGCTACGCCCCTCCCCGCATCTGGACCTGGGAACAGCCCAGCGGCGGGCAGTTCGCCAATATCAACCGGCCGGTTTCCGGCGCCACCCATGAGCGCGAACTACCGCGCGGCAGGCATCCGCTGCAGTTGTATTCGCTGGCCACGCCGAATGGCGTGAAAGTCACCATCCTGCTCGAAGAACTGCTGGCGCTGGGATACGCGGGAGCCGAATACGATGCCTGGCCGATCCGCATCATGGAAGGCGATCAGTTCGGCAGCGGCTTCGTGGCGGTGAATCCGAATTCCAAGATTCCGGCGCTGCTCGACTGCAGCGATCCGGCCGCCCCGCAGCGGGTATTCGAATCCGGCGCCATCCTGCTGTATCTGGCCGAGAAGTTCGACGCCTTTCTGCCCCGGGAACATGCGGCGCGCACCGAATGCCTGTCCTGGCTGTTCTGGCAGATGGGCGCCGGGCCGCTGCTGGGCGGCGGTTTCGGCCATTTCTATGCTTACGCGCCCGTCAAGATCGAGTACGCCATCAACCGCTTTGCCATGGAAGCCAAGCGTCAACTGGATGTGCTCGATCGCCGCCTGGGCGATCAGCCCTGGATCGGCGGCGAGAGCTACAGCATCGCCGACATCGCCATCTGGCCCTGGTATGGCCAGTTGGCGCTGAGCGAACTGTACGAGGCCGGCGAATTCCTCCAGGTACAGGCATACGGCCATTTGCTGCGCTGGGCGAAGACCATCGCCGAACGCCCGGCCGTGCGCCGCGGCCGCATGGTCAATCGCCTGATGGGGTCGCTAGCAGACCAGTTGCACGAACGGCACGATGCCAGCGATTTCAGGACGCGGACGCAGGACAAGCTGCAAACGGACAAGCTGAATGACGCCGCAACCGACAAATAGCGCCTGCCTGCCGGTTGCGTTGCCGGCGGGATTCCGGGTGACGGATGCGCTCGATTTCCATCGGCGCGATGCGCGGGAAATTGCCGAACGGGTCGCGGCGAACGGTTTGCAGAAGGGCCTGCTCTGGGAAGGTCGGCCGGCGTGCCTGTCCCTGCAGTTCTCGGCGCAGCAGGTACAGGCAAGGCTGGATGTGGATGCCGATGCCGGCAAGCGGCAAATCGATGAACGCGCGCTCCTCGCCATGGTCAGGCGCATGCTCGGCCTGGATCAGGACGTCGCCGGTTTTGCCGCGCGTTTTGCCGATCATCCGCAATTGTCGGCGTTGATCGTCCGCCAGACCGGCTTGCGCGTGCCGGCCACGGCCACACCCTTCGAAGCCCTGGCCTGGGCCATCACCGGGCAGCAGATCAGCGTGCCGGTCGCGGTTTCCCTGCGCCGCAAGCTGATCCAGGCTTGCAATCTGCGCCACACCAGCGGCCTGCTGTGTCATCCCGATGCCGCGCAGATCGCGGCGCTGCCGCTGGAAACCTTGCGCGCCGCCGGATTTTCGGCGACCAAGGCCGGCAGTCTGCTGACGCTGGCCCGGCAGGTCGATGCCGGCGACCTGCCGCTGAATGACTGGGCGCAGTCGCTCGATGCCGAGCGTGTCGAGCTGATCCGCGAACGCTTGCTGAACATCCGCGGCATCGGCCCATGGACGGTCAATTACGCGCTGCTGCGCGGCTTCGGCTGGCTGGACGGTTCGCTGCACGGCGATGTGGCCGTCCGCCGCGGCTTGCAGATGCTGCTCGGCACGAAAGAAAAAATCGACGAGAAAACCGCCCGGGACTGGCTGGCGCAATTCAGCCCATGGCGCGCGCTGGTGGCGGCGCATCTGTGGGCGGCGCTGTCCGCCGCGGCGTATTGAAGCATTGAAGGCCGCGGGCCCAAGGCACAAGGCGTCAACGCCGCACGCGCTTGTCCAGATACAGATGACCGACGATATCGCGGCTGGTGGTGGCGATTTTTCCGTCCACACTGCGCCGCATCAGCGCCTGCCGCAGGCGATCGCGCTGCGGCGGGCTTTCCTCCTGTCCCTTGAACAGCCAGCTGGCATAGCGTTCGAAAATGTAATCGACCGCATGCGAACTGGTTTTCCGGGGCTCTTCATAAGCGAGGTGCGGGAAATAACCCCAGTGATACAGAATGCCCTGGATGTGCTGCAGATCGTCCGCCGTCGCCGCGCCGACGGAACGGCGCGGCAGGCCGAATTCGTCCTGCAATGCGCTCAGCAGGCCGTCTTCGCGCTGGCAGTACAGGCTGACGTAAATGCCCTGGCGGCTGGCGGCAAGCACTTTTTCCAGCATCGCCACGGAAGAAATGGCCGGACTGAAATAGAGAAACACCAGATCGAAAGCGTTTTCCCAGTGCTGCGCGACCAGATCCAGCGCCTCCCATGAACCGTGCAGCAAGCGTTCGGGCGCGTAGGCCAGGCCGCTCCGATCCAGCCGGGCGCGGGCGTGGGCGATCATCCGCGCCGAAATTTCCACGCCGCCTATCCGCGCGCCGCGCTGCAGGAAAGCCTGCAGATAGCGGCCGGCGCCGAAACTGACGTCCAGCACGTCCTTGCCGGCCAGCTCGATGTGGCGCGCCAGCCAGTTCAGCGCGAAGTCGTCGTCGGCCAGGCCGAACCGGCTGACTTCGGCGGCGCGCCGATCCCAGTTCCGTTCGCTTTGCCGCAGATCGGTGTGACGGTCGTCGAGCGCCGCCATGTGGTAACTGAGCAGATCCATGGGAGAGATAGAGGCTCCGATTCGCCCGGCCCGAATGCCGTGCCGGTTTTGCATGAGCGGGTATATTGCCAGACCGTGCCGGATGAGCGGCATCCACAGCCACGGCCGAAAGCTCGGACAGGATTTCGCAACGAGGAGCAGCGCATGGTACGCAAGACACGTCTGGTCATCATCGGCGCGGGCAGCGCCGGATTGACGGCACTGAAGGAAGCGCAGCGGACGACGCAGAATCTGCTCCTGATCAACGACGGCCCGTATGGCACGACCTGCGCGCGGGTCGGCTGCATGCCGTCGAAGGCCCTGCTGGGACCGGCCCATGCCTATGGCCGGCGGCATTTTCTCGAACAAGCCGGCATTCGCGGCACGTCGCAACTCAACGTCGATCTGCCGGCCCTGCTGCGCCACGTGCGCCAGTTGCGCGACCGATTCACTGCCGGTTCGATTGAATTGGCGCATGCGCTGGGAGAGCGCAACCTGCAGGGCAGACCGCGCTTTCTCGACGCCCATGCGCTGGAGTTGAATGGCGAACGCATCGAATTCGAGGCAGCCATCATCGCCACCGGCAGCCGCCCGGTCGTGCCCGTGCCCTGGGAGCAACTGGGCCGGCGCGTACTGACTTCCGACGATTTCTTCGAGCAGGAAAACCTGGGGCGACGCGTCGCCGTGGTCGGCCTGGGCGCCATTGGCGTCGAGCTGGGCCAAGGGCTGGCGCAACTGGGGCTGGAAGTCGTTGGCCTGACGCGGGCGCAAACGGTGGCCGGCCTGCATGACCAGGACATTTCCGATGCCCTGGTGGCCGCGCTGCGCCAGGACATGCAGGTGCTCACCGGCGTCGATGTCGGGCTGCAACCCGCCGGCGAGCAGGGCATTCTGGTGCAGGCCGGCGAGCAGAGCTTCGAAGTCAATTGGGTGCTGGCCAGCCTGGGACGGCGGCCGAATCTGGAAGACCTCGGCCTGGAAAACCTGGGTGTGGCACTCGATGCGTACGGTATGCCGGCCTTCCACCCGCAGACCCTGAAACTGGGCGACCTGCCCATCTACATCGCCGGGGACGTGAATGGCATGCGGCCCTTGCTGCACGAAGCCGCCGACGAAGGACGCATTGCCGCCTACCACGCGCTGCATGCCGACAGTGCCTGCCTGGGACGCCGGGTCCCGCTGGGAATCGTATTCACCGAGCCGAATGCAGCGCAAGTAGGCGCTCACCCTGATGAACTGCAAGGGACGGAGACCGTGAGCGGTGAAGTGGATTTTGCCCGCCAGGGGCGAGCGCTCATGGAAGGACGCAATGTCGGCCGGCTGCGCGTCTATGCGCGCAGTTCCGACGGCCGCCTGCTGGGCGCGCAGATCGTCGCGCCCGATGGCGAGCACCTGGCCCACCTGCTGGCCTGGGCAATCCAGCAGCGGCTGACGGTCGATGAAGTGCTGCAACTGCCCGTCTATCATCCGGTCGTCGAAGAGGGCCTGCGCAGCGCCCTGCAGGCCGCGCGCCGCGCCCTCGGCCTGCGCCGCCGACTGCCCGATCTGCCGCTGTGCAATGAACCGGCAGCCTGGGCCCTGGGCGGGGAGTGAACGTAGCGCGTTTCGCTCAGGCTTTCTTGACGAACTCGGATTTCAGCGACATCGCGCCCACGCCGTCGATTTTGCAATCGATGTCGTGATCGCCTTCGACCAGGCGGATGCCCTTGACCTTGGTGCCGACCTTGATGGTCAGGGAAGAACCTTTGACTTTCAGATCCTTGATCAGGGTGACGGTATCGCCGTCGCTGAGCGGCGTGCCATGGGCATCGCGCCAGACGCGCGCCGTCTCGCCGCTCGCGGCGTCTGCGGCCGTCTCCCGTCTCCATTCGTGCGCGCACTCGGGGCAGATCAGCAGGCCGACATCCTCGTAGGTGAATTCGGATCGGCAGTGCGGGCAGGGAGGCAGTGTGCTCATGGGAAGGCCTTGCGGCGTGCATTCAACGGGACGGGCATTGTAGCCCAGCCGCCGCGGCCTGCGCCTGACAGCCGTGCATCCGGGGCCGCATCGCCGCGCAAGGCGGCGGGCAGGATCAGGGCTTGCCGACGCGCTTGCGCCGCCGCTTGTACTTGACGTGCAAGTACCAGCCGAGGCTGATCAGGACGTAGCTGGCGAAACCAACGACGGTGGCGATGATCGACAGGCCGACGAGGAGCGGAAGGCCAAGATTGCCGATGCGCTGCCAGAAGCCGGTCTGCGGGTCGGATGGTGCGGATGGTTCGGATAGATCGGGTGGCGCAGATGGATCGGGCAGACTCTCGGCGTAAGTCTCCAGGGTGCCGCGCTCCCCGGTCACCCAGAGGCCCAGTTTGTAGGCGGCGTAGTAAATGGGGGCGAACGTGACCGGATTGGTCACCAGCGTACTGGCGGCGGCAATGGGAATGTTGGCACGCAGGGCGATGGACGCGGCAGCGGATAAGGGGATTTGCGCGATCGGCGCCAGGAGGCCGAAAAACATCCCGATGGCCACGCCAAGCGCGACGCCGCGGCGCGACCAATGCCAGAGGCGGGGGTGGCCAAGGAAAGGATGCAGCCAGCGTAGCCAGCGATTCCGGGTGATTTGTTCGCGGTTCGGGATACGGCTGCGCAGGAACTTGAGCATGAAAGTGTTTCCGGAATGACCAGGAGAACGAGGCCGCAGGAATGTTTGAGGCGCGGCGCGCCGCTCCGTTCATCCTTGCTCATGCGCCGTCGTCCCGGCAGCAAAGCGCGTGCGGCGCATGAAGGCCTTCTCCAGTTCGGCGCCGAAGAAGACCAGCAGGCCGGCGGCGATGACTTTCAGCCAGTCCAGCAGGCTCAGGTCGGCGGAACTGAAGAGCGTCTGGAACAGCGGCAGGTAAGTGTAGGCCAGTTGCAGGGGAATGCAGGCGGCGATGGCCAGCAGGATGGTGCGGTTGCCGGTCAGTCCCTGCCAGTTGAGTACCGAGGCGAAGGTGGAGCGGCTGTTCACCAGGTAGAACATTTCGGCGGCGACCAGGGCATTCACCGCCATGGTGCGGGCGACGGCCAGGTCGGTACCGCGCTGCAGTTCCCAGAGGAACAGGCCGAGGGCGCCGGTCATCATGAGGATGGCAATCAGCAGGACGCGCCAGAGGAAAAAGCCGTTGAGCAGCGCTTCGCCGGGCGGACGCGGACGGCGGCGCATCAGGTCGGGCTCGGCCGGCTCGAAAGCCAGGGCCAGGCCCAGCACGCCCGAGGTGACCATGTTCACCCACAGCACCTGCGCCGGGGTGAGCGGCAGGGTCAGCTCGAAGAGGATGGCGGCAATGATCACCAAAACCTCGCCGCCGTTGGTCGGCAGCATGAAGAGGATGAATTTCTTCAGGTTGTCATAGACGGCACGGCCTTCGCGCACGGCGGCAGCGATGGTGGCGAAGTTGTCGTCGGCGAGCACCATGTCGGCGGCCTCCTTGGCCGCTTCGGTGCCTTTCAGGCCCATCGCCACGCCGATGTCGGCGCGCTTCAGCGCCGGCGCGTCATTCACGCCATCGCCGGTCATCGCCACCACCTGGCCGCTTTCCTGCAGGGCCTGCACCAGACGCAGCTTGTGCTCGGGATTGGCGCGGGCGAAGACATCGACCTCCATAGCCGTGCGACGCAGGGCGGCCTCGTCCATGAGGGCGATCTCGGCGCCGGTGACGACCGGCCTTTCCATCCCGATGCCCAACTGGGCGCCGATGGCGCGCGCGGTTTCGGCGTGGTCGCCGGTGATCATCTTGACGCGGATGCCGGCGCGGTGGCAGTCGCGCACGGCGGCGATGGCTTCCTCGCGCGGCGGGTCGATGATGCCGACCAGCGCCAGAAAAGTGTAGCCGTGGCTGGCGTCTTCCGGCAGCAGGTGGCCGGCCGCCGGCTCGGCACGCCGGCAGGCCAGCGCCAGCAGGCGCAATCCCTGGGCGGCGGTATCCGTCGCCATGCGCCGCCAGTAGTCCACGTCCAGCGGTTTTTCGCCGTCGTGTTCGAGCTGGCTGGCGCACATTTCGAGGATGCGCTCCGGCGCGCCCTTGACGAACAGCCAGGATGACTCATCGGCATCGCGATGCCAGGTCGCCATGTAGCGATGTTGCGAAGCAAAGGGCAGCGTGTCCTGGCGGGACCAGGCGAGCGCGGCGGCATGCTGATCGAAGCCGGCCTTGGCGCCGAGCACCAGCAGGGCCGCTTCGGTGGGATCGCCAACGATCTGCCAGGCGCCCTCGTCTTCGTAGAGCCGCGCATCGTTGCACAGCACGCCGACGCGCACCGCCATCGCCAGCGCCGGATAGTGGGCCGGCACGATGTGGCGGCCATCGATGCTCAGATCGCCCTGCGGGGCATAGCCGATGCCGCCGACGTCGATGACGTGATGCGCGCAGACCACGCGCTGCACGGTCATTTCGTTGCGCGTCAGCGTGCCGGTCTTGTCGGAGCAGATCACCGTCACCGCGCCGAGCGCCTCGACCGCCGGCAGGCGGCGGATGATGGCGTGACGACGCGCCATGCGCTGCACGCCCAGCGCCAGGGTGACGGTCATGATGGCCGGCAGCCCTTCGGGAATGGCCGAGGCCACCAGGGCGACGACCATCATGAACATGTCGCTGGCCGCATGGCCGCGCCAGTAGGTGCCGAGGATGAAGGTGAGCGCCGAGACAGCGATGATGGCCATCGTCAGGATGCGCGCGAAATGATTGATCTGACGCAGCAGCGGCGTATTCAGCGTACGCACGTCCGTCAGCATCTGGTTGATGCGCCCCAGCTCGCTGTGCCGGCCGGTGGCCACGACGAGGCCGCGCGCCTGGCCATGAACCACCAGGGTGCCCGAATAGGCCATGCCGAAACGATCGCCCAGCGGCGCATCGATGGCCACTGCCGTGTTGTTTTTTTCCACCGGCAGGGATTCGCCCGTCAGCGCGGCTTCATCGGTGCGCAACTCCTTGACGTCGATCAGCCGCAGGTCGGCCGGCACGCGATCGCCGGTCGCCAGCAGCACCAGGTCACCGGGCACCAGCTCGGCCGCGTCGATTTCGATGGCAAAACCGTCACGCAGCACCTGCGCATGCGGCGAGAGCATGGCGCGGATCGCATCCAGCGCGGTTTCGGCCTTGCCTTCCTGGATGAAGCCGATCAGGGCATTGATGGCCGCCGCCGCAAACAGCACGCCGCTGTCGATCCAGTGGCCGAGCAGCGCGGTGATGACTGCGGCGATCAGCATCACGTAGAGCAGGACATCATGGAATTGCAGGAGGAAGCGCAGCAACGGCCCTCGCCGTGGCGGGGGCGCGAGCTGGTTCCTGCCGTACTGGCCGATGCGCCGTTGCGCTTCCGCCGCGCTCAGGCCGTGAGGATCGGCCTGCAGCCGGTCGGCAACCGCCTCACAGCTCAGGGCGTGCCAGTAGTGTTCCGTCAAATCGGGCGGCGATGTCTGCAATGTTCTGTCGGCTCGAGACTGGGTTTTCATGACCTGCCATTGTGGCACCACCCCGGAATTTTATCTTTCACGCAAGGCGCCGCAGCATCCGCCATTGCATTGCGAACATTCACGTTCGCAATGCAATGGCCCTCAAATGCCATACCCTCCCGACACCGCGATCGTCTGTCCGGTGACGTAGCCGGCCTTGGCCAGATACCAGGCGGCTTCGGCGACTTCCCGAGGCTGGCCGTAACGCTTGATGCACAGGTTGCGCTGCACCGCCCGGTGCCAGCGTTCGTCGAAATGGCCTCGTTCCTTCAGACGCAGGAAGATGCCGCTTTCGATCACGCCGACGGCAATCGAATTGGCGCGGATGTTGTTGCGCCCTTCTTCGCGGGCGATGCCGCGCAGCAGCGCATCGTTGCAGGCCTTGGGTGCGACCGACAGAGCATCGCCATCGGGCCAGCGCTGCATGCCGCAGGTGGACAGATGGACATAGGAACCGCCGCCGTTCGCGCGCAAATGCGGCAGCGTATGGTGCACGAGGTTGAAGAAGCCGTTGCTGTCGGCCTCGATCACGCTGCGCCACATTGCCGGCGTCAGATCGGCGATGCGGCGCTGATCGATGTCGGAGCCGCTGGCGACGACGATGGTGTGGATGCGCCGGTTGGCGGTGATTTCCCCGATGGCGGCGGCGACGCTGGCTTCATCCGCCAGATCCAGGCCATGGATGCTGGCCTGCCGCCCCAGGGCCCGCACTTCGGCCGCCACGGTCTCGGCGCGGGCGCGATTGCGGCGATAACTCAGGGCGATGTCGCAACCCTGTTCGGCGAAGTAACGGCAGATCACACCGCCCATGCCGCCGCTGCCGCCGACGATGAGCGCGACACCAGGATCCGGATCCGCGGAGCGTGGGTGTGAATGTGAATGTATCTGCGTCTGCAACGGCATCTGCAACTCCTTCGTCAGGCGCAGTGCTGATCGTCAGCCGTACCGGCCGGCACCTCCACCGCGAACCTCACCAGCTTGTGCCGCCGCCGGGCGATGCCGTTGCGCATTTCCATGTTGTTTACCACCGGCTCCAGCGGTGCCGCCTCGCGCGCGGTCTGCTGGCGCTCGCCGGGCGCGGCATCATAGGTGGTGGTGCGGCAGCGCGGTTGGCGGCCGAGGCTGAGAATCAGCGCTTCGAGTTCCTGCGGACTCTTGCCTTCGCCGTGGGTGGCACCGGCGGAACGGGTGATGGTTTCGTTCATCAGCGTGCCGCCCAGGTCGTTGCAGCCGGCGTTCAGCGCCAGCGCCACGCCATCGTCGCCCATCTTCACCCAGGAGGTCTGGATGTTGTCGATCTGGCCGTGCAGCGCCAGGCGGGCGACGGCGTGCATCAGCACGACCTCGCGGAAGGTCGGCCCCTTGCGCGCGCGGCCCTTGAGATAGAGCGGCGCTTCCATCGGCACGAAAGGCAGCGGCACGAATTCGGTGAAGCCCTGGGTGCCGACCTGGATGTCGCGCACCCGGCGCAGATGGCGCGCCCAGTGGCGGTAGCGGTCGACATGGCCGAACATGATGGTGGCGGTGGTCTTCAGACCGACGACGTGCGCCGTCTCGATCACCTGCATCCACTGGCGGGTGTTGATCTTGTCGGGGCAGAGCACGGCGCGCACTTCGTCGTCGAGCACTTCGGCGGCCGTGCCCGGCAGCGTGCCCAGACCGCGCGCCTTCAGCTCGCGCAGGTAGTCTTCGATGGGCATCTCCAGCGTGGCCGCGCCCTGCCAGACTTCCAGCGGCGAGTAGGCGTGGATGTGCATCTGCGGCGTGGCGCGGCGGACGATGTCGAGGATGTCGAAATAGGTCTGGCCGGTGTAGTCGGGATGGATGCCGCCCTGCAGGCAGACTTCCGTCGCGCCGCGCTGCCAGGCTTCGGCGCAGCGGCGGGCGATTTCGGCTTCTTCCAGATCGTAAGGCTGGCCGCGCAGGTTTTCGCTCAGCTTGCCCTTGGAGAAGGCGCAGAACTGGCATTTGAAATAGCAGACGTTGGTGTAATTGATGTTGCGCGTCACCACATAGCTGACGGCATCGCCATTCACCTGGCGGCGCAGGCGGTCGGCGGCCTGGCAGACGTAGGCGAACGCCGGGCCGCGGGCGCGGAACAGGCGGACGATCTCGGCTTCGGAGAGTTCCTCGGCGGCGGCCGCGCGCGCGACGATCCGGCGCAGGTCGGCGTCGATGCGGCTTTCGTCCACCGGCGCCTGCAGCCAGCGCCGCTCTTCCGCCGGGATGGGCTGCGTCTGGCCGGCCACCCAGTCATCCGTGCGCGGCAGGCCTTCGCCGTCGATCGACTGCAGAATGGCGGTGCGCAGTCCCGCATCCACCCACTGGGCGTTGTCCAGCGCGTATTGCGGATAGATGGTCAGACGTTCCTGCAGATACTTGCCGGCGGCGGCCGTTTCATTGGCCAATTGATCGAGGTGCGGCCAGGGCGCTTCGGGATTGACGAAATCCGGCGTGAGCGGCGAAACCCCGCCCCAGTCGTTGATGCCGGCGGCCACGAGTTGGGCCAGCACGCCGGGATTGAGGTTGGGCGGCACCTGGATGCTCATGTCGGCGCCAAAGATCAGGCGTGCCACGGCGATGGTCCACAGCAGATCGTCCAGATCGGGTTCCGGCGCCCTGGCCATCAGCGTGTCGGGCTTGGCGCGGAAGTTCTGGATGATGATTTCCTGGATGTGGCCGTAGCGTTCGTGCAGCTCGCGCAGCGCCAGCAGCGACTCGATGCGCTCGCGGCGCGTCTCGCCGATGCCGATCAGGATGCCCGAGGTGAAGGGCACTTTCGCCTCGCCCGCCAGGCGCAGGGTTTCGAGACGGCGGGCGGGCTGCTTGTCGGGCGAACCGTAGTGCGGCATGCCTTTTTCGCACAGGCGCGCGGACGCCGATTCGAGCATCAGCCCCATCGACGGCGAGACCTTGCGCAGCATGGCGAGCTCCGCCGCATCCATGCAGCCGGGGTTCACATGCGGCAGCAGCCCCGTCTGCCGGAAAATCTCGCCGGCGACGTGGGCGACGTATTCCAGCGTCGTCGCGAAGCCCATCCGCGCCAACGCATCGCGCGCCGCCTGATAGCGCAGCTCGGGACGCTCGCCGAGCGTCAGCAGCGCTTCCTTGCAGCCCAGCGCCGCGGCCTGGCGGGCGGCTTCCAGCACCTCGTCGAGCGACATGTAGGCATTGCCGACTTCGCGCGGCGTGCTGGCAAACGTGCAGTAATGACAAACATCGCGGCACAGCTTGGTGAGCGGCAGAAAGACCTTGCGCGAATAGGTGACGACATCGCCGAAACCTTGGTCGCGCAGGACAGCCGCCTGCGCCATCAGCGCAGCGGTATCCGTCACCTCGGCCAGCGCCAGGGCCTGCGCGCGATCCAGTGGCTGCGCGGCAGCAATGGGAAGCAAAAATTTACTGGCAACGAGGTCGTTCATGGAAGGGGCGCTGCGGTCGGCTGATCAGAAGTGGGATTTTACAAGGCACACCGCCGACGTGCTATTTCAATCACTGCCGGAATTTCCGGGGTACCGAATTTCAGACCGGTGACACCCGGACACCACCGTGGGCAGGCAGAAATCAGCCGGCGCGCAACTCGTGACGCACGGCTCTTTCGACCAGCGCATTCAGGCTGATACCCGCCGCACTGGCGGCTGTCGCGGCCTTGGCATGCAGGTCGGCAGGCAGACGCACGACGAATTTTCCGCTGGCCTGTTTGCGTGGTGTGATGCCGCGCTTGGCGCAAGTCTCCAGAAAGAAATCCAACGAGGCACGAAACTCGCGGCGCAAATCATCAGGCGTGCGGCCATAAAAATCTGCACCGCCGTTCAATCCCTGAATCTCGCCGCGAAACTCGTCCGTCTCCGGGTTATAGCGAATGATTGCCGTATAGCCGTCCAGCTCCATCGTGTTCATTGTCATGGCGTCACTCCGTTTTGTTCAAGCCAGTCGCGCAAACCGGCAACCGCACCCTTATCCATATTCGGCGTTGGATGTGGTTTGTGGAATACCCGCACCTCGCCAAATAATGTCACAGCAATGCGAGAACCTTCGCGACTCGTGTCGATTTCAGCACCCAGCCCAATCAACAGAGCCACCGCGTCGGTGTGCTTGACGTTGGCTGATATTGGTCGGTGGAAGATCAGTTCGAGCGTTTTGACGTGCTTGCGCTTCATGTTCATAATGATACTATTTAATAGTATCAAGTCAAGGCTTTTCAAGCCGTGACTGGCAAGTTTTTACACCGGGCAGCGGCTGGTCCGTGCTGGTGAAATTGTGGCGGCCGTGCCACCATCGGCCAATGAGCATGTTCTGGAAAAAACCTATTCGCTGCGGCGATCCCGCTTGGTATGGACTGGACTTCGCTATCGACGATGCGCGCATTCCGGAGTCCATCCGCGCCAGCATTGCGCACGACTATCGCCCCGGTTATACGCTCTACTTTGCCAACACCGACGAGGGCGGCGAATGGTGGCTGCTCGATGAGGCTGGGGACATCGTCGAGGCGTATTGGCTGGTATAGCAGCCCGTCAGGTTACGGGCGCCGGCTGTCCGGGCAAAAAACGGGCAAAGCTCGCCGGCAGCAGCGCGTTTTCCAGACTGTGCTGGGTGAAGATGAAGCACCCATCGCAGACGAAGCCCGGCTCATTTCGACCTCAGGGGTGAAGACCTGACCCAGCCTATTTATATCCTGTAAAGCTGGCACCATGGACAAAGGAGAGGCCGCAGTAATGCGCGGCCGGAGAGCCTTACTCTTCTATGCCCGTCAGCCGGATGCCGGCATGGCAGTCGTACTGCTTGTTGATGAAGATCAGCACCGAGGTCATGGCTTCGACGGCGGCGGCGTTGGCGATGCTGCCGGCGTGGAAGCCGCGCATGCCGGCGGCTTCGACCAGCTTGATGACTTCGGCGCGCGCGTCCTTGCTGTCGCCGCAGACCAGCACGTCGCAATCCAGGCCCTTGCCTTCCTGCAGATGGTGGGCGGCGACGTTCTGGAAGGCCGAGACGACCTTGACGTTCTCGCCCAGCAGCGCCTGGGCGATCTGGCCGGCCGAGCCTTCCGCCGGCAGTTGCACGCGGGCGACCTTGGGCGGTACCAACGGCACGGTGACGTCGATGAGGATCTTGCCCTGCAGGGCGTCCTTGACGCTTTCCAGCGTACTCTTCTGGTGGCTGAAGGGCACGGTCATGGCCACGATGTCGGCGGCCTGGGCGGCGGCCAGGTTGTCGGCGGCGCGCACGCTGACGTTCTTGACGCCGCGTTCCGCCATGATCTTCTGCAGATCGGCGGCGGCGGCTTCGGCCTTGTCCTGGGTGCGCGAACCGATGATGACTTGATAGCCGGCCTGCGCCCAGCGGCGCGCCAGGCCCGTGCCGAGATCGCCGGTGCCGCCGAGGATGGCAATGACGGGGAGTTTTTCGCTCATGGGATTCTTTCCGAGAAGTGGGTTGATCGAGAATCAGCGGCCGGTGAAGTTCGGCTTGCGCTTTTCGGCGAAGGCGCGCGGGCCTTCCTTGGCGTCTTCGGAATTGAAGACGCGCGGGGCGATGCTTTTCTCCAGCACGAACTTCGGCTCGTTGTTGAGCGCGCGCACGGCGATTTCCTTGGCGGTGCGCACCGCCAGCGGGCCGTTTTCGCAGATCTTCTCGGCCCAGGCCATGGCTTCTTCGAGCACCTTGTCGGCGGGGACGACCTTGTTCACCAGGCCGATGTCGTAGGCGCGTTTGGCGTCGATGTTCTGGCCGGTGAGCAGCAGTTCCATCGCCACCGCCCAAGGGATCTGCTGCGGCAGGCGGATGTGCGAACCGCCGGCGGGAATCACGCCCCACTTCACTTCACCGAGGCCGAACTGGGCATGCTCGGAGGCGATGCGGATGTCCATGCCCTGGAGGAATTCCAGACCGCCGGCGATGCAGAAACCGTTCACCGCCGCGATGATGGGCTTGAAGATGTTCTGGAACGGGCGCTTGGCCGGATCGTCGTAACCCATCTGGTCGCCGGCGGCAATGGCCGGCAGCGCGTCCTTGATGTCCATGCCGGTGCAGAAGGCCTTGTTGCCGGCGCCGGTGATGACGGCCACCCACAGATCGGGATCGGCGTTGAAGTCGTCGAAGGCGGCGTCCATGCCGACCAGCATTTCGCGGGTGAAGGCATTGTAGGCATCGGGACGGTTGATGGTCATCAGGGCGATGCGGCCCTTCTTTTCGTAGGTGAAGGTGGCGGGCAGATTCAGGGACATGTTCTTTCCTCGTAAAAAATTCGTGTTTCAGGCACGCTTGAAATACGGCAAGGTGATTTCCGGCGTCACCGCCTTGAAATCCACCGTCACCGGCATGCCGATCTTCAGTTCGCTGGGCGGCACGTCGCTGAGTTGCGTCAGCAGGCGCACGCCGCCTTCGAGTTCGACGACCACCGGCGCATAAGGGGCGGATGAGCCGAAGGCCGGATGCAGGGCGCGCTCGACCACGGTCCAGGTGTAGACCGTGCCTCGGCCGCTGGACTGGGCCCATTCCCAGTTGAAGGAGCTGCATTCGGCGCAGATTTCGCGCGGCACGTGGCGCCAGGCGCCGCAGTCGGTGCAGCGCTGGAAGCGCAGCTCGCCTTGCGCGCAGAAATCGTAGAACGCCTTGGTCAGCCCCTCCATCAGGGGCAGCGGCTTGTTGTAGCTCGTGTCTGTCATGATCTTCCCCTTGTCAGCGGCGCAGGATGGCGATGCTGCCGTCGCCGAAATCGCCCCAGCCGGTAACCACACCGATTTCGGCATCCTGGACCTGGCGCGCGCCGCACTCGCCGCGCAACTGGCGCACGGCTTCGATGAGGTGGCCGATGCCCAGCGAGTGGGCATGCGAGAGCAGGCCGCCGTGGGTGTTCACCGGCAGGCGGCCGCCCAGTTCGATGCCGCCGTTCTCGACGAAGGCACCGCCCTCGCCGCGCTTGCAGAAGCCGCATTCCTCGATCTGCTGGATGACTTCGAAGGTGAAGCAGTCGTAGATCTGGGCGAAATCCATGTCGGCGGGCGTCACGCCCGCCATGCGGAAGGCTTCCGGCGCGGCATTGGTCAGACCGATCTTGTGCATGTCGCGGCGGTTCGGGATGTCGTCGGCCGGATAGGGTTGACCGGCGCCGGCACCCATGAGATAGATCGGCTTTTGCTTGAGGTCGCGCGCGCGCTCGACGCTGGTGACGATGAAGGCGCCGCCGCCATCGGTTTCCAGACAGCAATCGAGCAATTTGTAGGGATCGGCGATCATCATCGAAGCCAGATAGTCTTCCATGGTGAGCGGCTTGCCGTGCATCAGCGCGGCCGGATTCAGGTTGGCGTGCTTTCTCATGGCGATGGCCACCGCGCCAAGCTGCGCCTGCGTCGTGCCGTAGTCGTGCATGTGGCGCCGCGCCATCAGCGCATACCATTGCGGCGGCGCGGTAAAGCCGTAGGGCATGTAGTAATCGCGCGCAATCGCCCCGCCGGGGATGGAATCGACGTCCTGGGTGGTGGTTTCGCGCACGCGGGCGCCGGAAAAACCGTTCCAGCCGCCGGGCACCAGCACGTAGTCGGCCGCGCCCTGGGTCACCGCCAGGGCGGCGGCGCGCAAGCCGGCAACGGGCGAGGCGCCGCCCATGTGCAAGGTGGCGGCAAAGCGCAGGTTGCCGCAGCCCAGGCTGGCGGCGAATGCTTCCGACTTGCCGAGGTTGGGAAACGGCAGGATGCCGTCGATCTGGCTGGCTTTCAATCCGGCGTCTTCGATGGCGGCCACGGCCGCCTTGAGCTGCAGCGCCATTTCCGAAAGGCCGGAGCCGGGCTTGCGGCAGTAGCCGGTTTCTCCGATGCCGACGATACAGGCCTTGTCCTTGAGCATTGTTTCTCCTGTTGTTGCGATACCAAGCAATGACTGCGGTTCAGGCGGATGCTTCGCCAATCGACGATCTCATTCCCACGCCCCAGGGGCACTGCCTTCGGGGCGCCTGCGCGGAAATGGCGCGTTCGTCGTTGCGGTCTGCTGCCGATTGAAGCTCAGTTCTTCCCGGTCCCGGCCTTGCGGGCCGCCTGGATTTCCTCGTATTCCTGCAGCAGCTTTTCCTGGGCGGCGGCTTCGCGGCTGCGGATGCTCCAGAACTCGGGCGTGCGCTTTTCGACGAAGGCGGAACCGCCTTCCTTGCCTTCGGGCATGTCGAACCAGTCCGGGTACATGTTGGCGGAAATCACGCAGGATTCCTTGTAGCCATCCATCTCCTGGTCGAAAGCGGCTTTCAGCACTTCCAGGCAGCCGGGGCTCTTGGCGAGCAGTTCCTCGCACCAGGCATCCACTTCGGCTTCCAGCCGTTCGAGCGGCACGACGGTATTCACCAAGCCCATGCTCAAGGCTTCGTCGGCCTTGTACTTGCGGCACAGCATCCACATTTCGCGCGCCTTCTTGGTGCCGATGACCTTGGAGAGATAGGGCACGAAGAAGCCGTCGGCCGGCGAGGAAACGCGCGGGCCGGCCTGGCCGAACACGGCGTTGTCGGCGGCGATGGTGAAGTCGCAGCAATAGGCCATGTGGTTGTGGCCGGCGATGCAGTAGCCCTGCACCTGCGCGATGATGGGTTTGCGCGACATGCGCATCAGGCGGTTGTGCGGATAGCGGTTGTAGAAGGCTTCGCGCAGGCCCCAGCGTTCCCAGTCCACGTCGCCGCCGGCGCCGAAGTGCTTGCCCTTGCCGGCGACGATGATCACGCCGATGGACGGATCGTGGTTGGCGTCGTAGAAGGCGCGGAACATTTCATCGACGGTGGCGATCGTCAGCGTGTTCATGCGGTCGGGCTTGTTCAGCGAAATGCGCGCGATGCCGCCGCCCAGCGCCTGATGATGCTTCTTTTCGTAGATGATTTCCTTGAAGTTGTCGAGGCCGTCGCCGGCGGCGATGCTCCAGTCGGTCCAGCTCATTGATGATCCCTTCCCTGTCGTGTTTTACCGCACGTCATCCCCGCGCAGGCGGGGATCCAGTTGTGCTGCCTCGGTGGATTCCCGCCTGCGCGGGGATGACGCAACCAAACCGTATTGTCATTCCCTTACGGAATGGCGCCCTCGGCCTTCAGCGCCTCGATCTCTTCCCACTCGTAGCCGAGCAGGTCCATCATCAGGAGCTCGGTATCCTGGCCCAGTTGCGGCCCCAGGGTGTCGATCCGGCCCGGCGTCTTCGAGAGGGTCACCGGCAGGCCGCGCACGTCGACCTCGCGCTGCACTTCCTCGCAATAGGCTTTCATGAAGTAGTCGTTCTGCCAGGCCTGCTCGTCGCGGATGACGTCGGCCAGGTTGTTGACCGGCTGGGCCAGGATGCCGGCCTGCCTGAAGGCTGCCAGCAGCCCGGCATGGTCGAACTTCAGCGTGTGCGCCTCGATCACCTCGATCAGCGCTTCGTTGTGCTGCTTGCGCAATTCCGCCGTCCTGAAACGCGCATCCTGCGTCAGGGCCGCGTCACCCAGCGCCTGGCACAGCGCGGCGAAGCGGGCATCATCGTTGGCTTCGCAGACATACACCCACTTGCCCGCGGTCGGATAGAGGTTCCACAGCGGGTTCTCGACCTGCTTGCGCGATTTCTGCAGCGCCGCAGTCCTGTCGCCGGCGAGGAAAGCCTGCAGATGCGGCGCGGCCAGATACAGTTGGGCGCCATACAGCGAGGCATCCAGCGCCTGGCCCTTGCCGGTGCGCTTGCGCTGATACACCGCCAGCATGATGCCCAGCGCCGACATGATGCCGCCGTAGGCATCGCCCGAGCCCATACCGATGTAGATCGGCGGCTGGCCCGGCTCGCCCAGCCGCGCCATGACGCCGGTGAGCGCCTGCACGGTCATGTCGAACGAAGGCTTGGAAGCGCCGCCATAGCGGCCATAGCCGGTATTGGTGGCGTAGATCAGCCTGGGATTGACGGCGCTGAGTTGCTCGTAGGAAAGATTCCAGGCGGCGAGCTGTTCCGGCGCGAGGTTGGACAAGAAGACGTCGGCCTTCTCGATCATGCGATAGAAGATTTTCTGCCCGCTGGGCTTCTTCAGGTCGATGGCGATGCTTTTCTTGTTGCGGTTGATGACCAGGAAGTACTGGTTCCAGTCGCCGATTTCCAGCGACTTGATGGAGCGCACGCCGCGCGCCTGGTCGCCGCCGTTGGGGCGCTCGACCTTGATGACTTCGGCGCCGAAGTCGGCCAGGTACTGCGCCGCCACCGGCCCCTGGAACCAGACGGTGAGATCGACGACGCGCAGGCCTTTGAGTGCTTTTGCCATGTTGTCCATATTGCCCATGTTGTCCTCCTCGCTCAGGCCACGACGCCGGCGGCGTTGAGTTGGTGGAATCGGTCTTCGCCGATGCCCAGCAGATCGCGCAGCACGGCGCGGCTGTGCTGGCCGATGGCGGGCGCGAGCTTGTCCAGGCGCGCCGTGCTCTCGCTCATGTAGATCGGGAAGCCCAGGCTCTTCACCCGTCCATGGCTGGGGTGATCGAGTTCCATGATGTAGCGGTTGGCCGCCACTTGCGGGTCGTTCGCCGGATAGTCGAACTGCTCGATGACGTCGGCGGAAAGCTGCTTCTCCTGGAATGCCTGACGCCAGTACGTGCCGGGCTGCTGCTGGAAGGCGGCCTCCAGGGCCTCGATGAGCAGCAGGCGATTACTCTCGGTACGTTTGTCGTGGGTATCGAAACGCGGATCGTCGGTGGCGATGCCGACCAGTTGCGAGAAGGTCGGCCACCAGCGGTCGGTATCCGGCATGGTCAGCGTCACCCAGCGCCCGTCGGCGCTCGGGTAGAGCGAGCCGGACATCGGATTGGAGACGTCCAGACGCGAAATCGGGTTGAGCAGGCGGTCGCCCTTGCCGATGGCGAGGAAGGCCTGGATGTCCAGCGCCGCACCATACATGTTGGCGCCGAACAGCGAGACATCGACTTCCTGGCCTTCATTGGAATCGACGCGATGCACCAGCGCGGTGACCACGCCGAAAGCCAGCATCACGCCCGCGTGCATGGCGCCGGAACCCGTGTACACCGGCGGCTGGCCGGGCTGCGGCAGGATGGGCATCATCCCGGTACGCGCGGCGGCCAGTTCGTCGATGGCCGGCAGATCGGCATCCGGGCCGGTCGGGCCGAAACCGGAAAGGCGGCCGTAGATGATGTCGGCACGGCGCTTGGCGACACTGGCGTAATCCAGTCCCAGGGCGGCCAGTTCGTCGCGCTGCCAGTCGGTGATCAGCACATCGGCCTTGGCGACGACCTCCTGCAGCAGTGCCTTGCCTTCGCTGCTCTGCGGATCGAGCGCCAGGCTTTCCTTGTTGCGATGGATCAAGTCGGCCTCATGGTTCCAGCCGCCATGGCCGGCATGCCGGCCGCGCGCCGCCGGCAGCAGGTCGAGACGGATGACGCGGGCGCCGAAGTCGGCCAGGAAGGCACCCGACAGGGCAGCGCAGAACTGCCGTGTCAGATCCACGACGATGACGTCGTCAAGTGCGCGGCTCATCGGATATCCTCATTACGGTTGGTTTCAATGGATGCTGCTGCGCGCTCAGGCCAAGGTCCGATCCCAGGCCGCCGGGCGGTTTTCCAGCTTGTCCAGCACCAGCTCGGCGATGTCGAAGACCTTGCGCTCTTCGCTGTGCTTGCTTGCGCTGGAAGTCAGCATCAGGTTGCAGAACGGGCAGGAAGTGGCGATTTTATCAGCGCCGGTGGCGAAGGCTTCCTCGGCGCGCACGTCGTTGATGCGAGCCGTGCCGCCCTGGCCACCCCAGTAGTTGCCGCCGCCGGCGCCGCAGCAGAAGCTGTTCTTGCCATGGCGCGGCATCTCGACCAGCTTGCCGACCGAGGAGACCACGTTGCGCGTCTCATCGACGATGCCGTTGTGGCGCGCCAGATAGCAGGGATCGTGGAAGGTGATCTTCTCGCCATCCTGACGCACCTTGAGCTTGCCGGTCTTGATCAGCTCGTCGATGAAAACGGCATGCGGAATGGTCTGCCATTCGCCGCCCAGTTGCGGATAGTAGCGGTCGAAACTGTTGAAGCAATGGGCGCAGGTGGTGATCACCTTGTGGATCTGCAACTCCTGGAATTCCTCGATGTTGCCCTGGGCAATCTCGACGAACTGCATTTCGTTACCCATCATCTTGGCCGGATCGCCGGTGCAGTGCGGACCTTCGAGCACCCCCCAGGAAATGCCGGCGGCTTCCAGCAGCCGGGCCATGGCGCGGGCGATGTTCTGCGCCCGTTCCTCGTAGGTCACGGCGCAACCCAGCCAGAACAGGTATTCCGTCTTGCCCGGCTCGAACAGCGGCACCTCGAACGGCAGTCCCTGCTTCCAGTCTTCGACGTTGGCCGAGGTGCCGACGAAGGGGTGGCCGCGTTTTTCCAGGTTGGCATTCGCCGCCGCCATGGTGTCGGGCATGTCCGACTGCTCCATGACGAAGTTGCGGCGCAGTTCCAGGACGATTTCCGCCGGCGCATTGCTGACCGGACATTCCTCGATACAGGCCGCGCAGGTGGTGCAATTGAAGACGGCTTCCTTGCCGATGGTCTCGATCAGCGATTCATCATCGAACTTTCCCTGCGCCATGTATTCGGCACAGGTGGCCATGATGGACTTGGGCGAAAGCGCCTTGCCGGTCTGCGCCGCCGGACAGACTTCATGACAGCGGCCGCACCACAGGCAGGTCGACGCATCCATCAGGTACTTCTGGCTCAACTGGGAAATCCTGTTGGCGCCCAGCAGCAGTTCCGCTTCTTTCTCGCCGTCTTCAGGCTCGGCATCGAAGTCGATGGGTGCCAGATTGATGCCCGCGCGCTTGTTGGCCAGCCCCGAATTGGTCAGGCCCAGCACCATGTGCGACATCGGCGTATGGCCGAT
Organism: Sterolibacterium denitrificans; assembly: GCF_900174485.1. NCBI lineage: Bacteria > Pseudomonadati > Pseudomonadota > Betaproteobacteria > Nitrosomonadales > Sterolibacteriaceae > Sterolibacterium > Sterolibacterium denitrificans. The sequence goes on along the minus strand of NZ_LT837803.1, from coordinate 660,595 downwards.
CAGCGCGATGAAAGCGCAGCCGAACAGCATGTGCAGCCACCACAGCGCCAGATTGCCGCCGGCAAGAATCTGCGGCTCGCCGCCGGAGAGCAAACCGGCAATGAAGTTGCCGACGAATTCGAACTGGCTGTGGACTTCGGGATTGGTCAGGCGGAAGCCTTCGGCGATGAAACCGAGCAGGGCGGTGGCCAGCAGCAACGCTTCCATCGGCGAGAAGCCCTTGCGCGTGTAGCCGGCGGCGGTCAGGCGCTCGGGCGGGGCGAGGCGGCGCAGGGCGAAGAACAGGATGCCGACGAGGATCATCAGGCCGGCGATTTCGCGCGCCAGCTCCATGAAGTAGTGACCAAAGCCGCTTTGATAAACCTCGATGCCGACAAAGCTCAGACCATAGGCGCTGTGGCCGAGGATTTCGATGATCGCGCCAAAGAACAGCAGATTGTGGGCGATACCGGAAATCGGCCGCTTCTTCAGACGTTCCAGCAACAGGCCGCGGCGGATGAAGGTCGCCCAATTCACCTTGGCCAACACGGCCTCCCTGGTGAGCTCCTTGCCGAACCAGGCCTGGCCGTGGCTGATGCGCTGCCAGTATTTGCGCAGGCCGAAACCCAGGCTGACCAGGGCGGCCGTCAGCAGCAGCGCGAGAAAGACATAATGGATGGCGGATATGGAATACATCGGCGGCTAGAATGACCCGGATATTCGGTAAAGTCGCGGCCGAAGGACGAGCGCAAAACAGTACGCCCGCTCTGGCGCGAAATCCGGCAAGATAGCGGTTTATGCCCCTGCCTGCAAGCCTGCGGCTTCCCGTTGCGGTGAATCCGGAGGGCTTCGGCGCCTCGTCGAAAACACCAATAAAAGGAGGAAACATCATCATGAGATTCGGCTTTCACCTGTTCATGGTCGATCCCTGCGAACACCAGGAAATCGCCCGCACCGCCGACACGCACGGTTGGGACAGCATCCAGGTCGCCGATGCGCCGTTCTTCCCGGAAAAAGTCTCCGTGCCCTACCCCTACACGCCGGACGGCTCGCGTTTCTGGCCGCTCGACATGCCGGTGCTCGACCCCTGGGTGGCGATGACGGCGATGGCCGTGGTCACCCAGCGCATCCGCTTCATCCCCTCGGTGCTGCGCCTGGCCATCCGCCAGCCGCTGCTCGAAGCCAAGAGCCTCTGTTCGGTTGCCGAAGTTTCCAACTGCCGCGTCGCGCTGGGCGTGGGGCTGGCCTGGATGCCCGAGGAATTCAAGTGGCTCAACATCGACATGAAGACGCGCGGCAAGCGCCAGGACGAAGCCATCCAGGCCATCCGCCTGCTGATGCAGGGCGGCTTCCAGGAGTTCCACGGCAAGCACGTCGACTTCGACCGCGTCATCATGGCGCCGACGCCGAAAAAGAAGATTCCGATCTACGTCGGCGGCGCCACCGCCCCGGCCATGCAGCGCGCCGCGCGCCTCGGCGACGGCTGGCTCAGCGTGATCCACAACAAGGCGGAGATTCCCGGCATCGTCGATGAACTCAACCGCTACCGGCGCGAATGCGGCCGCGAGAAAGAGCCGTTCGACATCATGCTGCACTGCCCCGACGCGACGACCATCGACGACATCAAGCGCCTCGAAGACCTGGGCATCACCGATCTGCAAGTCACCCCCTGGGCGCTGCCCGGCATGGCCGCCGAGGAAGGCGTGGGCAAGATCATGCAGCAGCAGCCGACGCTGCAGATGAAGAAAGACGCGATCCGGCGCTACGCCGACGAGGTGATTGCCAGGTTCGCGTGAACGTCCGTCGGCGTTCCCACCCATCCCCTTCGCCGCCGCCCTCGCGCTTATCGCTGCAAGCGCTTCAACGGGCGGCGAGCAATTCGCGGTACAGGGCCAGGTAGCCGGCGGACATCCGCTCGGCGGTGAATAGCGCCTCGTAGCGCGCGGCCGCGCGATGTCCCATGGCCGCGGCTTCCGCCGGATGCTGCCAGAGGAAGTCCATCGCCTGGCGGAAGGCGGCGGGATCGCCGGGCGGCACGACGCGGCCGGTTTCGCCGTCGATGTTGATGTAGCTGGTGCCGCTGCCGATTTCGCAGGAGATCATCGGCTTGCCGAACATCGCGCCTTCGAGCAGCGAGATACCGAAGGACTCGGAGCGCAGGTGCGAGGGAAAGACGACGGCATGGCACAGCGTCAGCAGGGCCACCTTGTCCTCGTCGGGCAGCACGCCGAGAAAAATGACGTTGCGCAGCCGGTTGAGCTCGGCCTGCGCCTTCAACGCCGCTTCGACCGGCCCGGCGCCGACGATCACGATCGGGTAGTCGCAAGCTCGCGCCGCGTCGAGCAGGACGTGCAGTCCCTTGTAGTAGCGCAGCACGCCGACGAACAGGAAGAATTTCCCGCCGAGGCGCTGCCGCCAGGCGTCGAGGCGCGCGGCGGCGGGCGCGGGATAGTTGGGGCCGTTCCTGTCGAGGCCGTAGGGAATTACCGTCACCTTGTCGCGAAACTGTGTCAGCACCGGACTGGTCGCCAGATAATTGGGCGAGGAAGCGACGATGCGATCGACGCTGCCGAGGAAACGCTGCATCAGCGGACGGTACAGTTGCAGCAGCAGCTTCTGCCGGACGATGTCGGCGTGATAGCTGACGACGGTCGGCTTGCCCAGGCGCGGGATGCCGCAGGCGAAATGCACGACGTCCATGAACGGCCAGGGGAAATGGTAGTGGATGATGTCGGCCTGGTTGGCGAGCTGGCGAAATTTGCCGAAGGCCGCACGGGAAAATCCGGTCGAGGCAATTTCAAAATCCAGCGGCACCTGCACCACGCGATGGCCGTCGACGTTCACTTCCGCCGCGCGGCGGTCGCGGGCGAGCGTCAGCACTTCGGGTTCGGCGCCGAGGCGCTGCGCGCCGACGCAGAGCTGATAGATCACCTGCTCGATGCCGCCGTAGGACTGCGAATAGGTGCGATAGAAATGGAGAATGCGCATCGGCGGGATTCTACCGATCGCGCCTCAGGCCAGCACGGCGCGATAGGTCTGCACGGTAATCTCGGCGCAACGGCGCCAGGTGAATTGCGCCGCTTGTTGCAGGCCGGCCTGGCAGCGCCGCTGCCATTCGGGATCGTCCCCCAGCAGCATCTGCATGGCGGCGGCCAGGCCGACGTCATCGTCGGCATCGACGATCAGACCGGCGGCTCCCGCCACTTCCGGCAGCGAGGCGCGGTCGGAGACGATGACCGGCGTGCCGCTGGCCATGGCTTCGACGACCGGCAGGCCGAAGCCCTCGTAGAGCGACGGATACACCAGGGCGCGCGCGCCGGCGACGACCTCGGCGAGCCGCGCCTGGCCGAGATAGCCCGCCAGGCGCACATGGCCGCCGGCGAGCGCGGCGCGCAGCTCGCCGGCGAACGTGTCTTCACCCCAGCCGGCCATGCCGACGATCAGCAGCGGATACTGCTTGCGCAGGGCATCGGGCAGGCGCGCATAGGCACGCAGAGTGAGCAACAGATTCTTGCGCGGCTCCAGCGTGCCGACGCAGAGCAGGTAGCTGCCGTGCCTGAGTCCGAGCGGTTGCAGCGCGGCGCGCGTCTGCGCCTCGGTGCGCGGATGGAACTCGGCGCCGCAGCCAAGCGGGGCGACGACGACCTTGTCGGTGGGCAAGCCGAAATGGCTGACGACCTCGCGGCCGATATAGGCCGAATCGACCAGGATGCGCGCCGCTCTGGCCACACCCTTGCCGACGTGCCGCTCGATCTCCGCCAGCCGCGCGCGCGGCTGGGTTTCCGGATAATGCACATGCGTCAGGTCATGCAGGGTCATCACCAACGGGCCAGTACCATTGAACGAGTCGAACGGCCAGAGCGAAGGCTCATGATAGAGATCGACGGGCTGGCGCCGCACCCCGGCCGCGAAGGCGCGTTGCTCGACGAAGCGGCGCAAGCGGTAGGCGCCGGGCATGCCGCGCAGCAGGCTCGTCGCGCGTGCCACCTGCATCACCCGCGCCATCTGCGCCGACGCGGTGGGCAGAGGCAGCGTCAGGCTCCAGCGGCGGCCGAGGAACAGGCTGATCTCGACATCCTCGCGCTGCTGCAAGGCCGTCACCAGACCGGTGACGTACTGACCGATGCCGGTGCGCGGCGCGCGCAGGATGCTGGCGTTGAAGGCGATACGCATCTCAGGCCATGCGCCGCGCGGTGTGGATGATGTGAACGATGTGGGCGGCAGTACGCTGCATGCCCGTATTCAAATACGGGAGTCCAGAAACATGGGGACATTCAACAAGCAGCCGCGCAATCGGATTTTTCTGATTCATCAGTTGGCAACAGACTGCCCGCGCCCGTATTGATCGGCAAAGCGAACGATGTCGTCCTCGCCCAGATATTCGCCGCTCTGCACTTCGATCATCACCAGATCGAGCAGGCCGGGGTTTTCCAGGCGATGCTTGTGGCCGGCAGGAATGTAGGTCGATTCGTTGATATTGACGTAGAGCACGCTGTCGCCGTTGGTGACCTTGGCCATGCCCTGGACGACGATCCAGTGCTCGCTGCGATGGTGGTGCAGTTGCAGCGACAGCGCAGCGCCGGGCTTGACGACGATGCGCTTGATCTTGAAGTGCCGGCCTTCCTCCAGCACCGTGTAGGTACCCCAGGGGCGCGCCACGGTGCGGTGCAGCTTGCAGGCATCATGACCGGCGGTCTTCAACTGCTGGACGATTTTCCTGACGTCCTGGACGTGGTCGGGATGCACGGCCAGCACGGCGTCCGGCGTGTCGATCAGGATCAGATCCTTGAGGCCGACGGCGGCGATCAGGCGGTTTTCACTTTGCACGAAGGTATTCGCACAATCGACGAACAGCGCTTCGCCGAGCGCGCGATTGCCGTCGGCATCCGGCGCGACGAGCTGCTGCAGCGCGCTCCACGAACCGATGTCGCTCCAGTCGAAGGCGGCGGGAATGACGACGACGCGGTCGGAACGCTCCATCACCGCATAGTCGATGGAAATGTCCGGCGCATTCGAAAAACTCGCCGCGTCGAGTTCGCGCCGCAGGCCGCCGACGCCTTCCTCGGACGGGCTGACGTCAATGCAGGTTCGCGCCGTGGCGAGCACGTCGGGCGCGTGCCTTTCGAGTTCGGCGAGAATGACGCCGACGCTGAAGCAGAACATCCCCGAATTCCACAGGTAGCGGCCGCTGGTCAGATATTGCGCGGCGGTGGCGGCATCGGGCTTCTCGACGAAGCGCTGCACGCGCGCCGCGCCGTCCTTGCCGCTACCGACGGCCGAGCCGCATTCGATGTAACCGAAGCCGGTCTCCGGCTTGTCCGGGCGGATGCCGAAGGTGACGATGTGGCCTTCGCTCGCCAGCTTCGCCGCGGCGCGCGCCGCCTCGGCGAATTCGGCCTCGTCGCGGATCAGGTGGTCGGCGGCCATGACGACCATGATCGCCGCATCGCCGTAGCGCTCGCGCAGCGCCAGCGCGGCGGCGGCGATGGCCGGCGCGGTGTTGCGGCCGCAGGGTTCGAGCAAGAAATGCGGCCGCTGCTCGCCCAGCCCGGCGGCAAGGAATTCGTCCTTGCTCAGGAAATAATGATCGCGGTTGGTCACCGTCACGATCTCGTCCTGCGTGGCGATCGCCGCCGCGCGTCGATAGGTCTTGTGCAGCAGCGATTCGCCGTCGGCCAGGCGGATGAAGGGCTTGGGATGGCCTTCGCGCGACACCGGCCAGAGACGGGTGCCGGCGCCGCCGGAGAGTATGACGGGGATGACTGGAATGGCGGGGATGATCATGGTGCGTGGCAACTCCTGTTTGGGTATCTCACATGCCGGTTGCGGCAGCGGCATCCAGAAGATCGAGCGACATTATCAGGCATGAATGCCACCCTGCCCGCCATGCCCACCATACGCCGCGTCTCCAGAAGGTCGCGCCGGCGCCGGCAAGGCCGCCGCGCTTTCGACGCGCTCCCAGTGCGCCAGGACATCGCGCAGCGACTGATCGAGTGGAATGCGCGGCTGCCACCCGGTAGCGGCGCACAGCTTGCCGTTGTCGCCACGCACCCGGCGTTGCCCGGCGGGGCGACGCAGCGCCTGGAGCTGGCGGATTTCCGGCTCGGCGCCACCGATGCGGGCCAGCCGATCGAGCAGCTCGCGAATGCTCGTCTCCGTATTCGAGCAGACGTTGTAGACGCCGCCATGCTCGCCCGCTGCAAGCAGACCCATATAGGCGTGCACCACATCGCGCACATCGAGGAAATCACGCGTCACGTCGACGTCGCCGATTTCGATGACGGCCTCGCTCAGGCCGAGGCGGATGCGGGCCATCTGCCGCGCGATGCTGGAAGCAACGAATTGCAGGCGCTGGCCGGGACCGATGTGGTTGAATGGCCGCGCCACGACGATGCGCCACGGCGCATCGCCGCTCCATTGGGCGCACAGCATCTCGGCGCCGATCTTGCTGATGGCATAGGCATTGTGCGGCAGCACCGGATGCGTTTCCCGGATCGGCAAGGCTTCCGGCGCAGCCTGGCCATAGACGTCGCCCGAACTGACGTAGAGAAAGTCGCCGCAAAAACCGTTGTGCTTGAGTGCCTGCAACAGGTGCAGGGTGCCGAGCAGGTTCACCTCCAGCACCTGCGCGGCGTTTCCGATGGCGTCGGGAATGAAGCTCTGCCCGGCAAGATGGATCACGCCGTCCGGCCGCGCATGCTGCAGGATGCGATTCAGCGAGTCGGTATCCCGCAAATCGTACTTTCCGCCGGCGGGAATCAATTCCCAACCGTAGTTCCGCACGATTTCTCCGGCCATGCCGTGGAAAATCCTGCCAACGAAACCGGTTTCGCCGGTCAGAAAAAGACGCTTCATCATTGAAATGTTTCCCGTACCACCCGGCATTCTATAACGGTGCTCAGACCTCGGAGCCTTGCCGCTGGTTCCGGCACGCCAGCCGCGCAAACCGGCCGCAGCCGGCTGCAGACGCCCTCAAGGCTGCCCGGTCGTTTACAATGTACGCCTCGGGCGATCGAAGCCATGCCCATGCTTGCGGGCATGGCTTCGATCGCCACCGTTCATCATTGGAGAAATGCGCCGCACGCCGGCCACCGACATCATGCCTGGCTCATCCAGCAAAACCCCCGCCAAATCGGCAAAATCGAAAACCAGCAAGCCTGCCAGGACCAAGCCGGCAACGCCGCGCGGCCTGCTGTCGCAGGCACTGATCCTGCGCACTTCGCTGGAGATCATCGACCGCGACGGCCTTGACGGCCTGACCGTGCGCAAGCTCGCCGAGCAGCTCGGCGTCTCGGCCATGGCGATCTACCGTCATTACGAGAGCAAGGCCGAAATCGAGCGCCAGCTCGTCGATCTGGTGGTCGGCGATTACGACGTCACCAACCACGATGAAGCGGACTGGCGCGAATGGCTATACACCACCTACGCCGGCATGCGCTCCGCGCTCTGCGCCCATCCCGGCGTCATGCCCCTGCTCGACAACGCCTCCTATCAAGGCGGCAAGGCGCTGGCGGTGATGGATCGCGTCCTCTTCGAGCTGAACAAGGCGGGCTTGACGGCCGAACGATCCGCCCTGCTGTTCCACACGCTGATGGCCAACATGATCGGTTCGGTGGTGTTGATGAACGACGAAGAACGCAGTCTCATCGCCTTCGGTTCGAGCGAGGAACGCCAGCGCTCGCGCAAGCTGAGTTTTGAAATGGTATCGCTGGAACCCTTTCCCAACATCGCCGTGCTCGCGCCGCAACTGGCGACGATTTCCAGCGAACAGCGCTACCGCGACAGCGTGATGCTGATCATCAGGGCGGTGACGGGTTAGCGCTGGAGACTGCTCAAATCGCCGTCTGCCCGCCGTCGATGACCACGCCGGAGCCGGTCATGAACCGCGCCTCATCCGAAGCGATGAAGGCGATGGTGGCGGCAATGCCTGCCGGCTGGCCGTGTTCGGGCAGCAAGGGCATCAGGCGCGACAGCAGGTTGAAATCGGCGTCTTCCGGCGGTGAGAAACCCGCCACCAGCGGTGTTGCCACCGAGCCGGGACAGATCGCATTGACGCGCACGCCACGCGAGCCGTATTCGACGGCCAGCGCCCGGGACAGCATCAGCAATGCGCCCTTCGACGCCGAATACACGCTGCCATAGGGCACGCCGACCATGCCGGCGATCGAGGCGACGCTGACGATGTTGCCCTGACTTGCCAGCAAATGCGGCATCGCCGCGCGGCACAGGTAGAACGGGCCATGCAGGTTGATGGCGGTCTGGCGATGCCATTCGTCATCGGTGATTTCGGTGAAGTTCTTCAGGAACAGCGTGCCGGCGACATTGCACAGCACGTCGAGGCGGCCATGCGCGGCGACGACGGCCGCCACCGCCGCATTGCAGGCGGCGGCATCGGTGACGTCCAGCGAGTGGGCGCTTACCTCGAGGCCGTCGGCGGTGAGGCGCGCCACTTCCTCGCGCAATTTCTCCGCCTGGATGTCACAGGCCAGCACCCGGGCGCCTTCACGCGCCAGTCGCTCGGCCGTGGCCAGGCCGATACCCGAAGCCGCGCCGGTCACCAGCGCCACCTTGCCGATAAAGCGTTGCATCTCCATGGTCTACTCCCCGTCCAGTTCGTCGAAACGTGCGCCGGTCAATTCTTCGCTGACTTGCCAGAGCTTGCGCGCGCTGGCTTCATCGCGTCCGGCCTCGTGGATTTTCGCCGGCGCCGGCACGCCGCGCGTCTCGCCCAGGCCATCCGGGCCGTAGAAACCGCCCGGCGTCACTTCCGACGAGGTACAGGCGTACAGCGTCGGCCAGCCGCCGCGCTCGGCGGATTGCCCAAACAGCGACATGACGATGCCCAGCACGACCGAAATCAGGTTGTCGATGAAATGAAAGCTGCCCAGCGCCTTGCGCGAATTGCCGATATTGGTGCGCGAGACGCCCGGATGCACCGCCAGGCTCAGCAGCTTCAGGCCCTTGGCTGCGGCGCGGCGCTGCAACTCGCGGGCGAAGAGCAGATTGGCCAGCTTGGTTTGGTTGTAGGGGCGCTGGGCAAAGTAGCCGTGCTCCATCTGCAGGTCATCCCAGTCGAAGGTGCCGAGGCGATGGACCAGGCTCGATACGGTGACGACGCGCGGCGCGGGACTTTTCAGCAGCAGTGGAAACAATCCGGCGGTCAGCGTGAAATGGCCGAGATGGCCGATGCCGAAGGTCAGCTCGAAGCCGTCGCCCGTCGTGCGCCGCTCGCTGATCGGCTGGATGCCGGCGTTGTTCACCAGGATGTCGAGCACCCGGCCTTCCGCCGTCAGTTTCGCGGCGAACTCGCGCACTTTCTCCTGGCTGGACAGATCCAGCGGCAGGAATTCGACTTTTGCATCGGCGCGTAGCGCGCGAATCCTTCGCAGCGCTTCGGCGCCGGCCTGTTCGTTGCGATCGACCAGCAGCACCTCGGCGCCATGCTGCGCCAGGCCGCGCGCGGCCTCGAAGCCGATGCCGCTGGCCGCGCCGGTGACCAGGGCGCGCTTGCCGCTCAGGTCAGGAATGTCGTTCTCGGTCCATTTGGCCATGATTCACCATCGAGGAAGAGTGAGATGTACGTCGTGTCGTGCAGATGAAAAACTGGCGCACGCCCCTCGCGAAATGTGGGAACGTGCGCCAGTCCAGATCAAACCAGACGAAACGGACTCAGTGGCCGTGACCGTGCCCCGCCGCCGGCGCCGGAATCTTGTAGCCGCCCTGCTTGCGCTTCACCGGCTCGATGCCGGTCAGCTTGGCCAGGTTCAGGCCGAGGATCTTCGCCTTGTCTTCCTCGGTCACCTGCGCATAGCCCCACTTCTCCTGCAGTTCCTCGGGCATGTCGAGATTCACGATGTAATCGACCACGCGACCCAGATCGTCGAAGGGCAGGTCGAAGCCCAGCACGATCTTGTCGGCCGGCATCCACTGCAGCGCCGTGCCGATGGCGTGGTAGCCGCGATACGGCGCGCGCTGGTACCAGCCGATGATGCCCGACAGGCTCATGTAGAGATTGCGATGCTTGCCGCACAGACCAATCAGCTCTTCCGACTGCGGCCAGCCGGCGTGATAGGCGATGATCTTGAGATCGGGGAAGTCGAGCAGCACGTCGTCGAGCTGGCCCACCTGACAGTGGCTGCTGGGCTGCGGCACGACGTAGCTGAAGCCGGTGTGCACCGTCAGCGTGATGCCCAGTTCCTGCGCCTTCTCGTAGAACGGCCAGAGACGCTTGTCGTTGAGCGGGCCGTCGTCTTCCGGCGTGTACAGCTTGCATAGCTTGGCGCCCTTTTCCTTGAACAGGTATTCGAGCTCCCAGTTGGCTTCCTTGGTGCCGCGCTTGATCACCGGGCCGACGTTGGCTTCCAGGTACATGCGCTCCGGGTACGGCGCGATCTGCTGCAGCATGAAGCCGTTGGTCGATAGCGAGACCACGCCGCCGGTGACGTCCATCATCGGCTCGCGCAGGCAGAAGGCGACGTCGACGTTGGTCTTGTCCATGTGCTCGATCAGCGCGCTGGCAAGCGGCTGCGGCCATTCGCCGGTCAGGTCGCGGCCCGACCAGGCGCGCATCACCCCATCCACGCTGCCCCACCAGCGCTGCACGTTCGGGTAGTAGTCGATCTCCGACATGGTCTGGAGATTCATGAAATGAAACTCGGTCATCGCAATGAAGTAATCCTTGGCGGTCTTGGCCATGTTGCTCGCTCCTCGTTGATATTCGTTCGTGGGTGAAACTCGTTGAACGGTCGATTGTAGTGGAAATTTCACGGCCGCGTGCCAGGCCGGAATATCGGCTGCAGGCCGGCTTTATCGACAAGCCGGCAGCTTTGCCGCACACTGCCGGTCTTCACCGATCGTCCGCAGCATCAGCGCATGTCCCGTCTCATCCTCGCCCCCATGGAGGGCCTCGCCGATCACTTCCTGCGCGACGTGCTGACCCGCATCGGCGGCTACGATGCCACGGTCTCGGAATTCATCCGCATCACCGGCTCGCTGCTGCCGCGACGTAGCTGGGAACGCATCTGTCCGGAAATCCACCATGCCTGCCGTACGCCAGCCGGCACGCCGGTGGCGATTCAATTGCTCGGTAGCGACCCGGACTGGCTGGCACGCAACGCGGCACGCGCGGCCGAATTCGCGCCGCCCGCCATCGACCTGAATTTCGGCTGCCCGGCCAAACTGGTGAATCGCCACGGCGGCGGCGCCATGCTGCTCGGCGATCCGGCGCAGTTGCTGCGCATCGTGCGGGCCGTGCGCGCGGCCGTGCCGGCGGCGATCCCCGTCACCGCCAAGATGCGCCTGGGCATCGCCGATACGGCACTGGCCCTGGATTGCGCCCAGGCGCTGGCAGTCGGCGGCGCCGCCCAGCTCGTCGTCCATGCCCGCACCCGCGACGAAGGCTATCGCCCGCCAGCGCATTGGGAATGGATCGCGCGCATCCGGGAGGCAGTCGACATTCCGGTCATTGCCAATGGCGAGATCTGGACGCTGGCCGACTGGCAGCGCTGCCGTGAAGTCAGCGGCTGCAGCGACGTCATGATCGGCCGTGGCGCCGTCGCCGATCCCTTTCTGTGCCTGCGCATCCGCGGCGTTATGGCCGCGAGCCCGTCGTCCGCCGACTGGCAGGCCCTGCTGCCGCACATCCGGACTTACTGGCAAAGACTGCACGATCACGGTACGGCCCAGCGCGCGCTGGGCCGTCTCAAACTGTTGCTCGGCTACTGGCAACGCACCTGGCCTGAAGCCGCGGCCCTGCAGGCCGCCGTGCGGCGGGTCGATGATCCGCCGGTGATCGCGGGATTGCTGCAAGAGATGACGCGGCGGGATAGTCAACCCGCGCCGCACGAATACAATACCCGCTTGTCAATTCCGTTTGGAGCGCGTGGTGCGGGTGTCGAATAGAAAGAGAGTGCTGGTGACCGGCGGCGCCGGTTTCCTGGGTTCGCATCTCTGTGAACGCCTGCTCAATGAGGGTTGCGACGTGCTGTGTGCCGATAATTTCTATAGCGGCACCAAGGACAATATCGTTCACCTGCTCGACCATCCTCATTTCGAACTGCTGCGCCACGATGTGACCTTTCCGCTCTACATCGAGGTCGATGAAATCTACAACCTGGCGTGCCCGGCATCTCCCGTGCATTACCAGCGGGACCCGGTACAGACGACCAAAACCAACGTGCATGGCGCCATCAACATGCTGGGGCTGGCCAAGCGCACCAAGGCGCGGATTTTTCAGGCATCGACAAGCGAGGTTTACGGCGATCCCGAGATTCACCCGCAGCAGGAAAGTTACTGGGGACGCGTCAATCCGATCGGCATGCGTTCCTGCTACGACGAAGGCAAACGCTGCGCGGAAACCCTGTTTTTCGATTATCACCGCCAGCACCGGCTGGAAATCAAAGTCGCGCGCATCTTCAATACCTATGGGCCACGCATGCATCCGAGCGACGGGCGCGTCGTGAGCAACTTCATCGTTCAGGCGCTGCAGGGCAAGGACATCACCCTTTATGGCGACGGTTCCCAGACACGCAGCTTTTGCTATGTCGATGACCTGATCGAAGCTTTCGTGCGTCTGATGGCCAGCCCGCAGGAAGTGACCGGCCCCATCAACCTGGGCAATCCGGAAGAATTTACGATCCTCGAACTGGCCGAGACCGTGCTCAGGCTGACGGACGGCAAGTCAACACTGGTCATGCAGCCCTTGCCGCAGGACGATCCCAGGCAACGCCAGCCCGATATCGCCCTGGCCAGGCAAACCCTGGACTGGCAGCCCAAGATCAGGCTGGAAGATGGGCTGTCCAAAACGATCGACTATTTCAGGCGCTTGCTGGCCTCATGATCGACAGCGCGCATCGTTTGATTGTCGTGACGCCGGTGTATGAAGACGTCGATGCCAGCAGCCGCTTGTTCAAGGAGCTGGCCGCGCAGTTTGGCCGGGATGTTTTCGTGGTGGCGGTGGATGACGGTTCAGTCGATCAACCCCTGGAAATTGCAAGCCTCGCGCACGCCGAGGTTGCCGGCGTGATACTCAAACTGCGCCGCAATGTCGGACATCAACGCGCCATCGCCATTGGCCTGGGTTATGTGGCCGCGCACATGCAGCCCGAGCATCGCGTAGTGGTCATGGATTCCGATGGCGAAGATCTGCCCGCCACCATTCCCTTGCTGCTGGCGCCGCTCGAATCGGCGCAAACCGATGTGGTGGTCGCGCAACGCAAGAGCCGGGTGGAAACCCTGCGTTTCAAGGTCTTCTATGCGCTGTACAAGCGCCTCTTCGGCTTGATGACCGGGCGCTCGATCAGTTTCGGAAATTTCATGGCCCTGAAGCCTGCGGCAGTCAAGCGCCTGGTCGCCATGCAGGAGTTGTCGATACATGTGGCGGGCGCGGTGCTTGCGTCAAAACTGCGGACAACCGCCTGTCCGCTGGATCGCGGCCCTCGCTATGCGGGCCGCAGCAAGATGAATTTCGTTGGCCTGGTATTGCATGGATTCCGTGCAACCATGGTATTTGCCGAGGACGTACTGGTGCGCGTGGGGATCGCCTGTCTGTCCGTCGCCTGCATGGCGGTGCTGGCGATGGGCGTGGCGATATTTCTCAAACTTGCCGGTTTTGCCACGCCAGGCTGGTTCTCGGTGGCGCTGGGGATTCTGCTGCTGATGTTTTTGCAGACGGGAGCGTTGACCTTGTTGACGCTGATGCTGACGGGCGTGGCGCGCAGCACGGCAACCATGCTTCCGAGATACGGCGGTTTCGTGGAACGGGTCGAATGCAGGGATGGCGGCATATCGCTGGAGAGCCGTGTTGATGCTGACGGGGAAATGTGGTGATTCGGGCTGCAATCGCAACGGCAGGCTGCCTCGATGAATGAGGCGACCACGATGAACAAACTGTGGCGCGCCGTATCGGCAACGATGGTTTTCGTGGCCATGTTGCTGCTCGTGTATGGCGTGCATGCGCGGTTTTTCCATGTGGACGTGGTGCTGTACGACGCGCTATTGGACGGCGTGCTGGCGTGCATCCTGAGCGCCGCCGTGCTGTGGCGCGGGCGTTGGCTGGCCATGCTGGGCGGCTTCGAGAAGCTGCAGTTGGCGGCGATCTGGCTGCTGCTGGCCTATGGTTTTGCAATTTCGGTGCCAACGGTCATCGACCGATCCCTGTCGTTCTACATTCTTGAGAAGCTGCAGCAGCGCGGCGGCGGCATCCAGTTGGCGCGCCTCGATGAAGTCTTCGTGCGGGAGTACATGCCGGAACATCGTTTGGTGGAGATCCGGCTGACGGAACAGTTGGCCTCGGGGACCGTAAGGCTGGATGGCAACTGCGTGCGCCTGACGCAAAGAGGTCAGCATCTGGCAAGTTTCAGTCGCTACCTCCGACGGAATTTCCTGCCGCGCCAGCGCTTGCTGATGAGCGACTATTCGGATGCGCTCACCGACCCTTTTCGCCATGACAGGCCAAGCCCGGGCTACGAATGTTGAATACGACTGCAATCCGGCAACGCTGGCGAAATTGGAGAGGCAATTGGGGGCTGGATGCGCTGCTGTTGCTGGCGCTGGCGGCGGCGACGGTGAATCGCTTTGCGCCAGAGCCCGTCAGTGGCGACGTCATGCTGTATTCGGTGATGTCGCTACAGAACGTCACCCTGTTTTTCTGGGGGCAAAACCGCTTGCTGAACGTGGGCCCGGCGCTGACGTCGTTGATACACGACCCGGCAGCCAATCTCTGGGCCAATCTCCTTTTCCCCACGCTGGTTTTCTTCGGCCTGCTGCGCGCCTGGGCGGGCGTGGCCGTGAGATTGGTATCACCGCCGGATAGCGATGGCGATCGCCAGGTAAATACCAGACGGGCCCGGCAGTTGTTTTTGCTGCTGTCGGCAATCGTGCTGCTGGTGCTGAAGCCTCATGCGGTGTACGAGGTGGTGGTATGGCATGTGGAGTATCCGCTGGCCTGTTTGCTGCTGCTATGGGCTCATGAGACATGGTTTGCCGCTTCCGGAGCAAACCGCCTCCTGGGGCCGCTCTGGCTGCGCATGCTGGTTGTCGCGCTGCTGCTGGGCCTGGCCTTGGGAGTCAACTTCAGCACGGTGATTCCTGCCCTGGCTTTGGTCGGTGGGCGCATGTTGCTGCAGCGCCGCCTGGAAATGCGCAATCTGGGCTTCGCTGGGCTGGCCGTCGTGCTGTTTCTGCTGTGGTGGCTCGTTGCGCATCGGGTTGCCGGACCTTCGGGCACGGAGTATGCGGGGTTTTCCTTTGCCACCTTGCGCGAGGGATTGCCGCTGGCGCTTGGCAGCATGCAAAACGCGCTTTGGCTGCCGAGACTGGAAGCGTTGTTGTTGGTCGTGGTGACACTCCGCCTGTGGCAGGCATGGCGAAACCGGAGCAGTTGGAACGTACAGGTCTTGTGGGTGCAGATCCTGGCAGTGCTGTTTGCACTGGGCTGGTTGCTGCTGTTTGCAGGCAATGCCTGGGTGCAGAAGTTTGCCTTTCATTATCGCTACTTCGTTTTTGCGTGGCTGGCGTTCGGCATTGCGCTGTCTCTGGAATTGGCGAAGCTGCTGGCAGCCATCCCCGGGTTTTGGCGGATGACGGCGACTGCGCTGGCTTTTCTATGGCTGATCGCGGTACTGATACGCGCTCCCGTACCGCTTCAGCAGTATGCGTTTGCCCAGCGCGTGGCGCCGATCGTCGGCATGGGGACGACGATATATGCGGGCGAGTTTGAACAGACCTGGTCGGCGGTAATGGCGGGGATGCTGCAGAGGCAGCCGGCTTTTGGCGTGACCGGCCGCGCAGAGGGCAACAAAAAGGGGCTCCGCGAGCATATCGCGTCAGCCTTGAGGCAGGATGGTCGGCTTGAGGTGGGCTGTTTGCAAGACACCGTGGAAAGCTGCCTGAAACAGGTCAATGCCTATGCGGAGCAAACAGTGCGCGTGCGTGAAGCGCGATTGATCGCTGGCCGGAAACCTGCCTGGTATCTCGTGCTGGAGCAAGGCATGCCACCGACACCGGCCATGACCAGGGAACCGGCGGCGCATTGGACATACCGCGGGACGGATTTGATTTCCCTCTATAGCCAGGTGGGCTATGGCGATCTCAAAGGGATACATAGCCTGGGCGAGGAAGGTTTCTTGCTCTATGGCCCCTATCGAGCCGCGTCGCAAGGCGTGTACCGGCTGCAGATATTCGGTACGGTGCAACAGGCAGGGACAGCCTGGGCGGATGTCGTGGCGCGCAGCGGAAACCTGCGTTATGCGCAATTCGCATTGCAGCCAGGGGAGGATGCGCTGGTGGATGAACTGGTGTCTCTGCCGCGTGATGAACCAGACGTGGAAATTCGGGTATATGTGGGAACCGGAGATGTGGTGCGAATCACCGGCTATGAGTGGCGATTGCAGGCGCATTGAGCCGCTTTCCAGTTTCCACTTCCCACTTTCCAAAACTCACCTCGCAACCGTTTCATGAAAATGGCGCTCAAATCCCGTGCAATCGTCGTTCTGCAGCACGCCAGTCTCTACGTCAATCGTCGTCCCAGGCTCAGGCGCGTGGTCGTGGCACTGGTGAATCGATTCCCTGGAATGAAGACGCGCTTGATGCGGCTGGTCATGGGCGCATCGGCATCGTTTGCGCAACGCACCCGACCACCTGATATTCCCGCCGAGCTGTCTCAGCTCACGCCACGCGCGCACCGGATCTACGCCGATCTCAAGTCGGCCATCGAGCAACAGAAGGGACAGCGCTGATGCGCATCGTCATCGACATGCAGGGCGCGCAGTCCAATGGCTCCTGGAACCGGGGTATTGGCCGCTATACCATGGCCCTGGCCAAAGCCATGGTACGGCATTGCAGGACGCACGAAATCCTGCTCGCCCTGAACGGCGCCTTTCCCGATTCCATCGAGAGAATTCGTGCAGCTTTCGACGGCGTTCTGCCCGGCGACAATATCAAGGTCTGGCATCCCCTCGCGCCGGCTGCCTTCATCGCAATCGAAAACAAACCGAGACGGCAAATCAGCGAGTGCGTGCGCGAAGCATTCCTGACTTCCTTGGCGCCGGACGTGGTGCTGGTGTCGAGCCTGTTTGAAGGGCTGGGGGACGATGCCGTAACGGGTATCGACGTTGGCGAGCATCGCCACCTTACCGCCGTCATACTCTACGACCTGATCCCCTATATTCATCAAAGTCCGTATCTGGAAAATCCGGACACCAGAAACTGGTATCTGGGAAAAATCGAGCAGTTGAAAAATGCCGGCCTGTGGCTCGCCATATCCGAATCTTCCCGCCAGGAAGGCATACAGCGCCTGGGGTTTCCCTCGACCCGGTGCCTGAATATTTCCACCGATGCAGACGCGCAGTTCGGCACGCTCGAACAAACGACGGCCGAGCTGGCGGCAATCAAGCAGAAATACGGTATTCGGAACGGCTTCGTCATGTATACCGGCGGCATCGATTTCCGCAAGAACATCGAAGGCTTGATTCGCGCTTACAGCCTGCTGCCGAAACAATTGCGGCAGCGGCATCAACTTGCCATCGTCTGTTCCGTCCACGACGCCAGCCGTCATCAATTGCTGGCGCTGGCGAAGAAACAAGGCCTGGGTGATGGCGAACTGATCCTGACCGGCTTTGTCCCGGAAGCAGACCTGATCGGCCTCTATGGCGCCTGCACCTTGTTCGTCTTCCCATCCTGGCACGAAGGTTTCGGCCTGCCGGCGCTGGAAGCCATGCGCTGCGGCGCGCCGGTGATTGCATCCAACCTATCCAGTCTGCCGGAAGTGGTGGGCATGGACGAGGCCTTGTTCGACCCCCATTCCGATACGGCCATTGCTCGCCTCATGGAGCGCGCCTTGACCGACGAGGCATTCCGGAAGCGCTTGCGGGAGAATTCAAGGCGGCAGTCCGCAAGATTCTCCTGGGACGACACTGCCCGACGCGCCATTGCCGCGATGGAACAGGCGCATGCCGAGAAAATCCGGCAGGACCCGGCAGCATCAAAAAACCTGGCGAAACCAAAGCTGGCCTATGTCTCTCCCCTGCCGCCCGAGCGCTCCGGCATAGCGGATTACAGTGCCGAACTCTTGCCGGTACTTTCCGGGCACTATCAAATCGAAGTCATTGTCGAGCAGAAGAACATTGCCAACCCGTGGATACGTGAGCATTGTCCCGTTCGTTCAGTAGCGTGGTTCATGCAACATGCGCACGCTTACGATCGCGTGCTCTACCATTTCGGCAACTCGCACTTCCATCAGCACATGTTCGCCATGCTCCAGGCGGTGCCTGGCGTCGTGGTGCTGCATGACTTCCATCTGTCGAACATCGAGCATCACATGCAGGCCACGGGCTATGCGCCGGGATTTTTCACCCAGGCCCTGTATCAGTCCCATGGCTACGCCGCCCTGCAGGATCTGGCCAGGGCCGAAGATATTGCGGAAGTCGTCTGGAAATATCCGGCAAGCCGGGCCGTGCTGGAAAACAGCGTCGGCACCATAGTGCACTCGCCGAATTCCGTGCATCTGGCGCAGCGGTGGTATGGCCTGGACACATCTTCCCTGAAGATCATTCCGCACTTGCGCGTACCGGATGCGAATGCGGGCAGCGCACGGCGAACCCTGGGCTTTGCGGACGATGATTTCATCGTCTGCGCATTCGGTCTGCTGGGCCCTCACAAGCTCAACCACCGGCTGCTGCAGGCCTGGCTCGATTCCGATCTGGCTCGAGACAGCGCCTGCCATCTGGTATTCGTCGGCAAAAACCATGATGGAGACTACGGCGACGAACTGGCGTCCGCCATCAAGCGTTCATCCTGCGCCGCCCGTATTCGGATTACTGGCTGGGCAAGTCCGGAGACATTCAAAAACTATCTGGCGGCAGCCGATGTCGGCGTGCAGTTGCGCGCACTTTCCCGCGGCGAAACGTCGGGAGCGGTGCTGGACTGCATGAATCATGGTCTGCCCACCATCGTCAATGCCAATGGCAGCATGGCGGATCTGGATGAAGCCGCAGTCTGGATGCTGCCGGATGAGTTCGACGATGCGGAACTGGTTCAGGCGCTGGAAACCTTGTGGCGCAACCCCGCGAAACGAACCGCGCTGGGTAAAAACGCACGCAACGTCATTCTTGACAGGCATGACCCCGGCAGGTGCGCCCAGTCTTATGCCGAAAGCATCGAGCACTTCTACCGAACCAATCCGCCCGTCCTGTTTGATCTTTATCCCAAACTGGCCGGCATCATGGCAGGTGCTGCCGAAGACGGGGATCTGCGAAAACTTGCGCATAACCTTGCCTTGAGCTTTCCGCCGAGGCGCAAGGCAAAACAGCTATTCGTGGATATTTCGGAACTCGTGCAGCGGGATGCCAAAGCCGGCATACAGCGCGTCGTGCGCAGCATTCTCAAGGAGTGGCTGAGCAATCCGCCCAGGGACTTTCGTATCGAGCCGGTCTACGCCACGCTCGAGCAAGGCTACCGCTATGCGCGGCGCTTCACGGCGGACTTCATGAATTGGCCGCACGCAGGACTGGCCGATGAACCGATCGACTACGCTTCCGGCGATATGTTTTTCGGCCTCGATTTGCAACCGGAGGTGCAGGCGGCGCAACGCCGGTTCTACCGCAGCCTGCGCAGCCAGGGCGTGAGGGTGAAGTTCCTGGTGCATGACCTGCTGTGCATCCGGATGCCGCAGTTTTTCTCGCCCGGCGTCAAGGACGCTTTTTTGCACTGGCTGGAAGTCGTTGCGGAAACGGATGGCGCCGTTTGCGTTTCCCGAATCGTGGCGGATGAACTGACAGATTGGATAAGGCTCAACAACCCGCGGCACCAAGACGCTTTTGAAATCGACTGGTCGCACAATGGTGCTGGCGAGCGCGCCGGCGCGGACACCAAAGCCGGCAACGCCGCACTGTCAGGCGACGTGCAAGCCATCCTCGCCCGGCTCGACGCTCATCCCGGCTTCCTGATGGTCGGCACGCTGGAACCGCGCAAGGGCCACGGCCAGGTTCTGGATGCCTTCGAGCAACTGTGGCGTGAAGGCGTCGATATCAATCTTGCGATCGTCGGCAAGCAAGGCTGGCTGGTGGACGCGCTGGTCGAGCGACTGCACGGCCATCCCGAGCTCGGCAAGCGCCTGTTCTGGCTCGCAGGCATCGGCGACGAATACCTTGAAAAAGTCTATGCTGCCAGCACCTGCCTGATCGCCGCTTCCTGCGGCGAAGGTTTCGGCCTGCCGCTGATCGAAGCGGCGCAACACAGACTGCCCATCATCGCGCGGGATATTCCTGTGTTTCGGGAAGTGGCGGGAGACTGCGCCGACTACTTCATTGCAGAGCATCCCGCAGATCTGGCTCGTGCAATCAAGTCATGGCTGGCGTCATACCGACAGGGCAAACATCCGAAGCCGGACGAAATGCCCTGGTTGACGTGGAAAGAAAGCGCTGAGAATCTGGCCGGCATATTGCTCGGCAACAGGCAGTAAAAAATCAGCTCCCATTTTCCGACTTTATCTTTTTCCGGATGAGCTGGAGATAGGCATGATGCAGCGCCTCGGTGCCGGTCAACACGCTGTTGTTGCCATGTATTCGCCTCAGCAATAGGGTATCTCCAAGCACTGGCAGTGAAAGGCCTAGCCGCTTGGCTCTTGCCATCCAGTCGATGAATTCACCGCCGGCCAAGGCTTCATCGAACTTGCCGACGGCAAGAAATTCATCGCGTTTGATGAAGAGCGCGCCGGCAAGCAGACCCGGCATGGGGGCGGTGTTGGCCTGGTAACGGTCGCGCTGCTCCTTGGCAAGCTCGGGGCTTACGAACTGCTGGACATGGCCGAATACGCCGCTCGCGCCCGGATTGTCGAGAAGGAACGCAATTTGCCGCTCCAGCTTGGTCGGAAGCCACAGATCATCGGCATCCAGGAAAGCCAGATAATGCCCTCGGGCCGCATCCAGGCCGGCATTTCTTGCAGCCGATACGCCTGCATGGGGTGTCTCGATGAGCCGTACCCCCAGAAAACCGGCGGCAATTCGAGCGGTATCATCCGATGATCCATCGTCAATGACGATGATTTCGCTGGCCTGACGCGTCTGGGCCAGCACGCTGCCGATTGCGCCATGCAGGTAGCGTCCTGCGTTGTAGGCAGGAATGATGACGCTGATGTCCGGATGATGATCGGTTTTCATTGGTCTGATGCGGACTTCATCGGCCAGCCCTGGGTTGGATCGACTTCGTGAATCGGATCGAGCTCGATCAGTTCCTGAAGATCGGAATGCGTCTTGAGCGTCAGGATGCGAGGGGTTTCCAGAGGTAATGCAGGCAAGGAGAACGCCTTATGGCCCATGGCATTTTCCGACTTGAGCAGCAGTTCGGCAGCCAGCAATCGATCGATGAATTCGCGGATGGCTTCCTCTTGAAACAGGCCGGCCTGAACGTATGCGCCGATGACTTCGGTTGAAGATACGCCGCCGGCCAGGGCTTGCCAAATGGTTGCGGCATGGCCATCCAGCGTGTAATAGAAACCCGTCTGGGTATCGATGACGATGGTTTCGCCATCCAGTGTTTCGTGAGCGATGCGAGGCGAATTTACCTGGTACATGATTTTGTTCGATCCTTTTGTTTATTCATCGACTTGCAATCCAATGACGGGGAAACTGCAACCCCGGCCCGAAAACCACGTTACGAACTCCTGTACAACATCCAGTTGGAGCCGGTAGCGCCCAGGACGCTCCGGAGCCTGCACCTGCAACCGGCAGTCGAGCCTCTGGCCAGGTGCAACAAAGGAAACGTACTTGTCCATCGAATTCATGAAATGGGCACGCGGCTGGTCCCAGGACAGCAGAGCTCCATCCTCACTCAGCAAGTGATAGGAAACGCCATATAGCGCCTCACTGTCACCCCGCACAGTCCAGCAGTACGGAGAATCGTTCAGTATGCGCAGTGCGATCTCCCCTGTTTCCCCGACCTGAAGCCGCATATTTTTGTCGGACGGCGACAGCAATTCGATCCGTGCGCCGTAGCTGGGTAGTGCGTCCTGATCGGCAAGAGCGAGTACACCGGGTTCGATCGTCACCCAACCCTCATCGCCCTGCAACCGGTGGCTTATGCCTGCCCCCCGGCTGTCGGGATCGGTAAATCTGAACAGTTGGGGCAACCAGGCAAGCGCATGACGATGGAGGTAGAGCGAGTCTACCCAGCCCTCGGCAGTCGTGGTGTAGCGCACGTACTTGGCTGCCGACGGGTCGCGAGCCAGGCGCCGGTAGACCGACCACTTGGGTTGCACGCAATGCAGCAAGCGGTTGATCGGGCTCGGATCAAGCAGGGCATTTATTTCACGACGACGCGCGGGATTCAGGCAGGACGTCCGGTTTTCAAGAACAAGCTGCCGTATCAGCTCCGGATCGGAAGCAAACAGACCCTGGAGCGTCGCCATGGGAAGAAGTTGCGGTTGCTGCTGGTGCAACAACACCAGGGCAGCAAACACTTTGGAGCGCAGCCCGCGTCGCCCGGCCTCGTCCCAGACCAGATCCCAATCGAAATCGAAATCGGGGCTGTCCCGCACGATGGCGGCCACGTCGAAAAGCCATCCGCAGTATACGAACTTCATGTACTGCGTATCCCGCATGCCGTTGATCATGGCGGTCAGAACGAGATCCTCTGGCCCCATGATCTGTATGGACAAACCTTGCCAAACCAGGGTTTCGGCTCGTTGCCAGAGGCCATCGTCGATACCGGCGACGGGAGATTCGTACAACGAATGCCAGTGCAAATCCAGACCACTCTTGTTCTTGTTGATGTAGTCGTGGGAATGCAGGTCATGCGGCTTCCTGGACGACTCGTATCGATACTGCCAATCCAGATCCTGCAGGATGCCTTCGGCCTTGCCGAGATCCTCCTTGCGGATGAGGATGTCCACATCGCCCATCGGCCGCAGTGCGATGTCCCGATGATATTTGAGGGCGATGGCCAAGCCCTTGAAGACGATCAACGCCACGCCCGCCGCCGTCAGGGCGTGCATGGCCTGGTACGCATCGGCGGCGATCAGGTTGGTCCGATAGTGAAAATAACGATAGATGCCCTTCATCCGGGCGCGATAGGGCGCGCATGCGGGATGCTCGCTGTATTTTCTGAACAGCGCAGGCACGAGCCTCAGGGAAGAATAATCGAGCCGATCGAAATCGACCTCCCGAACCCAGCGTTCAAACGACTCATGGTCGCGTGGCGGCTCCGCCATCAAGGCATCCAGCAGCAATTGCTGGCTGCGCGTCACTGTCGGGATGTCCTCGAAGCAGGTCAGCAGCATGGTCATGTAGTGGAATATTGCTGCAGGAAATCATCGAGCGCCTGGGCTATCTCGGCCGGCTCCGTACTCAGGGACATTTCAAAAGCGGAAACTCTGGCGCACAGCTTCGACAACTCGCGCAGCATGTAGCTTCCGGTTCCCGGCATTTGCAGAATGGTGCTCGCTGCAAATTCCGCGACGGCCTGTCTGGGTGAGAGCGGACTGAAATTGCTGCCGGCAGCTTTCGCCACCCTGGGGCGGATAATCGCAACAAGCCGGAAAGACGGCACCAGCGCGCCCAGGGTATCGTCGAGGATGACGACGCTCTTCCGATTGGGCCGGTTATGCATGATGACGTGCGGCGCCAGCACCGGCAGGCGTTCAAGCGCGTCATCCATCACCTTGCAGCCGCGATAGAGATGATGCACCGTGCCATCGTCACTGTTGACGGCCACATAGTCGTCGCCCAGATAGTCGAGGCCGTTCAACAGGCATTGCAGCGCGGTCGTTGACTTGCCCGCCCCGCTCTTGCCGACGATCAGCGCCCCGATGCCATGCTTGCCGACGGCTGCGGCATGCACCATGAGCACGCCGTGCATCGCACAGCTCCAGTTGAACAGCATGCGCATCGGCGTGCAGATTTCATAGTCGGGAAGCTGACCGACGTCGGCCGCATGGTAATAAGCCTCGCCCAGATCGGTATCGATGCAGCTCAGGATCTTCCCCTCCGGGTTGTACTGTAGATGCAGACTGCCGGCATTCACCACCGAAATCTTGTCGGGGAAGCGCTCCAGATCGGCAACGATGTCCGGGCACGGCATGTTGTCTGTGCCACCTGACCAGGCGTGTATGGTCAAGCCGCCGGATTTGACGTTGGTTGACGAAGCTGGCTCGATCAAACCCTGCAAAGACGGTGCGAAAGCGTCATGCAGTGTCTCATCCGCGAAAATCAATTGCGCTGCATGGCCGGCAATGTTCAAACTGACCTGCTGTGGATTTGCGTGTGCTGCGGAAAGAAAGGCCGTGCGCAACCGGGGTATCAGTGAAGAAAGTGGCATGGTGGTCATGTTCTTTGTTTCAGTTAAGACAAAACTCACCCGCGTTCCTGGTGATAAATGGCATAAACCTCTTCAGGCGTACCTGTGGCAATGATTTGGCCGCGTTCGAGCAACAAGGTCTTGTTGCAGAATTTCTTGATGACCTGATCCGAGTGCGAGGCGAGCACCAGGATTTGACTCCGGTTCATGAAGGCATTCAGGCGCCGTTCCGCCTTGTCCAGGAAAGTGGCATCGCCCGTGCCGATGACTTCGTCCATGAGGAGGATGTCGGCATCCATTGCCGTGATCGTGGCAAAGGCGAGCCGGGTCGCCATGCCGGTGGAGTAGATGCGGACGGGCATGTCGAGGTAGTCGCCAAGTTCGGTAAAGGCGGCGATCTCGTCCAGTTTCCTGTCGATCTCCGCGCGCTTCATGCCGAGCAGCAGGCCGCGCATGACGATGTTTTCGATGCCGGTGGCTTCCGGTTCCATGCCCAGGGAGATGTTGAGCGTGGAGACGATGCGGCCGCTCGTCCTGACCGAGCCCCGCGTCGGCTGATAGATCCCGGCGAGGACTTTCAGCAGCGAGGATTTCCCGGCGCCGTTGTGGCCCACCAGGCCCAGGCGGTCTCCTTCCTGAAGGTCGAGGTTGATGTCCCGCAGCGCCGTGACGACCGGGATGGCATCACCAGAGGAAATCCGGCCGCCGGTGGCGGCGCCGAGCAGGCGGTTTTTCAGCGAGCGGTTGCCGGTGCCGACCAGCGGGTAGTCGAGACAGGCATGGGAGACTTGAATCGAGGCCATGGCAGTCTTTCCTACACCCAGAAGGGGATGCGGGCGTTTTTGCTGCGATAGACCCAGGCGGCAATGGCGGCGCCGACGAGCAGCATGAGCGACGAAACGCCCCACGAAACCGCCGCCGGGGCATGGCCCAGCAAGGGCGAGCGCAGCAGGTCGAGAAAATAGGCCATCGGATTGGCGGCAATGACCCAACTGCCTTCCGGCAACAGCTTGGGCAGCCAGAAGATGGGCGTAATGAAGAAAATGACTTGCAAAACGCTTTGCGTGATCTGGGCAAGATCGCGAAAGCGGGCGCCGACGATGCTCAGGATGACGCCGATGGCCAGCAGATTCAGCATGACCAGCAGCATGCCGGGCAACGCCAGCAAGCCGGTCCAGCCCGGCCAGATGCCGAAATAAAGGTAGATGCCGGCGACGATCAGCAGGTTGTGGGCGAAGATGATGGCGTTTCTGGCGATGGCCCGCAGCAGTATGGTCAGCGGGTTGATGCGCATGTCCTTGATGTAGGGCGCGTTCTCGACGAACAGGTTGGGCATTTCGCCGATGCAGGTGGAAACGAAGCTCCAGACCACCATGCCGATGGACAGGAAGGGCAGCAATTCGGAGATTTCCGTCTTGAACAGCCGGCCATAGACGATGCCGAGCGCCACGCAAAAAATCGCCGTGCTCAGCGTGATCCAGAAGGGGCCGATCCTGGAGCGCCGATAGCGGATGCGGATGTCCTGCCAGGCGAGGAACGACCAGAGTTCATAGGCCATGAAGGCGGCAAGCAGGTCATGCGGTGGCCGTGCTTGCCGTGCCTGCTTCAGTCCGGCGGCTTCATGTGTTTGGTGCATGGTCCTGTCCGATTCGATTCGATTCAAAGCGTCGTCCAGCGCGCGAACTCGCGGCCGAAGAAAACGATCAGGATCAGCGCCAGTGGAGCGAAGGCGATGAAGACGCGCAGCACGTTGCGGATGAAGGGATGGGCAATGTGCGATTCGATGAAGCTGCGGGCAACCAGCGTGCCCTTGAGCCAGATGATCGCCGCCACCACGAATTGCAGCCAGGCCACGCCATGCAGCCATTGGCCGAGCTCCAGGCTCAGCAGGGTCAGGGCGACCAGCGCCAGCCAGGCCCAGGTCAGGGGTTTGAGGGAAGTGGAAACGGCGTCGTCTTGTGTCGCCATGGTTCAGACCAGCACGTAGAAGAATGGAAAAATCACCAGCCAGATGATGTCGGTGGCGTGCCAGTAGCTGGCCAGCGCTTCGAGGCCGCCGTAATCCTCGGCGCTGTAAATGCCGAGAATGTGGCGGACGATCACCCACAGCATGCCGAGGATGCCCCAGATCGCATGCACCATGTGGGTCAGGGTGAGGTAGTAATACACGGTGAAGAAAATTCCCGATTCGCCGGTGATGCCGTGCGCCAGGTTCCAGCGGAATTCGAGGAACTTGGCCAGCGGATAACCCAGCGCCAGCAGCAGGCCGCCGAGCAGCCAGAGCAGCGAGCGGCGGCGGCGATCGCGCCGCATCTCGATCACGGAACAGGCGATGAAGTAGCTGCTGGTGACCATCAGCAGCGTGATGACCGTGCCGGCGAGTTTCGACAGCCGGGTTGCGCCTTCCTCGAAGGACTCCGGGAAGTGCGCGCGGGCGATGAAATAGACGCAGAACAGCAGAGCGAATTCGACGAATTCACAGGTGATGCCGACCCAGATGCCGGTGTTGCCCGGCACGCGCCCCTTGCTGGCCGGCAGCGCTGACGGCTCATTCCTGTCTGCGCCTGGGGTACCTGGCAGGCTTGATGCGCTTGGTACGGTTGGTACGATTGCCGCGACTGCCATTGCTGATTCGTTTGCTTCGCTCATTTGCATAACATGCCGGCAAGCTGCGCCCTGCTGTCGGCAGGCGCAGTGGAGTTGATGAGATTGCAGGCCTGGCGGGCATCGCTGGCGCCAGCGGCAAGCAGCAGCCGCACGCTTTCAATCTGGCCGACCAGTATCGCATTCGCCAATGCCGTGCGGCCACGCGCATCGCTTGCATTGACGTCCAGGCCGGCGGCAAGCAACTGGCGCACGATGTCGGGCGATTCGACCGCCGCCATCAGCGCCGTCTCGCCTTCGGCGCCGCGCGACAGCCGGGTTTGTTGCGCAGGCTGTGCCTTTGCGGCAGCCAGTTCGTAGTCGAGGAAATCCGCAATCACTTCCGCATCGGCGCCGTTCAGGGCCGCGCTGTACAGGCTGCCGTAGCTACGCCCGTCCAGAATCTCGGTTTCGCCGGCCAGCGGCGGATATTTCGGCGTATAGGTGCCGGCAAATGGCGCATTCGGCATATTCACCGCCAGCCCCGGCAGATCGCTGGCGTGCTGGGCGAGCAGGCGCATCACCGTGAGCTGGGCGGCCTGCCGGGCATCGGCCTCGCTCAGGCGCTGGGTGCGCTGCCACAGGGCGGCGAGTTCCTCGGCGGCAGGCGCCAGTTGCGCCAGCAGACGGCGCCAGGCGAGCTTGTTGCGCAGGCTGCGTTCCGACCAGGCGAACAGCGCGTCATGCACGCCGTCGTGGCGTTTGCGCAGCCAGCCCCACCAGCCATGGCGCTGCGCCTCGCCGCTGGCGATGAGCGGCATGTTCTGGATCTGCCACTGCAACTCCTGGCGCAGCAGATATTCCTCGTGCAGCTCGCGGCCGACCAGTTCGGACGGGCTCGAATTCGTGCCACCGATCTCTTCGAGCGTTTTCTGCAGTGCCGCGTAGGCAGGCAGGCGCATCAACTCGTTCTTCAGCGGCGGCGTCATGTAGGTACGGTACAGGCACAGCGGCTCGACCAAAGCCGGCGCCAGGCGATAGACGCCGGCATACGCCCACTCGCCCTGCGCGCCCGGCGCGTACCTGCCCCACGGCTCGACCAGCAGCGCCAGCACGTGCTGCGGGAACTGCGTGCTGCGGAATACGTCGATGCTTTCGTAGTCGCCGGTCTGCGTGGCGATGCTGCTGGCCCGCCCGCCGTGATTGGGCAAGCGCCGCACCCAGTTACCGAGCGTGGCCGCATCGATCAGCAGTTGCCCGCTGCCGTCGCGCAGCGTGCGCGCGCGCAGGGCAAAACCGGCGTAGGCCCCGGCATCCTGCAACTCCACGCCATAGCCCTGGGCGCGCGGCAGGCCATGGCTGCCGGCGATTTCACTCAGACCGGAGATGCGGTTGATATCGAGCGCTCCCAGGGTGCGCAGCGCGCCGTTGAAGGCATTCGCCAACGCGCCGCAGGCCTGCGCATCGGCGGATTCGACCGGACGAAATTCGACATAGGCGGACAGCGGATGCGGCCCGTCGGCAGGCAGGCCAACTGGCGCGGCCGCCGGCCAGCGGCGCAGCATATCGACGCGAGCGGCGTAGATGTCGAGCAGACAGGCACTCAATGCAGGCGACGGCGCCACGCCGACGGCGCTGCGCAGGGTCGGCACACCGCAGGCGCCCGCCCGGCCCGCCAGCCAGCGTTTCTGCATGGCATTCAAATGTTCGCGGCCGAGCGTGTCGCTGCGGCGCAGGGCGGCATGGAAGGCGTCCACCAGCTCGCCGTCGAGTCTGGCCAGACGCGCGCTGCTGCACATGATTTCCTGCGCCGTCATGTCGCAGGCGAAACTCGGTGCCGGTACCACCTGCGGCGGCGGCGCCGGCTTGCGCGGCTTGGCGCAGGCCGCCAGCGTCAAGGCGACAAGGATGATGATGAGGCTGGATATCCTGATCATGCGCGTCTCACTGCAGGGTAAACACCAGGGCGCCATGGATTTCATAGCTGGCGGCACCGCTGTCGGGTGGTGGCGGATACGGCCCGCCCTTGATCAGCGCCGCCTGCGCGGCGGCATCCAGGCGATCGTCGCCGCAGTTTTCGATGCGGTAATTGAGCATGTTGCCGTTGCGATCGACGGTCAGCGTGTACTCGACCCAGCACTGCTGCAGGAAGCGCTTGGCATCGGCCGGATAGACGATGGCGGCATTCACCCGCGTCTTGACCTTCTCTGCGTAATCCGGCGGCGCATACACACTGATCCTGCTGCTGCCGCCACTCTGCCGCGACGCGCCCCGGCTGCCGCTGGCCGATCTGCCGCTGGCGGCCTTCATCTGGTGGCGAGGCGGGGATGGCAGCGGCGGTTGCGGCGGCTCTTCCACAGCCGGTGCCGGCGCGATGGCCACCGGCGCCGGCGTCGACTTCGCCAGCGGCGCACGCCTTGGAGAGGCCGGCGGCGGCTTTGCCACTGGCTGAGGCATGAGCCCGGCCGGCGGCGGAGAAGGCGACGGTGCGGATGCAGGTACAGTTGGTGGGGCAAGCCTGACGGCAAGCGGCGTCCGCTGTTCGGGCGGCACCGGGCGACCCTGCCCATGCGGCATGAACCACAGCAGCAGCGCGTGACAGATCAGGGAAATGGCGAATGCGGGCAGCAGGCTGCGCCGTTCGTCATTCATCACCACGCCCTCCGCCGCTGATCTCCGCTGTACCGAAAATCATGTCATGAACGACCTTCTGCTCCATCCCGCGGATATTATCCGAACAAGGCCCACGCAAACACAAATCACACTTGCTCGTGGCTTCGTGACTACCAGAAAGAAGGAGAAACCCGACATGAAATCCAGCCAGCTTCAAAAACAGTGTGCTGCCCTGATCATGGCCTTGCTTCCTCTGACGCTCGTCGCCTGCGCCGGCAAGTCGGACCGCTACAAACTGCCGCCACCGCGCAACACCCAGCCACTGCCGGCGGCGCAGGGCACGGTCTATGATCAACCGCCCGCCCGCATCCAGAATCCGACCGATCGCTGCATCACCAGCGCCGGCCATTGCCCGCTGCCGGCAAGCACGGAGACCGGGCTGCCCTGCACCTGCGATTCAAGCAATCCGGAATTCAGCTATGGCGGCAGCACCGGGCCGATTCCGCCGATGCCGGACTGGGCCGACCCGCGGCTGAAACACCGGAACTGAGTTCAGAGCCGGCGGATTTTTTCCAGCAGTGCCGTGGTCGAGCGCTGGTGGATGAAGGGAATCGAAACGACACGGCCGCCGCGCGCCAGCACTTCCGGCGCACCGACGATCCGCTCCACCGGCCAGTCGCCACCCTTGACGAGGATATCGGGCCGGCAGTCGAGGATGCGGGCAATGGGGGTGTCTTCGTCGAACCAGGTCACCAGATCCACGCACGCCAGCGCGGCCAGCAGAGCCATGCGGTCGACCAGGGCATTCACCGGACGATCGGTGCCCTTGCCCAGTCGCCGCACCGAAGCATCGGAATTCACCGCCACCACCAGCGCCGCGCCGAGTGCGCGCGCCTGGGCCAGATAAGTGACGTGGCCTCGGTGGAGGATGTCGAAGCAGCCGTTGGTGAATACCAGCGGGCGCGGCAGGCCGGCGAGATGCGCGGCCAGATCCTGCGGCGCACAGCACTTGGCCTCGAAATCAGGCAGCAGCGCCGGAGCAGTCATCAGCAATGCGGCGCTGTGCGCTGCGAAAATTCTTGAATCACTGCGGATTCGCCGTGCTCACCGGCGCGTTCTGCGCTTCCCGTGGCCGGTTGTCGAGCCGCTGCGCTTCCTGTGCGCTGATGATTTCGAAGACGCGCACCACCTTCTGCACGCCGCCGGTCGTGCGCGCCACTTCGACGGCGGCATCCGCTTCCGCTTGCGTCACCAGACCCACCAAATAAACCGCGCCGGCTTCGGTGATCACCTTGACGTGATTCACGGCAAACTTGTTGGAGTCGATGAAACGCGCCTTGACCTTGGAGGTGAGATAGGTGTCGTTGCTGCGCGAGGCAAGCGAGCTGTTGCCGGCGATCTGCAGCTCGTTGCTGATCGCTTTCAGGTTGGGCACCCGGCTGACCAGCTTCTCGACCTCGGCACGGGTTGCCGCGTCGGGAACCTCGCCGGTCAGCAGCGCGCTGCGGTTATAGCTGGTGACATTGACATGCACCCGGTCGCCGAAGCGCTCGTTGATGCGGGCAACGGCGCGCACTTCGATACCTTCGTCGGTCAGGTAGGTTTCGGTCGGGCGGCGGTCGGCAATCATCAGCGCACTGGCGCCGACGCCGACCACGGCTGCGCCGAAGCAGCCGGAAAGAACGGGCGTCATCGCGGCAAGCAGGACGACGGTGGCAATGTGCCTGATGTTGGGCACTGACAGGGTAAGTTTCATTCGAATTCTCCCAGTAGCATGGTGTCGATACCGTCGCACAGACAGTGCAGGACGAGCAGATGGATTTCCTGGATGCGCGCGGTGCGCGGGCTAACGTCGCGCGGCACGCCGATATGGATGTCGGTTTCCTTGAGCAGGCTGCGCATGCGTCCGCCATCCTTGCCGGTGAGGGCGACGACGCGCACCTCGCGCTCATGGGCGGCCTTGATCGCCTCGATCACGTTGGGTGAATCGCCGCTGGTGGAAATCGCCAGCAACACGTCGGCCGGCTGACCGAGCGCGCGCACCTGCTTGGAGAAAACTTCCTCGTAGGAGTAGTCGTTGGCAATCGAAGTCAGCGTCGAGCTGTCGGTGGTCAGCGCCACGGCGGCCAGCGGCGGGCGTTCGTGCTCAAAGCGATTGAGCAGTTCGGCGGCAAAATGCTGGGCATCGGCTGCCGAGCCGCCGTTGCCGCAAGCCATAATCTTGCCGTTGGCATGCAGGCTGGCCACCATCAGCTCGACAGCGGCGGCAATCGGCGCGGACAGCACTTCGACGGCAGCCAGCTTGGCCTGGGCGCTGTCCTGAAACTGGCGGGCGATGCGGGGGACGATATCCATGAAAGAAAATGATCGGCGAGGCGATCGAAAAAAGAGGGTCGAAAAAATATCCGGCAACGGCTGATTTTACCACCCGTCATCCAGGCCACGCCCTGAAAACGGGGGCAATCGCCATGTTGTTCAGAGCACCAGCCAGACTTCGACCAGCACTCGCCGCCAAGGGTTCCGATGTACCCGCAAACGGGCGATCCGCGCCTCGACGCGCGCGCCGCGATCCATCTCGACAGCCACCGCCCGGTTCTGCGCACGCGGCAGATAGCCCAGTTGCCGGCCCTGCCATTCGACGCGCACGGCCAGGGCGTCATGCGGGTTGTCAGGCTCGCGGCGCAGTTCCAGCCGGTCGCCCGCCTTCAATTCATCCCAGAAGTCCGCCCCGGCGTGGTACTGGAATCCCGCCAATGGCGAGCTCTGCACGAGGATGCGAATGGTCTGGGCCTGGGCCGGGAATGGGACCGTCGCCATCATCGCCAGGACGAACGGCAGCAGTAGCAGAGCTCGCTCAATCCGTTCAATCCGCCGCAAACGCATCGCGTATCCATTCGATCCGCTGCGGATCCAGGGCATCGAGCAGCACCGCATCGAAACGGCAGATGCACTCGCGTTTGCCGGCCAGATAGTGGCGCGCCGCAAGAATGATGCGGCGCTGCTTGGCCGGCGTGATGCTGGCGGCGGCGCCGCCGTAGCCGTAGCCATGGCCACTCTCGCGCCGCAGACGCACTTCGACGAACACCAGGCTTGCGCCATCGCTGCAGATCAGGTCGATCTCGCCGCCGCGCACGCGCCAGTTGCGCTCCAGCACGCGCAGGCCGTGCCGCGCAAGGAAAGCCGCGGCAAGCGCTTCGGCAGCGGCACCGGCATTCGTCTTCACTTGCATGGCAGGGGCGCGCGCTGGACAATGCGTTGCTGGAAGAATCGAAGAGACATGAGATGGACGCAGCCGACAGGGAAAAAAGAACAACGGCATTATATGTGGTGGCCACGCCGCTCGGGAACCTCGCCGACATCACCCAGCGCGCGCTCGACACCCTGCGCAGCGTCGATGCCGTCGCCTGCGAGGACACGCGCCACACCCGCCATCTACTCGACCACCATGGCATCCGCGTGCCAGCCTTTGCCCTGCACGAGCACAACGAGGCAACGGCAGCGCAGAAACTGATCGAGCTGCTGACGACCGGCAAGCGCATCGCCCTGGTCAGCGATGCCGGCACGCCCGCCATCTCCGATCCGGGCGCGCGCGCCGTCGCCGCCGTGCGTGCCGCCGGCTTTCCGGTGATTCCGCTGCCGGGGCCGAATGCCGCCATCACCGCGCTTTCGGCGGCCGGGCTCGACGATCCGCAGTTTCTGTTTGCCGGCTTCCTGCCGGCCAAGGCCGGCGCGCGCCGGCAGCAGATCGAAGCGCTCAGGCCGCTGGCCGCGACCCTGGTGTTTTACGAGGCGCCGCACCGCATCAACGAAACCGTTGCCGATCTTGCCGCGCTGCTCGAACCGCAGCGCACGCTGGTGATCGCCCGCGAGCTCACCAAGCTGTTCGAGCAGATTGCCAGCATGCCATTGGCCGAAGGCCCGGCCTGGCTGGCCGCCGACGGCAATCGCCAGCGCGGCGAGTTCGTGCTGTTGGTTTCCGGAGCGCCCCCCGCGCCGGAGCTGCCCGCCGAAGCACTGCGCACCCTGCGCCTGCTGCTCGACGAATTACCGTTGAAACAGGCCGTCAAACTGGCGGCCGAAATCAGCGGCACCGCCAGGAATGCGCTCTACGAAGCGGCGCTGGCCATGAAAAACCAGGGACTATAATTTCCCCATCATGCAGACGAAACCACTCACGCTCACGCTGACCCGCCCCGACGACTGGCATCTCCACCTGCGCGACGATGCCGCGCTGGCGGCCGTCCTGCCCGATACGGCGCGCCGGTTTGCCCGTGCCATCGTCATGCCCAACCTGAAGCCGCCGGTCACCACCGTGGCCCAGGCCGCCGCCTACCGCGAGCGCATCCTCCGCGCCCTGCCGGCAGGCATGCGTTTCGAGCCACTGATGACGCTGTATCTGACCGACAACACACCGCCCGGCGAAATCGATGCGGCGCGCGCCAGCGGCTTCGTGCATGCGGTGAAGCTCTACCCAGCCGGGGCGACAACCAATTCGGACGCCGGCGTCACCGATCTGGCCCGTTGCCGCGCCACGCTGGCGCGCATGGAAGTGCTCGGCCTGCCGCTGCTGGTGCATGGCGAAAGCACCGATCCGGTGGTGGATGTCTTCGACCGCGAAGCCGTCTTCATCGAGCGCACGCTGCAGCCGCTGCTGAAGGATTTCCCCGCGTTACGTCTGGTGCTGGAACACATCACGACGCGCGATGCCGTGCAGTTCGTTGCGGCAAGCGCCGAAAACGTCGCCGCGACGATCACCGTGCATCACCTGCTGCTCAATCGCAACGCGCTTTTTGTCGGCGGCATCCAGCCGCATCATTACTGCCTGCCCGTATTGAAGCGCGAAACGCATCGTCAGGCATTGGTCGCGGCCGCCATTTCCGGCAATCCGAAGTTCTTTCTCGGCACCGACTCCGCGCCGCACGCCCGCGGTGCCAAGGAAGCGGCCTGCGGATGCGCCGGCTGCTACACGGCGCACGCCGCCATCGAGTTGTATGCCGAGGTCTTCGAGGCCGCCGATGCGCTCGACCGACTGGAAGGCTTCGCCAGTTTTCATGGCGCCGACTTCTACCGCCTGCCGCGCAACCAGGAACGGATCACCCTGGTACGCGAAGCGTGGTCCGTACCCGCCAGCCAGCCGTTCGACGGCGACACGCTGGTGCCCCTGCGTGCCGGTGCAAAAATAGCCTGGAGGATGCAATCATGACTCGTATGACTCGTCCGTTCGCATTCACATTCATTCTGCTGTGTGCCTCGCCCCTGCTCGCCGCCTGCGCGCGGCAGGATGCGGCCTTTTATTCCATCGACGGCGACAACCGCAACAGCCTGTCGATCCTGCGCGAGATCTATCCGTGGAGCAGCGGCTGGACGGTCAAGCTGGTTACCTCGAATGGTTCGCAATGCCAGCGCCGCCATGCCTTGCAGGATGTACCCGAAGAAAATTTCCGCATCGAGCTGTACCAACCGGCAGGCGGCGTCTTTATCCTGCATCAGGACAAGAACTGGTACGTCGCCGCCATGGCCGATTGCCGTTTCCAGCAATTTTCCGAAGCGCCGCCCGCCCCTGGCAATCTGCTCGGCGAATTCGCCGAACGTGAAAAACAATTCACCTTCGTCGCTGCCGGTGCCGCTGGCGCTGCATCTGCGGCAAGCCGCGACTGAGCGGCAGCGCATGCAGCACGCCTTCGACCAGCAGCCACTGTATGCACCGTTGCAATCGCTGCTGGCTGGCTTGCGGACGGCACGAAGCATGGCAGCGGCAGCGCCGCCAACCCTCGGCGAACTCAATGCGCTGGCCGACCGGCACGGCATCCGCAGTGGCGGCGGCAAACCGCTGCGCTTCGTCCTGCCGCACGGCAGCGGCCTGTCCTACGAAGAGCGCGTGTGGTGGCTGGGAGAAGCCGAAACCCGACCGGACAACTGGCACGACGCCTTCAATGCCCTGACTTGGCTGCGTTTCCCGCGCATCAAGGCAGCGCTCAATCACTGCCATCACCAGGTGCTGACGGCACAGCGCCAGGAAGCAGGGCACGACGGCCGGCGCGGTCCCTTGCGCGATGCCGCGACACAGTTCGATGAATGCGGCGCCATCGTCGTCTCCAGCGACCCGGCGCTGTGGCAGGCCATTTGCGGGCATCGCTGGAAAGCGCTGTTCTGGGAGGCGCGGGCGCAGGTCGGCGCATCACTGCGCGTTTTCGTCGTCGGCCATGCCAGCTACGATCTGCTGCGCCAGCCGCACGTCGGCCTGTGCGCCAAGGCGGCTTTCCTGCACGTCCATCCCGCATGGCTGGAACTGCCGCTGGCCGAGCAGATCGCCGATGCCGATGCGCGCATCGCCCGGCGTTTTCATGCCGACAGCCCCAGTGGTTACCGCCATCCGCACGACTTTCGCCCGTTGCCGCTGCTGGGCATCCCCGGCGCGACGGCCGACAACGAATTCCCCGCGTATTACGACAACACGCGGCAGTTCCGGCCGTTGCGCGTCGTCGGCAGTTGAACCGGCAGCGTCGCCGCAGTCGTCGCCGTCGCTGCTGTCGCTATCGCTCAGTCCCCGATACGGCGACTGCGGCAGCCGATGTGTTCCAGCGCCTTGCGATAGGTGGTTTCGGTTTCCGTCTGCGAGGAAGCGGAACTGCACATCTCGTGCAGCAGGCCATCATCGAGTCCATACACCCAGCCATGCACCGAAACGCGCTGGCCATTGCCCCAGGCATTCTGCACGATGGTGGTGCGACAGACATTCACCACCTGTTCGATGACGTTCAGTTCGCACAGGCGATTCACCCGGGCATCGAGCGGAAGTGCGTCCAGATTGCTGCGATGCTTGTGGTAGACGTCCTGGACATGACGCAACCAGTTGTCGATCAACCCATGGTTGCGTTCTTCGAGCGCGGCGCGCACACCGCCGCAACCATAGTGCCCCACCACCATGATGTGACGCACCTTGAGCACTTCAACCGCATAGTGAATCACCGACAGGCAGTTCAGATCGGTATGCACCACGACATTGCTGACATTGCGATGGACGAAGACTTCGCCCGGCGCCAGGCCGGTGATCTGGTTGGCCGGCACGCGGCTGTCGGAACAGCCGATCCAGAGATATTCCGGATTCTGCTGCGCCGCCAGGCGGCTGAAAAACTCCGGATCTTCGGCGCGCTTCCGCTCGGCCCAGCGGCGATTGTTGGCAATCAGATGCGACAGTGGCATGTTGTACGGTCCGGCTGGTTGGAGATTGCGGGCGGCTATCCAGAAAGCAAGATGCGGGATACGAAAAGCAGAAAGTGCCGGAATCAGAGTTGCACCCCGCCCATTTTAGTGGAACGCGCCGCACGCCGGCATTCGGCATTCACGCCAGCCGATAAATTCACTGCGGCGCAGTGAGCATGTGCAGACGGCCATCGCGCGTGGCGAAGACCAGGCGCAGATTGCGCGCCGTCACGCCGGCTGCCTGCAAATTGCCCACTTTCAATTCACCCTGCAGGTCCAGACCGGGAGGCAGACTGGACACGGCATCTGACGACGTGCCCGCAGACGCCGCAGGCGATGCCGTTGTGCGCAGATAGTCATCCACATTGAACCGATCGACATCCAGACCGAAGCGTATCGTTGCCGCGCCGGCGCTACTGAAGCCGGTGGCATCCAGCCAGCCGGCGAGCTGGCTGCCGTCCAGTCTGCCAGCCAGCCGGGCGGCCGCCTGCTGCTGTTGCAAATCCGCGCGGGCACTGCCTTGCAGAGTAAGCCGCACCGGCCTGGCAAGCTTTTGCGCGGCGACTATGGTCAGTTCGGCAGCCAGCTTGTCCAGTTGCACGCTGCGCGCCGCAAGATCGGCAACGATCGGGGTGTCGAGCCGGCCATGCAGTGACATTGGCGTTGAGTTTGCGTCAGTGTTTGCGTTTGCATTTTCGCTACCGGCCTGCAGCACCATGCTGGCCGTCGCAGCACGCAACTGCTTGTCCTGAAACTCCAGTTGCGGCGCGGCAAGGGATAAGGCCACCGGGGACATCGCAGCAATCGCAGCGGCCCGCGCCTGCAACTGCAAGTCCTGCAGCCGTACCGAAGGGCCGGATGGTTTGGAGTCGACCATCAGTTTCCTGGCTGTCAGATCGATATCCACATCCGGCTGCTCCGCCAGCCGGCCGGTCAGGCGCAGCGCCAGATCATCGGCACCGTAATGCGCCCTGGCCGGGTCCAGCGTGTATTGCATCGACGCATGCAATTGCACGTCGGCCTGCGGTGCGGCCGGGCTGCGCAGCCGGGCAGCCAATGCCAATCGGCCGCCCGAAGGCGTGCCGTCATTGGCGATCCGCCCACTACTCAGGCTGATCTCGTCGAGCGTGATGCCCTGCGCGTGCTCCGGATCGCGCCAGCGCAACCGTCCCTGCGTCAGTTGCAGGCTGGCGATGTCGAAAGTCCATTTGCCGCCGGGCTGACTTTCCAGTAGATCGGCAAAATTGTAGCGGCCCTGCGCATCGCGTTCGCCGGCAACGGACAGGCCATCCAGCTCCAGCCTGTCGACGACCAGACGGCGCGACAGCAGCGGCCACCATTGCAGGGAAAAACGCAGCCTGTCCAGGCTGGCAAACGTTGCCTCGCTGTCCTGCTCCGACAGCGCAATCTGCCACAATTCCAGACCGAGCGCCGGGCGCAGATTCACCGTCAGCGCTCCGTCGATCTTCAGCACGCGCCGTTTGTCGGCCAGCACGCTGCGGTTGAGTTCGCCGGCGATCCAGGCAGCGTCGATCCGCGCCAGAAAAACGGCTGCAACCGTCAGACCGATGGCGGTGCATGACAGCAGAGCGATGATGGCGATGAAAAGGACGCTACGGGTTCGCCGGAAAATCATCCGGAAACCTGTTCTGTTCCATTCGTCGGGCTTGGTCACGTCTTTACCGCAGATGCGTAGAATGAGAGTTTTAGCTCAAGAATTATCAACCAAGGGAGACTGCATGAGCGTCATACAGGAATTCAAGGAATTTGCCGTCAAGGGCAGCGTCGTCGACCTCGCCATCGGGGTGATCATCGGCGGCGCCTTCGGCAAGATCGTCGATTCGATGGTAGCCGACATGATCATGCCATTGATCGGCGTCATCATCGGCGGACTGGATTTCAGCAACTATTTCATCGCGCTGAAGGCCGTCCCGCCAGACGTGGCAATGACCCTGGCCGAAGTGAAGAAGGCCGGCATCCCGGTATTCGCCTATGGCAACTTCATCACCATCGCGCTCAACTTCGTGATCCTGGCCTTCATCATTTTCATGATGGTCAAGCAGATCAATCGCCTCAAGCGCGAAGCGCCGGTCGAAGCGCCACCCGCCCCAGAACCTGCCGAAGACGTGCTGCTGCTGCGCGAAATCCGCGATTCGCTGAAGAAGTAAATCCAAATCCGTCGGTCGAGTCGTCATCTCCCCGGCGCCGGCGGCCTCAGCCCTCAGGCATGGTCGCCGACAAAGGGGTTGTAGCGACGCTCGTCGCCAAAGCTGGACATCGGCCCATGGCCGGGGATGAAGCGCACCTCATTGCCCAGCGGCCAGAGCTTGCTGCGGATGGAATTCAGCAGGGCATGGGTGTCGCCGTCGGGCAGGTCGGTGCGGCCAATCGAACCCTGGAACAACACATCGCCCACCAGCGCCAGTTTTGATGGCGCATGAAAAAACACCACATGCCCCGGCGTATGGCCCGGGCAATGCAGCACATCCAGGGTGATATTGCCGAAGCCGACCTGGTCGCCATCCTGCAGCCAACGATCCGGCGTGAAACTGCCGGCCGAAGCCAGACCGAACATCCGTCCCTGCTGCGCCAACTGCTCGATCCAGAGTTGATCGCCTTCCTGCGGCCCCTCGACGGGCAAACCCAGCCGCGCGACCAGCTCCGCCGTGCCGCCGGCATGATCGATATGGCCATGGGTCAGCAGGATCTTGACCAGCTTCACCCCCTGCCGCTCGACGGCGGCAAGAATCGAGTCGATGTCGCCACCCGGATCGACGACGGCAGCCTCCCCGGTATCTTCGCACCAGAGCAGCGTGCAGTTTTGCTGGAAGGGCGTAACGGGAATGATCTTGTATTGCATGGCGAGAATTCAATTCGACAAAATTGGAACGGGTTAGCCTAACAGAAATCAGTCGCACCCTTGTGTCACTGTTGCCGCTGTTGCCAATGCCTCCTGGACGATTTTGCGGATCGGCGTCGGCAAGGCGGCATCGGCCAGTTCCATCGGCGTCAGCCAGCGGTAGCGGCCACTTTCGGCAAGCTGCGGCAGCGGCTTGACCGCGGCCAGCAGTGGCTGCAGGGTCAGATGGAAATGCGTGAAGCTGTGACGCAAGGGAGCCAGCGCCTGCAGCTCTGCCGCCGCGCAAGCCAGCGCATCCAGTTTTTGCTGGACGTCTTCATCGGCAGCCACTTCGGGCAAACTCAGCAGTCCGCCCCAGATGCCGTGCGGCGGACGCCGTTCGAACAGCCAGCGCTCGCCGTCATGCAGCAGCAACACGCGCAGGCTGCGCTGCGGCAGCGCCTTGCGTGGGCGTGGCTGCGGTAATTCATTGACTCGCCCATCGCGCCGGGCGATACATATATCGTTCAGCGGACAGTCGGCGCACGCCGGCTTGCCGCGCGTGCACAGCGTGGCGCCGAGATCCATCTGCGCCTGAATGTAGCGGCTGCAATCGGCGGCCCTTGCCGGCAGCAGCTCTTCCGCCAGTTGCCACAGACGCTGCTCCACCGCCGCCGTGCCGGGGAAACCGTCTACGCCGTGACTGCGGCAGAGCACGCGCTTGACGTTGCCGTCGAGGATGGGAGCGCGGATGCCGAAAGCGAAGACGGCGATGGCATTGGCGGTCGAGCGGCCGATGCCGGGCAGACGGGCGATGGCCTCGGGATCGCGCGGAAACTCGCCGCCATGCCGGCTCATGATCTCCTGCGCGCAGCGATGCAGGTTGCGCACCCGCGCGTAATAACCCAGGCCGCTCCACAAGGGCATGACTTCTTCCAATGGCGCGGCGGCCAGCCGGGCCAACTCGGGGAAATGCGCGAGGAACCGCTGGTAGTAGGGAATCACGCTGGCGACCTGGGTCTGCTGCAGCATGATTTCCGCAAGCCAGATGCGATAGGCATCGCGCGTGTTCTGCCAGGGCAGGTCGTGACGCCCATGCTGGCGCTGCCAGCGGAGCAGGCGGTCGGCAAAGGTTGCGGCAGTCATTGGCTGATGAGAATCCGGAAAAACTGGAAAGAGGCGCCGTCCGCCGCAGGCCAGCGAACTCGACGGCAAGGCGGTTGCGGATGATAATCGCCTTCGACCCTTTCGACACGCACGCCGACACGCGCACCCTTACCGCGCGCATGGAGACCACCTTGTCCCGCTGCCCAGCCTGTCCAGCGATAGATGCAGCCCTTGCCAGCGTTGCCGGTTTGCGGCCCCGGCTGGCCGAGCGTGTCGCCGAGGCCGAAAACGCGCGTCGCCTGCCCGCCGCAACCCTGGCCGAACTGCATGCCGCCGGCCTGTTCCGCCTGCTGCAGCCAGCCAGGGTGGGCGGCAGTCAACTGCCGATCGGCGCCCTGGTCGAAGTCTCCGCCGAAACGGCCCGCGCCTGCGCTTCGACGGCCTGGGTGCTGGCGAATCTGGCCAGCCATCACTGGATGCTGGGCATGTGTCCGCAAGCCGCTCAGGATGAAGTCTGGGGAGCGCAGGGCGAGCATGCCGATACGCTGATCGGCGCCTCGCTGATCTTTCCGGCCGGTCGCGCCGAGCCCTGCAACGGCGGCTTTCGCCTGAGCGGTCGCTGGAGCTACGCCAGCGGCATCGACGATTGCGCCTGGGTGATCCTCGGCGCCATCGTCGGCGGCGACGGTTACGCCGAGGAAAACACCAGCGGCGCGGCCGGTGAATATCGTTTGTTCCTTCTGCCGCGCAACGATTACGCGCTGCGCGATACCTGGCAGGCGGCCGGGCTTTGCGGCAGCGGCAGCAATGAAGTGAACGTGGCCGCAGTCCATGTGCCGGCGCATCGCAGCCTGCCCCTGGCAGCAACCCGGGGCGACGGCGGCATGGCGGCACACGCCCCGCTCTACCGGATTCCGCTGCTGCCCACGTTCGGCTATGTGATTGCCGGTGTGGCGCTCGGCATCGCCCAGGGCATGCTCGATCTTTTCGTCGGTGACAGCCGCGGCCGCCTGGCTTCGTATTCCGGACGCGTGATGACCGACTATCCGCCGGTGCACCTGCGCGTTGCCGAAGCGGCCGCCGGCATCGATGCCGCCCGCCGCATCCTGCTCGGCAATTGCGGCGACATCATGGCGGCAGCCGACAATGCCGGCGCGCCGACGCTGCTCGAAAAAATGCGCTTGCGGCGCGATGCGGCATTCGCCGCGCAGCTTTGCCGACGGGCCGTCGATCTGCTGTTCGATGCCTGCGGCGGCGCGGCGCTGTATCTCTCGCATCCGGCACAGCGCAGCCTGCGCGACATGCGTGCCGCCTGCGCCCACATCACCCTCAACTGGGATGCGGCGGCATCGCTGTATGGCAGCGTTGCCGTCGGCCACAGTGCCGATCTGCCTCCCTATGAACGATGACTGCTGAGCACCGAGTGTCCGGACAGGCCGCCGCCGCAAGCTTCGACCCGCGCGAGTTTCGCCATGCGCTGGGCTGCTTCGCCACCGGCGTTGCCGTCGTCACGGCGCGCGATGCGCAGGGCGGCCCGGTGGGGCTGACGATCAATTCCTTCGCATCGGTCTCGCTCGACCCGCCGCTGGTGCTGTGGAGCCTGTCGCTGTACTCGCCCTCGCTGGCCGCCTTCCAGCACTGCTCGCATTACGCCATCAACATCCTGTCCGCCGATCAGACCGAGTATTCGCAGCACTTCTCGCGGCCGGGTGAAACGGCAGCGGGCAAGTTTGCCGGTATCGCGTTCGACGAAGGCGCGGGCGGCGCGCCGCTGTTGCGCGACTGCTGCGCTTGGTTCGAATGCCGCAACGAGACGCGGCATCCCGGTGGCGACCATCTGATTTTCGTCGGCCTGGTCGAGGCTTTCCGCCGCGCGCAACGGCAGCGTCCGCCGCTGCTGTTTCATGGCGGACGCTACCGCCATCTGGCAACGGACCCATCACCCGAGGAGCAGCGCTCATGAGCATCGGCACACAGTTTTCGCTACAGGATCAGGTAGCCATCATCACCGGCGCCGGGCGCGGCATCGGGCGCGCCATCGCCCTGGCCTATGCCGAGGCCGGCGCCAGCGTAGTCTGCGCGGCGCGCAGCCTGGCCGAAGTCGAAACCGTTGCCGCAGCGGCACGCCAATTGGGCAGCGAGGCGCTGGCCATCGCCTGCGACGTGAATGACGAAGCGCAACTGGATGCGCTGGTGGCGCAGACGCTGGAAAGATTCGGCCGCATCACCCTGCTGGTCAACAATGCCGGCGGCGCGGGGCCCAACGATCCGCTGCATACGAGTGGCCAGAGTTTCGACAGCGTCCATCACTTCAACGTCACGACGGCTTTCGTGCTGTCGGCGAAATGCGCGCCGCACATGCGGCTGGCCGGCGGCGGCGCCATCATCAACATCAGCTCGTCGGCATCGCGCTATGCGCAGAAGCACTTCAGCGCCTACGGCAGCGCCAAGGCCGCCCTGAACCAGATGACCCGCCTGCTGGCAGCCGACTTCGCGCCGCAGATCCGCGTCAATGCCATCGCGCCCGGCGCCATCCTGACCGATGCCCTGGCGCCTTTCCTGGATGAGGCAGCGACGGCGAAAATGATCGAACTGACGCCGCTCAGGGCCATGGGCATGCCCAACGACATCGCCATGGCCGCGCTGTATCTGGCCGCGCCGGCCGCACGCTGGATCACCGGCAAGATACTTGAAGTCGATGGCGGCGCCGAATCGAGTACCTGGCCGTATTGAGTATTAGACGACGCCGCATCCACATCCCGCCAGACAATCAACGACTCAGCGCGAACCCTTGATCAGGCGGTTGTTCGCCGGCTGCAGCGGGCGCACGTTGTTGCGATACAGGCGCGAGAAAATCGCGATCTGTTCCGGCGAAACCTGCAAGGGCTGCTTCAGCACCAGCCAGAGCACGTTCTCGGTGCACGGCGGAGTGGTCAATGAACCCATGTAAGTCCAGTAGGTGCGGTTTTCCGGCAGCAGGCCGTTGAGATCGATCGAGACCTCGGGCACCAGCTCCTGCCCGACTTCCAGCGGCAGGTTGTTCCACAGGGTCTGGATCAGCGGATGCTCGCTGCCTTTTTCCAGCAACACGGCAAGATAGGCGAGCTGTCCTTCCAGACTCCGATGCACCAGATGCACGGACATGTCGTAGACCTTGCCGTTGATGCGCTCTTCCGACGGCCGGTGGAAATGCAGCTGCACCAGTTCGTATTGCCTGCCCATGACGGTGAGCGTGCTGCCCTCGCCGACATGCACCTCGACCGTATGCCCCGTGTCGATGATGCGGAACAGGGTCGGCTTGTAGTCGAACCGGATTTGTTCGAGATCGACGTTGATGCTGTCGCGAATGTCGATCGGCGACTGGCGCTTGCCGCTGCCGCAGGTGACGTAGTCGCTGCGCAGCTTGCCCCAGTTGGCGGGAGCGCCTTCGCCTTCGTAACTCCATGGAATGACGGGACGCGCCACCGGCGCCGCCTCGACCGGCGCGGAAGCAGTCGGCGCAGGCGTAGTGCTGCGCGCAACGACACGGCGCGGCACGGGACGGCGCAGGCTGGCTGCGGAAGGAATGGGAGAAACTACGGGAGCAACGGGCGCCGCGGAAGCCGCAGCATTGGCCGGCGCAGCGGACTGGGGCGGCAATTCCGACGCCGCCATATCGGTCAACAGCGCCTTGTCCGCCGCGGCCTTCGCCGCCAGTTCAGCCTTGCTCGGCAGCTCGATCCGCTGCTCGGCCACGGTCTGCGTCCGCGCGGCCTTTTCCCGCGCCTCCTCGGGCGTCGCGGCAAGCTGGCGCACATCGGCAAGCATCACCTTGGCGACCGTCTGTTCCTCGGCTGGCGATGCAGCGCCGGCCGCTTCGCGAGCGATTTCGGCAACGGCCTGCATTTCACCGACAGTGCGCAGCTTGCAGGCTTCGCCAAGCAGTTTTGCGTCGATACTGCCCGCCTGGACGCTGATCTGGCGCTGCGCTCCGCTCCCGATGACTTCCTCCTTGACGGGCGTGCCACCCTGCAGATAAACGCGTTTGACGGTGGCAAAGTGCTGACCGGCGCAATCGTAGCGATTGAGGACTTCGACCCGGTTATAGCGCTGCTCGTCAACGGCAAGCTCGCGATCCAGCACCAGCCGGCTCCAGGCGATGGTCTGGCCGGCGCCAACCCGGGCAATGCGCGCCTTGTCGATTTCGATGCGCTTGCCCTCCTGGCTGGCAACGGTTTG
The DNA here is from genome assembly GCF_900174485.1 of Sterolibacterium denitrificans. Taxonomy (NCBI): domain Bacteria; kingdom Pseudomonadati; phylum Pseudomonadota; class Betaproteobacteria; order Nitrosomonadales; family Sterolibacteriaceae; genus Sterolibacterium; species Sterolibacterium denitrificans. The sequence goes on along the minus strand of NZ_LT837803.1, from coordinate 615,765 downwards.
CCATTTGGCCGCCGCGTGGGCCGAAGAAACAAAGAATCCCGGCAGGGGGGATGAGGACAAGGATGACAGGGCCAGCAGAATCGCGAGTGTTTGCACGCGCATGATCGAATCCTTTCAAGTCGTCCCTGGAATATCGGCGGACAAGTCCAATACTTTAGCCTGTCCGCTGCTTCCTGCGCCGACCCGAACCGGCGCGCGGCTTCTATTCAGGGACGATCTATGAAAAAATAGCGTCAGTCAAATTCAAGATCGAAGGTTCACCATGCTTGACCGTGAAGGCTACCGCCCGAACGTCGGCATTATCCTGGTCAACAACCATAACGAGGTCTTCTGGGGCAAACGCATCCGCGAACATTCCTGGCAATTCCCGCAAGGGGGCATCAACAAGGGCGAAACGCCCGAACAGGCGATGTACCGCGAACTCCACGAGGAAGTCGGGTTGCGACCGGAGCATGTCGCCATCCTCGGCCGCACCCGCGACTGGCTGCGCTACGACGTGCCCCGCCACTGGGTGCGCCGCGAATGGCGCAATACCTACCGTGGCCAGAAACAGATCTGGTATCTGCTGCGCCTGGTCGGCCGTGACAGCGACGTCAGCCTGCGCGCCAGCGAACGCCCCGAGTTCGACGCCTGGCGCTGGCATGATTACTGGATTCCGCTCGATACCGTCATCGAATTCAAGCGCGGCGTCTACGAGGCGGCGCTGACCGAACTGGCGCGCCATCTGTTTTCCCATCCTGCCGACCGCAAACCGCGCTGGCCGCAATCCATGGTCGAAGAAGCAACGCCGGCGCTTCGGTCATGAATCTCGACCCCTTGATCGTCGAATTCGACAAGGCCTTGCGCACCCTCTTCGCGCCGGCGCCCACCGCACGCCCGGTTCCGGGCGCGGATCAGCCGGAAGCCGAGGCCGAAACCGTGCTCGATGCCGCCGCGCGCGCCCACGCCGCCGCATTGATGCGCGTCAATCATTGCGGCGAGATCTGCGCCCAGGCGCTCTATCAGGGACAGGCCCTGACTTCGCGTGACGCCTCGATCAAGCAGGCGCTGGAACAGGCCGGGCGCGAGGAAACCGAGCATCTGGCCTGGACCGAACGGCGCATCGCTGAACTGGGCGGCCGCAAGAGCCTGCTCAATCCGCTCTGGTATGGCGGCGCGCTGGCCATCGGAGTCATCGCCGGAAAGTTTGGCGACGCCTGGAATCTCGGCTTCCTCGCCGAAACCGAGCGCCAGGTCGGCGCGCACCTGGAAAGCCATCAGGCGCGGCTGCCGGCGGAGGACCGTCGCTCGCGGGCCATTCTCGAACAGATGCGGATCGACGAAGCCAGTCATGCCGAAACCGCACTGCGCCTGGGCGCGCACGAACTGCCGGCGCCGATCAAGCACGGCATGCGCCTGGCCTCGCGCGTCATGACGACGACGGCGTACTACCTCTGATCCGCGAGAGGCAAGCGTCACAAACGTCGCTCAGCCCTCGACGACTTCCCAGTCATGCGTGACCTCGGCCGTCTTGCCCAGCATGATGGTGGCCGAGCAATATTTTTCCGCCGACAGCTTGATCGCCCGCTCGACCGCTTCCGGCTTCAGATTCCTGCCGGTCACGACGAAGTGCATGTGAATTTTCGTAAACACCTTGGGATCGGTCGCGGCACGTTCGGCCTCGATCTCGACCACGCAATCGGTGATTTCCTGCCGGCCGCGCTTGAGGATCATCACCACGTCGAACGAAGTGCAGCCACCGGCACCCACCAGCAGCATTTCCATCGGACGCGGCCCCAGATTGCGCCCGCCCGCCTCGGGCGCGCCATCCATCGCCACCAGATGACCGCTGCCGGTCTCCGCGACGAAGCTCATGCCGTCAAACCACCGCACCTTGCATTCCATGCCGCTTGCTCGCTATCGGATTGAACAACCGTGAATTCTAGCCGGAGAACCGGCAAGCCTCATCGGTAACGAGCGCCGTCCACCTGAAGCATTGCCGCCGGGCGCAACTGGAGCCCGCCGTGACATATATCACGCAGCCTGACCGACATTCCTTGAGCAATCGCCCGAACTTCTCCAGAATCGTCCCTGTCTGATCGTGACGGCGAAGCATCAGCCCGCGGTTCACGATCCTCTGCTACTCCCACCCTCCTCCTTTGGTGTGGATTTCGACGCGGCCTTGCAAGGCCGCGTTTTTTTGTGCGCTCATTTGGCGCATCTTTCAGCTTCAAAGGCGTGCGCACGCTTGAGGCTGCTGGCAAACGCGGCCCCTATATTACCTATCGGCCACGACGAACCGAGCGTTCGCATCCCGTCCACAAAAGCGTTTGACAACCACAGTTTCACACACATATAATGCGCGGTTTCCGTAATGAGACTGCCGCCCATGCGCGCAGGCGAGGAATTCAAGGATTCGAGGATTTTATGAAAACGTTTTCTGCCAAGCCGCATGAGGTCAAGCGCGACTGGTTCGTCGTCGATGCTTCCGACAAGGTACTGGGTCGTCTGGCCACCGAAATCGCCCGCCGCCTGCGTGGCAAGCACAAGACCGAATACACGCCGCACGTCGATACGGGTGATTACATCGTCGTCGTGAATGTCGAGAAGCTGCTGGTTACCGGCAACAAGGCGCAGGACAAAATGTACTATCGCCACACCGGCTTCCCGGGTGGCATCCGCGAAACCAACTTCACCAAGCTGCAGCAACGCCACCCCGGCCGCGTGCTTGAACACGCCGTCAAGGGCATGTTGCCGAAGGGGCCGCTGGGTTACGCAATGCTCAAGAAAATGAAGTGCTACGCCGGCGCCGAACATCCGCATGCCGCGCAGCAACCGAAAACGCTGGTCATCTGAAAGTTAGGAAAGCCATGGCAGTCAATTCAGTCAGTTACAACTACGGGACGGGCCGTCGCAAGACCGCGATCGCGCGCGTCTTCATGAAGAAGGGCAACGGCAAGATCATCGTCAATGACAAGCCGCTGGACGAGTTCTTCTCGCGTGAAACCGGCCGCATGGTCGTGCGCCAGCCGCTTGAACTGACGCAGCATCTCGATACCTTCGACATCATGGTGAATGTCGTCGGCGGCGGTGAGTCCGGCCAGGCTGGCGCCGTGCGTCATGGCATCACCCGCGCCCTGATCGATTATGACGAAACCCTGAAGCCGGCGCTGTCGAATGCCGGCTTCGTGACCCGCGACTCGCGCGAAGTCGAACGCAAGAAAGTCGGCTTCCACAAGGCGCGTCGTCGCAAGCAATTCTCGAAGCGCTGAACACTGCATTTCTCGTGCAGTACTTCGACAAAAGCCGCCAGACACGGTGCTGGCGGCTTTTTCGTTTTTGGATCGAGCGAAAAAACGAGCAACCGCTGCGGACCGCCGGGATACCAAAGGGCACGAAATCCGCTAGCATGGCAGGCTGCCCTGCCTGATTTCCGCTTCATCCGCACGTCGTTCCAGCGCCACAGACCACCCATGTTATTCCAGAAACTCAGCGCCAGGATCATCGGTATCCTGGTTGCATTCTTTCTCGTTGCCCTGATCGCCATCGGGCTGACGCTGTATCTCTCATGGCAGCTCGAAGGCAATGCCGCCGCGATCAATGACGCCGGCAGTCAGCGCATGCGCACCTACCGCATCGTTTTCCTGCTGTCGCGGGCAATGCAGACGCCGGATGAAGAGGCGGTCATGCAGGCCACCATCGCCAAGGAGGTTGCCACCTTCGAACGCATCATGCGCGATCTGGAACAAGGCGACCCGAACCGGCCGCTGTTCCTGCCCAAGGACGAGCCGGAAATCGCCCACCTGCTCAAACAGATGCGCCTGGAATGGAACCAGGAAATGCGCCCACGCATCGAGAACATGCTGAACATGCCGCAGGAACAGCGGGCCGTGCATCTGGTGCAATACCGCGCAGCGGTCGAGCAATTCGTTTCGCACGTCAACCAGCTCGTCGCCGCGGTCGAACACAGCGGCACGCGCAGCGCCACCTGGCTGCGCCTGTTGCAGATCGGCTTGATCGTGCTGGCGATGATCGGCACGACGCTGCTGATCGCCTTCTTCTTCGTCATGGTCATCCGCCCGCTCGAGGAGATGCGTGGCGGCATCCGGCGCATGTCCGAGGCCGATTTTCGCGTGCGCCTGCCGGTGCGCCGCAATGATGAGTTCGGCGAAGTCGGCAGAGGCTTCAACGCCATGGCCGATCGTCTCGAGGACATCTATGGCAAGCTCGAACAGCGTGTCCAGGAAAAAACCCATGACATAGAAATCAAGCACCGCGAACTGACCCTGCTCTACGAAGTGGCGGCCTATCTGAGCGTCCCCGTGCCGCGCGACGTTGCCTGCTACGAGGTGCTCGACAAGGTCATGCTGCTGCTCGATGCCCAGGCCGGCCTGGTGCGTTTCGTGGAAGATGGCGGCAAGCAGATGCACATCGGCGTACATCGCAATCTCTCGGAAGAGTTTCTCGACTGCGAGGGCTGTCTACCCGTCGGCGCCTGTCTTTGCGGCGGTGCTGCCAGCAGCGGACTGGCCGTGTCATCGCAACTGGTGCAACTGCCGCATCTGAATACCGCCATGGCCTGCCGCGACCGCGAAGGCTTTGCCTCCATGGTGGCCATTCCGATTTCCTCGAAACACCAGGTGCTCGGCGTTTTCAACCTGTTCTTCCACAGCCCGCGCGCCTTGCGGGATAACGAAGTGCGGCTGCTGGAGACCATCGGCCAGCATCTCGGCGTGGCCATCGAAAACCAGCGCCTGGTCGAACGCGAAAAGGAAATGGCGGTTTCCGAAGAGCGCAACCTGCTGGCCGAAGAACTCCATGACAGCATCGCCCAGTCGCTGGCCTTCCTGAATATCCAGGCACAGATGCTGCAGGATTCGCTGCGGCGCGCCGACATGCAGGAAGCTGAAGACGAGCTGGCGCGCATCCGCGAGGGCATCCAGGAAAGCTATGACGACGTGCGCGAGTTACTGGTACATTTCCGTACCCGCGTCGTTGCCGGCAATGTCGAGACGGCGATTGCCAGCGCGCTGGAAAAATTCGAGGGCCAGACCGGCATTGCCGCCACGCTGGAAAAGCGTGGTGACGAGCGGGCGATTCCCGCCCAGAATGCCATCCAGGTTCTGCACATCGTGCAGGAGGCCTTGTCGAATATCCGCAAACATGCGGCTGCCAGCCAGGTCAAAGTGATCATCGAACACGAGCATGGCCACGAACAAAGCGACATGTGCGTGATTTCCGTGCAGGACGACGGGCATGGTTTCGATGTCGCTACGGCCAGCGATGCGGGCGATGTGCATGTCGGCATCAAGATCATGCGCGAACGAGCGCATCGCATCGGCGGCCAGTTCGCAATAAAATCCGCGCCGGGTGCCGGCACCACGGTGATCCTTCGCTTGCCGCACGAGACAGGCTGACCCATGACTCAGGAAAAACACGTCCGCATACTGCTGATCGATGACCATACCCTGTTCAGGAGCGGCATCAAGGCACTGCTGCAGCGCCAGCCCGGCTTCGAAGTGGTTGGCGAGGCAGGCGATGCGCTGGAAGGCGTCAAGCGCGCCAAGATCCTGCGGCCCGACGTGGTTCTGCTCGACATACACATGCCCGGCATCGCCGGCCGTGAAGCCGTCAGCCTGGTCATCGACGAAGCGCCTGACGCACGCGTCCTGATGCTGACGGTTTCCGAGGATGTCGATGACCTGATGCAGGCACTGCGCGCGGGAGCGCACGGCTATCTGCTGAAGAACATCGAAACCGATTTTTTGGTCAATGCCATACGCAGTGCCGTGGATGGCGAATCCGTGATGTCGCCGCAAATGACCAGCAAGCTGATGAAGAGCGTCAGCGAGCCGCAAGCGGCGCCCTCGCCGGCGGGTGCCGACAAGGAGCGACTGTCACCGCGCGAGCGCGAGATCCTTGGCTTCCTGACGCGCGGCGCCAGCAACAAGGAAATCGCCCGCAGTCTGGATCTTGCCGAAAGCACGGTGAAGATCCATGTCCAGAACATTCTCAAGAAGCTCAACCTGCTCTCGCGCGTCCAGGCTGCGGTGTATGCGATCGAACACGGTCTGGTGGAACGGGATGATGGATGAAGTCTGAACGAATGTGCCGAGGCATGCGCTACACTTGATCCGTCCCCCGCTGCAGCGGTATTGCAGAATTTTCCATGGAAGGATGCGGATACGATGAGCACCGAGAACACTCCGGAAGATGCGCAACCGGCAGAAGCGCAGCACACCCGGGGCAATCCGTTCGTCATGTTCCGTGCGGCGCTGCGTATCCGGCTGCAGCAACTGCGGCAGCGCTTCGCCGGCTTTTTCGGAAAGACAACTGACGGCGATACCGATGATGGCACAGGCGGCACCTCGGGCGCCCGCGACCGCGAAGTCGTCAAGGAAATCGTGTACGTATCCGTACCGGCCGATCCGCCGCCACTGGCCCGGACGATTTTCATCGCGCTGTTGATGCTGACCGTCGGCCTGCTGGCCGGCGCCTGGGTCGCCTATAAATTGTTTGCCGCCCGCCTGGACGACCAGGCCGAGCAGATCGATCAGCAGCGCGTCATCCTGATCGATATCGAAAAGGAAAACAGGCGCATGCAGCGTGATCGCGACGAGCTGTTTGAAACCCGGAAAGCACTGACCGACACGCAGAAGGCGCTGTTCGAAACCCAGCGCGACCTGAGCCGGCTATCCTCGTTCGGCAAGACCCGACGCGACGAGCAGATACGGGCCAGCATCAGCGCACGCGCCAACGCTGCCGCATCAAGCACGCCGGGCGAAGCAGCGAATGAAAGCGGAATGCGCGGGACGGCAACCGCCGCCCGCCAGAGCTCAGCCTCGCCTGCCGCTCCTCAACAACCCATGCCCGGCACTTGCAACATCAGCGGCAGCAACCCTCAAGAAGCCCTGTCACGCTGCATCGACAGCCTCAATCAGTGACGCACGCGGCAATCACCGAAGCCGTAACCGAAAGCCGAAGCCAATTGCCGCGTCTCAAACCGCCGCCAGCCACCCCGGGCTGACGGACTTCAGGCCGGCGCGATCCTGGTGTTCGCCCAGCCAGATGGCGAAGCCCAGTTGCTTGTACTGGCTGAGCACCGGCCACGCGCCAATCTCGAAACGCACCGTCCAGCGGCCATTGACATGCTCGGCCGCCACCGTCCAGTCAACCGGCGCTTCCTGACGGATCATCGTCCCCAGACCTTCCGCCTGCATCCGCCACGGCTTTTCACGGTCGGCCTTCCACAGCACCCCTTCGACCGGGTCTTCCTTCGAGCCCATGGTGATCCACTGCGCATTCTCCGTCGCCGGCACCAGCAGGGCGCAGGCATCCAGAAACTTGTCGGTCTCCCGGGCGATGCTCTTCACCGGCGCCGGGCAGGCCCAGGAGAGCGTGATTTGCCAGCCCTGGCCCTTGGCTTCGATGTCCAGGTCGGCCTGGCTCAAGCCCGGTACCGTGCGGTCTTCGTAGGCCTTGGCGATGTAGCCACCCGGCTGGATCGCCGTCGGGGCCGCTATCAAGGTTACTGTCTTCTTCATGGCTTTGTTCTTCCCCGCTCGGTTCAGTGGCGCTCGCCGAAGACTTCGCGTTGCTGCGGCTCCAGCTTGAAGTTGTCGTTCCAGTTGTAGGCGATCAAGAGATCCATCAGTTCGCTCTTTTCCCCGCGCTTCTTTTTGTCACGCTCCGCGTGCAGCAGATTCAGCACGTCCTTGACGCGCGGGCCGAACAGCGATTCCAGGTAGGCCAGCGGGATGCGCGGTTCGCCCGTCGGACGCCCACGATCGTCCATTTTCGACGGGCTCATCGGCGGGACGTAGAAGACGTTCGGCCCCAGGCCCCATTCGCCGTGCAGCGGCAGCGCGACCTGGTATTTTTCGACCAGTTTCCAGATCGGCCCGTCCTGGTCGTCGCGGTAGCCCACGAAGCGCAGGCGGCCCGGACATTGGCGCGCGCAGGCCGGTGCCACGCCTTCTTCGACGCGCGGCGCGCAGAAGATGCATTTGGCCGAGACCTGGCGCACGTGGTCGAAGTACACCTTTTTGTATGGGCAGGCTTCGACGCAGAAGCGGTAGCCGTGGCAGCGATCCTGGTTGACCAGGACGATGCCGTCGTGCTCGCGCTTTTCGATCGCGCCGCGCGGGCAGGCGTCCAGGCAGGCCGGGTGGGTGCAGTGGTTGCACAGCCGCGGCAGGTAGAAGTAGTGGTTGTCCTGCGGGTAGTGGCCCGTGCCTTCGTCTTCGTCAAAGTTCGGGCCCCATTTGACTTCTTCCTTGGGTTTGATCCAGAGTTTGACCGGCTGGCCGGTGGAGGCCAGGACGTCCTTGTGGTTGAAGCTCCAGGAGCGGCCGTAGCCGGTGTCCATGTTGGGAATCTGGCCGCGCTTGACTTCGCCCGTCTCGGTGCGCCCGCCGATCTGCGGGTAGTTCGCCGGGTAGCCTTTCCCGGGCATGGTCTCGACGTTGTTCCAGTAGGTGTAGTCCGTGCCCGGATCCGTGTTCCACATCTTCTTGCAGGCGATGCTGCACGTGTGGCAACCCAGGCATTTGTTCAAATCCAGCACCATCGATACTTGGCGCTGGGTGGGAGTTTGTGTGCTCATCGTTGTCTCCCTGTCATGCTTCGGGTGATGCCGTGGCAGCGGTGGCGGCCTGTACCACGGTTTCCTTGACGACCGGATGGGCGCCAGTGGCCTGCCCGGTCCAGGCGCGGATACCCACGCGCGTGTCCTGCACGGCGCTGCCCGGCTGATAGCGATTCATGGCGTGATTGATCTGGCCATAGCCACCCGCCATCAGCAGCGGATTGACGATGCCGGGAATCAGGAACTTGAAGGATTCGTGATTCGGGAACTGATGCGGTTCCCAGGCGTGGTAGTAGTAGGCCACGCCCGGACGCACCATCGCCGTGACTTTCAGGCGCATGCGGATCGAGCCGTAGTTGTTGTAGATCTCGACATATTCGAAATCCTTGACGCCCAGTTTCTCTGCCTCCGTCGGATTCAGATACACCAGCGGCTCGCCGCGCTGCAGGCGCAGCATCATCGGCGTATCGCGCCAGGTCGAGTGGATCGACCAGCGCGCATGACAGCTGACGAACTGGAAAGGGTAATCGCCGCCGGCCTTGGGACTGTCCTTGTGGGTAGTGAACTGTTCACCGAATTCGATGAACCAGGGGTGGTCGATGAAGCTGGTGATGCGCCCGCTGTAGGTCGGCCAGGGTTCCTTGTGCGTGGTGAAGCGGGTCAGCGTGGTCATCACGCCTTCGCCCTTCCAGTCCGGGTTGTTGATGGCATCCGCCGCCACCGGCTTGCCGGCCGAAGTGAACTTGGCGATGCCGGTTTCCTTCAGGCCTTCGATGGTCATGCCTTCGGTGGCATCACCATGGAGGATTTCCTTCATCACCTTGTCGTCGTCATGCTGGCCCAGGGCACCGTGATTGGTATAGCGCTGGTGCAGGGTCTTGAAATCGTTCGGGCCGCGCCCGCAGCCATCGAGCACCGGCAGATCCTTCTCCTTGGCGTAGTTCTCCATCTCGCGCGTCAACAGCCAGAAGATTTCCCACTCGCCCTTGCTTTCCGCCAGCGGCGGTACCGCCACATCGCAGTAGTGGAGATAGGGGATGTAGGACATGGTGTACTTGATGCCGGACTTTTCATACCAGCCGGCCGCCGGCAGGATGTAGTCGGAATAGGTGCCGGTGAAGGAATACTTGGGGTTGATGTCGACGATGCAGTGCATGTCGTCCCAGATGTGCGCCTTCAGATATTGCGGCAGATTGTTGCGCCTCAGCATGTTGGAGCCGCCGGAAAAGTAAACCTTCACCGGCGCCTTGCGCGGCAGCCCTTGCGACCAGTTCTTCTCACGCGCCTCCTGGTAGTACTCTTCCAGCGAACGCGGCTGCATGCCTTCCTGTTCCTTGACGATGGCCGCCCGGTAGCCCGGCGACTTGAAGTTGGTTTCGACCACGTCACTGCTGCACAACTGTTCCTTGAGGTATTTCATCTCGGTTTCGAGGATGAAATCGCTTTCGGTCTTGCGTTTCTTGACGATCTCCAGCACGTTGGAAAACAGCTCGCCCGGCGTCATCATGCCCATCAGTGTACCCAGGCGCCCGCGCATGCCCTCGCGCTCCATGCGCATGGCGTTGTTGAAGCCTTCCATGTCGACGATGCCCGTGGCTTCATAGCCACAGCCTTTCTTGCCGAATGAGCCTTTCAACATCAGGCAGAGAATTTTTGCCCGGTTCATCAGATCCGAATGGACGAAACGGTTCGAGCCCCATGACGAGAGCACCTTGGGCCGTTCCGCTTTGGCCCAGCCTTCGGCGAAGCGCTTGATCTGCTCGACGTGCAGCTTGGTGACTGCGGCCGTGTGCTCGAAAGTCCACGGCTCCAGATGTTCCTTCAGCAGCGCGCCCACCGGGGCAACCAGCACTTCCTGGCCATTGGCGAGCCGGATCGTCCACTGGCCGTCGATCGGCGGCTCGAAATCCAGCGTCAGCTTGCGCGTGGTGTTGCCGGTGCAGCCGGGCGCGGGGACGGCTGCGTTTTTCTGCGGATGCCACATGTACAACTGATCCGGACTGCCACCGTCCTTGAGGTCTTCCTCGCGCAGGAAACGTCCGCTGTCGATGCGCACCAGCAGCGGCAAATCGGTCTGCTCGCGGATGAAAGGCAGGTCGATGGCGCCGACTTCCAGCAGATGGCGCGCCACCGCCAGACCCAAGGCCGCATCGGTGCCGGTGTGGATCGGCAGCCACTGGTCGGCATGGATCGCCGTGGCCGAATACTGCGGATCGATGACGCACAATTCGGTGCCGTTGTAGCGCGCTTCATAGAGGAAATGCGCATCGGGAATCTGGGTCACCGAGGGATTCATCATCCAGACCACGATGAAGTCGGAAAGAAACCAGTCATCCGACGAACCGCCGATCTGCGCCGCGCCCAGTGCCATGGTGGCGCCGAAGTTGAGGTCGCCGATCTCGCCCCACATGTCGGAAAACAGGCTGCTGGCCTGGTACATGAACTTGAAGCGCCCGGCCGTGCTGGGACCGAAATCGAAATTGGGACCGAGATCCTGGAAGACCGTGTCGGTACCGTACTCCTCGACGGCATCGACGGTCTTGACGGCGATTTCCCTCAGCGCCTGTTCCCAGGAGATTTTTTCCCACTTGCCGGAACCGCGCGGGCCGACACGCTTCAGCGGCACGGTGGTGCGCGACGGCCCGTACATCACTTCCGTATAACACGCGCCCTTCTGGCAGCCGCGCGGATTGAAGTCGGGAACGCCGGGTTCGGAAGCCTCGTAGGTGGCACTCTGTTCCTCGCGGACGACGATGCCATCCTTGACGTAGAGATCCCACTCGCAGGCCGAGCGGCAGTTGGCCCAGCCGTGCGAGCCTTTGGCCACCTTGTCCCAGGTCCAGCGCTGGCGGTAAAGATCCTGCCAGTTACCGAGCTTGGGCGTGGTGCGCGGGCCGAGGTCGAAACGACCGCCCATCGTACCGTGAAAATGCTGCAAAGGCGCCCGATGGCAGCCGAACAGGGCGAGCGTGCCGCCAGCCATGCTGGCCAGACCGGCCTTGATCAGAAACTGCCGCCGGCTAACCGACAGGCCGACCGTGGAACTGGCTGAACTCCGCTCCATGTTGCACTCCCCCGTAGTTGTCTGCACGAGCACGCCCGACGACAGGCTATCTAACACTCGTGTTAATTATCAGCCGCTCATCCTACCGCATTTTATTGTGGCGTGCACGGAGAAGGGGATATGCCACGCCATCGCAAAGCACATGGCGTGAGGAGAAAGGGAGCCGCTTTCAATCAGCCCCGGCGCTCGACTGGATGCTCGAGGTTTCTGCGCCGGACCGCCAAGCTCAACCCGCCACCGGCATCAGGCGGATGGCTTCCTGCAGATGCTCGCGGAACAGGGCCAGCATTTGCGCCAGCTCCGGGTTGGCTGAAGCGTTCAACTGATCCTGTGCCAGATCGAGCCAGGGCAGAAAATAGGTTTTCGACAGGTGAGCGATGATCACCGGCTCTTCCTGTTCGACGGCCATGGCGAAGATTTCGCAGGCCGGACCGAGCTGATCGGGGGACAGGCGGGCATGCCCCCAGCTCAGGCCCAGATGGTCGGCGGCACGCATGAAATCCTCACGCGCACCAGCGCCATCGATGTTCATCAGGGCATGGATCATCGCCGGGATCGGCGGCTGCGGAATACCGACCTGGAACGTGTTCCAGTAATTGATGTGAACGGCATCGAAGTCGCCGGGCAAATCCAGCGCTTCCCAGGCGGCAGCGCGCAGATCATCCTCGGTGAGCGTGCTCCACAACGCGCTCCAGGCGAGGAAGTTGAGGGTCTGCGGGCGCAACTGCTCGGCGATATCCGCCAAGGCTGCCGGCGTGAGATCTCCTTCCGGCTGCGGGATGGGCAGTTCTTCGGTCATGACAGAGCCTCCAGGTGGACTGCGCAAGAATGACTCAAACCGCCGCCAACCACCCCGGGCTGACGGACTTCAGACCGGCACGATCCTGCCGTTCGCCCAGCCAGATGGCGAAGCCCAGTTGCTTGTACTGGCTGAGCACCGGCCACGCGCCAATCTCGAAACGCACCGTCCAGCGGCCATTGGCATGCTCGGCCGCCACCGTCCAGTCAACCGGCGCTTCCTGACGGATCATCGTCCCCAGACCTTCCGCCTGCATCCGCCACGGCTTTTCACGGTCGGCCTTCCACAGCACCCCTTCGACCGGGTCTTCCTTCGAGCCCATGGTGATCCACTGCGCATTCTCCGTCGCCGGCACCAGCAGGGCGCAGGCATCCAGAAACTTGTCGGTCTCCCGGGCGATGCTCTTCACCGGCGCCGGGCAGGCCCAGGAGAGCGTGATTTGCCAGCCCTGGCCCTTGGCTTCGATGTCCAGGTCGGCCTGGCTCAAGCCCGGTACCGTGCGGTCTTCGTAGGCCTTGGCGATGTAGCCACCCGGCTGGATCGCCGTCGGGGCCGCTATCAAGGTTACTGTCTTCTTCATGGCTTTGTTCTTCCCCGCTCGGTTCAGTGGCGCTCGCCGAAGACTTCGCGTTGCTGCGGCTCCAGCTTGAAGTTGTCGTTCCAGTTGTAGGCGATCAAGAGATCCATCAGTTCGCTCTTTTCCCCGCGCTTCTTTTTGTCACGCTCCGCGTGCAGCAGATTCAGCACGTCCTTGACGCGCGGGCCGAACAGCGATTCCAGGTAGGCCAGCGGGATGCGCGGTTCGCCCGTCGGACGCCCACGATCGTCCATTTTCGACGGGCTCATCGGCGGGACGTAGAAGACGTTCGGCCCCAGGCCCCATTCGCCGTGCAGCGGCAGCGCGACCTGGTATTTTTCGACCAGTTTCCAGATCGGCCCGTCCTGGTCGTCGCGGTAGCCCACGAAGCGCAGGCGGCCCGGACATTGGCGCGCGCAGGCCGGTGCCACGCCTTCTTCGACGCGCGGCGCGCAGAAGATGCATTTGGCCGAGACCTGGCGCACGTGGTCGAAGTACACCTTTTTGTACGGGCAGGCTTCGACGCAGAAGCGGTAGCCGTGGCAGCGATCCTGGTTGACCAGGACGATGCCGTCGTGCTCGCGCTTTTCGATCGCGCCGCGCGGGCAGGCGTCCAGGCAGGCCGGGTGGGTGCAGTGGTTGCACAGCCGCGGCAGGTAGAAGTAGTGGTTGTCCTGCGGGTAGTGGCCCGTGCCTTCGTCTTCGTCGAAGTTCGGGCCCCATTTGACTTCTTCCTTGGGCTTGATCCAGAGCTTGACCGGCTGCCCGGTGGAGGCCAGGACGTCCTTGTGGTTGAAGCTCCAGGCGCGGCCGTAGCCGGTGTCCATGTTGGGGATCTGGCCGCGCTTGACTTCGCCCGTCTCGGTGCGCCCGCCGATCTGCGGGTAGTTCGCCGGGTAGCCCTTCCCGGGCATGGTTTCGACGTTGTTCCAGTAGGTGTAGTCCGTGCCCGGATCCGTGTTCCACATCTTCTTGCAGGCGATGCTGCACGTGTGGCAGCCCAGGCATTTGTTCAAATCCAGCACCATCGATACTTGGCGTTGGGTGGGAGTTTGTGTGCTCATTTCGTGTTCTTCCTGTTCGTCTCAGTACCCGAAACTCAAATGGCCTGGTTGGCGCGCTCGGCGATGGCAGCCTCTTCAGCCGTCACCACCACGGGTTTGACGCCGGTGGCTTGACCCGTCCAGGGCTTGATGCCGATGCGCGTGTCCTGCACGGCGCTGCCCGGCTGGAAGCGGTTGAGCGCATGGTTGATGTGCCCGTAGCCGCCAGCATAGTGCAAGGGCTGCACGATACCGGGGATCAGGTTCTTGTAGGACTCGTGATTCGGGAACTGATGCGGTTCCCAGGCGTGGTAGTAGTAGGCCACGCCCGGACGCACCATCGCCGTGACTTTCAGGCGCATGCGGATCGAGCCGTAGTTGTTGTAGATCTCGACGTATTCGAAATCCTTGACGCCGATCTTCGCGGCATCGGTGGGATTCAGATACACCAGCGGCTCGCCGCGCTGCAGACGCAGCATCATCGGCGTATCGCGCCAGGTCGAGTGAATCGACCAGCGCGCGTGGCAGCTGACGAAGATGAACGGATAGTCGCCGCCGGCCTTGGGGCTGTCCTTGTGGGTGGCGAACTGTTCGTGCCCTTCGATGAACCAGGGGTGATCGATGAAGCTGGAAATGCGGCCGCTGTAGGTCGGCCAGGGTTCCTTGTGCACCGTGAAGCGGGTCAGCGTGGTGAGCACGCCTTCGCCCTTCCAGTCCGGATTGTTGAGTGCGGTGGCCTGGACGTTCTTGCCGGTGGCGGTGTACTTGGCGATGCCGGTCTGGCGCAGGCCTTCGACGGTCATGCCCTTGGTCGATTCGGAACGCAGGATTTCCTCGGTGACCTTGTCCTGATCATGCTGCCCCAGGTCGCCCTGGTTGGTGTAGCGCTGGTGGATGGTCTTCATGTCGATCGTGCCACGCCCGCAGCCATCCAGGATCGGCTGGTTCTTTTCCTTGGCGTAGTTCTCCATTTCACGCGTCAGCAACCAGTAGATTTCCCATTCGCCCTTGCTTTCCGCCAGCGGCGGCACGGCCGCATCGCAATAGTGCAGGTAAGGGATGTAGGACATGGTGTACTTGATGCCGGTCTTCTCGTACCAGCCGGCCGCCGGCAGGATGTAGTCGGCCTGGGTGCCGGTGTAGGAATACTTGGGATTGACGTCGACGATGCAATCCATCTGATCCCAGATATGCGCCTTCAGGTATTGCGGCAGGTTGTTGCGACGCAGGAGGTTGGAGCCGCCGCTGAAGAAGATTTTCGGCGTGTTCTTGCGCGGCAGGCCAGGTGCCCAGCCTTTCTCGTGCGCCTCGTCGTAGTAGTCGGACAGCTCGCGCGGATAAAGCCCTTCCTGTTCCTTGCTGAGAGCGGCGCGGTAGCCTTCCGATTTCAGGTTCACTTCGACCACGTCGCTGGTACACAATTTGTTGCGCAGGTAGTTGTTCTCGCCTTCCAGCGCGACGTCGTTTTCGGTCTTGCGCTTCTTGATGATGTCGACGATGGCGTTGAACAGTTCCTTGGGCGGCATGGCATTGAGCATCACCGCCAGGCGGCCGGTCATGCCGCTTTTTTCCATCTGCATGGCATTGCCGAAGCCGTCCAGATCCACCCAGCCGGTCGCCTGATAGCCTGCGCCTTTCTTGCCCAGGGCACCCTTCAGCATCAGCAGCAGCATCTTGGTGCGGTTCATCAGGTCGGAATGGACATAGCGGTTCGAG